>JAYWAL010000026.1:0-45504 GCA_043782485.1 Acidobacteriaceae bacterium | reverse complement strand
GCCGTGCGCCGAGTACGGTCGGGAGAAAGCGTAAGCGCCGTGGCGCAGGAACTGGGGATTCGGCGCAAGCGTCTGTACGCGTGGAAGGATCGATACACCGAGTTGGGCGAGGCAGGACTGAAGCAGCGGCGTGGGGGTAGGCCGCGGAAAGAAGCGCCGACTGCCGGGTGCCCCAGGTTTGCGCCGTACTTTGGCGCTAACCTGGGCCGTCCCTGATACCGGATGGTCGTCCGGCGTATTGGGAAACCGGGCCCAGACGGAATAACGTCAAACCCGGCGACAGACGGGGCTTTCACCGGTTTTCGCGAACCAGAACCTAACGTGCCCAAATACCGTCACTTCCTTCCCTTCCGCTTTCAGAACCTGTTCCATTTTTTACAAAATAATCGTTGACTTAAGAACCCGTTTGGCCACACCATATCAATAAGGACTCGTGCCGGAGGTGGGAACCCGGGGACAGACGGGACGTTCACCGGCTTTCGCGAACCAGAACTTAGGCCGTGCCCAAATACCGTTCCACCCTCACCTTCCGATTTCAGAACCCGCTCAATCTTTCCAAAATAATCGTTGACTTAAGAACCCGTTTGGCCACACCATATCAATAAGGACTCGTGCCGGAAATGGATCATGGCTGCTCGATCCTATCTCCTTTGTTTCCCGGATTTTCCGTGTAAGTCCTTTAAAATCAAAGATTTTGGCCCCCTTCGCCGTGTATCTCGTTGATTCCAAGAGACCGGGGGGGGGTGGAGGCACTCTCATGTTCTACGACGTCTACATTCCGCGGTGCGCTCACATCAAAACCAATGGCACCCAGTGCGGCTCCCCGGCCCTGCGCGAACAACGTCTCTGTTTCTTTCACAAAAAATGGAAGAGCCAGCAAATCACCCTGAAAGCCGGGCAGCCCGCCGAGCTGCAAGTCGTCAATATGCCGCTTCTCGAGGACGCCGACTCCGTCCAGGTCGCCCTCATGCAGGTCATTCGCCTCGTCCTCACCCGCCAGCTCGATCCGAAGGTTTCCGGCCTCCTCCTCTACGCCCTCCAGACCGCCTCCCTCAACCTCCGCCAGATGCAACTCCAACCCAGGCGTCTCGAGACCGTCGTCATCGATCCCGACCAGGTCGGAAACACTGGCGTCGGCGCTGATGCCTGGGACAAGAATCAATTTAGGACCGAAGAGGCGGAGGCGGAGACGGCAGAATAGACGAAAAAAACAGAACCAGAGCCAACGCGCAAAGAGGCCATCGACGGCTCGTGAACTGCTCGCTTCACTACGAACTCACACCAGCTTCGTCTTCGCCAGCGGCATCTCCCGCACGCGCTTGCCCGTTGCCGCGTAGATTGCGTTGAAGAACGCCGGAGCGAACGGAGGCACGCCGGGTTCTCCCACGCCCGCCGGAGGAGCGTCGCTTTCCACGATGTAGACGTTGGTCTTTTTCGGGCCGTGTCCCATGCGAACTAGCTTGTAGTTGTTGAAGTTACTTTGATCGATCATGCCGTTCGTCACGGTGATTTCGCTAAGCATGGCCAAGCTCGCCGAAAAATGGGCGGCACCTTCGAACTGGTTGCGAACGTTGTCAGGCGCGACAATGGTGCCCGCATCCACGGCGGTCCACACGTTGGGAATTTTGACCTGGCCTTTCTTGTCCACTTCAACCTCGACGACCGTGGCTACATAAGTGAGGAAGCTGCGATGCACGGCGATGCCGAATCCGTGGCCGGCGGCGCGGGGACGCTTGGCCCAGCCCGACTTCTCCGCGACCAGCTCCACCACGTGCCGCAAACGCGCCGTATCCAGCGGATAGGTTTTGGCTTCTTCGTCTTCCGGCTTAGTCGGGTCCGGCTTCGCACCTAAATCCACAATGCGCGCGGGGCCAATTAAATCCAGGAGATACGTTACGGGGTCTTGCTTCGCGGCGTGGGCCAGCTCATCGGTAAAGCAGTGAATGCCAAACGCGTGATAAACATTGGCGACGCTACGCAGCCATCCGATGCGCACGTGGGCGTCGGCCGGACCGTTTTCCGCACGGTGGTTGGGAACATCCCACGGCAGGTTGTTCCAACCCAAGCCCATTTCGTCGTCGGCATATTTCGCGTTGACGTCAAACGTGGAGTTGATGGGCGGGTAGGCCGTGCGTTGCAGCCAGGCGGTCGGCTTACCGTTCGGGCCAATCGCAGCTTTGAAGTACATGGCAGCCACGGAGTGGAAGAAGTCGAAGCGGATGTCATCCTCGCGCGACCACACCACCTTCACGGGCTTGCCGAGTTGCTTGGAGAGGACAGCCGCTTCGGCCACCTGGTCGGGCTTGGATTTTCTGCCGAAGCCGCCGCCCAGCAGGGTTACGTGGCAGGTTACATCTTCTTTCTTGATGCCCATGACGCTCGCAATGGTTTCCTGCACGGCTTGAGGGTTTTGCGTCGGCGCCCATGCCAGCACTTTGCCGTCGCGGTATTCCGCAACTGCAACAGGCGGCTCCATGGAGGCGTGTGCCAAATGCGGAGCGTAATACTCGGCCTCCAGAGTTTTCCCGCCCTTGGCGAATTCGGCATCGACGTCGCCAACATTGCGGGCCACTTTGCCGGGCTGGCGCGCGGTGGTCTCCAGCGTCTTGCGGAAAGGGCCGGAGTTGTATTCGGAATGGGCGCTTGGGCCCCATTCAATCTTCAGGGCTTTGCGTCCCTGGAACGCCGCCCAGGTGTTGTCGGCGATCACGGCGACGCCTCCCAGCGGCTGAAACAAGCACGGCGGGGTGAATGGCGGAATGGTCAGCGTCTGCTTCACGCCTGGCACCTTCAAGGCTGCCTTGTCGTCGTAAGACTTCACCTTCTGCCCCAGTACTGGAGGATGCTCCACCGAGGCATACACCATGCCCGGCATTTTCGCGTCCATGCCAAAAATCGCTTTGCCGGTTACGATCTCCGGAAGGTCGAACAGAGCGCTGTCTTTGCCGATGTAGCGCCACTGTGATCGGTCTTTGAGTTTGACGTCCGCTTTCTTGGGAACCGGCAGTTGCGATGCGGCAGCGGCGAGCTCTCCGTAGCCTGCTTTGCGGTTACTGGCTTTATGCAGCACGACGCCAGGCTCGGTGGAACACTCCGCTTCTGGAACACTCCATTGCTTCGCGGCTGCGGAAATTAGCATCGCGCGACCCGTGGCGCCAACCTGCCGCATCTGGTCGAAAAAGCTGCGTACCGAATGGGAGCCGTCGGTATCCTGGTCGCCGAACTTCGCATCGCCAATCGCCTGGTCAATCTTTACCTTCGCCCAGTCCGCGTCCAGTTCATCAGCGAGCACCAGGGGCAGAGCTGTGCGGCTGCCGCAACCCATCTCTGAGCGGTGCGCCACAATTGTGACGGTGCCGTCGGACGCAATGCCAAGAAACATATCCGGCTGGAAAACTGCCGCACCGGTGTCGGCCCAGAGCGGAGTAGGAAGTAAACGTGCGCCCAGGACGAACGTCCCCGCCGCAAACGAAGTCCTCAGGAAATTGCGTCGGCTAACATTTTGAATTTCGCTCACGCTAGCTCCTTGGCAGCCTGGTGGATCGCCGCTCGAATGCGCTGGTAGGTCCCGCAACGGCACAGGTTGCCAGACATCGCCGTGTCAATTTCCTGGTCGCTCGGATTGTGATTCTGCTTGAGCAAGGCAATGGCTTGCATGATCTGCCCGGTCTGGCAATATCCGCATTGCGGAACCTTGATCTCCATCCAAGCCTTCTGCACCGGATGTAGGCCATCGCTGGAGATCCCTTCAATGGTCGTGATGCTCGTGCCATTCACGTCCTTCATGGCGACGGAGCAGGATCGCACAGCGTCTCCGTCCTGATGAACGGTACAGGCTCCGCACAGAGCCATGCCGCAGCCAAACTTGGTGCCGGTAAATTCGGCAATATCCCGCAAGTACCACAGGAGAGGCATTTCGGGATCGCCATCGTGAGTTCGTTCTTGGCCGTTGATCTTGAAGCGAACCATTTTTCCTCCGGGCTTGCGGATCTGGGACTCTACGCAACGTGCCCATCATCCTATGCCACTCGAGCGACGGGTTCAAGACCGTTGGCGAGAATACATCGCAAGCACCCGGACAGCAGGCTCCTGCGGCAAATGCCCAGAATGTTCCCTTCCATGAACGTGGGCGCTGCGCGATCCGGGAGGCGCCCTCCACCGATTCGGCGGGTCCCGGCTAGGCTCAAAAGTCAACCGAAAAATATTTCTGCCCCGGTTGACAAAATTTTTCCACCCATTAGAATCGACGCTGCTTTTCTGGGTAAAATTAGTCATGCCTGAACTCCTAGACACCGTCCTCCTAACCACCAAGTTTCCCGACCTCAGCCTCCGAGCCAGCGGTAAAGTGCGCGATGTCTATGACGTTGACGCCAGCCACCTGTTGTTCGTAGCCACCGACCGCATCTCCGCCTTCGACTATGTGCTTGCCACCGGCATCCCCAACAAAGGCCGGGTGCTCACCCAAATGTCGATGTTCTGGTTTGAATTCCTCAAGGACGTCGTTCCCAACCACGTCGCTTCGGCGGAAATCAGCCAGTACCCGGCCGCGCTGCAAAAGTATGCTGACCAGCTCCAGGGCCGGTCCATGCTCGTCAAGCGCGCGGAGATGTTCCCCGTTGAGTGCGTGGCTCGCGGCTACCTCTCCGGTTCCGGCTGGAAGGAATACCAAGCCAGCGGCAGCGTCTGCGGAATTCCGCTCCCCGCCGGTCTGCGCGACTCCGACCAACTTCCTGAACCTATCTTCACCCCGGCCACCAAGGCCGAGACCGGCCACGACGAAAACATTTCTTTCGAGCGCATGGTCGGCATCCTCGGCGCTGAACTTTCCGAGCAACTGCGCTCTCTCACGCTCGGCATCTACAAGAAAGCTGCCGACTACGCCCGACAAAAAGGCATCATCATCGCCGACACAAAATTCGAGTTCGGCCGCACCGATGCTGGCATTACCCTCGCGGATGAAGTCCTCACGCCGGACTCCTCCCGCTTCTGGCCCGTCGATACTTATTCGCCCGGCAAAACGCAAAACTCCTACGACAAGCAATTCGTGCGCGATTATCTTGAATCGATAAAATGGAACAAGCAGCCACCAGCACCAGCGCTGCCAGGCGAAGTCGCCCTCAAAACCAGCGAGAAATATACAGAAGCGTACCGCCGCCTCACGGGACGAGAACTCCATGGGTAGCACGAGCCTGAGTAGCACGAGCATGGGTAGCACGAGCATGGCTGGCACCCCACGGAGCCGTGCGTGACCCTCACTGCATTGAACGCGGCTGACTGGGGAATCCTCGTCATTGTTGGCGCTTCCGTGCTCCTGGCCGCGTTTCAAGGTTTCGTTTTTGAGGCCATCTCACTCGCCGGTTTGGTGGTAGGCTACTTGCTCGCGGCATGGGAGTATCATGTCGTGGCGGCGTGGTTCGCTCCGTACGTAAAGTCGCAGTGGATTGCCGAAATCATTGGATTCATTACCATCCTGCTCGCGGTCATTATTTTGGCCGGGATCACCGGCAGGCTGGTTCGTTGGGCGCTGAAAGAAGTAGGGTTGCGTTGGTTTGATCGAATTCTCGGCGCAGCGTTTGGTTTGGTTCGAGGCTGTTTGACGGCGGCTGTGGTGTTGCTCGGCTTCACCACGTTCAACCCGCAGTCAAATTGGCTGGAAGATTCGCAACTGGCTCCCTATTTTCTGGTGGTGGCGCGGGGAGCGAGTTGGCTGGCACCATCAGAAATACGCGCGCGCTTCCGCCAAGGCGCCGATGCGGTAACGAAATTCCAGGCCGGTGCGATGCACGGAGATAAGCACGCCTCTCCTTAACTCGCTTCACGGCTCGACATACTAGTTGCAGAACGACCTAGCAAGGACCCAGCACGACTGACATCAAACGAAAGGTTCCCCAGTGAAAGACCAACTCGAATCCCTCGTCCTGCAAATGCACAATAGCAAAATCCTCTACTCCGAGGCTGTGCGCGAATTTAAGAAGCGCTTCATCCTGGCCGTGCTCGAGGAAAACAAAGGCAACCAGTGCCGCGCCGCGCGCGAGCTGGGTATGCACCGCAACACCCTTAGCCGGACCCTGGCGGAGCTGGAGATCGACCTGAAACCGATCCGGGAAGTTGGCAAGCGCCCCTCGCGGAGCACCCGTCTGCTGCCGCACGAGCGGAAATTGGCACGCTAAGGCGGCGGATTTTCCTTAACCTAGGTCAGATTGACCATTTAATCGACCATGGTTTAAACTTTTAACTATGGTCGCTAGAGTGGAAGAAGTATCTATCTCCGAGTTCAAAGCCAAGTGTCTGGGCCTGCTCGAACAGGTTCGCCGCACTCGGGAACCGATTCGCGTGACCCGCTTTGGCAAACCGGTCGCTGATGTCGTTCCCACCGAGGTGGTGCAGGATCGGGCAGCCTGGATTGGTTCGATGAAGGGCAAATTCGAGATTCTTGGCGACATTGTGTCACCAGCGAATGACCCGGACGAGTGGGAGGCTCTTCGCGATTGAAGCTCCTGCTCGACACCCATATCTGGCTGTGGACGCTGCTTGAGCCTGAACGACTTGGCCCCAACACCGCCCGAGAACTCTCCAGCGGTGCCAATGAACTTTGGCTCTCCCCGATCAGCACCTGGGAAGCTCTCACCTTGAACTTCAAGAAGAGAATCCACATCCCTGGGGATCTGGCGGAATGGCTGGCAGAGGCAACCTCCGGAACCAAACAGGCTCCATTCACGCATGAGATTGCTCTGCGGGCGCGTGAGCTTTCCTTACATCAAGACCCGTCCGACCGTATTCTGGCAGCGACTGCCGAGGTCTTGGGGCTAACTCTGGTTACAGCCGACGAACGATTGCTCGGTCTGACGCAGCTCCACACTCTGGCGAATCGCTGACTGGGATCATCGGAAAACAAAAAAGGCAGCCATCTCTGGCTGCCCTTTTTGTTTCGCTTGAGTTCAAACCGCCTAGTGCGTAGCCTTATGGTGCACCGGAGCCTTATGTGCCGGTGTCGGAGCGGCCTTGGTCAGCAAAGTTCCGTTGATCATCTGCATGACAAAAGGCTTCGGCGTGTAGCTATCCGGAACGCCGCCGAACTGCAAGTCGGTTGCTTCCTTGGGCATCATCTTGGCTGGAATCGGGCCGGCCATCGTCAGTTCAATGTCCAGCTTCTTGGCTTCAATGTCATCCACACTGGCCGCCAACTGAATCTTGGTCGGGGTCACGGAGATCACATTGCCGACCATCTGCAACGGCTGACCCTTGATGGCGTTCCAGACTTTGTCCTTGTCTTCCTGCTTGCCCTCGGAGAGAACCAGCTCCCATTCGGCAAAGTCCATGTCCTTGGGCTGTTTCTTCTGCACAATGTCGGCAGCCTGTTGCTCGGGCGTTGGCGGAACGTATTTGGTCACGTCGAAGCCAGCCGGAAGCGCGGGCGTGTTGGCGGCCTGGGCCAGCAGCTGCGCCCAGCCATCTTCGGTGCCGTGGTACTTCACGTACTTGCTGTGGCCAAACTTGCTGATCTGTTCCTTACCCTTGGGGTCGGTGGAAAGAGCGGCCGCGCGGGCAATCCAGAACAAGCCAGCTGGCATGTCGTCCGGTGTCGAAGGCGGCAGCGAGGAAACCGCCAGCGCATAAACGTCTTCGAGACTCGTCGGATTTCCCGCTACCGAGAGCTTGAGGAACTTCTGCGCCGAGGCAAAATCTTTCGTCTGCCACGCCGAATAACCAATCACATTGTTGAACAGTTCGGTGAAGCTGACCTTCTGCTTGTCGTAGTCAGCCTGGGCCACGCCGTCCGGCTTGGCGTAGTTGGCCAGTGCGGTCGAACCCTGCTCGGCAAATTTGCGAGCGTTGGCAAAGTCTCCGCTGGCTTTCTTCAAATACGAAAGAATGGCGAGCGCCTTGATGTTGTTGGGATTAATCACCAACAGACGCTGCGCCACATCTTCCACTTTGGCCGCGTTGTTCGTTTGCTGGTACGCCGCCAGCAGCGCTTCCATGCCATCTTCTCGGACTACGCTGTTGGGATACTGCTGGGAAAATGCCTCTAGCCCACTGATCTTGGCGTTGACATCCGTTTGCTGAATGGCGGCCACATAGGCGTTGTATTCCGCTTGATCCTTAATTTCCTTCTTCTGCGTGGCCGGGGCCGTAGCAGCAGGGGCGGCAGCAGCAGGAGCCGCAGCAGGCGGGGCCGCAGCAGCTTGGGCCACGGCGGTCGGGGTGGCAAGCGCCAGTGCTCCCAGGGTCAGCAGCATCAACGCCAATATCTTCTTCATCAAAATTACTCCTCCGTTAGTTTCGGGTAGTTTCGGGTAGTTTCGGGAAATTAGGGACGGCATTCCACTTCACAAACAGGCATCGGCGCCGCCCGCTACAAGAAGCTCCGAAACCGCGCACCCGCCGCACGCACAAAATTGCCACGGGTCAACGTTTTCCGGTGCCCGGATTATATTGACGGTACAAGCCTTAAGGCAAGCCAGCAATTTCGATTTCCCTCATCTGCTAGGATGCCTTTTCCTCGAACTTGGATACTTGGACACCACTGGCACCAATGTGGGGCCACAAACTTATAGGTTACAAAATATGACCATCGACCAAAACCCGACCAGCATGAGCACGAACGGGCACCAGTTCCTGCAACATCAAGTCGCCGTCGTAACCGGTGCCGGACGGGGCATCGGTGCCGCCATTGCAAGCAACCTCGCCAGCCTGGGTGCTCATGTGGTCGCCTGCGGTCGCACGCAATTGCATCTCGACCAAACGGTAGCTGCAATCCACGCCGCGCAAGGTTCCGCACAGGCGTTGCTGTGCGACGTCACCATGTTCGCCTCGGTCGAGCAAGCCGCCCACCTGGTTGAACAGACCCTCCACCGCTGCGACATCCTTGTCAACAACGCAGGCATCGGCGGCTTTGGCGACCCGCTGCACAAGCTCGCCAATGAAGACTGGGACCGCATTCTCAACACCAACCTACGCGGCGTCTACTTCTGCATGAAGGCATTCTCGCCCCTCATGATCGCAGCCAAAACCGGCCACATCGTGAACATCTCATCGCTCGCCGGCAAAAACGCGCTGCCCAACGGCGCAGCTTACGCCGCCTCAAAATGGGGACTCAACGGCCTCAGCTATTCCGCCGCCGAAGAACTCCGCGAACACGGCATCCGCGTCTCCGTCGTCTGCCCCGGCTCCACCAACACCGAACTCTCTCCCCACAAGGGTAAAGACCCTAAACGCATGCTGCAACCCGAGGACGTCGCCCATGCGGTCCAGATGCTGGTCACCCAGTCCCCGCAGTCGTTTGTGAGCGAAGTGTTGCTGCGGCCCACTCTGCGCCCCTGAAGCTCTAAGAGCCACAAATCAGGCCCTGAGGCTCGGGTAACCAGCCGGTAGCACGATTGTCCTACTCCACCCCAGTTGTGCTCCCTGCCACAGCCAATGTGAAAAACTTTGCACATGATTTTCCCACAGCCTGCACAGAAGTCTGTGATAATAAAGGAAATCCCCGATTCCCTGCCAAGTCTGATTTCGGCCCTCCGCTTGCCACTTGGTAGGCATCCCTCACAGGAGTTTGAACCGGCCATGATGAATCCTTTCGCCTTTTCCGCACCGAAGCAGCTTCGCGGCGTCAGCCGATCGCTGACCGCCATTTTGGGCCTGCTGTTCGCCCTGGTTTCGCTCCCGGCTTTCGGACAGGTCAACGTCGTCACCCAGCACAATGACAACACCCGCTCTGGCCTGAATGCCAACGAGACCGTTCTGACACCTGGCAACGTGAATGCGTCCACCTTCGGCATCATTGCCACCCTGCCGGTGGATGGCCTGGTCGCGGCTCAGCCGCTGTTTGTTTCCAACGTGAACATCCCGGGCCAGGGTCTGCGCAACATCGTATATGTGGTGACCCTGCATGACAGTGTCTACGCTTTCGACGCCGATACCGCCAACGGCGGCAGTCCCTTGTGGCAGGTCAATTTCCTGAACCCGGCAGCGGGAATCACCTCCGAGCCAGCCGTGGACCTGGGCTGCACCAGCACCACCGCTTTCCAGGAAATGGGAATTTTGGGGACGCCCACCATTGACGTCGCGTCCCAGACCATCTATGTCGTAGCCAAAACCAAAGAAAACGGTAGCTACCATTTCCGCATCCACTCCCTGGATCTGGCAACCGGAATGGAAAAAGCAGGCGGTCCGGTGGACATCAACGCCACGGTCACCGGCAAACTCGGCATGCTGCTGCTCAATGGTTCCGCCAAGAACATGCTGGCGCGGCCGGGACTTCTGCTGTCCCAGGGCATCGTCTACGTCGCCTTTGGCTCCAACGGCTGCGACGGCCAGAATACGCGCGGCTGGATTGTGGCCTACGACGCCACCACCCTGCTGCAACTAGGCGTTTACAACGATACCCCGGACACCACCGCCGCTCGTGGCAACATCTGGCAGTCGGGGAGTGGCTTGGCCTCCGATGACGCTGGCAACATCTTCTTCTCGACCGCCAACGGCGGATTCGACGCCAACACTGGCGGCAACGACTACGGCTCCAGCATTATGCGCATTGGCTGGAACGGCAACGGCGTGCTCGCCGCGCGCGACTACTTCACGCCCTATAACGTAAACTACCTGAATTCCACTGATCTCGACGTGGGTTCAGCTGGCGTCCTCATGTTGCCTGACCAGCCTGGAGCGCACCCTCACCTGCTGGTTGGCTCCGGCAAGGAAGGATCCGTCTACGTGCTGGACCGCGACAACATGGGCCAGTTCAACCCGACCGACAACAGCCAGATCGTGCAGTTCATTCCGTTTGACGGAAACGTCGTTCCGCCAACTTCGCACACGCCACCGGGAAGCCAGGTGGGCCGCATGTTCAGCACGCCAGCTTACTGGAACAACTTCGTCTACTTGACCGGACAAAACCAGGGCCTGACCCAGTTCTCGATGCAGAATGGGCAGATGGTGCTCCTCAACCGGAATAACAGCACCATGTGCTGCGCACACACGCCTTCCATTTCCGCCAACGGCAACAGCAACGGCGTTCTGTGGATCCCCAACGGCAACGGCTTCGTCGCCTTCGATGCTTCCGATGCGAGCCTGCCGGCGCTCTACAACAACTCGAAGATGGGGGTCTTGGCCCACTTCAATACCCCGACGATTGCCAACGGCAAAGTTTTCGTGGGTGCCAATCTGAACCTGCAAATCCTGGGCTTACTCACCAACCTTACGCCCACGGGTGGCAGCAACCAGGCCGCTCCGGGACTCACGGCCCTGCCAATTCCACTTCAGGTGACTGCCACCAACCCGTATAGCGGCTTGCCCGTCGCCGGTGCCAGCGTCACGTTCAAGGATGCCCCGGGCGGAGGAACTTTCAGTCCCAACCCCGTTATCACCGATGCCTCTGGGCATGCCAGCACGACGTACACCACCTCGAAGACCGGCGGAACCTACACGCCGACAGCTTCTTATGCCAGCTCAACGGTCGCCAAATTTTCGGTGACCGTAGTTGGGGCCACCCCGAACCACATCGCGGTCGTCAGCGGCAGCAGACAGACTGGTCCGCTGCAAACCACGCTGGCAGCACCGTTCGTCGTTCAGCTGGACGATGCGCTCGGCAACGGCGTCCCCGGCGGAACCATCGTGTTCAGCGACGGCGGCAAGGGTGGCCTCTTCTCGGCGAACAACATCGTCACCGACGCCAAGGGCCGCGCCCAAACGTTCTACACCAGCGGCATCATCGGCGGCGCCATCACCATCTCTGCCATGTCCGGCAGTATTCGCCAAACACTGCCCATTACGATCCTGGCCGGAGCGCCCACGGGAATCTCGCTGGTCTCTGGCAACTTCCAAAAAGCTCTGGCGGGAGCCACGCTGCCCGCTAAGCTGATTGCCAAGGTCGTGGACCAGTACAACAACGGCGTTGCCGGAGTTCCCGTCGCCTTCAACGACGGAGGTGTCAGCGGCACCTTTGCATCAGCTAACGTCACCACCGACTCTCTGGGCCGGGCCATCGCCACCTATACCCTGCCCACGACGCCTCAGGTCGTGCACGTTACGGCCACGATGTCGGGAGTCGGAACGGTCACCTTCACCGAGACGGCTCAGTAAGCCGTCCCAAGGTTTTACAACCCAAGAGCCGTATGCCCACGCATCCGGCTCTTTCTTTGTTAGAACTCTTTTTCACAACTCTTGCCCAATTACCGGCGCTAAAATCTCGCGCGCAAACGGAACGAATAGTTGCGTGGCGGAGCAATCGCGTTTCCCGAAAACAGCCCCGCAAAATCAAGCAAGTTCAGGCGATTGTTGATGTTCTGTACGTCACCTTGCAGCCGCAGGGAGAAACCGTCTCGATTCCATATCTCCGCTGCGACGGTGGCGTCGAGGGAAAAAGAGGGCCGGACACGGCCTGCGCCAAAGTTCACGCGATCAACAATCGGTTGTCCAAACTGCGCCACCGCATCCGCCTGTGTTCCCGTGAACTGAACAGGCAAGCCGCTGCCGGATTGCGCGCCCACCGCCGCCCACACCCGCGGAACGATTTGGTAACGGAACCGTGTTCGCACCGTGTTGCGCTGGTCCTGCGACACCCAAAAACGACCGCTCGCGGAGTTCAACGTCTGCGCTTCGTCTCCAAGAAATAGCCCACCCGTTACCGGGAGCGATGCGGAAGCCACCATATACGAGTAGCTGACAAACCCAGAAAGCCGACCCCATTGCGGAATGGAAAGCTTGCCCTCAGCTCCGTATACGCTGGCCTTGCGAAACGATACCGGAAAACTCACGGCCGTATCCAGCAACTGGTCATCGTCCGCAAAATTGTTCACGCGGCGGATAAAGCAATTGGCATCCAGGCTGACCTTGTTGAAAAAGCCTTTGGTGATTCCGGCTTCAAAGAAATTGCCTTGAGAAGGGTGCACCGGTAAGCGCAACACCTGGGGATTCAGCGACACCAGGGTTGAGGAACTTGAAAGCAGAATGTTCTCAAAATCAGGCGTCTGGAAGACCCGGTCATACGAGGCGTGAACAACCAAATCCGCGGTCGGCACATAGCGGGCGATCCCAAGGCGCGGGCTCGCGGCGTTCTGATTCAGCAATAATTGATAGTGATCCCAGCGCAAACCGGCGCTGATGCTCCACTTCCCCAGGCGGATCAGATCCTGCGCGAACGCCGATTGCTCCCAACTCAATCCGCGAGCGAACCTAGCTCCCCCAGGAAACTGAAATGTCGGCGGCGTCCCTGGGACGAACTTCGTGGGGTCGGTGATCTCATAGCGAAATTTCTCCCGCAGAAACGTCGCGTCGGACTCGACTCCGGCCTTCCATTCCTGGCGGCCGCGATGCACCGAGATCGTACTCTTGAAATACACTTCCCGAAAACCATTGCTCTGCCATGCCGCAATCGGCGTCGATGCCGGATTGGACACCAGCCCCTCGCCGTCATCCCGGACCATTCCATGAAAGCCCGCAACCACATTTGGGGAGAAAATGTGCTGATAAGAGGCGGTGCCCATCGTTTCAAAGTTGTCACGGTCCTGCCTCTGCCCCGCCGCCTGTTGCACCTGCTCATTCGGCACCAGAAAGCGGGAGAACTCATGCCGTACCGCAACGCTAAGCCGGTCGCTCTCTGTGATGTCGCGCTCGTAATTGGCCGCAAACTCCCCCGTGGTTCCACGATTGCTGTAGTTCTGCAAGACGGGCGCGTTCAGGTAGCGATCTGTCCGGCTCCCACCACCGCTCACGCCCAACGTGTTCTTGCCCCAGCCATATTGCAGCCCGCCGGAACCGTCGGCTGCCGCAAAACTCGCTCCGGAAATGTCCGCATCCCCGTGGAGGCCCTGCCGAGTATCGCGCGCCGTGTTCACTTCCACCACGCCGCCCAGCTTGCGCCCATACTCCGCCGGAATCCCGGCGGTGTAGATGCTCATGGACTGCACATCGTCCGCCCCAACCTCCGGGCCGAAACTGGGCGAGCGATTGTCCGTGAGCGGAATTCCATCCACCACAAACTGCGTCTGATACTCCGAGCCGCGCGGGTGCAACACAGCGTTACCTTCATACAGCCACCCTGGCTGCGAGTTCACCAGATCCTGGAGCGAGCGCCCGGGGGAAGATGCCGTTCGGTCTTCTATTTCTCCGGTGCCGAGGCGGTTCACGGTCCCTGTGCGGTGCGGATCAATCAAAGTAGCGCCCGCGTCCGTAACTACCAGGGATGTGCTTAACGGCGCCAGGCTCAGAGTGACGTGCAACTCCGCAGGCACTGCGGAACGAACCTCCAACGCTTCCGAGAATGGAGCAAATCCCTCCTGCTGAATTTCCACCCGGTAAAGACCGAAGGGTAACAATTTCGCCGTGAGCAAACCCTGAGCATTGGTAGTCAATGTCTTGTGAAATCGATTGGCCTCGCTTACCAACTCCACCGTGCTCTTCACCGCCAGCCCATCCGGGTCCGTAATTCTTAGCCGCAACTCGCCGCTTTGGCTCTGCGCCAACGCACCCCCGGCCAGGCCGCAGACCAACAGCAGCGGAAATAGCAGCCTGATTCGGCATACTGATTTCCGGGAAGAGGCCTGCTGCGTCATGTTTTTCATTCTCAGGCACGAGGGAACGTGGCGACAATTACCTTCGTGCCGACTGCCGCGAGAGCCACTGTAGTTTGCGGCTATGTTGTTGATTTTAAAAGCTGGTGTATCAATGGATACAACATTCTGGTTCGATCCGGGTTTACTCTAGGGTCAGTTGACATTTCGAATCGAGGCCTCACGAATATGAACCGCCCCAAGGTTTGGACTTGGTTTCCCTTTGCTGCCCTTTTTCTCACGTGCCTAGTCACGACTTCCGCGCCATACGCACTCGGCCAACAAGATGACCAGCAAAACGACGGCCGCTCCTACGACGGGCGCTCCTACGATGATCCGCCCAGCCGCGTCGCCCGCATGAACTACTCGCAGGGCTCCGTCTCCTTCCAGCCCGGCGGCGAAGGCAACTGGGTCGAGGCCGTGCCCAACCGACCCATGACCACAGGCGACAACCTGTGGGCCGACCGCAACGCTCGCGGCGAAATGCACGTAGGGTCCACCGCCATCCGCTTTGGCAGCGAAACCAGCCTCACTTTTCTTGATCTCGACGACCACACCACGCAGCTGCGCCTGGCGCAGGGTTCCGTCATCCTGAACGTGCGCCACCTGGATGACGACGATTCCGTGGAAGTGGATACGCCCAACCTCTCGTTCCAGATCCAATACGCTGGCCAGTACCGCGTGGATGTGAACCCCGACGGCCAAGCCACCATCATCGATGTGTTCCGTGGTCGCGGTCAGGCGCTGGGCGGCGGGAACTCCTACACCATTGTGGCCAACCAGCAGGCCATTTTCCGCGGCGGCGCTGATCAAGATAACGCCCAGGATGGCGACCGGGATAACGCTCAGAATCAGCGTCTCGACTACGAAATCAACCCCCTCCCCCGCGACGATGCCTTTGACCGCTGGTCCTGGGACCGCGATCATCGCGAAGACCGTTCCGAATCCGCCAGCTACGTCTCCCGCGAAATGACCGGCTACGAGGACCTAGACGCCAATGGCCGCTGGAGCTATGACGCCACCTACGGCCACGTCTGGATCCCGACGGCCGTCGATTCCGGTTGGGCACCCTACCGCGAAGGCCACTGGGCCTTCATCGCCCCGTGGGGATGGACCTGGGTCGACGACGAACCCTGGGGCTTCGCTCCCTTCCACTATGGCCGCTGGTGCCATGTCCGCGACTCCTGGGCTTGGGTGCCAGGGCCAGTCGTGGTGCGTCCCGTCTATGCTCCCGCGCTCGTCGCCTTTGTCGGCGGCGGTTTCCTTTCAGTTGGATTTGGAGGTGGTGGCGGCTTAGCGTGGTTTCCGCTGGGACCCGGGGAAGTCTTCGTTCCCAACTACCACGTGAGCCGTAATTACGTGAATCAGGTCAACGTCACCAATACCGTCGTGAACATCACCAAGGTGACCAACGTCTACAACACGACGGTGATCAACAACAACACCACTGTCGTCAACAACAACGTCACCAAAATCGTGTACGTGAACCAGACCGCCCCAAACGCGGTCACCGCCGTATCGCACGATACGTTCGTCAACGCCCGTCCGGTCGCCCATAACATCGTCTCGGTTTCCCAGCGCGACCTTCAACAGGCCCCGGTTACCCGGATGACGGGCATTGCCCCGGTGCAAACCAGCGTGATGGGTCCCGGTAGGCCCACACGCATCGCGCCACCGGCAGCTGTAGCGACGCGCCAGGTGGTCGCCCAGCGGCCTCCAGCGCCCCCGGTGGTGCCTTTGGCGCAGCGGCAAGACCCGCTGGTATCTCGCGGCCCCAGACCGCTGCCACCGCCGACACCAGCACCAGCCCAACCCATGCCACCGCACCAGTTGCCTCCCAACACGTCCGGCGGCAACACACCGGCACAACCAATGCCGCCTCACCAACTACCGCCGAATCCATCGCGCGTTGGCGGTGACTTACCGAGGAGCGACGTGCCGCGGCCCAATCCGCCGGGCGCGCCCCAGCAGCCGCACCAGCTTCCGCCGAACCCGGTCCGGGGCAACGCCGAAGGGACACAGGAAATCACTCCGCAGCGTCCGAATTCGCCTCGACCGGATGTTGCTCGACCAAGCGTCCCACGTCCAGACGTTCCGCGGCCGGGGGTCCCTCAGCCAGAAACCCCGCGCCAGCCCGCGCCCAGCGACGAAGGCCGTCCCCAGCCGGGCTGGTCGCACCCTCTTGCCCGGCCCGCAACCCCGCCCCAGCCGAAAAGCCCGCAGCAGGGTCAAGACGAAGAGAGGAAGTTCAACCAGTGGCAACAGCGGGAACGAACCGCCCCGCCTCGCCCACCCGCTGAGCCACCGGTTCGACCGCAAGCTCAGCCACCGGCTCACCCGCCCGCGGCAAAGCCACCCGTGAAACTGCCTACAAAAGACGAGCCTCGGGACGAAACGCGTCGGTAGAACGAACTTAGGATGTACAAACTCAGGACAGTTGGAATTGCAGGAAAACCGGGAAGAGGCGCAGGCCTCCTCCCGGTTTTGCGTGGTGGTGCAATCGTGTCGGTCGCATGAGCCGTTGTGCACACATTTTTCGCCAAATTTCGGCTAATCTAGGGAGGCTCTGAACAAATATATTGTTGGATGTCATTCCGAAGCGAAGCGAGGAATTCCCGGGGTGCCGAAAGTAGCCCGATCCTCTTCAACTTCCTTATGACGACACCACGCAGGAAGAAAGCTTGCGAGAGTCTTGAAGATTCGAAGTTATGGGCATTTCTCGCGTCACTTCGAAATGACAGAGCGTCAAAATTGACGAGACTTGTTCAGAGTTTCTCCAGACATCTGGACCAGCCGTGGCGGTTCGGTAGCCCTGGGCCGTCCGCCAAGTTATTGAGAGTTTCAAAAAACGAAATGCCAAAATTCGCCAAGACTCGAGTCCTTGCCCTGCTTCTCGTGCTCGTCCTCTCCAGCTCCCACCTCTTCGCCTACTCCGTCCTCACCCACGAAGAGATCATCGATCTGCTTTGGCTCGATGAAATCCGTCCGCTGGTGCTCAAGAAATATCCCGGACTCTCCGAACAGCAGCTGAAGGAAGCCCACGCCTATGCTTACGGCGGCGCCGTCATCCAGGATTTGGGCTACTATCCGTTCGGCAACGTTGAGTTCAGCGATCTGGTTCACTACGTCCGCAGCGGGGACTTTGTCATTGAAATGTTGAAGGACAGCCAGGATGCCAACGAGTACGCTTTCGCCCTAGGAGCGCTGGCGCACTACGCTTCCGATATAACCGGACATCCGGCCGTGAACCATGCTGTCGCCATGGAATTTCCTAAGCTGCGGGCGAAGTTTGGCGACTCCGTCCGTTATGCGCAGGACAAGACCGCGCACCTGAAAACCGAGTTCGGCTTCGACACCGTGCAGGTGGCTAAAAATCGCTACGCCCCGGAGAGTTACCACGACTTCATCGGCTTCCAGGTTTCGAAGCCCTTGCTCGAGCGCGCTTTCCCGGCGGTCTACGGCGTGGAGTTGAAAGACGTTCTCACCCACGAAGACCTCGCCGTCGGCACTTACCGTTGGGCCGTCAGCGGATTAATTCCGCACATGACGCAGGTCGCCCTGAAGGCCCACAAGAAGGAATTGGTGAAGGAACACCCGAACTTCGCCAAGAAGGAGTTCCTTTACCATCTGTCGCGCGCCAGCTATGAGAAAGAGTGGGGCAAGGACTACACTCGTCCAGGATTTGGAACTCGCTTTCTCGCCGCCGTCATGCGCCTGATGCCGAAAGTCGGCCCGTTTAAGGGCCTGGCGTTCAAGAGCCCCACCGCGCAAACGGAAGATCTCTACATTAAGAGCATTGATACCACGGTCCTTGAGTACCGCAAGTTCCTGCAAGCCGAACGCGCTCACAAGCTCGCGCTCCCCAACGTCGACTTCGACACCGGCCAGCCCACCAAACCGACG
Organism: Acidobacteriaceae bacterium; assembly: GCA_043782485.1. Lineage (GTDB taxonomy): Bacteria > Acidobacteriota > Terriglobia > Terriglobales > Acidobacteriaceae > JANXUC01. The sequence goes on along the minus strand of JAYWAL010000026.1, from coordinate 27,055 downwards.
GAGTACACGCTCACGGACAACGTTTACGGCAAACTGCTCATGCAGCTTTCCAAGCGCAAGTTCGAAGGGACCTCGCCGGAATTGCGCGCCAACATCCTCGATTTTTACAGCGACCTTTCGCTCTTCGATAAAACCAAACACGAACACGACGACTGGAATGACCTGCTGGCAGCGCTCCAGGAGCTGAAGGCTGCGCACGTCAAGACGCTGACGCCGACCGATGCACGCTAACGCGAGGAGACTCTGAACAGTCTCTTCCATTTTTGAGACTGGTCATTCCGAAGCGAAGCGAGGAATCCCCATACCCTCAATTTGGCACAATTCTCGCCAGCTTTCTTGCTACGCGGCGTCCTCGGAAGAGAGCTGGAAAGCGTCGGGCCGCTTTCGGCACCCTGGGGATTTCTCGCAGCTTCGCTCGGAATGACAATTTCAAAAAAGAAAATTGTTCAAAGCCTCGCTAGGGCCGCAGATGCGCCGCCCAACCGCCACCCGGCGCTAGTTTGATTTTCAATTTCGTCGACTTGTTCACTTGTAGCTTGACCCGCGTGTAGTCTCCCGCTTGCCGATCGGCATTGACCCCATCTTGATACGCATCCATGGTGAAATTGCCGTCAGGCAAGAATGAAAAGTCCAGTTCGAGTTCGCGCGCCGTCCAGTCGGACATCGCGCCCACGTACCAGTCGGTGCCACTTCTTCGGGCCACGGCCACGTATTCGGAAATTTTGCCGTCGAGCGCGCGCGTTTCATCCCAAACGGAGGGAACGGGCGTCAGGAAATCCATGGCATCCTGCTCACGCATGTAGTTGGAGGGGCTGTCGGCCAGCATTTGCAGAGGACTTTCAAATACCACATACATGGCTAGCTGGTGGCAGCGCGTGCCTAACGCCATGGGCTGCTGGTGGATGGCGGCAAACGTCGTCCTGGTGGCGTTGCGCATGGCACCGGGCGTGTAATCCATGGGGCCGAGGAACATGCGGGTAAACGGCAGAGTGACGTTATGCTTGGGTTCGGAATCGGCACTCCATTTACTCCATTCCATACCGCGAACACCTTCTCCGCTGATCATGTTGGGCCAGGTGCGCGTCATGGTGATTTGCTTCTGCCCGCCGTGGAAATCCACCAGCATATGGCGCTTGGCGGTTTCACGGCTGACCTTGTGGTAGTAGTTGATGAGCAACTGATCGTCGCGCTGCATGAAGTCCACTTTGATACCCTGAATGCCCCACTGCTGCCACAAATCCAGCGCAGGAATGAGCTTGTCGTCCAACGACTTCCACACCACCCACAGAATGATGCCTATATTTTTCTGCTTGGCGTAAGCTGTCAGCTCCGCCATGTTGATCTCAGGAACCACGTCCATCACATTGCCGAGCTTGTACCAGCCCTCATCCAAAATGATGTATTGAAGCCCGTATTTAGCGGCGAAGTCGATGTAGTACTTGTAGGTTTGGGTATTGACGCCAGCGTGGAAATCGACGCCGTAAAGGTTGTTGTAGTTCCACCAGTCCCAGGCAACTTTGCCGGGCTTGATCCAGGACGTATCTTGCAATTGCGAGGGCTTGGCCAGCAACCACACGAGCTGGTTCGTGATCAGGTCCGCGTCTCGTTCCACAATTCCCGCCAGCCGCCAGGGATAGGTGCGCGTGCCGGTGGTGGCGGCGATGTAGTCGGCCGCTTCCACCACGCGGAAGTCGCGATCGTTCTCCAGCTTCTCTTTGAGCGGATACGGCGGAAACGTTCCCGCCAAAGCGGGACTAGTCGTGCCCTTGAACCACATGCCGGGGTAGTCTTCCACGTCAGATTCGGCAAGAGCTACTTTGGCGTTCTCCGCAACGTCAACCACGGCGGGCATGGTGGCGATGAACGCAGGGACAATCTCCGTCAAACGCTGCGGCAGATACTTGCGCTCGTTATGGGAAAACATGGTGTCTTCCTGCGGGTAAAATACCGTAGCATTGCCCGAGAAGTTGAAGCGCACTTCTTCGCCATAAACCTTGACCTGCTGCTGCGGCAGCGACGTCTCAAATCGGTAAGCCGTGCCCTCATTATAGGCGCGGAACGTCACCGCATATCCGCCATCCATCTCAATGCGAACTTCGTTGTAGTTGTCGCGAATCTTGGCAAACTTCTGGCGCACCGGCGGCTCGACCACCTGGTCGTAGCTGCGCGTCTTGGCCGACAGAACCTTGGGGTCCATGCCCAGCTTTTTGTGGTCAATGTCGATGGAAAGCGGGCAATCCTCCAGGAGAGCCTTACCCTTCAGCAGCACGTCGTAGCGGACTTGATGCGCCGTGCGAATGCGGACTTCGATGCGGTTATCGGGCGAGCGCAAGTCGAAGCTGGTTGGCGTCACGGCTGCAACCGCAGTGGTTGACAACGCGGCACACACTCCAAATAAGGTCAGAGATTTCGAGATCATCCGGTGGTTCCTCTCCGTGGCTAAGGTACGGTTACTTCTTGAAAAGCGCGTCCAGCGCGGCTTGGGCAATGGCCTCATCAATCTCCGACTTGGCCCCGCTGGCGGCGATTCCGCCAATGGTCTGGCCATCTACCTGAATCGGCAGACCGCCCTGGTTAGGGAAAAAATCGGGAAACGCCAGCACCTCCATGTTTCCCTTCTTCAACGCCTCCGCGCCATCTTTGGAAGGACTCTTGTACAACGCCGCATGACGCGCCTTCTTCTGCACAAACTCGATGGTGTTCAACGGCGCCGTGTCGCCCTTTTGTAGGAACAGCAAATTGCCGCTGTCATCCACAATGCAGAGCGTGACGTCCACGTTCAGCTTTTTCGCCTCCGCCTCCGCAGCCGCGACCATCGTCTTGATGGCCGCGAGGTTGATGTATTTCCTGCTAGGCAGATCCGCAGCCGACGCCGTCCCTAGGAGTACCAGCGCCGCAATCGCAACTTGGAACAGGGTGTGTTGCTTCTTCAGCGCCCGCATCGCTACGCCACCTCCGGCGCGACTGCCATGATTTCGAACGTGATCTGCTGCTTGCCCAATTGCGCATGCGTCGCGGTCAGCGTGACGGTTCCCGCCTGCTCCTTGGCGCGAATCCAAATCGCCCCGGTTCCGCCAATCAAAGCGAATGGATTGTCGCCAATGATCTCCGCTGGCCCTTCCAGCTCGAACTTGATGGCATCATTGGCGAATGGCCGAATCGCTCCAAACTCATCGGTCGCCCGCAACACCACGCGTGTGGTATCCGCGCCGTCAGCGTTCAGCTTGGTGTCGTCGGGCAACAAGGCAAACTTCTGATCAATCCCGCGTCCCGACATGCTCTTGGAAATCACCTGCTTACCCTTGATAAAACCGTCAATCCGCAAGTCGCCCCATTCGCGCACCACCTTGCCCAGGTCGGCCACGAATGGCGAGTACTTTAGGTGAGCAAACTCCGTCTTGTTGGGATCGACCTCCGCCACCAGCTTTCCGGCAACATAAAACTTCAGGTGATCGCAATTGGAACACACCCAAGCCTTGGTAAACCCAATCGACTCATCCCCCCGCGCCCAGTGGAAGGCCGGCTCCAAAACGACTTCATCCTCAGGATCGCACTGCGACTTATAAAACCCAGCTGCTGGCTTCGGCTCACGGAACATATCCGTTACCCCGTGGTAGCAAATCCGGTCTCCGGTTCCAAAATCACCATGCGTGTTGTAGTCGAAAGCGCACCAGCCAATGCCTCCGGCGTATTGCGGGTTGGACGCGAGCTGGTCATGAATCCGAGCATGACGCATGGTGTGCTCGGTAAGGCGCTCCACCTGGTCGATCGTCTTGGTCGGATAGGTGTGACCCACGAATTCCGTATTCAGATAACGGGGGTGGTTCGGAGCCTTCAGCGGAAACCCGAAGTCATTCATGGTGAATACATCTTCCAGAAATTCGGACTCCTGGAAGTAGCGAATGCCACCTGTCTGCCGCGTGGTGTCGAGCTTGTGGGCCACCGCGTTCGTCTTGGTATAGAAGTCGTGGTCATCCAGCGACTCGTTAATACGCACGCCCCACAAGATAATGCTGGGATGGTTCCAGTCGCGCCGAATCATGCGGCTGACGTTGTCGACCGAAATCTGTTTCCAGGGCTCGTCGCCAATGTGCTGCCAGCCGGGAATTTCTTCCAGCACCAGCAACCCCATTTCGTCACACGCATCCAGAAAGTGCCGCGACTGCGGATAGTGCGACGTACGCACGATGTTGCACTTCAACTTGTTCCGCAGGATATTGGCATCGCTGCGCTGGCAGCGCCCCGGCATCGCCTGGCCCATAAATGGAAATGTCTGGTGCCGATCCAGCCCGCGTAGCTTAATGACTTTGCCATTCAGCTCAAACCCATGGTCGGTAAACTCAGCCTTTCGGAAGCCGATGCGGCGATGATTCTCATCCACCAGCTTTCCGCTGCGCAGCAGCCGGACGTGCACCGTATAAAGGTTGGGGTTTTTCAAGTCCCAGAGCTTGATTCCGTTCAAGCCGTCTAGATGCAAGGTGTGGGCAACCGGGTCCGCGGCAGCTTCAGATTTCGGAACACTTTGCGTCGCCTTCGCTACAACCGTGTCACCGTCGCGCAGCTCCACTTCCAGTGTCATCGCCTCGCGCGACGCCTCCAAATGCTGCAGGAAGCAGTCGACATCCAGAGAAGGGTGTGGGCTAAGAACATCCTTCGGATGGGCGAAGATGTTCTCGATGAAGGTCCCCGGAACAATCCGCAACGCCACCTCGCGGTAGATGCCGCCAAAAGTCAAGTAGTCGATCTGAAATCCGAACGGAGGAATATCCGGACGCTCGCTCGAATCCACATCCACAGCCAGCACGTTGTCGCCGCTGGGATTCAGGTGCGGCGTAAGGTCAAACGAAAACGGAGTGTAGCCGCCTTTGTACTCGCCCAGGCGCGTACCGTTGATCCACACGGTGGAAGCGGTCATCACGCCTTCAAAATCCACAAACACGTGCCGACCGGCGGCCTCGGCGGGAACCTTGAAGCGGCGGCGATACAGCGACGTGAATTCATACGTTTTCTCGTCAAAGCTATGCCAGGGCAAGCGCACGTTCGAGTGCGGAACGGTCACGCGCTCGAAATTGGAATCATCAAAGTCGCGGTTATGACCACCCTCCGCCACCGACTTGCTAAACCGCCAATTGCGATTGATGGGCAGCGTCAAGCGGCCTTCCAATCCGGATTCGCCCGGAAGCGGAGCCGCGCTCAGGGCTTTGTTCACAAGGGCGGCGCCAGCTAACACGGTGCCGGTGGTCTTTAGAAAATTACGTCGATTGATGGTTTCCACTTGGTTCATCCTCTCGGTTCCGAAATAATTAATGTCACAAAACTTGTTGTTTGCTAGGCCGCCCAACTCAAGAGTTGATCTAAAGTTGCAACAGCGTTGGAAGTTGTGCCGCGCGGCAAGGCTGGCCCAATGGCGATCGCCTCGTTGTGGCCTTCAAACCACACCACCGATGAGGACTTCTCCGCTCCCGTCAGCCGTTGCAGGTTTAGCCAGTTGTAATAGGCACCCATGTCGGCATCCACCAGAGAGCCGGCAGCGTCAAGTTCGGCGGGGTCGTGGCCAGCGGCCAGCATTTCGTTCATCGGCTTCTGGCGTTGCCGAGGAGCGTAGCGAACCAATAGCGTATGCGGCTGTGCGCGCCTCAGCACTTCGCGCGCCGCCCATTGCGCGAACGTCGTGCTAAATATTTGCGTGCCCGAGCCTTCCGTCAGCAGCTTCACCTGAAAGCGATCCAGCACCGCGTCGCCCTTCTCAGTCAAGCCCAAATCCGCCGGGCGCAGGCGAGCCATCAGAGTACGTAGCGCTTCCGGACCCATGCCGGGACGTTCAATATCTGAACGAATCTTCTCCGACAAGGCCGCGCGCGCCGCTCCGAGACCGCCGTAAGAGACGCAGGTCACTCCGGAATCCACTGCCGCGGCGTCGCCACCATCGATATACCAATGGCCGTAAGGAATGGGATGCGCCTTAGCCCGGTCAGTAACCACTTGCAGCAACGTTCGCAGGCCGCCGTCAGCTTTGATGTTCGTGAAATAAGCGCCATGCGGACGCAGTTTCCGGAACAAAGGCTCCTCCGCCGAGGCCGCCCCCTGACCTACCACCGTTATCCCCAGCCGCGGCACAATCGGCGGTTCCGCAAGCACAACACTGTGTAAGCGGTCCGCGTAGTCGAGTGCTGCCGTGCGGAAGGCATCCAGCTGGTGCGTTGTCCAAAGATGCGCCGAAAGATTTTCGACAAACTGCGCCGGAGCATTCACCCAATCGGAATTCTCCAGCTCCGGGGAAAGCTGAATGGCGGCGAAGCTCTGAAACCAGGCCTTCACCTCGCCCGGCGACAGCGAGCTTAAACTCGCCAGCTCCTTCTCCAGCGCCTTCTGCTCAGCCGGAAACTTGAAGTCGTATTCCACCACTTCGCGTAGCAAACTCGGAACATACGCCAGCGGCAGCCGTTGCAACGCGGGCACGCAGCTGGCAACCAGCTTGCGAGCTTCTGGCGGGTAGCTCGCGAAGAGTTCCGGTTTGAGGTCAGCAGGCAACATGGAGGCTAGAGCAACTCCTGAATGGGCTTTCCCTGCGAGTACGCGGCCGTAAATCCCAGCATGGACCCCAGCGTCGGCACCAGATCGGTGGAATCAATCGGCCGGTCGAACACGACGCCTTCGCGCACCCCCGCGCCCAGAGCCATCATCCACGTGGTGCGGGAAAGCGCGTCGCCCGTGCGATGGTGCTGGAAGCCGTTGCCCCCGGCATCGTCGTCGGCATCGCGGCCGAAGTCCGGCAAAATAAATAACGTCGTCCTGCCCGCATACTCCGGCTCCGTTTCAATCGCTTTCCAGATATCCGCGCACAACCGGTCCGTCCGCCGAATTCCGTCAATATAGAGCGAATACGCCCCGGCGTGCGCAATATCGATATCGTGCATGGTAATCCAAAGCAAGCTGGGCGCAAGCTCACGCATGAGCTGGCGCACGATGTAAACGGAAAGCTCATCGGGGCTGGACAGAGTTTTCGCGTGACTCTTGAAGTCGTCCACGGAAAGCTTCAGCATCATGCCCAGCTGTTCCAGTTCGAAATCATTGCCACTCAGTTGCGGCGCGTAGAGCGGCGTTTCATAGTTGTCGCGCAGCAGATGTTCATAATCCTGTCCCCCGGCATTGGCCGCTTTCAGCAAATGCTTGGGAAGAATCACGCGCGCGCCCGATCCTGGGCCGTACGAACGATGGCTACTCTCTCCCATGCGGTTGAACCCGTTGCTCGGTGCCACAACCCACGCATCCGAGGCGGGCCGCTTCAGGTCCTTGCGGAAATACTCGAACGCCGTGGGATGTTCCGGGGGGAGGGAGGCAAAGTTGTTCACTGTTTCATAAACGCCAGTAGCAAGGCTGGCGGTGGCGACGTAGTGGCCAAGAATTCCGCGATTCACCACCTGCGAAAAAAACGAAGACCGCGGAATCAACTCGCGAATGAGATGAGGAATGTTCTCCTGACCCTCCGGCGCAAACGTTTCCTGGTCTCGCGCGCCCCCGCCAAACGTAATCACAATCACTTTCCGTTTCGGGATAGCCGCCGCATGGAGCAATCGGCTCGACCCCACCACGCTGCTGCCCAAAGCAAGACTGGCCGCGGTTCGCAGAAAGTCCCGCCGATTGCAGGCGAGCCGCGCCGCCAGTTCCCGGCTTGATGCCCGCGGCGATGAGATGTGCAAGGACATAACTTCCGAATTCAAGGCTTCGTATCAGGGTACGGCTTTAGCCGTACCGACCAAGCCCAATCAGCAAGCGGCTTCAGCCGCTGCCAGCAACTACTCCGCTTTACCAGCCCCATCCTTCGCCGCATACACAAACTGCCGAATTTCCGCCCGCTGCTTGTCCAATTCCGCCAAATGCTGCTCGCGCAACTTCTGATACACGGCAAACTCTTCCTGCGCCAACTCCTTCTTCCCCGTGCGAACATACGCCTGTCCCAACCGATAGCGAACGTCCGCCAAACCAGCGTCCAGCTGACGCGCCGTTTCGTATTCCGGAATCGCTTCGGTAAATTTCGCTTGGTCGGAGTAGAGATTGCCCAACTGCAAATGCGCCTCCGCCGACTTCGGATCCAGCGACAACGATTTCTTCAGCAGCCCTTCAATCTGGCTCAAGTCCAGCCCGGCATCCTCAGACCGCTTCCCTTTCCACAAACTCATGGCGAAATAATAATGAGCCTTGGCGTTCGAGGGTTGCAGTTCAGCAAAACGCCGAAAGCGCGCAATCACTTCTTCCGCCTGGCCGGGCGAGCTGTTATAAGCCTTGGAAAGAAAAAGATAACAACCGGGATCCGAAGGGCTAAGGTCCGCACCGCGTAGCAGCGACTTCACCGCATCGTCATAATTGCCGCGCGTGTAGTACGCCATGCCCAGGCCAATCGCCAGCCGCGCCGATTTGGGATAGCGCTGCGTGGCCTGCAGAAAAACATCCACCGCTGGGTCCAACGTGCGATGCAGAAGCAGTTCGCTCGCCCAATCGAATAAATTACTCTCGCTCGGGTCAGCGTGCGCGGCGGCCTGGAATTCGTTGGCTGCGGCGACAAAGTTTCCGTCCTTCTCTTCCACTTCGCCCAGCAGATTGTGCAGCTCGGCCGTATCTTTCGCCTTGAGCAAATCCCGAACAAGCTTCCGCGCGTCGCCCAAACGGTTCGTCAACAAATACGCCAGCGAAAGATCGTATCCATTGTCGTAAGCGCCCGGCTGAATGCGCTGCGCGTCCTCAAGATAAGGCTCCGCCTTCGCCAGCTGCCCGGCCCGCACGTACGCCTCTCCCAGATTGTGATTGGTGTCGTAACTTTTGGGATCGAGCTCCACAGCCTTCTGGAACTGCGCTTCGGCAAGCTCGAACTTGCCGAGCCGCGAAAGATTCGCAGCCAGATTCGTACGCGCCGCAGCGGAGTTGGGCTTCAGACGCACGGCCTTCTCCAGATGCGGGGTGGCCTGAACATCGTCGGATTGGGCGGAATAGACCAGACCGAGAAGCTCCTGGACTTCAAAGCTTTCGGGAACCTTGCGGCGGAGGTTCTCGAGTTGAGTGGCAGCCTCGGCGAAACGACCGGCATTATAGTCAGCGGACGCCGCCTGGAACTGCCGATCCAAGACTTGCGCGTCAGCCCTAGCCTTCTGCGGCTGCGTCTCAGCCGCAAGATTTGAGCCACCAGCGAGGAGCGACGCGAGAATCAAAGCGATCTGCCAACGGAAGGTCACAGCGTTCGTATGCTAGCACCGCAGTCAGCGAATGTGCAGCTTTTGCTTGGGGACAAAATCAGAAGGCGCCCAGCAAGGGCGCCTTCTGACGGGCAGGTGGTGGGCTTAGAAGTACAACTTCAGAGCGAACTGGATCTGTCTCGGATCGTTGAGAGGATTGCGAGTTGACCCGATTTCTCCGAAGTGTTCCTTATTCGTAAAATCGCCCGACCCACCGATCGCCACAACGCCGTTTCCACCGAAATTCGGAGCGTTGAACGTCGGATGGTTGAGGATATTGAAGAACTCCGACCGAAACTCCATTCGGAAGCGGTCGGAAAGCTGGAAGTTCTTGAATGCTGAGAAATCCAGTCCCCGATAGCCTGGCCCGGCAATTTGCGTAGGTTTACCGCCGAGCAAACCCAAGCCAACCGGCGTAGTTACGCATGGAGGCAGAGTCCCCGGCCACGTTCCAACCTGCGGACACGGCTGATTAAATGCGGCCTGGTTGCCGATCCAACTCACCTTTCTGGTCCCGTCCGTGTGTTGGCCGATGTGTACGCCCAAATGCGGATCTCCGACCAGCAGGTCGTAGCAGCCGGTTCCATCCGCTGTGCCAGAGGGGCAAGAAAGAGTAATTGGCTGGCCGCCCTGCAGGGTTGCGCTCCAATTCACACTCCATCCACCGAGCAACGCGTTGGCCACTCTGTTCGAGTTGCTCATGAACGACTTTCCCTTTCCAAACGGTAGGTCGTACCCGCCGCTGAAGTGGAAGACATTCCGAATATCGAAAGAGGCCAAGCCGTAGTCATACCGAATTCCGGCCCCGGGAACATCCGGAGCTCGAAATCCTGCGGTACTCCCGCCATTAAGCAAATCGCCCGCGTCCGTTCGGGTTCTAGAGTACGTGTACGTGGCAAGGAAGTTCAAGCCATGCGCGAACTGCTTTTCCACTTTGGTCTGCAGGCCGTGGTAGTAGCTATTTCCGTTCGTGGTCGCGTAACTGCCACCGTGCCCGAAATCAGGGAATGGAACAAAATCATGCGTCGAGCCACCAGCCGGCACGATCTGGGTGACGTTGTTGGAATTGGGGAAAACCTCCAAATGGCGCGCTAAATTCGTCACGTAGCCTACCTGGAGAGACATCGTCGGAGCGAGCTGATACTGCACGGTCATGTTGCCGCCCATGGTGTAGGGGGTTTTGTAGTTGAATTGAATCCCGCGCAATTGAAGGCCGCTCGCATTGACCAGTGTTGGATCCAGTGGGGTGCAGGTGAATCCAGTCTCGAGGGTTGCGGTTCCAGCTGCCGTTGCATACGGACTGGTACATCCGGGGTATGCAAGGGGCGCCACGTCACTCGGAGTGCTGAACGAGAAGTTGAACTGGAATGGATAGTTCTCACCCAGATTCGGCGAGAAACCGCGGTTTTCAAAACCATTATAGAAAATACCGAAACCGCCTCGAGCAACCAGTTTCGGGGTGACTTGGTAGGCAAACCCGACTCTCGGAGCGAAATTGCCCTTCTGGGAATTTCCCAATCCTTTGCCGTATTTGTCGCCAATCTGGAGGCCAATGCCGTCCGTGGCTAGCAGACTGGTAAAGCTGGGGGATAGGTTCGCCGGATTGGTGCCTGCCGGAACCAGATACAGAGCACCGCCCCCTGGAGCGCCTCCCGGAACGAAGTTAGCTTGGTGTCCGTGGTGTTCGAAGACCAGACCGAAAAAGTCCCAGCGCACTCCCAAGTTTACCGACAGCTTGGAACTAACTTTCCAGTCATCGTTGAAGTAGCTGCCATAGTAATTTTTGCCGTTGTCGGTTAGCGAAATGTTGGAGACAAACACGGAAGTGTTCTGACCGTGTACTCCGGGGCCACCCACCCAATCAGGGCCGCCAACGGTGGATAGCGTAGGGGACAAGAGGAATTGCGCGATACCAGTATTCTGGTCGCCAACGCTTGCACCCGGGATGTTGGTGTAGTTGCCTTCAAAATTGAATTGGCCGCGGGACCACGGAGGTTGCAGGGTGGAGAACTTGACGTGCTGCCACTCGACGCCCATTTTGAAGGTATGTTTGCCGTAGATCTTGGTTAAGTTGTCGTTCACCTGGAAGGTAGAACTGACCTCGTCGGAGGGCAAAAACGCGTTGCTGCCAAGGGTTTGCAGGCCCTGGATTCCAAACGCGGGAAGCCCACCGTTTTCCTTGAGCTGTGGGATCCCCCGGATGCCGTAATCCGCGGGAATACCATCTCCGCCAGTTCCCTTGAGGTTATTGGCTTCGGGCGAGATTCGGGTAGTGTGAAGATAGCTCAGGCCCGCACGTGCCTCGTTGACAAGGGTGGGAGAAAATGTGTGGGTGTAACTCAAAGCACCCTGCTCGGCTAGGGCGGTCTGAGTGCCTTCCTGGAAGCCACCGCCATCCGCGACGCCACCGAAGAACCCTGGAATGAGCTGAGGGTCGTCAACCAAGCTCGCGCGGAAAAATAGAGCGTTTTTGTCGTTCGGATTTATGTCGATCTTCGCATCAAAAGCCCGACGGTTTTCCTTCAGAGCAGGCGAAGCGGAGTAGTTACTCGAAATCCCCGAACCGGCATTCGGCGCCGGATAGAGATTCAACAGGGCGATCGCATTCGGATCCAATCGGCTCGCTGGCAACATGTTCAGATCGGGGCAGGCTGCCAGCGTGTAGGTGGTGGTACCTGGGCCACAGACCGCGCTGAACGGATCTCGGACAAACCCTCCCGCTACAGCGCGAGTCGTCGCGGGATCCAAAACGGTTCCGTTCGGCATGGTGCGGCCAAGGAGGTCTGTCTGCGTGGTACCAGTCTGGATGAGCTGTTGCAGGTTGGTGTAGCCGGAACTCCGCTCCAAGTCTGTTGGTACAGCACCGTTCGTGTGCGGAGAACCTTGACGCCGACGACCGAATTCGAAATCTCCGAAAAAGAATACTTTGTCCCTGATGACTGGTCCGCCAGCGGCAACGCCGAACTGGTTCAGACGGAGTTCACTCTTCTTGGTTTCAAAAAAATCCTTGGCATCCAGCTTGTCATTGCGGAAAAACTCCCAAGCTGTGCCGTGCAAGTGATTTGTGCCCGATTTGATGGTGGCATTGAGGACGGCGGCTCCGGAGCGACCGAACTCGGCGCTGAAACCGGTAGTTTGTACCTTGAATTCTTCAACGGCATCAACCGGAGGCAGGATCACGAAGTTGGTGCCGTTCAGAAAGTCAACGGTGTCGGAGTTGTTGTCAATACCATCCAGCAAGTAATTGTTTTGAGCTGGGCGCGATCCGTTGGCGGAAAAAGCACCACTGGCCGCGTTGCCGCGTGTATCGGCTTGGGGGGTATTGACACCGGCAGAAAGTTGGGCCAGGAAGGTAAAGTTCCTTCCGTTCAGGGGCAGATTATTCACACTGCGGGCGTTGACGACCTGACCCACAGATGCATCCTGCGTCTGGAGCACGGGCGCGTCGGTCGTCACCTCGACCGTCTCCGTAATCTGACCTGCCTTGAGCGCGAAATCCGCGACTACGGACGCGCCTACGTTGACAACCACATTCTTGTGTTCCGCAGAAGAAAAGCCCTGCATGGAGACGTTGACCGTGTAACTCCCAATTCGGACGGGGGCAAATTTAAATCCTCCGTCGTCGCCGGTTGTCGTGGATAGCTTGGCTGCCGTGCCTTCGTTCGTCAATGTGACGGCGGCTCCCCTGACGACAGCTCCTGAGGCGTCCTTGACGGTGCCGAGGATGGCGCCGGCGTCGACTTGGGCGTGGAGGGTTGCTGAGCTGAAGAGCATGAGGGTGGCTGCTAGAGCCAACGAGGTTTGCAGTGTCCACGACGAAATCGACTTCCAGGTCATATACCGTTTCTCCTCAAGATCTTCCGTTAGCCAGCAACTGCACTTGGGTCGGGCGCAACTTAAGCGCTTAACCTTCGGGGTAACGTTTACCCGTAGGCTCTAGTCAAAAACCACTAGTCACGACCGCAGCCGACATTACACCCATGTAAATACAGCTGTCAAGCTGAAAAGTGACAAAGTTTTACACAGGTTAAGCGGTTACGCTGCTCTGGACGGCCGTTTTTTCGATTTAACGCATTTACCCCAAAAAGACATAGTCTGGGTAGGGGCAAAAAAGTCGGGAGCTAAATCGATTTATGAAGCTCACCATTCGAGACGTCGCCAGCGCTGCCGGGGTTTCCACGGCCACCGTGTCCAATGTCCTGAACAAGACTGGAAAAGTGGGTCGGAGGACACAAATTTTGGTTTTGGCCACGGTCAAGAAGCTGGGCTACGTAGCCAACGCGCATGCCCGTAACCTGGCCTCGGGCGATAGCCGTACTGTGGGAATTATCGTCTCCGACATTGAGAATCCCTTCTTTCCGGAGGTGATTAAGAGCTTTGAAACGCGGGCGCGGCAGCTGGGCTACGAAGTGATTCTGAGCGACACGAACTACGATCCTCGGCGCACGCGCGAGGTGGCCGAGAGGATGATGGAGCACAATGTTCGCGGCGTGGCCGTGATGACGTCGGAAATCAGCCTGCGGTTGATCCACGAGCTGGCGGCGCGCAAGATTGCGGTGGCGTTCCTCGACCTGGCGCCGCCGCGAACCTTTATGAGCAATATCCGAATTGATTACGTCTCCGGCGTAGAGCGCATTGTGGAGCACCTTTACGGCCTGGGCCACCGGCGGATTGCCTTTGTGGCGGGCCGCGCGAAGCTGAAATCCAACAACGAGCGGCAGGAAGCGTACGAGAAGACGATGCTGCGGCTGGACTTGGTGCCGGGACCGGTGCTTTCGGGAGATTTGCGCTTTGAAGGGGGTTTGGCGGCGGGGTTGGCGATTGCCAAGCTCGCGCCTCGGCCCACGGCGGTGGTGGCGGTGAACGACTTGACGGCGATTGGCGTGATTAAAGGGTTAACGAAGTCGGGCTGCCGCGTGCCGCAGGATATTTCGGTGACCGGCTTCGATAATATTCGGCTGTCGGAATACAGCAACCCCTCCATTACCACCGTGGACGTGCACCGGGACACGTTGGGGCAGACGGCGGCGAACGCGCTGCATGAACTCTCGTCGGCGGTCGATCCGTATGGCCGGGAATACCAGATTTCGGTGGAATTGATTTTGCGGGATTCGTCAGGTCCACCGCCCGCGGAGTAGGTGTTCTGTTTTTGCAACCAGCTGGGCGAGTGCTAGCATCGGGTATGACTTTGGGCTGGACTGGGGAGGGTCTAATGAACTCCTTGGTGAATCAATCTGGCGCGACTGAGAGCGAGCCTCGGGGGCTAAAGCCCCTGTCTCTATGCGGTTTTGGCGGCACGGCTGAAGCCGTGCCCTTTCAAGGCGGGGGCAATCTGGGGCCCAATCCGGGTCACAATCAGAGACGCAATCCGAGACACGATCAGGGACACAAGCAGGGACACCATCTGAGTTTCCCTTACTCCAGCGTGGGCTTGCGACCATGAAGCAGCTGGAGAGTTTGGGGCCGAAGTTTTCGCGCCGGGCGTTGCTGGAGAGTATGCGGCTAGCGCCGCTGGTGTTTCTTCCGGCTGCGCTGCGGGCCGCGCCGTTGTGGGCGTCACCGTTGTCGTCAGCATTGGCTTCGGGGAATTCTCAGTTTCCTCTTTCTGATTTTCACGTCACGCCGCACTATCCAACAAAGTCTCCGGTGGACGATGTGCTGCGGCTGGTTACGCCCGGGTCGGACGAGTATGTCACGGAAAAATACGCTTTTGAAATCATGCGACTGCTGAACGACTGGAGTCGGGAGCTGCGAGAGGCCGCGCCCGCTTTGGACGTGATGGCCAGGTTTCTCGACCCCGCGATTGCTGCTCCCTCGCTGAACAGCGCGGCGGAAAAAAAGTTGCGCGGGGACAACGGGCTGACTGTGGTTCGTCGGCAATTTCCGAAGGGCTTGGTCGCCGGGCGGGATCGCTTTGTTGAGGCGATGCGAGGTTACCTCTCCGCCTGGGCGCGCCTGGAGACGGCGGAATTCCAGATCGTTGGAATTCGAGAGCTGCCTGGATTGTCGCTGAAGGTTGCGGCTGACATTCGCTACGAACTGGTTGGAACCCGTATGGATGGAATTCGCGAGCAGCGGATTGGGCTCTGGCTGACGGAATGGAACAAGGAACAAGTAAGCGACTCTAGCGGCTGGCGGGCGCTGCGGTGGGAGGCGACCGACGAATCCGTATGCAGCGCGCGTGGGCCGATGTTTGTGGATGTCACGGCGCAAGCTCTGGGCAACACCGAGTCCTATCGGCAGCAGTTGCGCAGAGGGGTGGATTCCTGGCGGACGACTTTGGACGCGGCGTGTGGGATTGACGTCTACGGCAACAATGGCGTGGCTGCCGGGGATTTTGATGGCGATGGATGGGACGATCTTTATGTGTGCCAGCCCGCGGGACTGCCCAACCGGCTCTACCGGAATCGAGGGGACGGGACGTTTGAGGATGTAACGAAAGCGGCGGGTGTGGACGTGCTGGATGGCACGGCCTGTGCGCTGTTCGCGGATTTTGAGAACAAGGGTTTGCAGGACCTGCTGGTGGTTTGCGGAAGTGGACCGCTGCTGTTCCTGAACGAAGGCAACGGAAAGTTCCGGCGCAAGAACGATGCTTTTCGGTTTGTGACTCCTCCGCAGGGGACGTTCACCCACGCCGCGCTGGCCGACTACGACGGCGACGGACGGTTGGACATTTACTTTTGCCTCTACAGCTATTACCTCGGGTTGGATCAATACCATTACCCGACACCGTATTTCGACGCCCGCAATGGACCGCCGAATTTTTTGATGCACAACGAGGGTAACGCCACGTTCCAGGACCGGACCGAAGCGACGGGATTGAACGCCGAGAATAACCGTTACAGCTTTGCCTGCGCCTGGGGTGATGCCAACGGAGATGGCGCCCCGGATTTGTACGTGGTGAACGACTTTGGGCGCAGCAACCTGTATCGGAACGGCGGCGATGGGACTTTTCAGGCGGTGTCCGCGGAGGCTGGCGTGGATAGCGCTGGGGCGGGAATGAGCGCTTGTTGGTTTGATTTTGATGGCGATGGGAAGCAAGACCTTTACGCGGCGAATATGTGGTCGGCGGCCGGTCTGCGCGTTTCGGAGCAAACACGTTTTCAGGAGAAAGACCCGGAGAACATTCGCGGACTGTACCTGCAACATGCGCGGGGCAATGCCCTGCACCGGAATCTGGGAGATGGGAAGTTTGCTAGAGCGGAGGCTGGCGTGGAAATGGGCCGCTGGGCTTGGTGTTCCGATTCGTGGGACTTTGACCATGACGGGTACGCGGACCTCTACATCGCGAACGGCTACATTACTGGGCCGGAATCGGCGGGCGGGAACGATGACAAAGACGATCTTTCCAGTTTTTTCTGGCGGCAACTGGTGGCCAAGTCTCCGCCCGATGCCTTGCCTTCAACGAAGTATGAGTTGGGATGGAACGCCATCAACGAATTGATTCGTTCGGATGGTTCGTGGAGCGGGCGGGAACGGAATGTGTTTTACGCGAACAACGGAGACGGGACGTTCTCCGATGTTTCAGGAGTGATGGGGCTGGATTTGCTGGACGATAGCCGCTCCTTTGCGCTGGCGGATCTGGACCACGACGGGCGCTTGGAGATGGTGCTGAAGAATCGAACGGGGCCGCAGGTGAGGATTCTTCGGAATGGCATGACGGAGCTGGGAAACCGCGTTGCGTTGCGCTTGCGTGGCGTGAAGAGTAATCGGGATGCGATTGGCGCGGCGGTGACGGTGGAAGCGGGTGGGCATCGGCAAACGAAATACTTGCAGGCTGGCTCGGGATTTCTATCGCAGCACGGGAAAGAGCTGTTCTTCGGCGTCGGGGCCGCGGAGGGAGTGGTGCGCGCTTCGGTGCGTTGGCCGAGCGGGTTGACGCAGAACTTTGAGCAACTGCCGGTGAACCGGCGGATTGAGATTGTGGAGGGCGCGGCGGAGTTTCGAGCGGCGGAGTTTGCAGCGTCGTTACTTTCTACTGGGCATGATGCCGTGCCGCCGGAAGTGCCCGCTGGTGTTGAGACTTGGCTGATGGAGCCGCTGAGCGCGCCGGAATTCTCGTTGCCGGATTTGGCGGGAACTGTTCGGAAACTGCGGACGTATCGAGGAAGTGCGGTGCTGCTTTGCTTTTGGACGGCGTCTTCGTCCTTGTGTGGCGAGCAGCTCGCGAGTTTGCAAAGAAGTGGGGCGGAGTTATCCGCGGGTGGGCTCCGCGTTCTAGGGATTTGCGCGAACGAGGGCAGTGGGGCGGTTCGCGCAGTGACGAGTGGTTTGACGTTTCCGAATCTGCTGGCCACCCCGGAAGTGCTGGGCGTTTATAACATCGTGTATCGATATCTTTTTGATCGACGGCGTGATCTTGGTCTGCCTAGCTCGTTTCTTCTGGATTCGGAAGGACGGATCGTGAAGGTGTATCAAGGGAAGGTGGAGCCTACGCGGTTGGAGGCCGACGCACGGGCGATTGCGGCGACGGATGAGGAACGTGTGCGGCGAGCGCTTCCGTTTGCGGGCACCCTGCACCAGGGTTCGTTCCGGCGCAATGCCTTCACGTATGGCGTCGCATTCTTCCAGCGCGGCTATCTGGAGCAGGCGGAGGCGTCGTTTCGCCAGGTGATTGCCGCCAAGCCGGAGGATGCGGAAGCCTATTACAACCTTGGAACGTTGTGCCTGCGCCGCAATGCCCTGCCCGAGGCGCGAGTCAATTTGGAACGAGCGTTGAAGCAGCGGCCGGAATATCCGGAGGCTTGGAACAATCTGGGCATGATGGCGGCGCAGGACGGTCACGTGGAAGAAGCGATTGGGCACTTTCAGCAGTCTTTGCGGCAGCGCCCGAACTATGCCACAGCATTGCTGAATCTGGGGAATGTTTATCGGCGACAGGGCGCGAACGGCGAGGCGGAAACCGCGCTGAAGCGCGCGGCGGAACTGGAGCCGGAAAATCCCGAGGCCAACTATAGCCTCGGGATGTTTTACGCGCGGCAAGAGAAGCTGGAGTTGGCGCTGCCTCGATTGGAAAAGGCAGTAGAGTTGCGGCCGGACTACACCGACGCGCTCAATAATTTAGGCGTGCTGTTGGTCCGGGAGAAAGAATACGCGCTGGCGGAAGAGAAATTCCAGACTTGCATTCGGCTGACGCCGAACCAAGACCAGGCGTACCTCAATCTGGCAAGGCTCTACGTATTGCTTGACGAGAAGGAGAAGGCTCGCGAGGCTTTGCGCGCTCTGCTGCGGGTGCAGCCGGGGCATAAGGTGGCGCAAGAGACTCTGGAGTTGCTGAATTAAGTTTCCCACGCCACTCGCGCGTGGGCGGAGGCATACTGTAGGCATGGATATTGCAACTCGATGTTGTGGAATGCTACGCGGGCTGGCGGCGTTGGCCTTGTTCGTGGCGGTCGGATGGTCGTCCGCACAGACCGCTCCGGCGCGAAGCCATGGCCGGGCGGCCGCGCAGGTTCCGGCATTCGTTCTGGAAGCGGAAGACCTGTTGCGGCAAGGCTCGCGGGCTGAGGCTAAAAAGAAGCTGGAAGACGGACTGGCGGCGCGTCCCAACGTGGATGGCTACAACCTGCTGGGAATCGTGGCCAGCGGGGACAAGGATGGAGCGCATGCGCGGGAAGCATTCGAGCGCGCGCTGAAGCTGAATGCGAATTCCGCGCGGACCCATAATAATCTGGGCAATCTAGACATCGCGGAAGAGAAACTCGAGCTGGCTGAGAAGGAGTTTCGCAGCGCGTTGCGGCTGGATCCGACGAATTTCGATGGGAACTTCAATCTGGGTCTGGTGCTGTTGGGGCGCGGTGCCGCAGCGGAGGCGATTCCGCATTTCCAGCGGGTGGGGGCATCGAATCCGGCGGCGCGGTTCAATCTGGTGCGCGCGTATTTACAGGCGGGACGGAAGGTGGAGGGACTGAAGCTGGCGAACAGCCTTTCGGCGGGCAGCAAGGATGATGTGCAGCTACACTTTACGCTGGGCACGCTGCTGGCTTCCGAGAAACAATACGCCGCGGCGCAGGTGGAACTGGAAAAGGCGAATGCGCTGAAGCCGGAAACGTTTGAGATTCTGTACAACCTGGGACAGACGTACCTGCGATCAGCTGAGTATGGCAAGGCGGAATTGGCTCTGCACCGGGCTCTGCAACTGAAGCCGGACTCCCCGGAGACGCTCTATCTACTAGGGCAGGTCTACAACGACCAGAAGCGGGTGGTGGATGCGCTGGACCTTCTAGTGCGGGCGCACAAGCTGGCACCGGAGAATCCGGACATTATTTTTCTGCTGGCGCGGGTAAGCATGTCGCAGAACTATTTTGAGGATGCAATTCCGCTACTGGAATCTGGATTGAAGATTGCTCCGAAGCGGGCGGACTTACACGCCGCGCTGGGGGAGAGCTTCTTCATGGCCGGAAAGACTGAAAAAGCGATTGATGAGTTTAAGGCGCTAATTGAATTGGATCCGGCGGCGCGCTCGTATGCGTTTCTTGGGCTTTCGTACCGGCATCTCGGGCGGTTTGACGAAGCGAAAAAGTATTTCCAGGACGGACTGAAGCTGGATAAGCACAACGTGTCCTGCCTTTACAATCTGGGCTTTATTGAGGAACGGCAGGGGGATCACGCGGCGGCGGAGGCTTTGTTTCAGCAGGTATTGACGGAGAATCCTGACTTTGCCGATGCGCTGCTGGAACTGGCGAACTTGCGCATCACTAATAAGAAATTGGAACAGGCAGCGGAATTGCTGCGGCGCTATGTGAAGATCAGTCGCGATCCTTCCACGGGATACTACAAACTGGCGATGGTGGAGAGAAGCCTTCACCAAATGGACGCCGCGCAGAGGGATTTGAGCGTATTTCAGACGCTCTCCAAAGATGCTTCGGCGGGTCCGTATCCGTACCAGCATCTGTTCGACTATCTGGATAACCGGTCGGCGCTGGACGCCAAAGAACGCACGCAGCTTGATTTGACGGAGCTGACGGCGCAAATCCAGAAGCATCCGGACCAGCCGCGGGATTTGTATTTGCTGTCGGAAGCCAACCTAAAGCTGGGAAAACTGGAAGATGCGCGGAAGATCATTGCGCAGCTGGATGAGATCAGCGCCACCGACTTTCGGACGCAAACCGGGATCGGCGTTTTGCTGGCGCGGTTCCGGTTGTATGACGACGCTATCCAGCATTTCCAGGCAGCGCTGAAAGCCAATCCGGACTCGGATGACGTGAAGTTTGATTTGGCGAATGCGTACTTCCGGAAAGGCTCGTTTGCGGAGGCGCTGGACGCGGCACAGAAAGTATCCGCCGCTGGGCAACAGGACGACACGTTTTTGTCGTTGTTGGGAGATATCCAGGCGCACCTGGGCGAGAGCGCCCGGGCCGCGGAGATTTTTCGCGACGCCATCCAGCGGAACCCTGATAAAGATCAGAATTACCTTTCGCTGATGCTGGTTCAGCTGCGGCAGGGCGATGTGAAGGGCGCGGAGGACACATTGCAAAAAGGGCTGACCCGGATGCCGGGGTCGGGAAAATTGTTGTGGGGATCGGGGCTGGTCTCGGCCTTGCAGGGAAAAACTCCGCAGGCAGCGGAGCGCTTTGAGAAAGCCGTGGACCTTTTGCCAGAGTGGATTGGCAGCTACTCGACCTTGGGTGTGTTTTATTTCCAGACCGGGCAGATTGAAAAGGCACGCGAGGTGCTCAATCGCTTTAAGGGCAGCAATACGGGAGGCGCTCTGGACGTGGATCGCATTGAGGCGACGCTATCGAAGGGGCCAGCGTCGGCGTCGTCGGCCAGCGCGCCCATGCCCATGGAAGCTAGGCAGCAACTTTTGCAACTCGCATTGGCGCTGGCGGATCGGACGCTCTGACGTGCGCGCAAGGCGCTTGGGAGTTTGAGTGCGCCACTAGCCCGATGCTAGAATTCGGGCAAGGCTGACCTTCTTCCGACTCCAAGACTGCTTCCTGATAACCCGCACATGGCAAAACAACGGTTCGTAAGCGAAGGGCGAGGCTGTGCGGTGGTTGGCGCGCTCATCTTTATAGCGTTAAGCGCAAGTGCCGCCCAGTCGCAGCAGGCTCCCTCCGGTCAGGCCACGCAACTACCCGGTTCGCGCGTTGCCGTTCGTTTCACCGATGTCCGTCAAGCCGCGGGGATCACGTTTCTTCAGGACTCGACGCAGAGCGACGAGAAATATTATTTGGAGACCATGGGCACGGGCGTGGGGTGGATTGACTACGACCAGGATGGCTTGATGGATTTGTATTTTGTGCAATCGGCCGCGACGGATATTTACAAGCCGCCGCATCCGCTGCGCTCGGCGCTTTACCACAACAACGGGGACGGGACATTTACCGACGTCACGGAAAAAGCCGGAGTGGGCGCGGAAGGGCTTTACGGCCAGGGCGTGACCGTAGGAGACTTCGACAACGACGGCTACCCAGACTTGTACGTTACCGGATACGGGCGCGCGATTCTCTACCATAATAACGGTAATGGAACATTTACGGACGTGACCGCGAAGGCGGGCGTTGGCGATGTGGGCGGATGGTCCACCAGCGCTGGTTGGTTTGACTACGATAAAGACGGCTGGCTCGACCTGCTGGTTACCAACTACATCGAGTGGACTCCGAAGAACAATGCCTACTGCGGTGAACGGCGTCCCGGCTATCGGTCGTACTGCCATCCGGGAAATTACAAGGGGCAGAAGACCAAGCTCTACCACAACAACCACGATGGGACGTTCACGGACGTCAGTGACGCATCGGGCGTGGGCAAGCCGGAATCGAAGGGTATGGGCGTGGTGCTAGCCGACTTTAATAATGATGGCTGGCCGGACATTGCCATCGCCAATGATTCCTGGCCGAATTTTCTATTCCTCAACAAAAAAAATGGGACGTTTGAAGATGTCTCGTTCCTTTCCGGCCTGGCGGCTGGCGAAGATGGGAAATATGAAGCTGGCATGGGCATTGACGCTGCCGACGTGGACGGAGACGGGTGGCAGGATGTCTACGTCACCCACCTCGATTTCGAACTGAACCGCCTCTACCACAACAACCAGAACGGAACCTTTGACGACGAAACATTTCGTTCCGGAATTGGAAACAAAGCTGTGCTGCTGAGCGGCGTTTCCATGAAGTTTTTGGATTATGACAATGACGGATGGAACGATATTCTGCAATTGAACGGGGCCATGCTGGACAACATTGCTCTGTATCACAGCGAAGTTTCTTATAAAGAGCCGCTGCTAATGTTTCGCAATCTGGGCAAGGGGCAATTCGAGAAAGTTTCCGAGTCACTGGGGCCAGACTTTGTGCGGCCCATCGCTGGCCGGGGAATTGCAACAGCCGACTATGACAACGACGGCGACACTGATATCGCCATCAACAACCGTGGCGATTTCCCCGAGCTTCTGCGCAACGACGGCGGCAACGCGAATCATTGGTTGGAAATTTTGTTGATCGGCACGAAATCCAATCGCGATGGAATCGGGGCGTCGCTCAAGCTCACTTCCGAAGGATTCGCACACGTCGAGCAGTCCAAGGGCGGCATGGGCTACATGTCCGCCAGCGATCCTCGAATTCTCTTTGGCGTTGGCAAGCGGACCAAGATTGAGTCTTTAGAAATTACCTGGCCGAGCGGACAGGTCGATAAGCTGACTAACTTGCCCATCGACAAGATCATTGCGATCAAAGAGGGTACGGGCATTGTGCCGCGCAATTTTCCGAAAATCCCGACTACAGCCAAGCCATGAAGATTCCGCGCCGGCAGTTCCTCGGTTCCTCTCTAGTTGTGCTGGGCAGCACACTAGTGGACGCTCTCGCCACGCCGCTGTGGCGCTGGGGGAAAACACCGTTGCTCACAACAGCGACAAACCCTGCGGCGTCTCCAGTTACGTTTGTGGATGTGGCAAAGGAAGCCGGACTCACCGCGCCCAACGTCTGGGGCGGCCTGGACCACAAAAAATACATCATTGAGGCCAAGGGCAGCGGGCTGGCGTTTTTCGACTATGACAACGACGGCTGGCTGGACATTTATTTGACGAATGGAACGCGCTTCAACACCGACTGGCCAGCGGGGCAGGCTCCAACTTCTCATCTTTACAAGAACAACCGCGACGGAACGTTTACGGATATCACCGAGAAAACTGGCCTGGGACGCACAGGCTGGCAAACGGGCGTTTGCGTGGGCGATTACGACAACGACGGCTGGGATGACCTGTTCTGCTGCTTCTGGGGACATAACGTCTTGTTCCACAACAACGGCGACGGGACGTTTACAGATGTGACCCGCAAAGCTGGCGTCTACGACGAGAAAGTCCGCTGGGGTTCGGGCTGCACGTTTCTTGATTACGATCGCGACGGGCGGCTTGATCTTTTCGTCTGCAATTACATCAAGCTGGACCCCGCAAAGACTCCTTCCCCCACTGAGCCTGATCAGTGCCAGTGGAAAGGAATTCCGGTGATGTGCGGCCCGCGCGGTATGCCCGGAGATACGAACGTCCTTTACCACAACAACGGAGACGGGACGTTTACGGATGTTTCGGAAAAAGCGGGGATCCTCAAGCCTGGGCCGCGATTTTCCATTACTGCCGTTTCCTACGACTTCGACAACGACGGCTGGCCGGACATTTACGTCGCCGTGGACTCGCAGCCAAGCATTTTGTTCCATAACAACCACGACGGGACGTTTACCGATATTGCCGTCGTTGCTGGCTGCGCCTACAGCGAAAATGGGCATGAGCAGGCTGGTATGGGCGTTGGCGTCGCGGACTACGACTGCGATGGCTGGTTCGACATCTTCAAGACGAACTTCGCGGACGACACCTGTAACCTCTATCACAACAACGGGGACGGAACTTTCAGCGATGTTACGTTTTCGTCTGGCATTGGCATCAACAACCAATACGTTGCCTGGGGATGCGGATTCATTGATGTGGACAATGACGGCTGGCAGGACATTGTGCAGATCAACGGGCACGTCTATCCGGAAATTGAGGGCCACGGCATCGGGCAGACCTACAAGAACCCGCGGCTGGTTTACAAGAATCTGGGCGATGGCAGGTTCAAGGATGTCTCGTCCGCGATGGGTCCCGGAATCACTCAGCATTTTTCCAGCCGCGGCGCCGCCTTTGGCGATTATGACAATGATGGCGACATGGACATCGTGATCCTAAATCTGAACGACCCGCCTTCCCTGCTTCGCAACGATGGCGGCAACCAGCAGAACTGGATCAAGATCAAGCTGGTGGGAACGCAGTGCAACCGCACGGCTATCGGCGCCCG
Organism: Acidobacteriaceae bacterium; assembly: GCA_043782485.1. Taxonomy (GTDB): domain Bacteria; phylum Acidobacteriota; class Terriglobia; order Terriglobales; family Acidobacteriaceae; genus JANXUC01. The sequence goes on along the minus strand of JAYWAL010000026.1, from coordinate 2,568 downwards.
TGTGCGTGTGATCACCGGGAAGCACATCCAGATGGATGAAGTTCACAGCGGCTCGAGCGTGATGTCGCAAGGCGATTTGCGTCTGCATTTTGGCTTGGGGAGAAGCGAAACTGTGGACCTGATTGAGGTGAAGTGGCCTACGACACAAAAGCTGGAACGCTTTCCGCAGGTCAAGGCCAACCAGATTTTGACGATCCGCGAGGGCAGCGGAATTATTGACTCGCATAAGCCGAAAACTAAGTAGTTGATTCTTAGTTCGCATCCTTGAGCACAATCAGAAACTGCTGCACCTCTTTGCGCTGCCGTTCCAGCGCCGCAGCTTCGAGCTTTTCACCCTGCTCGTAGAGTTGAAGTTCCCGCTTGGCATCCTCTTCCCTGCCAGCGCGTCGGTAAGCCGACCCGAGGCGATAGTGCGCCTCTCCCAGCTGCGGGCTCACTTCCAGGGCTTTCTTATAGTTGGTGATGGCCTCGTCAACCTTCCCCCGCGCAGCGTGGATGATTCCCAGTTGCAGGTAAGCTTCCCCGAGCGTCGGGTCGATCTTGAGGGCCTTCTCCAGTAAGCGCTCGGCCTGGCTTACCGTCCCATCCTTTAGTGTCCGTTCTTTTTTCCAAACAGCGATGGCGTTATAGTAGTTCGCCATGGCGTTGCCGGGGGATTGGCGTGCGAATCGGGCGAGCGTGGGCTCTCCACAGGGCAACGCCGCTTCAGCAGCCTTTTCGACTTTGCCCAGGAAGAGATACGGGGTTGGGTCGGCGGGATGCAAATCCGCAGCCTGACACAGATGCCGGGCCGCTTCCTCGTAGGCGCCGCTGGCTGAGAGCGCAGCGCCAAGCCCCTCCAGCAATCGCGCCGATCGTGGATGGGCCTTGGAGCCCTTTGTGAATACTGCAACTGCGGGCTGCTCCGCACGGTGCAGCAGCAATTCCGTTCCCCAGGCAAAATAATTTGGCTCGCTGGGATCGAGGTGAACGGCTTGCTCGTACTCCCGCACGGCGCCGAGTGAATCGCCGGATTGTTCGTCCAAATCACCGAGCCTGCGGTGACCGTCCGCGGTCGTTGGGTTTTTCGACACATCGGTTGCGGCGGCCGCTTTCGAGGCGCCTTCGCCAGACTTGAGCGCCAGCGTGTCTTTCGTGAGCGCCTCGCTGGTGCGGGTGCTTACGTCGGAGCCGTGGATGCTGACGTTGTTCCAATCCGTTACTCCAGCGACCGTGAAGTTGGGCTTGTCGTCAAATTCGATACCCGAGGACGTCGAAGCCGCGACGGGCTCCAGGACAATACTTGCATTTTTGTCTTCGCCAGCTGTCAGAGTGACGACTTCTGGCCTCCGAACCTTCCATCCTGGCTTCTGGGCCGTCACCGTGTACGAGCCGGGCGTGACTGGCGAAAATGAGTATTCTCCCAGCCTATCCGAGGTCGTCTCGGTCGAAGTCTGCTTGCCATTTTGCCGTAACGACACAACCGCTCCGGAAACGGGCTGGTCAACCGCCGTCCGCACCCTACCGCTGATCGAGCCCACACTCCGGAAAGGAGCGGTATTCTGCGCGAACGTCAGCCCACTCAACAGGACCAAAGCGGGGCCGAAGTTCCGTAAAGATGAAGAAATCATGGACAAACCTGAATTTTACGCCGAGAGAACGTAATGCGCGGCCATTTCGCGGAATGCCGTCAACTGTTTCTCCTGCTCCGCCGCATTCCATCCAAGCTCCCTAGCCATCAACTCGCTCACCGCTGGAGCCATCGCCAGCGCAGCGCGTGCATTCAAGAACAGCGCTCGCGTGCGTCTCGCCAGCGCATCTTCCACGCTGCGAGCCATTTCGTTACGCACACCCCAAACCACTTCCGCTTTCACGTTCGGCAATTCTGGATGCAGCTTCTCGCCCAGCTTGGGGTCGGCTTCGATCAGCTTGCGAATCTCGTAGGCATCGGACCCATAGATGGCTAGATCGCCAAACTGCTGCGCCGCACCGTGGAACCCATGAATATTCAGATGGTGGGTGACGCAGGGCTTTTCCGGCAACTGAGCCAGCATTGCCGCCTGATCCACGCAGTCTTCGGCCATGTGCCGGTAGGTGGTCCACTTGCCGCCGCAAATGGTCACCAACCCGGAGCGGTCGATGTGGATTACATGGTCGCGCGCCAGGGCCGCCGTGTTGGTGGCACCAGGAGCGCGCACCAGCGGCCGAATTCCGGCGAATACGCTGAGCACATCCGCCCGCGTCGGCGCTTTGGTCATGTACTGACCCGCGGTCGTTAAAACGAATTCAATCTCTTCCTCCAGGGCAATCGGCTCGAGCGTTGCCGTCGCAACGGGAGTATCGGTTGTTCCAACTAAGGTATGGCCGTGCCAAGGAATGGCGAATAACACGCGCCCGTCGCTGGTGTGCGGCACCAGGATGGCGCTGTTGCCTTGCAGGAAGCTGGCGTTGAAAACCAGATGGATGCCCTGGCTGGGGACGATCATTGGTTCGACTGCGGGCTCGGCTTTTTGCCGAAGTGCGTCGGTGAAAGCGCCCGTCGCGTTGATGACCACCTTGGAGATGGCCTTGAATTCCCTGCCCGACTCC
>JAYWAL010000025.1:0-6969 GCA_043782485.1 Acidobacteriaceae bacterium | reverse complement strand
CGCCCATCGAGCCGCCCGGAACTCCACCGGGGACGCCGCCCATAACGCCCGCGGTGGTCGGCGGCGCTTCTTCTTCCTGCACAATTTTGACTTTCTCGGGAATCTTGGTTGGGGTTCGTAGTTGGCTGTTATCCAGCTCGGTCTGCACTTTCACCACGTGTACGGGCGCTGAAGGCGGCGGCGGCGGCGGCGGCGGTGGTGGCGGGGCCACCAGAAACGTTGCTAGTTGCCCCTTGGGCAAGGCCTCGGTGAAGATCAGGGGAATTAGGATCAGAACGCCAATGAAAATTGCTTCCAGCGCAAACGAGATGATCGTCGTCCAACCGCGCTTGGTATGGATCTTGTTGCCGGATTCTAGAAGGCTGTCTTCGAACATGGGTTTTCTCCGTTTACTGCCACCTAAGCGTTAGACACCAGCCGTTTCCAATTTGCTCCCACAACCGGCGCTTCGCTTGAATTGGCGAATTTGCCTTCCTGATCTGCGTCCGGCGTTGTTGCGGAAGAGTCTAACTCCCCTAAAATCTAAGTGTTTCAAGACCTAAGTCCTTCAAAATCAAGCTTTTGCGCGAACCGCTACCGTACTGGTCCCCTTCTGCTTCGCCCGCCATTCCTGGTAGGCGACCAGAATGGGCGCGGCCACCGCAATGGACGAGTACGTTCCAATCAAAATTCCAATCACCAGGGCGAACGAGAAGTCGTGCAATACCTGACCGCCAAACAAATACAACGCCAAAACGGTTAAGAACGTAAGTCCCGCCGTCAGGATCGTTCGGCTCAGCGTCTGGTTGATGCTCTTGTTGACGACATCCGCCAACTTCTCGCGCCGCAGTTGCTTCAAGTTTTCCGCAATGCGGTCGAATACGACGATCGTGTCGTTATTCGAGTACCCAATCAGGGTCAGGATAGCGGCAATAACTGTCAGCGATATCTCCTTATTTGTCAAGGAGAATGCTCCAACGGTGATGAGGGTATCGTGAAACACAGTCAGCACCGCCGCCACACCGTAGATCAATTCGAAGCGAAAACCCAGGTAAATCAGCATTCCCAGCAGCGAATACAGAACCGCCAGCTTGGCTTGGTTCTGCAACTGCTTTCCCACCTGCGGTCCCACGATCTCAACGTTCTTTACGCCGAAGTTGGAGAGAGAAAAACCGTCCTTGAGCGCCGCCACCACTTCGGGCTTCGTCGCGGCGGACAATTCATCCATGCTATTCAGCACGCCGCCTTTGGTGACGTTTCTGTAGTTAACAATGGCATCGGTCTCCGCCGTGTACCGCGCATTGGCATCGGATCCCAGATGCAAAGGGTCCCTGTCCAGCAAAGACTTCAAGATCGCCCCTTTACCGGCGTTGTTCAGATCCATCTTGCCGGTGGAGGAGTTGCCTGCTAGGGCCTTAATAATTTGGTTTTTGCCTTCGTCGAGCGAGGCACCCGCAGTTTCTTTCTGGTCCAGCGAGATGAGTTCTTCGTTGGTCCCGCCGCTGCGGAGCTGCTGAATGCGGAAGTTGTGCAGGCCGGCATTCTGCAAGGTCGCACGGAGCTGGTCTTCATCTGGCGTGTTGGCAAACTTGACGTGGACCAGAGTGCCGCCGCGGAAATCCACGCTCAGCGGTACCCCATGCCAGAACAGCATGGAAAATATCCCAGCCACGCTGAACACCAGCGAAAAGGCGAGAAAGTACCACTTCTTGCCCAGGAAATCGATATTCGTATCGCGAAAAAACTCCACTTTAACCCCTTAAAATCGCTGTCGGCTGTCGGCTATCGGCTATCGGCCAGCACGCGTAATCAACACTCTTATAATCCTCATTATCGAACCTCAGAACTCTGCCTTGTTCTTGATCTGGCTGATGGCTGAACAGCCGACGGCCCTAAATGCTCAAAGCTTCCCCGCGGCCCTTCTTCGTCAAAAGCCAGTCAAAAATCACGCGCGAAACAAATACGGCCGTAAACAAGTTCGCCAATAGACCGAAAATCAGCGTAATGGCGAAACCCTTCACCGGGCCGGACCCGAAAATAAACAAAATTGCCGCTGAAACTACGGTCGTTACGTGGGTATCCACAATCGTGACCCAGGCCCGCGCAAACCCCTGATCCACCGCCGCCGCAGCCGTTCTTCCGGCCCTCAGCTCTTCACGGATGCGCTCGAAAATCAGCACGTTGGAATCAACGCCCATACCGATCGTGAGAATGACGCCAGCAATCCCAGGCAAAGTCAGAGTCGCTTGGCTAAAGCCGAGAAAGCCCAACAGAATCAATAAGTTGAGGATCAACGCCAGGTCGGCGTTGATGCCAGCGCCGCGGTAGTAAATCAGCATGAAGATCATGACGGCCAACATGCCGACAATCGCCGCTCGGACGCCAGCCCGAATAGAATCGGCACCCAACGATGGGCCCACCGTCCGCTCTTCCAGGTAGTGAATGCCCGCGGGGAGCGCTCCGGAGCGCAAAACCATCGCTAAGTCCTGCGTTTGCTGCGTGGTGAAGGTCCCGGAAATCTCGCCTGTATCGCTGATGGTGTCCTTGATCACGGCCACTTCCTGCACCCGGTTATCCAGGATGACGCCCAGGTTTTCACCGATGTGGGTAGACGTGAAGGCTTGGAAGCGCTTGCCGCCGTCGCCGGTGAGGAAGAAATTCACGCTCGACCCGCCGTTGCGGTCGGTGCCCGGTTGGGCGTCGCGGAGGTCGTTGCCGGTGACGGCTGAACTGCGGCTGACCAGGTAGTAGGAGTCGCCTTCCTTCCCCGGGGCCGACTTGCCTTGCATCAGCATGGCGTCGGGCGGGAGCAGCCCGTTATTGGCCGCAAGAGCCGCCTGCTCGCTGCCGTAGGGGCCGCTGATGACCCGTTTGATCTCCAGCATGGCCGTGGACTGGATAATGCCCTTAACACGCTCTGGATCGTCAATTCCGGGCAGCTGGACCAGGATCTGGTATTCGCCCAGGCCGTGTTCTTGGATGACCGGCTCGCTCACGCCGAGGGTGTCAATGCGGCCGCGAATGGTCTCAATCGCTTGCGTGACGGCGTGTTTCTTTAAGTCACTCAAAACCGTGGGCTTCATCGCCAGAACCCAGGAATTCTCCGCCCCGGAAGTGATGTCGTACTCAGGGAGCTTGTCCTGGACTCCGGTGCGCAGAGCGGAACCTGAGTCCAGCGGCACGCCCTTCAGGACGATGCGGTCGGGCGTATCTTTGGGATCCGGCTTCGTAACGTCGGTATACGTGATCTTGTTGTCGCGCAGGATGTCTTTGAGTCGTTCAATGGCGCGGTCGGAGTCGGCGTTAACTGCATCATTGACTTGCACTTGCAGGATCAAGTGGGTGCCGCCCCGCAAGTCGAGGCCGAGGTGGATGCGCTCCTGCATGGCCGCCAGCAAGCCTACCGATGTCAAGCTCGTCGGGATGCCAAAAATACCGTACACAAACGCCAGTAGCGTTGCCAGAATGATGCCGAGTTTCCAACCAAAAGACTTATTCATGAATTAAGAACCATCCAAAATGCAACTATCAACTATCAGCCTCAGCTAAGAGCTATCAGCTTTCGATTCAAACTGATAGCTGACAGCTGACGGCTAAGAGCTGCTTTTCAAGAGCTTTTCTCTTCCGCGCTGAGCGACACAATCGCTGAACGCGCCACTTCTAGTTTCAAATTGTCTGGGGCTACTCGCAGGTGCACATAGTCGTCCCGCAACGCGATGATGATGCCCCTCATGCCGCCGCTGGTGACTACCCGGTCGCCTGTTTTGAGCTGACCTAGCATTTCCTGCCATTTCTTTTGCTTGCGCTGCTGCGGCAGGATTAACAGCATATAAAACACGCCGAAAATTGCGATCAGCGGCAGAAACATGACCAAACCGCTGCCGGTCGCCGCCTGCAACAGCAGAACGGCGGCCAGGGACGCGGCGGGTTTTACGCACGAAAGCACTAAAGAAATCATCGGGATTTACGTTCGGATCGACTGCTGCCGGACCGCGGGGAACCAATGTTTGCGGGCTTTGCGATCTAGTTGAGGCCGGGTTCCCTTCGCTGGTTTTCTACCGTTCAAACTTTGGCGGGTCGCTATCAGCGCTTAACCGCGCTTGGAAAGCGCGATGTATCCCCAAGTGAAATAGCTTGCCGCACCCCACGCATAGTGTCAAGGTAGAAACTCAAATTGTGGACGGTATTTAACACTTGAGCCAGGAGTTCGTTGGCCGCGTAGAGGTGCCGCAGGTAGGCTCGGGAGTAGCGCTGGCACACCCTACAGGGGCATTTGGGGTCAAGCGGGCCGCTATCCTGGGCGTAACGAGCCTGTTTAATGGAAATTCGCCCTTCCGAAGTAAACAGCAACCCGTGTCGGGCGGCGCGGGTGGGGAGAACGCAATCCATCATGTCGATGCCTAGCCCCGCGTATTCGACAATTTCCTCCGGAGTGCCTACGCCCATCAAATAACGGGGTTGATCGGCGGGAAGATGCTCAAGTGTCGCTTCGACGACCTCTCGGGTGAGATTTCGCGGCTCACCCACGCTGAGGCCTCCGATGGCGTACCCGGGAAAGCCGATTTCGATGGTCCGCTCAGCCGATTCCTTGCGCAGGGCGAGGTCCATGCCGCCCTGGACAATTCCGAAGAGCAGTTGGCAGCTGTCAGTTGCCAGCGGCCAGCCGCCAGTAAGAGCGTCTTCTGGCAACTGGCGACGGGCAACTGGCCGCTCGTGCTTATGCTCCTCAAAGTACTTTTTGCTACGCGCGGCCCAGCGCAGGGTGAGTTCCATGGATTCGCGAGTGCGGCGGGCGTCGGCGGGGTGCTCGGTACACTCGTCGAATGCCATGATGATGTCCGCGCCAAGCCCAATCTGGGCCTCCATGGACGTTTCCGGACTAAAGAAGTGGGAGGAGCCGTCGAGATGGGAGCGGAAGGTCACGCCTTCTTCCTTTACCTTGCGTAACTCATTGAGACTAAAGACCTGAAAGCCTCCCGAGTCGGTCAGAATGGCGCGCGGCCAAGCCATGAATCCGTGCAGGCCTCCCAGCTTGCGGACAGTTTCGACTCCGGGGCGGAGGTAGAGGTGGTAGGTATTGCTGAGGATAATCTCCGGGCCGATTTCCTCCAGCAGGTCTTGCGGAATGCCTTTGACGGTGGCCAGGGTGCCGACTGGCATGAACACCGGAGTTTCAATGGTCCCGTGCGGAGTAGTGAGCTGGCCGCGACGGGCTGGGCCGGCGGTGGTCTGGATTTGGAAAGCACTGGTCACCGACTGATTGTACGGGATGGGCGGTTCGAGCTTTCACCACGGAGACGCCGAGGAAGGGCCTGGGTGAGGCGGAAACCGTTGTCCGCCGCGTCCGCGGCTTGGCTCTTAAACAATTAGAACCATTCCTATCGTTTCCATCGGACCCAGCGGGTCGCCCAGTAGCTTCCGACCCATCCGGGCGCAAAAAAGCCCGGCGACGGACACCGGGCTTGCGAAACGAAATTCATTTTCATCCTTAGCTGCAGTTAAATCGGCTGAACAAAGCGTCCGCATTCGTGCCGTCTGTAATCTGAACGGGGTTCGTCCCATCGAGATTCGCTTTGAAGATCTTCGCCGAAGGAGCGCAACTGTTCTCGTAGTAAAGACTCGAGTTCAATATGAGTAACTCGTTGGCATTGGCCGCGAGAAGAGTTTCCCCGGTGCCATCGAGGTTCACGCTTCCCACGGCTGGCGAACTACTGGGAAACGAGCCGATGAACAGAATCTTCTTACCGTCGGGCGTGAACCATGCGTAATCGGCCGAGGCGTTGTTGGCCCGCACCTCCACGGTTTTCAGACCAGTCCCATCTGCTTTGACGGTAAAGATGCCCCAGCCAGCTGCGCCGTGACAGGTGAACGCGATTTGAGAATTGTCGGCGGAGAAGCTCGGGTCGTAGCATCCCAGCATGCCCGCGGGAAGGGTTGCAGTCAGATCCTGGTTCCCGGTCCCATCCGGATTGATCACTTGTATGTGATACGCCGTGGTGTCGCTGTAGACGATTTTCTTGCCGCTGGGCGAAATGCGCGCCCAGTAAGGAGTGCCCGGGGTGGTCACCTGCTTCTGTCCGGAGCCATCCGTGTTGCTGATCCAAATGCCATCGTTGGGGTTGAATCCCAGGAAGACTACGGACTTGGAATCGGCGGACATGGAAAGCAAATCTGGCGCCTGGATGCTCGCGGTCGTTGGAATTGGAGTTACGCTGGTGCCGTCGAGGTTGGAAGTGAACAGGAAGGTAGCGGGAGCCACGGTACGGTTGGACAAGAACGTGACCTTGGTGAAGGTTGGGGTGGAGGATCCGGAGTCGGAATCGCCGCAACCTACAGTGGTGGCGATTCCCAGAACTAGAAGTGACAACACAATTACTAATTTTTTCAAAAAATTTCTCCTTGTGCGTTGGACAGCAAGATTTTCAAAAGTGGGGGTTCGCGGCAGTCTTCGGCGACCTCGGGCGACGCCTTTACTTCCAGACTCAGTGCGCTGGGGTAGTAACGGAAGGCTGGTACTTATCCATGAGGGTATGGGCCATTGTCACTGGGCACAACAGTACCTAGGTAATGGAGGCGTTTTGTTTTTGCAACTGGCTTGCATCACCGAGACACTGGGCGCGGAGAACGGCCAGGGGAGAGGGGCGAGTCGCGGTTTTTCTGCGTGTTTCTGTGGTGGGTCGTGTTCCAATCATGACCGCGCGGGCGAGGCCGCGCGCGGATACACCAGCTTTGGCCTAGCCCCTACGACTGTCCATTCCTAAAGCTTGGCTGCGGATCATTCTCGTCCTCCCAGTCCTGGTAGAACTGGGCGTTGAGCTCGACCATTTCCTGAATGGAGTTCTTGGCGACCGTCACCAGGCGTGCTGACGGGAAGTTGGTCGCATGAGGGAAGGGCTGCAGGATTTGCGCTTCCGAGTTACGAAGTGGGCCAGTTCCTGTTTTTGTCGTTTTTGTCCAAAATCGATTGGGTTGAATTTTTTGCACGTTCTT
>JAYWAL010000024.1:0-2679 GCA_043782485.1 Acidobacteriaceae bacterium | reverse complement strand
AAGGCGCTCTGCGGGCGCGTTTGTGGAGATTGGAATGGGGCATTCTTATAGAGATCTTGTCGTCTGGCAAAAAGCCAAGATACTGGCCCTCTCTGTCTGCCGGATCACCCGAGATTTCCCGAAACCAGAAATTTACGGCTTGACCTCGCAGCTTCGACGCGCTTCGATTTCTGTTGTTTCTAATATCGCGGAGGGCCAAGGACGCTTGACGCGAGGCGAATTTTTGCAATTCCTCGGCCATTCAAGAGGTTCTCTCCTCGAATTACAGACGCAGATGGAGATATCGTGGGACTTGGGTTATCTGAATGAGACGCAGTTCCAACAAATTGAGCGAGACTCGTCCGAAGTGCTAAGGTTGCTCAACGGGCTGCTGGAGTCATTGCGGTCCCCCGCCGCTTCGTGAAGCAACGAGTCGGGCCGCTCGAAACCTGAAACTTGAAACTGAATCATGATTTTTCGCAAACCTCTCGAAGTCACTGATCGCCCAAAGATGGAAGCCGACGTTGTCATCGTCGGTGGCGGCCCTGCCGGCATGGCTTGCGCGCTGCGCCTTTCGCAATTGATCGACGAGCACAACGCCATCCATCCCGATGCGCCGCTTAGCAAGGAAAACACCTACGTCCTTGAGAAGGCCCGTGAGGCCGGTCAGCATTGCCTTTCCGGCGCATTGCTCGATCCTCGCGCCATGCGCGAACTGTTGCCCGGATTTGAGCGCGAAGCGCCCATCGAGGCCACGGTTGAAAAAGAAGCCGTCCACTATCTGACGGAGACGGGCCACTTCAAGCTCCCTATCACGCCTCCACCGTTGCAGGATCACGGCAACTACGTCATCTCCATCAATCGCTTTGTGAAGTGGATGGCGGAAAAAGTGGAAGCGGCGGGCATCACCGTCTTTACAGGCTTTGCCGGCTCCGAACTTCTCTACGACGGCAACAGAGTTAGCGGCGTTCGCACCGACGACAAGGGCGTCGACAAACAAAATCAGCGGAAATCCAACTTCGAACCCGGCTACGACATTACCTCCAAAATCGTAGTCCTGGCCGAAGGCACGCGCGGCTCCCTCACCAAACAACTTGTTTCAAAGCTAGATCTTGCTCGCTACTCCAATCCGCAAACCTACGGCGTCGGCGTCAAGGAACTCTGGGAACTTCCTCCAGGGCGCATCGCCCCCGGCGAAGTTATTTACACCATGGGCTATCCGCTTACCACCAAAGAGTATGGTGGCGCGTGGATTTACGGCGGCAAAGACAACATCGTCTCGCTTGGCTTCGTTACCGGCCTCGACTACCGCGACCCGCGACTCGACGCGCAGCGCGTTCTCCAGGAATTCAAGCGCCACCCTTTCATCGCCGCGATGCTGGAGGGCGGCAGCATGATCCGCTACGGCGCGAAGTCGCTGCCCTACGGCGGCTGGTGGGCGCTGCCCGCGCTTGCGGGGGATGGCTTTATGATTGCCGGAGACTCCGCTGGCTTCCTCAACTCCGCCCGCCTCAAGGGCATCCACCTGGCCATGAAGAGTGGCATGATCGCGGCGCAAACCGCGTACGATGCTTTGCTCAAGAATGATTCGTCTTCCGAAACGCTTGGCCTATATCCGAAACGTGTAGATCAGAGTTGGATTAAAGAAGAACTGTGGAAGTTCCGCAACTTCCATCAGGGATTCGAAAAGGGCCTGTACGCTGGCCTGCTGCACACGGCGTTGCAGCAAGTCACATTCGGACGCGGCCTGCATGCGCGCTACCCGTCACACCCCGGACACGCACAGATGCAGCATCTCTCCACGCTACCCGCCGATGGCGGCGCTGCGGCCCACATGCTGGGTGACGCCAAGGGCGATGGCAAGCTCACTTTCGACAAGCTCACCGATCTCTACCATTCCGGCACGAAGCACGAAGAAGACCAGCCGGCGCATCTGGTCATTCACGACACCAACATTTGCAACACGCGTTGCGTCAAGGAATTCGGCAACCCGTGTACGCATTTCTGTCCGGCGAATGTTTACGAAATGGTGGAGGATACGACCGCTGGAATCGCAAACGCAAAGCGCATCAGCCTAAACGCCGCCAACTGCGTACACTGCAAGACGTGCGACATCATGGACCCTTACCAGATCATCACCTGGGTTCCGCCCGAGGGCGGCGGCGGCCCCAACTACGACGGCATGTAGAGCAACTACGACGGCATGTGGAGATTGTGTGGCGCGGGCGCCTCGCCCGCGTTTCCAAGTGCCTCGTTAGCGCCCGGACTTGTCTTTACTATCCCCAACACTCTCCCACATCTTATCCGACGCCTGTCGTTTTTCCGCTTCTTGTTCCAATTTTAGTTGCTCTGCTGAGCACTGGCTGGTATCCACAGTAGTAGCGTTGAGCATATAGCTGGCTAACGTCACCTTGCGGCAGGAATGCGCATACACATTCTTTGTGCGCTTTTGCTCCACGGCATCGAGCTTCTCCTGCGCCTGGAGCATGAATGCGCGATCCGCAAATTCGGTGCCTTGTTTGTCTTGCAAGGTCTGGTCGTCTTCCGCGACTTGGCGCGCCGCTTCTCTCTGTTGCTGACGTTCCCGCGCCGCCTCCGACGTGCAGCCCGTCAACCAAAGCGCGCAGAGCGGCAACAAGACCCAGGTTCCAATCCTCTGTATCGTGTTCCTTCTCATGGAGACTCCTAAACGCATTGTCT
>JAYWAL010000023.1:0-104173 GCA_043782485.1 Acidobacteriaceae bacterium | reverse complement strand
GTAGGCGGCGTTGGGCGTGGTCAAGGATGAACCGGCCTGGGTAAAGGTGAAGCCGCTTGAGGATTGGAGATAAACGTCGACTTGTTCGCTGGTGTAGTTCAGGCCAGCGAAGTCGATTTTGCCGTCACCGTTAAAGTCGGCAAACGTGAGCAGGTCGGGGGCAAAACCGGCGAGGGCTGTGGAAGTGGGATTTTGGAATGTGCCATCACCGTTGCCGAGCAGGGTCCAGACCAGACCGGGGTTGGCGGTATCAACGGCCAGAACATCGAGTTTGGCATCGCCGTTGAGGTCGATGAGGATGCCGCCCTGGAGGCCGCTGGAGGAGACGGCGAAGGTTGCGCCCTGGGAGGCGTGGGTGAACATGGCGTCGGCGTTGCTGTCACTGATCCAGACGTCGAAGGTGGAAGACGATCCGGGGTGAACCTGGATGACATCCGCCTTGACGTCGCCGTTGACGTCGCCGACCAGGATGGGGTCATTGTTGGGAAGCGTGGTCAGCACGGGTGCCTGGAAGGTGCCATCGCCGTTGCCGAGAGCGACGGAGATGGAATAGACGTTGTTGTTGCTGACGATGTTGCGCACCATGCTGACGAGGTCTTTTTTGCCATCACCGTTGACGTCGGCCTGAAAGGTGTCCTGCTGGGTTTCGCCGCCAGCCGGAATTTCCGGGGCGCTGACGAAGCCGACAGTGACCGTTGAGCCGTTGGCCAGCGATTTGGGGCGGGCGAAGCGGGTATGGGCCCGGTGGTGAGGAAGGGCGTGCGCGACTGGGGCGGACTGGTTGGGGTGGACGAGTTTGGCGAATGTGGCGGCGGCGTGGGGCGAGCGTGCTAGAACATGGAACTGGCTGGAGTGGGAGCTTTGGGGTTGCGAGCCAAAGCTGGGAATAAGTGCTAGCGTAAGGACCACGGGCAAAGCCAGATGCTTTTTCATTCGAGGGAACGCTCCATTTTGAAGGTTGTGTTGTTGGGCCTGTCAGCGCACGAAACTTGGCTGAAGTTCAGGCGTAACTTGGCTTACCTTCGCAATTTCGGCAGGGTGAATTTTTTCTTTAGTGCGGAATTGGGAATTGGCCCGCCAGAGCAGTTCGAAAGGACATGTCCAATTTCGTGCGGCTTTCCTCGATTTTTGGGTGGCTTTGCGGGTGGCCGGTCCGGGTACGACTCGCGAAAGCTGATTTTTGGCGGGCGTGGAGCGGGGGCGATGATTCTGCTCGTCTCGCTGCCGTATACGAAGCCGACTTAATACTTTCGTTCTGGTTTTGTTGGTAGTTGTACAAGCGCGCTCGCTCAGCCGGGGGTTGCGGCCTTGCGGCAGCAGCAGTCACTGGGATCGATGATGCCGGGAAGTGATCGCCGCGAATTTTGGGAATCGAGCGGGAGGCAAGTTTGCCCTGGAATGGCTTCGGCGTTCGTCGTGCTTGCTTTGGGAGCATTGTGCAGTTGAGAATCAGGTCTGTTTTTCGCGGGCGAGGGTGCGTGCGCGATACAGCCTTTGTCGAAACTTCGGTAACTCTCCGGCGGGAGTTGCACGGAGGTAACCCTTGGGAGTGCCTACTCTCATTGACTTCACGCCCGGTCCGGGATAACTTCGGTCAGACTCCGTATCTCCCCTTACTTGACCGAGTCCGAGGACTGCCCGAGTGCCGCGAAAGATTCTGCTAGCTGACGACAGCGTGACCGCCCAAAACATGGGCAAGAAGATTTTGTCCGACGCTGGGTATGAAGTGGTTACCGTCAGCAACGGATCGGCGGCGCTGAAAAAGGCGAACGAGCTGAAGCCCGACATTGTTGTGCTCGATGTGTATATGCCGGGGTACAGCGGGTTGGAAGTGTGCAAGATCCTGAAAGAGAACAGCGAGACAGCCGATCTTCCCGTTCTGTTGACGGTGGGAAAGCTGGAGCCGTTCAAGTCTGAAGAGGCTCTGAAGGCGCGGGCGAACGCGTTCATTGTGAAGCCCTTTGAGGCCACGGAGCTGCTGGCGGTCATTCGCAAGATTGAAGATGCGAATACAAAGGCGGAAAAAAAGCCAGCCAAAGCACCGAAAGCGAGCGCGCCGAACCGTGCGTTTGCGGGTTCGACGGCGGATGCGCCAGAGGCGCAAGAAGCGGGCATTGAAGAAAAAGGTTGGAAGAACCGCTTGGGCATGCCGGGGAAGAAGAAGGCTTCGGCGGAGCCTGCGGACGCTGATCCCGGTGGGCAGAATCTGGCGGGGAACGACGTTGCTGCCCGCACAGGCACCGGGTTTCGCGACCTGACCGAGCCTGCGATGGACGAAGCGACCTTGCGGCGGGAGAGTGCCTTTACGGCCGACGCGATGCCAGCTCAGGCTCCGGAAACGGCAGTGGTATCTCCAGCGGAAGCGGCTTTGGACATTTCTCCGGAAGAGATTGCCGCGATCAAGGCGGCGGTGGAAGTGCTGAGCGGCGAAGGAGATCGCGCGCCCATGCTGCACGTGGCGGCGGATGGGCTGCCGCGGCAACTGGCTCCAGAACCGGAAGAAACGTCGCCGGAAGAAGCTCCGCCGGAAGAAGCGCCGGAAGAGAGCGTGGCTGAGCGTATTTCGGAACCGCAGCTGGTTGCAAGTGTTCCAGAAGTAGTGCCGCAGGCTGTGCCCGTCGCGGCGGCTACGCACTGGGTAGCGGAGGGGGCGGAGCTGACGCAGTCCGAGGCGTCGGCTAGCCTGGAGCGAGAAATGCAGGAGGCTCTGGGAACGGGGGCCCCGGCAGAGACGTTTAATACCTATAGTCTGGCGAATTTTGTCGACAGCGCCGCGCCGGAACCGGTGGATGACGAGCCGATTGTTTCCGAAGTGGCGGCTGCTGAAGCGATTGCAATGGAGCAGGCGACGACACATGCGGTAGCGGAAGCGCCCGCGGCGTTGGCGGCAAGCGCATCAGGCGAAAGCCTAGGATTTGGGTCGGCGGGCTTCCAGGATTTGCGGCCCGTGGCATCGGCCGCGGGAGTGGGTGTCGCGCCGGATGTTTCAAATGGCAGTTCGGGAGCGCCTTCGCGGGATACGTCGGCTCCTGACGATGAGATTGATTCGCGGACCAAGTCGCAGATGAATGCGGCTTGGACCAACTGGCGGGAAATTCGCAATACTCTGGTAACGCCGAATTTGACTGAGCAGTTGGCGGAAGTTGCGGCGACGGTGGCAACGGAAGAGTTGACGCATCAGCCTGCGAGTCTTGACGGCGGGCATGATGCGGCATCGATTGCCAGCATTGTGGATAGCGTGTTGGCGGAGATGCGTCCGAAGCTGGTGGAAGAGATTGCGCGCAAGCTGGCGGCGAAGAAGGACTAGCGTTTGACGGGATAGGAGGTAGAGCACTTTGAAACTGCCCTCGTTACCGAGTGGTACTTCGGAGCGCGGTACTACTCGTCGACGTTTAGACGCTTCCTGACACCGGACTGGAGCGCCACGCCCGTGGCCATTCCCTAAGCAGTAATGGGCAATCCGCAGACCCTCAACTTGTATGCTTACGTGGAGAACAACCCCATCACCGGGACGGACCCGGATGGGCACGGATTTTCCTGTCCGACTGAGAAGGGGTGCGCGGGCGGAAATGGCTTGATGGACGGATCGGCGGCAGAGGTGGGGGCCGATTACGGGAGCAGCTTGGCCTTCCTGGAGTTCATGCCCCCGTTGCCTCCGCAGAAACCAAGCCGACGCCTAGCGCGAATGCGAGCGATAAGTCAACGCCCGCACCGACTTCGCCGCAACAGCAGCAGGACCCTACTGCACCGCCTCAGCCAGCGACACCCGACCCCGCCGGAGTCCGCACCGACCCAGCTCTGATCCCCGCCCCGGCTAACTCTCGCACCGACGTCGTGCTCTACGGTCGAGAATTCACCCCAAGGCCCGGCCGAGAGCTGTTCGCTTCCTGGACAATGGACTGGTACGCTGGGACCTGTGCCGGAAGTATATGCTCGCAGTCGTCCGCCAACGTGAAGCAGAACATTGCCCTCGTTGAGTCGGTTAATGGTGGCCCCTTTAGGCCAACCGGGGAGCCAGGTACGGGAGTGATCCACGAACAGATCTCACCCGAGGCAAAGAACTTCAACCAGCACTGGCTTGTCGATGGTAAGCGAGTGCAACTGATAGTAGGAAATAACAAGGGAACTCTGATCAAAACCTGGGAGGTCCACGTGGTGATCAAGCAGATGGGGGCACGACCCGTGTACTCTGCGGTTCCTTAGCTACAGTTTCGAGAAGCAGAAGGAGCAGCTCACGTGTTAGCAAAATACTTAGCAGCAGCCGGGGCACTTGTTGTTCTCGCCATCTTCGCGACAGCTCACCCACAACCAGGACAGATTGACAGAGGCGGAGAATGGCTGTCTTGGAATCCGGGAGAACGCGCTACGTTCGTGAATGGTTTCGTAGCGGGGTATCGACAAGGAACCCACAGTGCATGCGAAGTAGCGCAAGAGCTCTTTGGCAAACCCGGTAAAGGGTATCGTCTTGGTGATGAGCACCATCCCAGCGAAATGCCCTCGGCCCGCTGTCTTGCTCGCATGGAGGAATATTCGAAGGCCAAGTACACCGAGGCTTCAGGTCTCGACGTAACCGCATACACAGATGTGATCACGGAGTTCTACACAAAACATCCTGAATACCAAGGCATCGCTTTCGTGAATCTCATGAAGGTGCTGAGTGATCGCAACTACAAAACCGCCGACCAGCTCTATCAGATGGCCCTGAAGGGAGAACTGCATCCAGTTCGCTGAGGACGAAGCAACTAAGCGCAAAACCGAATCTGCGATTGCTTGGGAGCACCGCCAATTTTAGAAGACGGCCTCTCCGGCCCCACCCCGCTATCTCGCGAACGCCCTGCCCAACTGTTTACCACTCGGTAACGAGGGCAGTTTCAAATCGCTCTACCTCCTATCCCGACTAGCGTTTGACCGAGTTTTCCTCGCGCCTGTAAGATCAAAAGTTACCCAATCGCACAAATAATCGTCTGTCTCGAGTGGGCGGCAAGTCCACCCGAGCGTTACTGTCACTAGAGCAATCATGGCTGACGAACTCTCCAAAGCGTATGAGCCGGGCGCGATTGAAGCGCGCTGGGCGGAATACTGGGTGCAGGAAAAGCTGTTTGCCACGCCGACTCCGGCGGAGGGCGATGCGCGTCCGGTATTCAGCATGTTGTTGCCGCCTCCGAATGTGACGGGGCGCCTGCACATGGGCCACATGCTGAACCAGACGGAGATGGATATCATCACGCGCTGGCATCGCATGCGGGGCTTTCTAGCGCTATGGCAGCCGGGCACGGACCACGCGGGCATTGCGACGCAGATGATGGTGGAGCGGCAGTTGACGACGGAAGGTCAGTCGCGATTGCAGCTTGGCCGTGAGGCGTTCATCCATCGCGTGTGGGAGTGGAAGAAGCTGTACGGCGGCGCGATTCAGGACCAGATGAAGCGGCTGGGCGCGTCGGTGGACTGGGGCCGCGAATACTTCACCATGGACGACAACCTTTCTCGCGCGGTGCGCGAGGCGTTTGTACGACTCTATGAAGAGGGGCTGATTTACCGCGGCAAGTACATTGTGAATTGGTGTCCGCGGTGCATGACGGCGATATCTGATTTGGAAGTCGTGCATGAGGATACGCCGGGGAAGCTTTATCACATTCGGTATCCGGTAGTGGGCTCAGAGGAATATTTGGTGGTGGCGACGACTCGGCCGGAGACGATGCTGGGGGATACGGCCGTGGCGGTGAACGCCAAGGATGAGCGGTATACCCATCTGCATAAAAAGATGCTGCAACTGCCGCTCACGGACCGGCAGATTCCGCTGATTCTGGATGATATTGCGAATCCAGAATTTGGAACTGGCGCGGTGAAGATTACTCCGGCGCATGATGCCAACGACTACCAGGTGGGACTGCGGCATCTGCTGCCGCAGATCGACATCATGGACGATACGGCGCATCTGAATGAGAATGCCGGACCCTATGCGGGGCTGGACCGCTTCGTGGCGCGGGAAAGGGTGTTGCAGGGCTTGCGGGAACGAGGGCTGCTGGATAGCGAGAAAGACCACGTGATTGCGCTGGGTAAGTGCGACCGCTGCAAGACGGTGGTGGAGCCGCGGCTTTCGACGCAGTGGTTCATCAAGATTGCTCCACTGGCGGAACGGGCGATTGAAGCGGTGGAGAAAGGCGAGATCCGGTTTACGCCGGAGAATTACGCCAAAACATACTTCGAGTGGATGCGGAATATCCACGACTGGTGCATCTCGCGGCAATTGTGGTGGGGGCATCGGATTCCGGCGTGGACTTGCTCGGATTGCAAGACCATTCTTGTAGTGCGCGAGGTGCCGGAGCAGTGTTCGCACTGCAAAAGCACGAGCCTGCAACAGGATCCGGATGTGCTGGATACGTGGTTTTCGTCAGGACTGCTGCCGTTTAGCGTGTTTGGGTGGCCGGAGAAATCACGCGACCAGGAAGTGTTTTATCCGGCATCGTTGCTGATTACGGGATCGGACATTCTGTTTTTCTGGGTGGCGCGGATGATTATGCTGGGCTGCCACTTCATGGCGGACCACCCGCAAGGCAGCGTTCCGTTTCGGCAGGTTTATATCCACGCGCTGGTGCGCGACGCCGAGCGCAAGAAGATGTCGAAAACCAAGGGCAACGTCCTTGACCCGATTGAGGTGATTGCGGAGTATGGTACGGATGCCACGCGGTTTACGCTGGCCGCCATGGCTGCTCCAGGGACGGATATTGCCTTCAATTCGGATCGCACGCAGGGATACCGGGCCTTTGCGAATAAGATTTGGAACGCAGCGCGATTTTTGTTCATGAATGTGGACAAGGCGCAGCAGGCTGGAATCTGGTCGCTGGATGATTTCCGGAAGACTCTGAAGGACGGGAAGCCTGGTGCCACGCTGAGCGGGTGCCAGGTCCTAACCCTCGAAGACCGCTGGATTTTTTCGCGTTTTAACGCCGTGGCCGCGCAAGTGCATCAGGCGTTAGAGGGATTCCGCTTCCATGAGGCCGCGAATTGCATCTACGACTTTTTCTGGGGCGAGTTCTGCGATTGGTACATTGAGTTGGTGAAGCCGCGCGTGGCCCTTGGCGATACCAGCGCGGGCACGGTGCGCACGGCTTCGCAAAACGCGGTGGCGCTGTTTGAGGCTTCCCTGCGGCTACTGCATCCGTTCATGCCGTTCATTACGGAAGAAATTTGGCATGCGATTTATGAAGGAAAGCCAGCGTTGAAGTCGGTTGCGTTGGCGGCATTTCCACAGGCGGACCCGGCGCAAATGGATGTCGCGGCGGAAACCAGCATGGCCATTTTGCAGGATTTGATTGTGAGCATTCGCACCCTGCGCGCGGATTTGAAGGTGGAGCCCAAGGAAAAAGTTCCCGTGCAAATTTATGCCAACGCCGAGATTCGCGCGCTGGTGGAGCAGAACCGGAGCGCCGTGGAGCGCATGGCGGGCGTGGAGAAGGTCACTTTTGTGGAAGCTTCGCTGGCCAAGTTGCCTGGGGCGCGGAGCACGGCCCGCTTCGAAGTTCGCGTGGTGTATGAGAAAAAGATTGATGTGGAGGCGGAACGCAAGCGGCTGGTCAAGGAGTTGGCTGGTGCCGAAAAAGAGAAGACCAACCTCGACAATCAGTTAGGGAATGTAGAGTTTTTATCCAAGGCCCCCGCTCATATTGTGGAGAAGATGCGCAAGCGCGCGCAAGAGCTGATTGTGCTGAACGAAAAGCTGCGTAGCGCCCTCAGTGGGCTGGATAGCGCGAATTAGAATTCGTCTTAGAATTAGTCATGGACTGGAATAGCCGCCGACTTACCGCCATTATCGAGAACGCATTGCTGGAGGACCGCGCCACACGCGACGCCACCAGCTATTCGTGCATTGATCCGCAGCAGCGAGCCACGGGCACGGTGCTGGCAAAGCAAGACTGTGTGCTGGCGGGCGTGGGTTGTATCGCACGCATTCTGGATGTGTATGCGGCGCTGGATGGGGCGGTGGTTTCACATTATGGAATCTCCAGCCACCCTTCGATTTTTGATGGCGTGCGCCTGCATAAGGGCGAGACCGTGGCGGTGATCCAGCACAATGCGCGCATCTTACTTTCCTGCGAGCGCGTGATTTTGAATTTTTTGCAGCGCATGAGCGGCATTGCTACTTTGACGCGCAAGTTTGTGGATGCCGTCGCTGGCACTCACACGAAGATTCTGGATACGCGCAAAACCGCACCCGGCTGGCGGACGCTGGATAAATACGCTGTTCGTTGCGGGGGCGGAACTAATCATCGCCTGGATCTGTCCGATGGCGTGATGATTAAGAACAACCACATCGCGCTGGCCGGAGGGGTGGTCGAGGCGCTGGAGCGCACACACCGCAATCGACGGGGCACGCAGCCGATTGAGGTGGAAGTTCGCAGCCTGGAAGACCTTGAGTTGGCGTTGCAGCATGGCGCGGAGGCGATTTTGCTCGACAACATGGCCGTCGATGCCGTGCGGGCCGCGGTCGAGCGTGTTCACAAACTGGAGCGCCCGTTGCCGCTGGAATGCGCGGGCGGAATCAAACTGGAAAACGTGCGCGCTTATGCGGAGACGGGAGTGGACTTCATTTCCGTTGGGGTGCTGACGCATTCCGCTCCGGCGGTTGACTTGAGCCTGCGTATGGTTCCGGTCGTGGCGTAAAGCCGCGTGCTCTCCATGGACGTTCTTGCGCCGATGATCGCGGAAACGATTTTCTCCGGCAAGCTGCATCACACGGTCCGGACGGAATCCACCAATAGCTCGGCGATGGCCGCTGGCGCGGCGGGTGCTCCGGAGGGTTCAGTGTTTCTCACCGAAGAACAGACCGCCGGGCGCGGCCGCGGAGGTCATGCGTGGCACTCGGCTCCGGGCGATGGAATTTATTGTTCCGTGCTGTTGCGCCCGACACTGCCGCCGTCCCAGGTGCTGTTGCTGGCCTTGGCGGCAGGACTGGCGGTTCGCGCGGCGGTCCTCGAGTTTGCGGACCTCGACACCGATCTGAAATGGCCCAATGACGTTTATCTTGGTGCGAAGAAGCTGGGCGGAATTCTGACGGAGATGCATTCGGAAGCGACCCAGGTGCGGCATCTGGTGGTTGGCATTGGCCTGAATGTGAATCAAACGTCGTTTCCCGCGGATCTGAGCCAGGAGGCTACCTCCCTCTATTTAGAATCACGCGTGCGGTCGTCTCGCGTCGAGCTTCTCGCCGCTTTGCTAAAATCGCTGGACCGGGAGTATCGGGCGTTTCAATCGGATCCCGGCGCGCGTGAATCAATCTTGCATCGTTTCCAGGAGCATTCCTCATGGACACAGGGCTGTGCGGTGCGAATTGAAGAAGGCATCAGCTTTACCGGAATCACCGAAGGATTGAACAGCCAGGGCTTTTTGCTGGTCTGGACGCCGCAGGGGTTGCGAACCGTGGTTTCAGGAACGGTACGCCGCCAGTAGTTTCGCGGGGGATTGTCGTTCGTCGTCGTCTTCTGTAGTTAAGGAATTCCTTATGCTTCTGGTGCTAGACGTTGGCAATACCAATACGGTCCTGGGAGTGTTTGAGAAGGCCCCCAAGCACAGCGAATCCGGACCGTATTACGAGCGGCTGCTGGCCAACTGGCGCGTGACCACCAGCAAGACGCAAACGGTGGATGAGTACGGCGTGCTGTTCCGCAACTTGTTTTCCATGGCGCATCTGGAGGTGAGTGAAATCAACGGTATTGTAATTTCCTCAGTGGTTCCGCCGCTAGATACGGTTCTGCGCGCGGTATGCGAGCGCTATTTCAGTCTGAAGCCGCTATTTATCGAACCGGGCGTGAAGACGGGAATGCCCATTCAATACGACAATCCCGCGGAAGTGGGGGCGGACCGGATCGTGAATTCCGTAGCGGCCGTGGAAAAATACGGCGCACCTTGCATTGTTGTCGATTTTGGCACTGCCACCACGTTCGACTGCGTCTCAGCAAAAGGACAATATATGGGTGGGGTGATTTGTCCTGGAATTGGAATTTCCGCGGACGCGCTGTTTGAGCGCACGGCGCGTCTGCCTCGCGTGGATATTCGCAAGCCCGGGCGTGTGATTGGCTCGAATACCGTTGCCAGCTTGCAGTCCGGGCTTTACTACGGGTATCTGGGTCTGGTGGATGGCATCCTGGAAAGTCTTCTGAAGGAGATGGGTGCCAATACCAAAGTGATCGCCACGGGTGGCTTGGCACCGCTGATTGGTCCCGCTTCCAGGCATATTGCAAAAGTGGATGACCAACTGACTTTGGAAGGTCTGCGGATTATTTGGGAGCGCAATGTGACGCCGCGTGCCCCTGCTTCAGTCAAGCCCGCACCCCGAAAGCCCGCGCCGGTTCACTGAACTTGGACAACTACTTCAATTACTTTACCGAGATCGAAGAACATTTCCAGCGGCATCGCAGTTCCACCCTGTTGCTTTCCACACTGGACTGGGCGCTGATTGAAACCTGGAAGGATGCGGGCATTCCGCTGGAGGCCGTGCTGCGCGGCATTGATGCCACGTTTGAGCACTCCGCCAAGCGCCCGGCACGTTCGCGCAAAATCAATGGTCTGGCTTTTTGTTCTCAAGAAGTACTGGCCGCCGCCGAAGATATGCAGGAAGCGGCGGTGGGAACGGCGCAGCCGGCTTCGAAAGGCGCCAACGCGTCCAAGGGAGTCGATGCCGACGAGATCACACAGTTCCTGTTCAAGAACGCTGAGCGTCTAGAACAGGCCCAACTGCCGGAGAGTGCGACGGTTTCTCCGCGAGCAGCTGCCGCGGGAACGGCTCGAACTCTGCGGGAACTGGCCACCACCGTTGCCACCGCAAATCTGGAGGACCTGGAGCGCCGCCTCACTGTGCTGGAAGAAAAGTTCTTCGCGGTTCTACTCGCCGCCGCTCCTGACGAAATGCTGGTGCAGGTTCGCGCCGCTGCCGATCGAGAACTCGCCCCCTACCGTAGAAAAATGCCTGCCGCGCAGATCGCGCAACTGCACAAGCAGTTCGTGAACAAGCGCTTGTTGGAGCAGCACCATTTGCCGCGTCTTAGCCTGTTCTATATGTAAAAAAACCGCCAGGGAACAGTTGCATCCCTGGCGGGGACTACCTAGCTGGAAGCCTCTTCCCCCCGAAATTAGCTCCTGCTGGGTAAGCTGTAAAAGTTACAAACTGTGAGGGCCGCCCCTTCGTTCGACTGCCAGCGCCCTCGTCCGGCGCGTCATCGCGTCCGGTACGCCTATCCTGAAGCAAATGGCGCACCAAACCGAGCGTCGATGCGGAGCGAGGCTCCACGTGGTTTAAGTGGTTGATATGGTTTGAGTTGTCGGCGCGGACTACGCAGCGGGTTGGCAGGATTCGTGCCAAGCGGGCTATCCGTCGGGCGTGTTGCTATCCACTCAGATAGCGCTCTTGGCTTTCGTGAACCGGAGGCTGCGCCCAAGGTATGCTAAAGAGCACCACCCGGAGCCTCCCAACTTTGGAATTTAAGATTGAGAAGCTCGTCTATGGCGGCGACGGCCTGGCCCGTCTGCCCGCGGATGCCACCGGCAAAGGCAAGGCTGCGTTCATCCCGTTCGTTCTGGAGGGAGAAGAGATTGAGGCCTCCCTGACTGAACAGCGTCCGGGCTTTGCCCGCGGGCGGCTGGATTCGGTGCTCCGGCCTTCGCCTGAACGCGTGGTGCCGCCGTGCCCGCACTTTGGCGTTTGTGGCGGCTGCCACTATCAGCATGCGAGCTTTGCCGAACAGCTCCGCATGAAGACCGAAATTTTGCGGGAGACTGTGCACCGCATGGCTAAGGTGGAATTGCCGGAAGAAATCCGAGTGCATTCCTCTCCGCCGTGGAACTATCGCAACCGCGCGCGGCTCGCGATTCGGCAGTTAGAGGGTACGAACGGGGCTGGCTTCTGCCTCGGGTATCGTCGGAATTCCTCGGAGGAAATTCTTGCAGTCGAAGAGTGCCCCATCGTTTCGCCGCTGCTGCAAAAGGCAATCACGGCGTTGTGGGGGCTTGGCCTGGGTGGGCAAGTTCCCGCGTCTTTTCAAGAAGTGGAGCTGTTTGCCAACGCCGAAGATGCAAAGCTGATGGTGAGCCTTCATCAGGGAAGTGGGGGTCCGGGGGGTTCTCTGGAGTCATTTGTACCGCAGCTTCAGGCCCAACTTCCGGAAGTGGAAAGCATCGCTTTATTTGGCGAGCGCCGTCGGCAGCATAAGGGCCAGGATGCGCAGGAGCAAAAACCGCGAATTCTTGCCGGGTCTGGTTCAATAAGGTACGCAGTTCTGGGGCAGGACTATGAAGTTAGCGCCGGGGCATTTTTTCAAAGCAACCGCCACCTCATTCCAGCCCTGGTGTCGTTGGTCACGGGAGGTCGTAAGGGCGGCACCGCCCTGGATCTCTATGCTGGCGGAGGTTTGTTTTCTGTCCCACTGGCGGCTCAATTTGAGCGAGTTGTGGCCGTGGAGTATTCGCCCGCCTCGTTTCACGATCTGCGCCGGAATCTGCCGCCGCACGTCAAGGCTGTCCGCTCCACTGCGGAAGCGTACTTGCAGGAAGCGGGCAAAAAGCTGCGCCCGGAGCTGATCGTGGTCGATCCGCCGCGTACCGGCCTCGGCGCAAAGGCCGCGCACAATCTGGCCGAGTGCCACGCTCCGCGCATCACCTATGTCTCTTGCGACCCGGCAACGCTGGCGCGCGATCTGGTCGTGCTCAGTGAGGCTGGATACAGCGTGGAACAGGCCCACTTGGTGGATTTATTTCCGCAGACGTACCATTTGGAAACGGTGCTGCATTTGGCGCTTGCGTAGGGTGCGTCAGTGAGTTGTGGAATCCTTGCTAAGCAAGCTATTGAGCGGGCAAACTTTGGTCTTGGTTCTGGGGCGGTGTTTGGTCTTGGTTCTGAGGCGGTGAAGGAGAGAAACCATGCAGCGCATCCTAAAAGCGGCGATTTTGCTTCTCATTGTTTTTTTGGAATACACAACTGCCCAGTCGAAGGGCAAGCAGGAAGAAGGCTCACCGGAGGCGACTCTCGCGAAGCCTTCGATTCAAGGCAGAGAACACTTCGCCAAACGTGACGGGCTCCGCATCTACCTCTGGGAAAAATGCAAGGTCGGCTCGGAAATGACTTTCGCGGCAACGGGTAGAGTTGTGCTGCTGGTTCACGGGGGCACTTGGTCAGGGCGCCCGGACTTCGATCTTCAAATCCGGGACTATTCGTTGATGGATTTTCTCGCAAAGAACGGCTATGACGTGTGGGCGATCGATATTCACGGCTACGGACATTCCGACAAAACCGATAAGGATTGGTCGGGAGTGCAGTCCGCGGCGGCTGACATTGCGGCCGCCGTCGAATACATCACGAAATCAAGAGGCGTGGAGAAAGTGGGCTCGCTTGGGTGGTCCGCTGGAACTCAGCGGGTCGGATTATTTGCGATGCAGCATCCGGAAAGGGTGGCGAAGCTGATTCTTTACGCGCCGCATTGGAAGGGAACGGAGGAGTATCGCGAGAAGGTGCGGAAGAGAATCGAGAATGGCGGGCAGGCTCTGACGCAATATCGAACCAACACGGAAGCAGCCGCGCGCAGTGATTTTGTCGAAGGCGAGTTGTCGCGGCATCCGCAGTATGAGGAAGATGTTGTCGCGGCTTACGCTCAAGAGGCGCTACGAACGGATCCTCAGTCTCCGAATGCTTTTGTCGACAATACCAAACCAATTCTGGATCCTCTTCTCATCACCGTTCCCACCATGATCATTCACGGAGAGAACGACTACGCGGCTAAACAGGAGGATCTGTTGCCATTTTTTGAGCAACTGGCGACCCGAGACAAGGAATACGTCCTCCTTCCTGCTGGCGGACATGCTTTGATGCTGGAGAAGGATCATCGGCGATTTCAACACGAGGTCTTGTCTTTTTTTGAACGCCCCTGACAGGTAGCGTGGGGGCACAAATAGACCTGTCTGGTTCGCTGTCGCCGTAATGCTGACTTTCCGGATGTAGCATCAAATTTGTACCAGACCCAGAGCCGCTTCCGGCGCAAGAACAAAGCGCGATTTCATTCCGCTGAGCTTTGAGTTTCGCCAGGTAGCCGTCAGGCTGGCCTTCTGGCACTCCCTCGCCACGGTCTAGCTGGTCTAGGCCACGCTGAATCCTGGCGCTCACGTCATCGCGCTTCTCCAGCAACCAGTGATCCTGTTCTTCCTAAGTTTCCAGCAGACGAACTAAAACTTCTTCAACGCTGCCAGAGCCAGTGGCTTGAACTTGCTGTTGGATTCTTGCTGCTAGGGCCGCATCGCGAATTTCTATGTTGATGGAGTTGCCCCCTCGTTTCCCGGGCGCGGCTCTATCTTCTCTCTATCATGGTCGTAGCCAGGCTGAAAATGCCAAACGGCTAGCAAGAAGAGACTGGACCTTCGCGTGACGTGCGTTTTCCTCGTCTAAACTAAAGGTGTGACCTTGAATTCAACCCCCCGCACAGATGTGGCCGTAGTCGGCGCAGGCGCGTTTGGCCGCAACCATGCCCGCGTCTATCACGAACTGGAACAGCAGGGCGAGCCCGTCCACCTCGCTGCCATTGTGGATTCCGACGTCGCTCGCGCCGACTCCATCGCCAAGGAATTCGGCGCACGCGCTTTCGGCTCACTGGAGCAGTTGCTCAACTGGGATGAAATCCACGCCGCTTCCGTCGCCGTGCCCACTCAGCACCATCTGGCGACGGCTCGTACTCTCATGGAGGCCGGCATTGATGTCCTCATCGAAAAGCCTATCGCCGCCACCTTGGCGGAGGCAGACGAACTAGTCCAGCTGGCCGCGCAGTACCAGCGCATTGCCCAGGTCGGCCACCTCGAACGCTTCAACGCCGCCGTGCGCGCCACTTATCCACTGCTCAATCAGCCGCTTTTCTTTGAAATCCATCGCATGAGCGTCTTTACGCCGCGCTCGCTGGATGTCGATGTTGTCCTCGACTTGATGATCCACGACATCGATATCGTGCTCTCGTTCGTCAATTCCCCGGTGGCCAGCATCCAGGCCGTCGGCCTGCCCGTGCTGACCAATAAGGTGGACATCGCCAATGTTCGCCTGGAATTCGCTTCTGGCTGTGTCGCCAACCTAACGGCCAGTCGGGTTTCCACCGAGCGCGTGCGTAAAGTGCGGTTTTTCCAGCCTCACCAGTATCTTTCCATCGACTACGGCCGCCAGGACCTGCTCGTCTTCACCGTAAACCCCTCTGGAACCAATCCGGTGCCTGGCCAGGCGGATTCCATGATTCAGGTGACCAAACCCGCCGTAGCCCCGCCTGGACCGGCGGAGGAGCCTCTCAAGGCCGAATTGAGGGCCTTCCTGGCGTCGGCACGAACCCGGGCTACGCCGGTCGTGTCGTTGGAGGACGGTCGCAACGCCCTGGCTGTGGCTCTGGATATCCTTTCGGCCATC
Organism: Acidobacteriaceae bacterium; assembly: GCA_043782485.1. Classification (GTDB taxonomy): domain Bacteria; phylum Acidobacteriota; class Terriglobia; order Terriglobales; family Acidobacteriaceae; genus JANXUC01. The sequence goes on along the minus strand of JAYWAL010000023.1, from coordinate 88,755 downwards.
CAGAAGCATAGCCAGCGCATCCAATTGCCAAGCCTGCGATAAGGCCGCAGGGTTGGCGTGGACCGGCTAGGTGACTGATGCGGTCCCGCCTGGGGTACTCGGCCTTCCGGCTTTCGCGTTCGTCCAGCAACAATGCGACAATAATAAGGGGGATTGAACTCTCCCGGACAGAGGTTATTCGCCGCCGCGCTGTCGTGGCCAAGATTCCTTAGCTGATGTCGACGACCCAAATTCCGCCGCCCGACCCTTCATCCGCGCCAGCGCCGCCGCAGCCAAAGCCAGGTGGCTCAGAGCTTTACGACCCGAATCACTGGGAAACCGCCTACCGCAATTCGCAGGTTTTCGACGCTCCCAAACTTCTGATTCAGTTGCAGGACGATCTATCCCGCTCCCGTCAGCGGGAGGCCTTCTGGATTTCGGTGATTGTTCATATTGTGGGGGGATTGCTGTTCTGGAGTTCGCCGTATTTCCTTCAGTTTTTGCCACATCGGCACACGCTAAGTTCCAACAACGATTGGATGAAGCAGCGGGATACCACGTTTATCGAGCTTCCCTCGGACGCGCAACGGTTGACCAAACGCCCGGAAACCAACGTCATTTCCGACAAAGACCGAGTGGCTACGCATAGCTCACCGCTCGATCCGAACGAACTCAAGCGCATTATCGAAGCCAGCCGCCGTGGCAGTCAGGCCCAGCAGCAGGCTCCACAACCGGCGCAGCCTCCGGTGGCGCAAAATAACCCAGGCCCGCAGGCTCCCAGCGCCCCGCATGAAGAGCGAATTCCGACGCCGCAGCCGGAAGTGGCCCAGGTTCGGCCGCCGACGGAAGGACCCAAGGTGTTGTTTGGGGGAACGGTCTCGGCCAGTGCGGCCGTGGAGCAAGCGGCGCGGGCGGCGGCCTCAAACCGTGGTGGTTACGCCGGTGAAAGCGATACCGGCTTCGCACAGGGCCGCCAGGGTGGTGCCGCCAGCAATCTGGACATCCTCAGTGACACGATGGGCGTGGACTTCGGGCCGTACCTCTCCCGGGTGTTGCATGATGTGCGTTTGAATTGGTACAACCTGATTCCGGAATCTGCGCGTTCGCCGCTGTTTAAGCAGGGGAAAGTTTCGATCCAGTTTGCCATTCTCAAAGATGGCCGCGTGAGCGCGATGCAGCTGACCGGCAGTTCCAGCGACGTTGCCCTAGACCGTGCCGCCTGGGGAGGCATCAACGGCTCGAATCCCTTTCCGCCTTTGCCGTCGGATTTCAAGGGCGAATACCTGGCATTGCGATTTAACTTTTTCTACAACCCGCCCAGTGGGGCGAGTATTCAGTAGCGCGGTCCGCAAACATTTATCCGAAGCGATGGAAACAACCCTCAGCGCGAAGCTTTCTGAAATCGTCTTGCCAGATTCCGACGGAAAGCAGGTCCGTCTGGGTTCGCTTTGGGCCACTGCGCCATGCGTTCTGGCATTTTTGCGGCACTATGGGTGAGTGTTCTGCCGCGAGCATGTCGCGCAGTTGCGCGAACGCGAAAAAGGGTTCCAACTGAAAGGCGCGCGCCTGGCCGCGGTGAGCTTGGGTGATATGGACTATGCCCGCATTTTCCGCGCAGATGTCGGCATCACATTCCCGCTGCTTGTGGATCTGGATCGGGTTACCTACAACGCTCTGGATCTTGGAGTTGGCTCCGTCTTGCACATATTCCGTTCTGAGAACTGGCAAGCTCGCGCGCGGGTGAAGGCCGCTGGTGTCCGGCAGCACAAGCTGGGCAAGAACCCGTTTCAGCTGGGAGGCAGCTTTATTTTTGCGCCCGGTAACGTAGACATATTCGCGCATGCCAACGAAACTTTCGCGGACAATGCTCCGATGGCTGACCTGCTGGCGGCATTGCCTTAACCCTGCTGAACATAACGATGGAGGCACGGGCGTCCCCGCCCGTGCGCACTGTTCAAACGCCGCGTTCACTGAGAAAACGTAGTAAGGTCCCTAACCCTCCCGGAAATCTCGCAGCAGCGGGGTCGGTAAAGAATGGGCCGCCTATCGCTGGTCGTGGAGAGAAGCCGGTAAACCGCACGGGCGAGGACGCCCGCGGCTCCACCGAACCGGGTTCGGTGCACTACCTGGATTGCTACCAAACGCGGCAGCGATCCTTGCGCACCATGGGGGCGTCTGATTTGCAGTGGAATGCCTCTTGGAATTCCGGCATGTTGGAAACTACGCCGTTGGTCCGATACTTTTCCGGCGAATGCGGGTCCGTGGTGGCTCGCAGCCGCTTGGCTTCGTCGCGTTCATTGGTACACCAGCTCTGCCCGTAGCCGATAAAGAATCGCTGCTCGGGAGTGAAACCTTCCATCGGTTCCAGTTTCTGATCCTTCGTCGCTTCCTGCCATGCCATATGGGCAAGGATCAATCCGCCGAGATCGGCGGTATCTTCCCCTAGCGTGAGTTTCCCGTTGATCTTGATGTCGTCGACGATGGTGTAGCCCGAATACTGATCAGAAATACAAGCAGCCCGCTTTTCGAATTCCTTGCCATCCTCCGCGGCCCACCAATCTTTCAGGTTGCCGGTCGCGTCGAACTGACGACCTTGGTCGTCGAAGCCGTGGGTTAGCTCGTGACCAATGGTTCCGCCTGTATCCCCGTAGTTGGGGGCATCGTCTTCCGCCGCATCGAATAAGGGCGGTTGCAAAACCCCAGCCGGGAAATTGATGTTATTCATCTGCGGATCGTAGTAGGCATTGACCGTTGGAGGGGTCATATCCCATTCGCCGCGGTCGACGGATTTGCCAATTTTGGCTAGCTGGCGGTCATATTCGAAACGCGTGCCTCGGTTGCCGTTGCCGGCGTAGTCTCCAGCAATGATTCGCAGCTTGCTGTAGTCCCGCCACTGGTCAGGGTAGCCGATCTTGTTGGCCACGCCGTGCAGCTTTTCAAAGGCTTTTTTCTTGGTGGTGTCGCTCATCCAGGGGAGCTGCTGAAGATCGCGCCCCATGGCGGCTTGGATTTCTTTGACTATTCTTGAGGCGCGTTGTTTGGCGTCGGCACTGAAGTACTTTTCAACGTAAACCTGCCCGAGCGCTTCGCCGAGATCGCCGTCCACGCCGTTGACGCACTTCTTCCAGCGCGGTTCCATCTGTTCCAAGCCTTGTAGAGTCTTGCCGTAGAAGTTGAAATTCTCTTTGAGAAAAGGCGAAGCCAGATACTGGGCCTGCGAGCGGGCCAGATGCCAGCGCAAATAGACCTTCCAGTCCGCCAAGCTTTCTTTTTTCAACTCAGCATTGAGCGCTTTGAAGAATCCGGGTGAGGCCACATTAACAGCCTGGACTTGAGGCGTTCCAGTTTTGGTCAGGAATGCGGACCAGTCAAACGAAGGAACGGAGGCTACCAGCTCGCGAACGGGCATGGTGTGATCTAGATTGTGAGGATCGCGGCGCTCGACGCGCGTCTGCGACCCAGCCGCCAGCGCGGTTTCGATGCGCATTACGTTCGCGGCCTCACTCTTGGCCAACTCGGCGGAGTCACCGAGCAATTCCAGGGTTTTTGCCACGTGTGCTACATAGGCTTTGCGAAGGTCCAGCGACTTGGCGTCGTCCTTGAAATAAAAGTCACGATCCGGAAGCCCCAGTCCGCCCTGGTCGATCCAGGCGATTTGGCGCGTTGAGTCGCGGAAATCCTGCGACGAACTGTAACGGAAGAAATAGATGGAAGCACTGGGCGCACCCGCCACCCAGGCCGCCAGATCCCGCTTGTTGTTTAGCGCGGCGATCTCCGCCAGCGTTGGGGCCAGGGGCTTGGCACCGAGCGCATCCACAGCTGACTCATCCATACAAGCTGAGAAATAGTCGCCAATTTTCTGCTCGTTCGCACTTCTGCTCTCGCCTGCTTGAGCGGCAGCTTCGAGCAGGGAACGCAGCTGGAGCAGTGTGTCATCCTGCAGCTTCGAGTAGGCACCCCAGTTGGACTGATCGGGAGGAATCGGGTTTTTCTTCATCCATCCGCCGCACGAATAGGTGTAGAAATCCGCGCAAGGATCGACCGTGGTATCCATCGACGCCGTGTCCAGCACCGGCTGTTTACGAGGAGCCTCGGCATTTTGCGCGAGGATGGAACCAGTTAATAAGAAACTTGCCAGTAAGAATACGAAACCACGCATATGGACTCCCCTGAATTTTCGCAACCTGATTATCTTAAACTCACGCCGCGCGAACTTGTGTTCTACGAACCTGTGGCGAGCAAACATATGCCAAACGATCCCATGCATAAGACGCCCCAGCGTTGTTGATGTTATCTGGACGCTGGGCCCCGATATGCCATGCGAATGAGGGTCCGCTCGCCGAACGGAACATAAAGAAGCGCTGCGGTGGCCGCCACAGCGCCGCCAATGCCAATCTCCTGAATGACCAGAAATGGAGCCAAGGCCCAGAGCAGGTCGAGGAGTAAAACCGCCGGAAAGATGCGCAGAAATTTCTCGCCGAGTCTGGCATGATCGAACGAAACACCGGAGAGCAGGTACAGGCGCAGCGGAATTCCCATGGCCGCTGTCAGTAATACCAGCGAGGTGATGGTGGGCACGTGCAGCGGTACCAAATTCCGCTCAACCGCACTGCCGAGTTCCTCGAAGCGGACCAGCGCCAGGACGTAAAACACAAGGTACATGACTTGCGTTAGCCCAAATAAGCAGCGAAGCCAGGTTCGGTTGACCACAGGCAGGTCGCTGACTTGCACAGGTGTCTCGGCAGCCGCAACCTCGGTAGCCCCGCGCTGGATCGGTGCTATAAACCGGTATCCGCGCTTGGCCATGGTCTCCACAAAACGAGGGTTGGCAGCGGAGTCGTCCAGCGCGTCGCGCAGCTTGTTGATGGCCGTGTTCAGACTGTGGTCGAAGTCGACAAAGGTGTCGGCCTTCCACAGCCGCGCGCGCAAGTCGTCTCGCGTCACGATCTGACCGGGGCGCTCCAGCAGCATGGCGAGCACCTGGAACGGCTGCTCTTGTAGGCGAATTTTCGCGCCATTTTTGCGCAGCTCGCCCAAGGAAAAATTGGCCTCGTAGATTCCGAAACGAACAATCTGGGCGTCAGATGCGGGCAGTGTGGTCGACATGCGGATCGACGGCCAGTGTAGCATCGCCTCCCTCTTGGCGAGAACGCGGTTTAGAATCACTGCGTGGCTTCTAAGAACACTCCCGACCGCGAAACGCGAACCCGCCAGGCTCTGCGAACCGAAACGCGCGGGCTGATCCTGCTTGCCCTTGTGATTTTCGTCATCTACCTCATTCGCTACGCCCATTTACTGCCCCGGAGCGCCCGGTAGTGTCCGGTGCGGAGCCACTGCTGGTAGTCGTTCTGGGGCCCACGGGAAGCGGCAAGACCTCGTTGTCCCTCGCGCTGGCTGAGCACTTTGGCGGAGAAATTATCAGCTGTGATTCCGTCGCGCTGTATCGCGAATTTGATATCGGCACGGCCAAACCCACAGCTTCCGAGCGAGCGCGAGCACCGCATCATTTGATTGACGTAGCGGAACCAACCGAATCCGTTTCGGCGGGCGGGTATGCGCGGCGCGCACGCCAGACGCTGGCTGAAATTGGCATGCGCCGGAAGTTGCCGATTATTGTTGGTGGAACCGGCCTTTACCTGCGGGCCTTACTGGACGGCCTTTTTGCCGGACCGCAGCGTTCGGAGGCGCTTCGTGAACGCCTACGCGGAAGCGCCCACCTTCGAGGAGCGGGGCACTTACATAAGCTCTTGCAATGGCTCGACCCCACTGCCGCCGCGCGCATTCACGCCCATGACACGCCAAAAGTTATCCGTGCCGTTGAAGTCTGCCTGAGCGCCAAGACCAGCATGACGCAACTGCTGAGCGAGAGTCGCGCGCCGCTGACCGGCTTTCGCATCGTGCGCATTGGCCTGAATCCCGAACGCAGCGCGTTGTATGACCGCATCAATCGGCGCTGCCAGCGCATGTTTGAGGATGGCTTAACCGAAGAAACAAAGTCTTTGCTGGAAAAATATGGCGACTCTCCGTGGCCCCTGTCGGCGCTGGGATACAAGCAAGCCGTGCAGCTTCTTCGCGGAGAACTAACCCGCCCGCAAGCTGTGGAGGCGGCGCAACAAGCACACCGCAATTACGCCAAGCGCCAAATGACCTGGTTTCGCCGCGAGCCGGACGTGCATTGGCTCGCCGGTTTCGGCGACGAACCGGGCACGGTCCAGGACGGACTCCGCTTCATCGCCAGTCGCCCTTAAATCGACGCCAGCATGGCGGCCAGCAGCGCCGCCCTTTTCGGCAGTTCCGCAATCACAACATGCTCGTGGATGGCATGGGCTCCGTCGCCCACGCCACCCATTCCATCCAAAGTCGGAACGCCCAGTGCCGCGGTAAAGTTGCCGTCGGAGCCGCCGCCGACCGCGGTCTCCTCCAGTTTCCAGCCGAGGTCCCGCGCGATACTCTGCGCCTGGGTAAAAAGGGCAACGGTGCCCGTTCCACGCTCCATGGGCGGGCGGTTCATGCCTCCGGTGACCTCAAGTTTACACTTTCGGTTGACTGGCTTCAGCGCCCGGAACTTGCGGTCCAAGCGCTCCGCATCGCCCAGACGTTCGATCCGGACATCCACTTCTGCCACGGCTTCGGCGGCAATCACGTTGGTCCTTGTGCCGCCGCGAATCACGCCGACGTTCACCGTCAACCCGCGCTTTGGCTCGCCAAAACTGGCAATGCGCGCGATCTGCCGCGCCAGTTCCACAATCGCACTTTGCCCCTTGCCGGGGTCCAGGCCCGCATGCGCCGCCTGCCCGGTCACGCGAATTGTATATTCGCCGACGCCTTTGCGGGACGTTTTGAAGGCCCCGCGCAGGCCGGCGGAAGGTTCCAAAACAAAAACAGCCGCGCTCTGTCGGGCGAGTGCTTCCGTCATCGCGCGCGAGCTCTCGCTGCCTACTTCCTCGTCCGTGACCAGCCAGATCCGTACCGGTCGAGGCAGTTCGCCATGCACTGTTTGCAGGGCCTCAATCGCGTGCAGCATGAGGGCCACGCCTGACTTCATGTCAAAAACTCCTGGCCCGTAGAGCCGCCCCTTCGCGATTTTGCAAGGCATCCGCGCTAACGTACCCAGCTCGTAGACCGTATCAAAATGTCCCAGTAGCAGAACAGGCTTCCCCGCGCGCCCGGCCAAATCCACTTGCAGATGATTGCCGTAGCGCGTTTGCTCGTCGATGCGAACCTTGCCGCCGAGCTTGCGAAACCGCTGGGCCAGCCACGATCCCAGCCGGTCCACCGCGGCTTTGTTGTCGCTGGGAGACTCCATCTCCGCCATTGCGCGAACGGTTTCGACTAGCGCTTCCCGGCGCTCCGTCAGATAGCGGAGGTAGCGTACCGAGCCTGCGTGGCCAGCGGCGGAGGCACCCGCGAGGAGCTTGCTTTTTTTGCTTTGCATGTTTTCCGGTGACGAGTTCTCGTGACGACTTCTGGTGGTTCAGGCAGTCAATTCCTAGCCTTGGCTGTACAGTATAATAACCGCGTTGAAAAAACGACGAAATGACCGAGACTCTCCAGACCGCTGAACCCGCCGCCAACAAGGCACCCGAGGTCACTCTGCCCGATGTTGCTCTGCCCGGGGTCACTCTGATGGACATCAACGCCATCATGAAGATTCTTCCGCACCGCTATCCGTTCCTCCTCATCGACCGGATTGTCGAGCACACGCCGAAGGAGCGCATCGTTGCCATCAAGAACGTGACCATCAATGAGCCGTTCTTCGCCGGGCATTTTCCCGGGTACCCGATCATGCCGGGTGTTCTGGTTGTGGAAGCCATGGCGCAGGCTGGAGGCGTGCTGCTGATGTCCGCCATCCCTGACCCCGACACCAAGCTGTTATTTTTCGCGGGAATCGAAAAGGCGCGCTTTCGCCAGCCGGTGGTTCCCGGCGACCAGCTGCGGATTGAAGTGGATGTCAAAGCCTGGCGCATGTCAGCTGGACGCATGGAAGGCCGCGCTTTCGTCGGCAGCAAGCGCGTGGCGGAGGCCACCATTTCTTGCGTCGTGGTTCCGCGCAAGCCCGCTAGCGAAGGTTAGAACCTCGCCTCACGCACATGCCCATCCATTCCACCGCCATTCTTGATCCTAGCGCCCGCGTCCCGGAGTCGTGCGACATTGGCCCGTATTGCATTATTGGCCCAAATGTAGAACTTGGCGAAAAGTGTCACTTGGTCTCGCATGTTCACATTGAAGGCCCCACGCGCATCGGCAGCAACGTTGGCGTCTTTCCGTTTACGTCGCTTGGCATGGCGCCGCAGGATATCGGCTACGCCGGAGAGCCAACGCGACTGGAAATTGGCGATAACAACGAGATTCGCGAGTTCGTCAGCATCAACCGCGGAACGGTCAAAGGCGGTGGCGTCACCCGCGTCGGCAGTCATATTTTGATCATGGCGTATACGCACATTGCGCACGACTGCCAGATTGCCGATCACGTAATTCTGGCCAACGCCGCCACTCTGGGCGGACACGTGACGGTGGAAGAGTGGGCCGTCGTCGGCGCGCTCTGCCCCGTGCACCAGTTCGTACGTATCGGAGCCCATTCCTACATCGGCGGCGGTACAACGATCACGCGCGATGTGCTTCCATTTTCGAAAACTGCCGCTGCCCGCGATACCCACGCTTACGGGATCAACTCCGTGGGTCTTGAGCGTCGTGGCTTTACCCCCGAGCGCATTCGCAAGATTCACCACGCGTACAAAGTATTGCTAGCCTCCAAGCTCAATACCACCCAAGCGTTGGAGAAATTGAAGTCCGAACCCGAAGCTGGCGAAGATGTCGCTATGCTGATCCGATTCATCGAAGCCTCCGAGCGGGGCGTAATTAAGTAGCGGGCTTGCGCGCAGCGATCAAGAGAGCAAACGATAGGGAGTGTGTTCCAGCCCTCGTAGCAATGAACTTCAAAGCAGCGGAGTACGAAAAGTCAACTCAGCCGCCAGAGTAAAAAATTTGTATCAGGGCACGACTTCAGTCGTGCCGTTTCCAGCAAGACACAAGCGGCTTCAGCCGCTGCAAAAAACATGCATACCACGGAAATCGCCATCCTCGGCGGAGGCATCGTCGGCTCCAGCATCGCCTACCACCTTACCGAGGCGGGCTGCAAGAGTATTCTTGTTCTAGAGCGGGAAACCGCCCAGGGCAAGGGCTCCACCGGGAAGAGCATGGGCGGCGTTCGCGCCCAATTCTCCACCCCGGTCAACATCAAGATGTCGCTGTACTCCATCCCTTTCTATGCCGAATTCGAGGAACGTCTCGCGCACCCCTGCGACTATCGCCCGCAGGGATATCTCTTCTGCGCCACCACCGATCAGCACCTCGCCTACCTGCGACACAATCAAGAAAAACAAATCGCGCTGGGCCTGAAGAATGTCCGCATGATGAGCGCTGGGGAAATCGCCGCCCAGTTTCCGCAGCTCCGGGCCGATGACATTCTGGGCGGCAGCTTCTGCCCCAGCGATGGCTTCGTCGATCCCTACAGCGCCATGATCGGCTTCATGACCCGCGCCACCGAGCAAGGCGCGAAACTCTGGAAGAACGCCGAAGTCACCGCCATTCGGCGCGCGCGAGAGTCTTTTGAAATCGAAACAACACGAGGCACTGTGTCAGCCGGGAAAATCGTCAACGCCGCCGGGGCCTGGGCCGCCAGCATCGCAAAAATGGTAGGCGTTGATCTTCCCGTCGTGCCGCTGCGCCGCATGTTGGTCCCGACGGAACCCTTCGACCAGTTCCCCCACTCGGCTCCCATGACGGTCGATATGTCCACTGGGTTCCATTTCCGCCCGGAAGCCCGTGGCTTCCTCTTGGCCTGGAACGATCCGGAAGAGACTCCGGGCTATAAAACCAATTTCGACCCTGCGTTTATAGAAAAAATTCTCACCCGCGCGGCGGAGCGCGTTCCGGTCTTCGAAAATCTGGCGATCAATCCAAAGCGCGCCTGGGCCGGCCTCTATGAAATGACGCCCGACCACCATCCAATTCTCGGCGAGGTCCCCGAAGTCCCAGGCTTCTTCTGCGCCAACGGCTTCAGCGGCCACGGTGTCATGCACGCCCCAGCCACGGGCAAGATCCTGGCCGATTTAATGCTGCGACACAGCACGGACCTGATCGATGCCAAGCTGCTCGACCTGGCCCGGTTCGCCGAGGGCCGCACCATCCACGAAACCGCCATCTTGTAACGCCAATGGAGGCCCGGGCGTCCCCGCCCGTGCAGGTCCGCAGTCCGCTCCGGCAGCCCTGTAACTTCCCAACCCGCCAAGCATCCAATCCCAGCAAGAGGCACCCAAATGAATGCCTACACAGGCAAACTCGCAATCTTCGTCGCCGTCTTCGCGTTAGCCGCCACACTAGCCTGGAATCAAGCCCACGCCGCCAACGCCACGCCATTGCCAAACCCGTCTGTAGATGCCACGCGCGCCGCCAGCGCCGACCAAACGGCAGTCTTCTCAGGAGGCTGTTTCTGGGGAATTCAGGCGGTGTTCCAGCACGTGCAGGGGGTCAAAAGCGCTACCTCCGGCTATGCGGGAGGCCCTGCGGCACAAGCCGACTACGCCCAAGTCAGCACCGGTGAAACCGGCCATGCCGAGTCGGTCCAAATCGTCTACGACCCGGCGCTGATCACCTTCGGCCAGCTGCTCAAGGTTTTCTTTTCCGTCGCCCATGACCCCACCCAGCTCAACCGCCAGGGTCCTGACTCCGGCAGCCAATACCGATCCGCCATCTTCTACGCCAATGACGAACAGAAGCGCATTGCGGAGGCGTACATTGCGCAAATCGGTCAGGCGAAGGCCTTTGCCCGTCCCATCGTCACGCAGGTCGCGCCGCTCAAGGCTTTCTATCCAGCCGAGGCCTACCACCAAAACTACGCCACCCTGCACCCTGACAATCCGTACATCGCCGTCAATGATGCGCCAAAAGTGGAACATCTGCGGGAGCAATTTCCCGATCTTTATAAAAAGTAGAGTTCGGGATAAAAAGTAGAGATCGGGGTCAACTGCCCGTCACGGGAGACGGACGCTCACTTCTGTTCCGCCACATCCGGCTTAGGAACCACCGCTTCCACGGCTGCGGCGATCGTTACGTCCACTTCCGCCCCGGGTTTCAGTTCCACATGTTCGCCTTTTTCGGTCTGCAGAGTGTTGTCAATGCGGATCTCCCGGTAGAGATGATCCGCGCCTTCCACAGAAATTTGCGCCTTATCGGGTACGTCGGGAATCGGGCTCTTTATAATTTTCTCTACCGTGCCCGGCAATGTCACAGAAACAGTCTCGGCTGAATCTTCCATGGAAGGTACTTCCTTTCGGCAATGTTAGCTACAAACGTCGCTCTAGTTTACAAGAGTTTTCCCCCGTTCGGCCCGCTGGGACGGATTTCGGCAGTAGTCCGCCCTGTGCATCATGGCGTGCGCCGTCCTCTGCCCTCGGAAAAATTTGTGAGCCACTAGCGCCGCGGTTGCCATGCCAATGACTAACTCCTCCCGCTCTTCCTCGCCAATCGGTACGCATGGGCGCAGGTTCGGCATGGGGCCGTGCTCCCAATACAGAATGAAAATGGGATGCATGGATGGGCCGTGTTCCCGATTGTGGACGAACTCCGACCAACTGTCATAGCGCATCTGGGTCGCCTTCACAAAACCTCGAGCCCACTCGTTGCCGCCGATCTGTCCGCCCTGGTCCAGCGCCAGGATCGGCATGTGGAGTTCATTCTGGCTCAGTTCGGTCGTGATGGAATTGAAATGCCGCATCATCAGCCCTAGTAACTCATCGGCTTGCTCTTTGTTTTCAAAGCTCACGACTTCTGTCATTTCTCCGCCGAAGACTCTGGGATAGAACTCGGTCGGCAGGATCACCTCCGGCCCCGCCACCAGCCCGCTCAGGAAGCCGTCCAGTTCTTCCATCTCCATGCCCTGGCCATCTGTACATTCGTACAGGAGTGTTCCCAGTCGTGCCACCTCGCGCGGTTTCAGCGGTCGAATTGCCGCCAGTATTTTCTTGGTCAGTTTCATTTATAGATCCCCCAGGCAAAAGTCTAACCCGGAACATGGCCCAAATCGATAACAAAAATGAGTGCGACCCAGTTCCGGAAGTGTTATGACCCGGTGCCGGTAGTTGGGCACATTGCGAGCCGTTTGTCGTGAGCATGGCTATCGTGGGCATGGCTGTCGTGAGCATGTCCGTCGCGGCCGCCGTTGCCCCGCGCAAAGTCCGCTCAGGCCTCGCTCATGCGCAGCCAAGCTCGCGAGCCTCTTTTTCTCGGGGTCATTTACACTTTCCACCATGTCCCCCACCTCTCCACGCCTCGGCCTCATTGCAGGGAATGGCCGCTTCCCCCTTCTTGTTCTGGACGCCGCGCGCGCTCAGGGCTATGAGGTCGTGGTCGCAGCCATCCGGGAAGAAGCCGACCCGCAAATCGAACAACGCGGTGCCGCCGCCGTCCACTGGCTCTCCCTCGGCGAACTTTCCAAGCTCATTGAAACCTTTCACAAGGAAGGTGTAGCTCGCGCCGTCATGGCCGGACAGGTGCAGCACAAGCAAATCTTCTCCAGCATTCGGCCCGACTGGCGTCTGGCCAAGTTGCTCCTTTCGCTCGCCACCCGCAATACCGATGCCTTGCTCGGCGCGGTTGCCAAAGTCTTGGCCGACGAAGGCATCACCCTCGAAAGCTCCACTTCGCTCCTCGAACCGCTCCTGGCCCAGCCGGGAGTTCTCACCCGCCGCAGTCCCACCGCCTCCGAAGTGAAAAACATTGCATACGGTCGCGCCGTTGCCCGCCACCTCGCCCAATACGACATTGGCCAGACCGTTGTCATCGCCGAAGCGGCCTGCGTGGCCGTCGAAGCCATGGAGGGCACCGACGCCACCATCCTTCGTGCCGGGACGCTCCTGGAGCCTGGGAACGCTTTGGCGGGGGCGTCTACACTGAGCCGGGAGTTGACCGTGGTCAAGGTCGCCAAGCCCAATCAAGACATGCGGTTTGACGTGCCGGTCATTGGGCAGAAGACCATCGAAGCCATGCGGCAGGCAGGCGCGACCTGTCTGGCGCTGGATGCGGGCAAATGCCTCCTGATCGACGGCCCGGCCATTCCCGAAATGGCAAACGCTTGCGATATTTCTATCGTGGCTGACGTTCTTTAACCCGATTTCGGCTTAGAATCAGGCGGTTGCACTTGCTCGATGGGCCCCTTGGACTGTCCTCAGACGCGTCTTGGCAGCTTCCTCGAATGCGGCGGGCCCTTTGGCGTTGTCGGCGTCGCGGGCGCCCCTGCTCTGGGCAGCACTCGCCTATGCGGCGGGAACGGCTTGCAGCTTGTCCCTATGGCGACCGGCACCCGGGTGGTTCGCCACCATCGCCGTCTTTTTGGCTGCGGCGGCCTTCTGGACGTGGAAGCGCCCGCGATGTGCGCAAATTTTTGCACTTTTGGCGTGGTTCTGCCTCGCCATGGTGGCGGCGCAACTACACTCGCCCACCGAACCAACAGCAACCCTACCCACAGAAGACTTTGAGGTAGAAGTTTCCGCCCACGTGATGGCAGCGGGAGAAGTCACTCCCACGTTGCAGGGTGGGCTTCGGCAGCGTGTGGATGTCGTCACCGAGGATGTAAATCTCGACGATGGAAATAAAACACTTACGGCTGGACTGCGTCTCAACTTGTTCAGTCCAAAGGGCAGCCAGAGCAGCGTTGGGTTGGACGATGTTTCTGACGTCGATTCTCAAGAACCGAGCGCGAAATTTCCCGACCTGCGCTACGGCGACCGCCTGCGTTTTCCGGTCAAGTTTCGTTTTCCTCGTAACTACCACAACCCAGGGGCTTTCGACTACGTTGGCTATCTTGCGGGTCAAGGCATCTCGGCCACCGCCTCGGTTCGTGCTGACAAAGTACAGCGTTTACAAGGGTTTACGGGGAATCGCTGGGAGCTTCTACGCACCCGCGTTCACCGCAGCCTGATTGGCCGGATCCACCAGCTCTGGCCAGCGGAACAGGCGGCGCTGATTGACGCCATGGTCATCGGCGAGGACGCATTCATCGACCGCGACACGCGAGCGGACTTTCAGCGGTCGGGGACGTTTCACATTCTGGTGGTTTCAGGCATGAACGTTGGTATTTTGGCGTTTGTTTGCTTCTGGTTGCTGCGTCGGCTGCGTGCCGGGGATTTGGCGGCCAGCGCGTTGACCATGGCAATGTCGATTTTGTACGCGATTTTGACCAATGTAGGCGCACCGGTTTGGCGGGCTGTTTTGATGATGGCTGTGTATCTGGGAGCCCGGCTGCTGTACCGGGAGCGCTCCATGCTGAACGCGCTGGGAGCGGCGGCCCTTGCACTGATGTTGCTGGACCCGAGGGCAGTCTTAGCGGCCAGCTTTCAGTTGACGTTTTTGTGTGTACTGGCGATTGCGGCCGCTGGCGTCCCGGTCTTGGAGCGGACGTCCGCGCCCTATCGGGCTGGGCTGCGGCACCTGGATTCCTTGGAATACGACCCTGTGTTGGCCCCGAAAGTGGTTCAGCTGCGCCTGGACCTGCGGATGGTATTCGCCCGCGTGCGACGTTTATTGCGATATCACCACTTTGCCTCCCGAACGGTGGAGTGGACCATGCTTTTCGGAGTAAGTACGCTATTTGGGGCATTCGACTTGGTGGTGATTTCGGCCTTAATGCAGGTGTCCCTGGCGCTACCGATGGCCTATTACTTTCATCGGGCTACCAGCTTTGGCATTCCCGCGAACTTGCTGGTGGTGCCGCTTACGGAGCTGCTGATGCCAGCAGCCGTGGCGGCGGTTGGTTTGGGCTACCTTGCCGGATGGCTGGCGCGAATTCCGGTGATGGTGTCGAGCGTTGCCTTGGCAGCCATTACGGGGACGGTGCGCAGGTTGGGAGGGCTAAGCCTGGCGGACCTGCGCGTGCCGACACCTGAGCCTTGGGTGGTGGCCGCAACCGGACTGGCGCTTGCGGCGGCGATGTTGCTGGCGCGGCGGCGCTGGCGCTGGACCGCCCTCGGAATGGCCGCGCTGGTCACCAGCTCATTGTGGATCGGCTGGGGTCCGACCCATCCGCGTGTTCGAGCGGGCGTTTTGGAGGTGACTTCGATGGATGTGGGTGAAGGCGATTCCAGTTTGATCGTGACGCCGGAAGGGAAGACTCTGCTGATTGATGCCGGTGGGCCGACGGGTGGGCCGCACCTCACCGAGTTTGATGTGGGCGAGAATGTGGTGTCGCCCTACCTGTGGTCTCGCGGATTCAAGCGGCTGGATGTGGTGGCGCTGACCCACGCTCACTCCGATCACATGGGCGGGATGGCTTCCATTCTCAGAAATTTTCGCCCGAAAGAACTTTGGCTGAGTGTGATTTCTCCCAATGAAGACCTGGCGCGGCTGCTGGCCGAGGCGCGGGAGCTGGGGGTTTCCGTACAGCAGCATTTCGATGGCGATGAATTCGAGTTTGGCGGGACGGCGGTGCGCGTGCTAGCTCCGCAACGGGATTGGCGCAGCTTCCGGCCCGGCAATAACGATTCGATGGTGTTGAAGATCAGCTATGGCGGGACGTCGGCGCTGATGGAAGGCGATGCCGAGGCCTCTAGCGAGGCGCGTATGGTGGAGCGAAATCCGGCGGCGACGCTGCTGAAAGTTGCCCATCATGGCAGCAAGACCTCCGCCACGCCAGCGTTTTTGGCAGCAGTCCATCCGCGGTTTGCGGTGATTTCCGTGGGGATGCGAAACCCGTTTGGTTTGCCCAAGTTGGAAGTGCTGGAACGGCTAAAGGGTGTTTCGACGTACCGGACGGACATGGATGGGGCGGTGACGTTCTGGCTGGATGGGGACAGGGTAACTCACTAAGATCCATGCCGCGCCAGCATTTGCCGGGCTGCGTCAATCAACCGGATGCCCGTTAGAAGCTCGCTGACCCTTGGCTGACCCATACCGCCGCTCCGGTAGGCGAGGAGAGTTGGCCATAGAACGTTTTGAGCGGCGAATTTCCCACCGTCAGCAACGGAACGGTGACAGTCTGCGTTGTCATGCCGGGCGAGAAGGCAACCGTTGTGGTGGTGGCCACATAATCGGAGAGGGACGAGGCGGTGCCATCGGTGGTGGAAAACGTCACGCTTGTGGAAGTAGCGAGCGCTGGATTGAGCGTCACTGTGAAAACGGCCGACGAGCCTTGAACGATCGCGTTGGTGACCGAGAACTGCTGCAGCAGCGCATGAAAGCGCACCCATCCAAATAGCGCGGGCACTCCGCCCTCACAGTGCTGCTCGAAATTGGCGGCAAAAGCCTGGATTACACCTGCGGAATTGTAGTTCGCTTTCAAGACGTCAAAGTTCCCGGTGAGGGTGTTACAGCCGCGTCCTGCGCCGGAGACGTCCAGTCCTGGCGTACCTGCGGGTTGGAAGGGAACACGCTGAGCGTTGAGGTATTGGCCCGGGGTGAGGCGCGCCGTGGTCGGACCAGCGAAACCGGTCGACCAGTAGTCACCATTATTGATGTTCAAGGACACCGTATTGGCGTTGTTGGAGATAGAGAAGGTTCCGTCCGAAGGGGTGATCAGATATTGCTGCCCTTGGCCAATATAGTCGCCGGGTTGGCTGCTCATAGCTAGCGCGTTCATAGTGATATTCGGATCACGGATGAGCACCGTGGCGGAAGTCGCGCCCAACAATGCGCCCACGGGCGTTTTCAGAGAAAGTTTGAATTGCTTGTTGCCGCGCGCGAGCCGGTCGCCGAGAATTGGAATGGCGATGGTCTGTGAAGTGGATCCAGGCGGAAACGTGACCGTGCCGATGGTTGCTTGATAGTCCAAGCTTTGCACCGCGGTGCCATCGACGGTGACGTATTGCACCGTGACGGGGCTAGTGCTGGGAATGGAGAGTGCGACTTCAGCGAAGGCATCGCTGGCTCCCTCATTGCCTTTGAAAGTGCTTACGGCGCCAATCCCCAGTCGAGAGACCTGCGTGGTGGCAGAGTTGTAACGGATGGATCCGTAGAGTGCTGGCCCGAATATTTCGCAATGCTGCTCGAAGTCAATGGCCAGCCGGGATACGGTGCCATCGGTCGCCAGCGCGAAGTCGGTGACGAGAAACTGGCCGGCATCCGTATTGCAGCCGCGGCCGTCTCCCGAGACGTCCACCCCCGGACGCGTTGGGGAACGAAACGGTGTTCGTTGTGCGCCTTCGTATTCTCCCTTGGCGAATTTAAGGGACTTAGGCGAACCAAAAACGAGATACCAGGACTCGCTGTAGTCCGCGTTGTGAAAGTAGACGCTGACGGTACTGGTCGTGTTGAATATGGAAAACGTGCCGTCGGCAGGGGTGAAGGTGTGCGTCATACCTTGCCCGATGTAGTCGCCGGGCTGGCTGTTCAAGTAAATGTAGGTTGCCGGAGTTGCGGCTGACGCACTGTAAGCAAGCAGACCCAGCAGGGTGACCATAAACCAGCAGCGAGAAGAAGCGAAAAGCATGGCGCGCTCCGAACGACCGCCTGATTTTAGCACGAATTTCGCTGTCTGGAACAAGAAAAGACGAGGAGCCAGGAAGGGGGATAAGACACATGGATTCAACGGCTTGCGGCATTTCTGGAACGACTGCGCCACGCTAACTCTAGCGGTTCGTTCCGCTAGCCATCTTTTTCACCATAGCCAGCACCAGCTTGCGGTCGCTGTCATTGAGTTGTCCGGTGTAGCGTCGCATTTGGGTCACGAAGCGGAGTTCGTCTTCGCTCAGCTTGGGCAGGTTCTTGGCGCCGTTCTCGTGGCCGTTTTCCATGAAGAACTGGGAGAGAGGCATGTCCATGGCACCGGCAATTTTGGCCAGGGTATCGAGCGAGGGAACGGTGTGACCGTTCTCGACACGGGAAAGATAGCAGCGCAACAGGCCGGTGCGCTTTTCAATGTCGCCTTGCGACATGCCTTTTTGCAGACGGTAGTCTTTGATCGTTATGCCAATGTTCATAAGAGCCGAGGGGTCAAAACGTCCAACCCAAGCAGACTCGCATAGTAATTAGTTTGGTACCTGTTGGCAAGGGGAAATGGTGGATGGGCCCAAGAGGCGGGCATAACTATCCGCGACGGTCGGATGCCTGGCCACCATGTATGTGTGGAGGATGGCGTTGATTCTGGTTTGATAGCCGCACTGTCGTCGAAACCATTGGAGCAGGTCGTCGTCCAGGCGCATGGTCACAACTGTTTTACGCGTTGGCATTACGAGGGTCGCGTCTTTCCAGAAGCTTTCATTTGTCGCGACGATTCCAGGGTCGGAGTCGATGCCAGCGCGGATTGCCGCGGGAGTTCGGCGGCGAAGCTTGTTCCAGTCGGTGCCCGCGTCGGAGTTGGCGGTGGAACTTGCCTTGGACTTAGCCTTCAATACTTTTCCAGTAGGCGCGCTTTTCGTGCGGTGCCGCACTCCATGCCGAGATGATGCGTCTTGCTTCATTTTCTGTATCGGTGTAGATGACTGCATCGCAACTGTTTCAGCATGCTAGGGAGCCGCAGTTCCCCTCGCTACTGAAGGACCCAGGTCGATTGATACTCTTTCGTGCTCGGCAGGCGGGGGCGCCTGCCGCTACGTGAGTTTTGCTATTTCAATTTTGCGGCTAGGAACTCGACGGTGCGCTTCCACGCGTCAGCGGTGTCGTCGGGGCGATAGGAGGCTTTGTTGTTTGGATTTTCGAAACCGTGTCCGGCCTCCGGGTAGATCTTGACATCGACTTGCTTGCCGAGCTTTTTCATAGCCGCTTCGAATTTGCTGACATCTTCCGGCGTGATGCCCTGGTCTTTGCCGCCGAATAGGCCGAGGATGGGGGCGTGGATTTTGGCCAGGCTTTCGGGCTCGGTCACTAGGTGGCCGTAGTTGATGACGGTGGCGGCCAGGTCGGGGACTTCGAGGGCGGTTTGGAGGGAATAGCCTCCACCCATGCACCAGCCGATGGAGGCGATGCGGTCTTTCTTGACGTAGCTTTGTGAGCGCAGGAAGGCGACCGCGGAGCGGAGGTCGCGGGCGGCGCGGTCTTCGGGCACCCCGCGCATGATTTCATGCGCCATTTCCGGCGTGGTGGCGACTTTGCCCCGGTAGAGATCGACGGCGAGGGTGACGTAGCCCTGGTCGGCTAACTTGGACGCCTGCTCTTTGACCCAATCGTTGAGGCCCCACCATTCGTGGATGGCGACGATGGCCGGGAATGGGCCTTTGCCTTCGGGGGTGTAGAGAATGCCTTGGACGGTTTCGTCGCCGCTTTTGTAGGAAACGGGCTCGGCGGTGGCGGCGAAGGCGCTGGTGGCGGCGGCGAAGAGGATGGCGGTTAGAACTAGGACGGCTTTCATTTTCATAACTTTGATTTTCATAACTTCAGCTCCATATAAAGCGCGCCGGCGATGGGATTCTGCCGGTAAGGCTCGATTTCGCAAAAACCTAGACGCCGGTACAGCCCGATGGCGTCGTCCATCTTGCCCGCGATTGTGTCCAGGCGGAGGCGTTGAAAGCCGATGCTAGCAGCTTCAGCAAGGATGCGCTCGGCGAGAATGCGGCCTAGCCCCAGACCGCGAAAATTGGGGCGGATGTAGAGGCGTTTCATCTCGCCGGAGATATCGTCGAGGCGGTGCAGGGCGGCGCAGCCAGCAAGCTGGCCATCGTGCTCGGCAAGGTAGAGACGGCCATCGGGTGGGGCGTAGTCGCCGGGGAGTCCTGCTAGTTCTTGGTCGAAGCCCTGGAAGCAGAGGCTGAAGCCGAGGGATTCGGAGTATTCGAGGAAGAGTTCGCGGGCCTGGGCGAGTTGGGCGGGAGTTTCGGCTTGGGAGAGGACATTCATGACGCCTTAGGGACAGGGTAAAGCAGTGTTGAGGAGGTCTGCCAGCGGCAATTAGGTGGGCTGCCGGGCTTGGCCCGGCTGGACAGGCGAGGGCGCCGGTCCCTGCGTGATTCGTCCATGATTCTGGGCGGAATTATGCTGCGCGAGTGACGGAAGGTTGGGCGGCGTCGAGAATTTGCGTTTGTCGCCACGTATAGAGAATGCGGTGGATTACCGTAATGTTCGAAAGCACGGCGATGACCCACAAAGCGGGGGCCATACGGTTGAACAGCGCGCCAATGATGAGCAACACCAGGCGCTCCGGGCGTTCGAGAAAGCCGACGCGGCAGGAGCCGATCAGCGATTCGGCGCGGGCGCGGGCGTAACTGACCATGACCGCGCCGGTCATGACTAGCGCCGTGAGGACCACATAAAAAAAGCGATTGCCGCGGGCGTAAAAAACGAGCAGGCCAAAAAAGAGCGAAACGTCGGAGTAGCGGTCCACCACGGAATCAAAGAATCCGCCGAAGCGCGTAACCTGATTCGAAGCGCGGGCGACCCGGCCATCCACCAAATCGAAAAACCCCGAGCCAATGATGACAAGGCCCGCGTAAAAAAACATCCGGCGCTGGTTGTCCGCCGTGGCGTAGCCGAAAAGAATGGCGGCGACGGTATTCACGCCGAGTCCAATCAGCGTGAGCGCGTTCGGATTGATGCGAGCCAGCGCGAGCCAATTCACGATGGCATCGAGCAGGACGCCGCAGGCTTTCCCGAATTCTTTGGTCCAGCTCATGCTCATTCCTTATTCCGCAATATCGTGCATGGTGGTCAGCTTCAAGATTTCGATTTCGCGATTGCCGCCCGGGGTCACGATGGTCGACGAATCGCCGACTTTTTTGTTAATTAAGGCGCGCCCAATCGGCGAAGTGGTCGAGATTTGTCCCTTGCTGACGTCCGATTCTTCCGAGGTCACCAGCTTATACTCGATTTCTTCGTTTTTGCTGTTATCGAAAATCACCACCGTCGAACCCAGCCCAGCGCGGTCATGCGGAATGTTCGCCATGTTGATGAGCGAAAGATCCGACATGCGCTTGGTCAGCTGGCTCAACCGAGCTTGGACGAATTCCTGGCGCTGCTTCGCCATGTGGTATTCGGCGTTTTCGCTTAAGTCGCCCAGGGCCACAGCCGTCTTGATTTCCTTCGGCAGCTCGTGGGTCAGCTCGTGCTCCAGTAGGTTGATCTCTTCCTGGAGCTTTTTCTTGATGTGTTCCGTCATAATTTGTCGTGAACGACTGGGGATGTGAACGAACGCCACTCCGAACTAAGCTCAATCTCGAGCATTATACCGCCTGCGCGAAAGAGCCGTAGATCGACAAGGGTGGCCGAGAAAGCACCCCCCGAAAGCGTGGGGGGCGACTGGAAGCTGGGGTACTTAATAACTGGATAATCAACGACTTAGGGCGGAAGTATGCAAAGTTTTTACCTGCCCAATGGTGGCATTTTCCCGGGTAAAGTGCTCATCCCATTGACCATTTCCGATTCCTGGACTAGACTCAGAAATAGAGCGTTTTCCACTCCTTCCGCGCTCTCTGGGTGTCCTGCATGATCGCTAGCGACTCCGTTTTTCACATCGGTGACAAAGTTGTCTATCCGAACCACGGGGTGGGCATTATCGAACAAATCAGCAGCCAGACCATCGGCCTGAGTGTTCAGCAGTTCTATCTGCTCAAGATCAAGGCCAGCAGCCTCAAGGTGATGATCCCGTGCCATAACGTGGGCAATGTGGGCTTGCGCAAGGTAGTTCGCAACATTGAAGTGAAGGAAATTCTGGACTACCTGATGTCCGCCGCCGTGGCCGCTTCCACCGACTGGAAAGACCGCTTCAAAGAGAATTCCGAGCGTATGCGCACCGGGTCCTTGCTCGATGTGGCGGCGGTGCTCAAGGGCTTGGTCGTACTGAGCCAGGGCAAGTCGCTGTCTTTCCGTGAGAAAAAGATGCTGGAACGGGCGCGCTATCTGCTGGTGAGCGAGCTGGCCATGTCGAAGAACTGCGAAGAGCCGCAGATTGAAGACCTGCTTTCGGATGCCTTGGCCAAGGCCAAGCTGCCGTTCCCTAGCGCGGAAGTCTTCGAAGCGTAAAAGCGAAGCGTAAAAGCGAAGCGTAAAAGCGAACCGTCGGCTGTTAGCTATCGGCTATCAGCCTGGGCGCTGGCTATAATCACGAGCAGTGTCCGAATTATCTTCCCAAACTTTTCAGAATCCCCCGCTTCGCGGACGTGTGCTTGCGCTCGATGTGGGCGCGCGTCGCATCGGCGTTGCTGTCACGGATCCCTTGGGCATTACAGCGCAGGGCCTCGACACCATCCAGCGCAAGAACAAGCGCACGGATTTCGCGCAACTGGAGAGCGTCTTGCGGCGGTATGAAGTTGTGGAACTGGTGGTCGGCTACCCGTTGCGGCTGAGCGGCGAGGTCGGTATCCAGGCGGAAAAGATGACTCTGTTTGCCGCCGAACTGGAGAAACACTTCCAGATTCCTGTGCATTTGTTCGACGAGCGGCTGACCTCGACCGAAGCGAATCGAGTCTTGCGCGAGTCCGAAATCAGCAGCGAAAAGCGCGCCAAAGCGGTGGACCGCCTGGCGGCCGTGCTGATTTTGCAGGCTTGGATGGAGACGCGCAGCCGCAGGGAAGCGTTTCCGCCAGACCAGGTGTGATCGTCCGCCGTTACAGCCGCGGCTGCACTTCCACGGCGGACGACAAGCGCACGAAGCCTTTGGCTGTATCTCCGATCACGATCTTCTGCCCATGTTGGCGGTAGCTTTCAATCACGGCGGGCTTGGCCCAATCCAGATCCCAGCCATCTTCAATGGCTAGGATGGTGTAGGTTCCCGGGATCACCTGCTGAAGGGCGAAGCTGCCGTCCAGGTCGCTCTGGTCGCGGCGGAACAGGTCCAGATTGACTTCGGGGTCGCTGGGGACGAGAACGATCATGGCGACCGGCGCGGGCTTCCCTTGTTTTTTGGCGAAGCCTTCCACCGTGACCGCGCCACCCACTAGCGCCGCGGAAACCTTCAGCGACGCGCCCGAAGTGATGGTGATGGTGTGGCCGGAAAGGGTCTTGCCTTCTGACGTGATTCTCAAAATGGAATAAATCTTCGCCGGAGATCCCGCCACAATATCGTACTTGCCGGGTGCGATCGCTGCGAAGTCAGCCTCGCCGTGGTCATTCACCTCGACTCCCGGCAGCACTCGCCCCTGAGTGTTCCGCAGGGCCAGGAGAAGTTGGTCGGGCAACTTCGTTAGGCCGCGTACCTGCGCAGCGATCCGGACCGAGCCTGTGGCCGCTCCGCCCGAGCTGTCTAGCACCTGCCCATCCGCATTGAGGAAGACTTCGCCCGCATCTTTGACGATGCCATTTTCTGTGTTACGAGATTGGACCAGGTACTTACCCGCCGCGATGCCTGTCATCTCATAGGAACCGGGCGAAACGAGTTCCGCCAGCGCGTTGACGGGTTCTGAGTTGCCATCGAAGAGCGGCTTTTGCAGGTTGGGCTGGACCATCCCGCGAGGAGAGTCGGGCCGCGCGTGAATCAACAAGTGCAGCGCGGGAACCGGGGTCATGGGAAGGTCGACTTGAGCGCGATCTCCGGCGCGAATCGGGATGGGTGTGGCGTCGTCGGCCTCGGTGGCTTCTTTGTAGAAGCTCATCGGAAAGGCCACGTCCAAATTGCGGTCGACCTGGTATTGGGCCGCAACTGCTTGAGACGTCAAAGGATGCACCGCATACCAGGGCTGCGCCTGCGCGCCAACATAGTAAGTTCCGGCGGCGAGTGGGGTGAGTTCGTAGGTGCCTTGGTCGTCGGTGACGGCATTGAACGCCCTTTGGATGTGGCTGGCACCGGTGCTGTGGTCTTCTCGGAACACCGTGACGGCTGCGCCGCGAACCGGATCGCCCACATCGTCGACCACTCGGCCGGTGATGGTCGCAGCCGGGGGGAGCCGAAAGATCAGATTTTCCGTGTCGACACCCGCGCCAGGGACGATGGCAGTCCAAAAATTCTCGTGTTGCTCATAGGCAAACGTAACGAAGCCGTGTTTGGACCCTTGCAGCGAATACTTGCCGGGCTTGACCTGGAATTGGAAATGGCCGTCAGCGGCTGTGGTCATGTCTCTCGTATCTTTGGGGTCTTTCGTATTGGTGAGAGAAATCTGAACCCGCGCCAGGGGCTGAGCAGTGTTGGAGTTGACGACGGTTCCGGCTACGCGGAATGTCGTTGTTGCAGTTCCCGCAGTGGGTTTAGCCTGAGCCACCAGCCGCGCGGGAGCCAGCAGAGAAGCGAGCAGTAACGCGTCGGCCACGCCGAACCAACCACAAAGCGATTTGGAGAATTTCAGCATCCTCACTCGCCTTTCGTGACCAATTGCAGCGTCACATGTTCTTTTTGGCCGCCCGTCAATTGCACCACCTGGCCTTGCGCTTCATAGGCGCGCATCGCCTCGGGATTTCTGTATTCCAAATCCGTAGCTGGACGTTTGAAGGCCAGCACTCGATAGGTGGCGGGCGGCAGTTCCGGCGAAGTAAACGTTCCATCCGGGGCCACCGGCACCTCCGCGAACTTTCCCGAACTATCCGGAAGTGGAACGAAATAGACATAGGCAAAAATCGTGCGCGCGCCCGGAGGATTCACGCCCAGCATCGATGCAGCCAGAATGTTGCCAGCGCTCAAGGCCGGGTCCGCGCCTTCCACTTTGCCTTCAATCTGCGCGCTGTCATCGCGCAGCGTAATTTCAATGGGAGAACTCGAGCCGTCCCCCACCACAAGCGGCTGCCGCAGCAAATCCACGCCTCCGGACATCACCGACGACGCATATCCGCGCGACGTTTCGAGGCTCACTCGGTACCGCCCTGGGGCCACACCATCAACTACCAGCGACTCATCATTGTGGTTCGTAGGGGGCCGCAAGCCGACGGCACCTTGTTGGGCAAAGTCGTCGGCTGGTTCGAGCGTCACATTCAGGTAGCGCCGCAGCCCGCGCAGTTGCACCACCGGGCCCGTTGATTCCTCGGTTTCCGTTTCGTCTGGCGTGCTGAACTCTTTTTTAACGTTGATGCTGATGGATTGCGCCGGCACCAGGGTCATTTTGCCGGTGACATAAGGAGCATCGTGTACCGTGAACGACAGCTCCCCCGCGGTTAACGGAGCCGCGAACCCAAACGCCCGCAGCGAATACACTCCCGAGGGAAGCAGCCCTTCAATTGTGTGCGTTTGCTGGTTGTAGCCCAGGGCATAGCCCGGTCCCAGGCTGGCCGCCGGGGAAACGCTGACCGCAACCCCGACCGCCGAAACATTTGTCACCGCTACCTTCACCGGATAATAGGGCTGACGCGTCACGGAAAGATCCGCCTCAAACGTTTGCCCCGCCGCGAGCGTGATGATTTCTGATCCGGCAAAGTCCTTGGCCTCCGGAAAATAAACCGGCGCATAGCCAAACAGTTGCGCGGTATCCGGGGCCGCTACGGGCTGGTCAAGATCCAGCTGCTCATGGGTCATCAGCTTGTAAGTTCCCGCGGGCAAGTCGGCAAAGCGAAACTCGCCATTCGAGCGGCTGGTGGTTTGCCCGGCTGAGATCCACTGTCCACGCCCATCCTGCATCTGCACCTGACGGCGATAGATTTCGACATCCATCTTGTCGGCCGCCTCGGCCGACCCCAGCGAGACGTGGCCGACAATCATCGCTTCCGGAGTGAGCGTGAGCGTCATTTCTTTGGTGGCTATATCCAGCTGCGAATTTTGGCTGATATCGGTGATGTATCCAGGTTTGCGGGGGAACAAAGCCGTAGGCCGATTCGCGGCGTCGCCCAGGCTGGGTAGCTTCAAGGCGAAGTGTCCCTGGGTATCGGTCATGGTCGCGAAGTGGCTGTCCGGCGAGGAAACCAGCGCCCGCGCCACCGGCTCTCGGGTAACGCTATTTAGGACTACCCCTTGCAGACTGTCCCCCTGTTCGCTCGGGGCTTCCTGCGCTACGCCTAGCCTGCCGCCGCACCACCCCGCAAGCAGCAAAATCCACGCAGCGGCTCGGCGCGGTCTTGCAACCCGATGAGCACTGGGCAATCGCCAACTTCCGGTCTGGGTGCGTATTCTCAAAATCGGCTCCGTATTCGATTCTGTGGCCCAAGCCCCACCTGGCGCAACTCTCGATAGGCCTACAGGCGATAGGCCTACAGGAATTTAGACACCGCTGTAGAACTTTCGTCCTACGACCGGCGGGGCGTGCTCCAGCCTGCGGAAGTCGTCTAAACTGAGTGTGTTAGCAGCCCCAGTTTCCATTCGATGCCGACTTTGAAACCAGCGTGAAGAAACTTTTCGCATTGTTGTTCCTCGGGATTCTCGGCGTCGCCGCTTGGGTTGCGGCCATGGTCTATCTCCCTCTCCAGCCCGAGGGGCAAAAAACGGTATTTTTGCACCCCGGCTGGAGCGTGCACCGCATTGCCGTTGAGCTGCAATCCGCTGGCGTCATCCGCAATGCTACCGCGTTCGTGATCTGGCACCGACTGCACAACCGGGAGCGACTGAAGGCGGGCGAATATCTTTTCTCCACTTCCGCCGACACCCGCGAGGTCACCGAGCGCATCGTCCGTGGCGATTTCCTCGTCCGCACCGTGGTCGTGCCCGAGGGCTACACCATGTTTGACATCGCCGACGCCGTGGAAGAGGCCGGACTCGGCTCCCGTGACGAATTCCTGAAACAAGCTCGCGGGCAGACCAACCTGATCGAAGATTTCGCCCCGCAGGCGGGCTCCCTCGAAGGCTACCTTTTCCCAGATACCTACCAGTTCACCCGAACGCAGGGCATGAAGGACATCGTGGAAACAATGGTCCGCCGCTTCCGCAAAGAAGCCGTCGCGCTGGATCTGGCCAATACGCAGGATGTCCCGCGGATCGTGACCATGGCATCCATCGTGGAGAAAGAAACGGGCGCGTCCCAAGAGCGCGGCATGGTCGCCTCCGTTTACTACAACCGCCTGAACAAGAAAATCGCGTTGGACGCCGATCCCAGCGTGATTTATGCACATTTACTCAACGGCACGTATTCGGGCGCGCTGCACCACTCGGATATGTGGATCAACTCTCCTTACAACACCTATCGCTATGCTGGCCTCCCGCCTGGGCCGATTGGCAACCCAGGACGTCTGGCGCTCGAAGCCGCCATGCACCCCGCGACCTCCGACTTCTACTACTTCGTCAGCGATGGGCACGGCCACCACCGCTTCGCCCACAATCTAAGTGAACACAATCGAAATGTAGTTGCATTTCGGAAGACCGTCGCCCTGCGCCGCTAAGTCCTTTCCTTTCAATACTTCCTCCAGCAAGCTATACTAGAGGTTCGTCTGAATGCGGTTTTCTGCGCCAATTCGTCTGGTTCTGGCCACGGTCCTGGCCGCTTCCCTGTCGGGCTGCCTGTTTCGCGCCCATAAGGTTGAGCGGGTAGTCTCCGACGTGCCCCTGAAAACCGCCACGCAGCAGGAGCTGGTGGACTACGTGAACCGCGAGGCCGCCAAGGTGCGCTCCATGCAGGCCACGGTCGACATCGATACCACCGTAGGCGGGGCAAAAAAAGGCAAAGTCACCGACTACCAGCAGATTCGCGGCTATGTCCTGGCCCGCAAGCCCGCCATGCTGCGCATGATTGGCCTGATGCCGGTGGTGCGCAACACAGCCTTCGATATGGTCAGCAACGGCCAGGATTTTAAACTCTGGATCCCCACCAAAAATCACTTCCTGGTTGGCAAGAACGACCAGCCTTCCAGTGATGGCAAGCAGTCGCTGGAGAACTTGCGCCCGCAGCATATTTACGATGCCCTGCTGCTCCGCGAAGTGGACCCGGAAAAGGAAATTGCCGTTTTAGAAAACGACGAGGAAATCGTCCGCGACAAGGATGGGCGGCAAGTTGAGCAGGGCGCTTACCACCTGGACATTGTCCGCAAAGGCGAGCGGGGCTGGTTTCTTTCGCGCAAGATCATTTTCAGCCGCACCGATTTATTGCCGCACCGGCAACTGGTCTTCGACGACCTCGGCAACCTGGCCACCGACGCCCACTACGAAAATTACAAAGACTACGACGGCATTCAGTTTCCCTCCCAGATTGAAATTCGCCGACCCCGCGAGGAATACGACATTGTGCTCAGCGTGGTGAAGCTGCAACTCAACGGCGCGCTGACCGACGAACAATTCGCGCTGGCACAGCCACCAGGAGCCGAGGTAAAACATCTCGGCGAGCCACCAGCCAAGGTGCGGACGCCGGAATCGCAGTAGAGTTGTCAGCCATCAGCAAGAGCTTTTTAGCTGATAGCTGACGGCTGATAGCTATCAGCTGACCTTTGCTACACTCGTTCCACCACTTTCATGAACCATCTTGTCATCTCGAATTTCGTTCATCGCCCGCTGCGAACCCTCATCAGCATTCTGGCCATTGCCATGGAAGTCGCGCTCATTCTGCTGATTGCGGGTTTTTCCTATGGCATGCTCAACGACTCGAAGACGCGTCAGGCGGGCATTGGCGCGGACCTGATGGTGCAGCCGCCGGGGTCCAGCAATCTGGTCGGGTTTACCACGGCGCCGATGTCGGTCAAGATTGGCGAGGTGGTGGCCAAATTGCCGCACGTGACGGTGGTCTCTCCCATCATGTGGCAGCTGATTAATGCTGGCTCGCTGGAAGTCATCTACGGCATTGACCTGGCTAGCTATGAAAGTTTGGGTAGCCCGTTCACCTACCTTGCCGGGGGGCCGTTTCAAAATGCCAATGACATGATCGTGGACGATAAGTTTGCCAGCGACCACCATTCCAGGATCGGCGACTCCGTGGAAGTACTGAACAACCAATTCCGCATTTGCGGAATTGTGGAGCACGGCAAAGGCGCGCGGCGTTTCCTGCAACTCTCCACCATGCAGGATTTAACCGGTGCGGCTGGCAAGGTTTCGGTGTTTTACGTACACCTCGACGACCCCAGGAATGCCGATGAGGTCGTCAAAGCGGTCAAGAGCACTCCGGGAATGGAAACCTATTCGGTGCGTTCCATGACCGAATTCCTGGCCTTGATGACGCCGGAACACCTGCCCGGCTTTAATCTGTTTATCAAGATCGTCGTCGGCATTGCCATGGTGATCGGCTTCATGGTGATCTTCCAGTCCATGTATGCGGCGGTGATGGAGCGCACACGCGAAATCGGAATTCTGAAATCGATGGGTGCCTCGCGCGGTTACATTTTGAACGTGATCCTGCGCGAGACGATGTTGCTGGCCGTGGCCGGGATCGCGCTCGGGATCGCCATCAGCTACTTCGCCAAGTTCCTGTTAACGCACCGTTTTCACTTGGTTCCAATGCTGCTGACGGCGGACTGGATCGCGCGCGCGTCGGTGATTGCCCTGATCGGAGCGCTACTGGGCGCAATCTACCCAGCAGTCAAAGCCGCCCGGAAAGACCCGATTGACGCGTTGGCTTACGAATAGGGGGCGGCATTCGTGTTTCGGTTTTTGCTGTATCGAATTAGTTACTCCGCCTTATACCGGTCGCGCGCAAGCGGAGTATTCTCTTGCTGGGCACCCACAAGCACAGTTGCATTGACGTCGCTTTCCGTCGCGCCATGGAATTCATTGAATTGGGAGGCAGGAATTTATCAAGCTCTTGGTAGTCCGCCCCACCCTGTTCGGGTCATGCCCAGTCCAGCGCTGAATAATCACTGAATTTTCCAGGAGAGAATATGAAAAAGCATGATTCGATTGCCTTGCTGGTTTTGGCAGGTATCTTCTGCATCCTGAACGTTACGGCACTTGCACAAACGGATGGCACTATGACGCGTGCGCAGGCCCCAAAAAGCTCTACGACCCCAGTACCGGACTGTGCCAGCAATCAAAACTGCGATGACAAATTGTCATTCAGTTGGGGAGAAATCACGAAGAGCGCCGATGGTCTGTCGACCGTTACGTCTTCGCAAGGTCCGTACCAACTGACCGCGGCCGGTTTCAAGTCTGCCAAGAGCGAAGTCTTTACCATGTGCAACAGTTCCTCTTGCGGTATTACTGAAAGCGCAAAGAAGACAGCTGGGAGTTTGGCAGCGTCTTCTCCTCAGACGATCGCACCCTCCGGCGCGGGCGAAGTGACCTTGTATTTCTCAAACCCCGGCGGTACCAACTCGGGATCCTCCGGTTGCCCCATTAACGCTTTAGTGGATGGTGCCCCAATTAAGGGCGTCATCGTCAAAGGTGGGCGTAATCCCGGAGGCAGTTATACGCTCGACAATGCAATCGTCGCTCACTGTAACGCGTCGAGCATTGCCATCAGCTATCAGCGTATGGCAATCAATACAAAGGGAACTGGTGGCAACAACGGACACGCTAAGGGAAGTGCCAACTAATCGCTTTCAGTCTGTCCGTTATGCGCCTCCGGCTGTCGGCTGTCGGAGTCGACGCGCCTCAAGATAGTCTGGATTTTTCATCCTAAATAGGGTCAAAGGTGAATAACCGGAACTCCGCTGGGCTGAGGATCATGCCCGCGCTCTTGACACCGCCCGTCTGCCCCGTCTACGGTTTAGCTGGATGCGTTTCGCTCACATCACTCTGCAGTGGTTGCTGGTAGTCGCGCTCACTACCTACGCGCTCGACTGCGAGGCCATGACGACGCCTGAACAGGCGATGCGGTGTTGCGCCGAGATGCAGTGTGCGCGCCACGGGCAAATGGACGCGAAGCAGGGCATGGATTGTTGCCAGACCATGCCGACGGCGCAGGCTCCGTTTATGCTGCCGTCGTTTGGGCACGGGCTATCGCACAACGTTGTGGTGTTGGCCGTGCTTCCAGTCTACTCGGATATGACGGTCTTTCCGTCGTCCGAACGCACGATTGCCGAACGCAATCACGCGCCGCCGGTCTTTTCTCCACCCACGCTCCAGCCTCTTCGTATCTAGCCAGACCTCCCGTCGTTTCTCGTCGGCACGCATTCGTGTGCCTGGAATCGTCGTTTTTTGGGGAGGAAACACTGTGAAATTTGGAAATACCAAAAGTAGAAAATGCGCCCAGTGGCTGCCGCTGTTTTTGCTGACCGCGGCTGCCGCTTGGGGGCAGGGTCCAGCTCCGGAGACTGCACCGCCATTGTTTCCGGGGGGTGCGCTCGTTTCTTACAATTCCATCTTCACCACCCGCGCGCGCGTGCCGGGCGGAATTACTGGAACCGCGCGGCCCACGTTCTCACACGAAGGGGACTTCAATTTCACTTGGGGATTTCATCAGGATTGGGATTTCGCTGTTGTAGTTCCCATCGTGACGAATCGTTATCGCCCCTCAGCCGCGCCGACGGTTGGGGGAACGGGACTCGGGGATGTGATGCTGCTGGCGAAGTACCGCTTCTTCCGGCGTGACTCGCCGCGAGGTACGACGCAGGCATCGGTCACGTTTGGCCCCAAGTTGCCAACCGGACGCACGAACATGAACGCCGATACCGGCATCCGGCTGCCCGCCGGCTTGCAGCCGGGTTCAGGCTCGACGGATTTATTCCTGGCGGCGAACGGCACGTATACGGGGCTGTTCAACATTCGGCGGCTGGTTGCCGATGAAGACTTTCACGCGCTCGTGCGAACGGAGGGAGCGCAAGCGACTCGGCTCGGCAGTGAAGTTGGATCGCGTTTCTGGCTCTCCTACCGTCCGTATGAGTCGAAGAACGGCGCGCGGGAGTGGTTCATTGGCCCGGTGCTGACGTGGCTGCATTCGCAAGACGACCGCATCGCCGGGGTCACGCAGCGCGGCAGCGGGGGAGACCAATTGCAAGCCGGGGTCACCAGCTATGTTGGCCTGCGTCCGGGAGTGCACGCATGGTTAGGCATGGATTGGGATGTGGCGCACGGAGCGGGAGCAACATTCATGCCCGTGAAGCGTCATATCAGTTTTGGAATCACGCAGCAGTTTCGAATGCATCTTTAAGAACGGCTATCAGCTATCAAGAGCTGACGGCTCATAGCTGACAGCTGACAGCTATCAAGGAGAATCATAATGCAACGCAAATCCGCAGCTTTCCTGCTTCTGCTCGGCGCAATTCTGGTTGTGCCCGTGGCTGAAGCGCAAGTCAAGCATATTGAAATGCGCGTCGAAGGCATGACTTGAAACTTTTGAGCCTTCGGTGTGAAACAGCACCTAGGACGCCAGTCTGGCGTTCAAAATGTAGAAGTCAGTTTGATCGACGGGAAAGTGCAGGTCACTCCCAAAGAAGACGGGCAAATTGATCCCGTCGCGCTTTTGAAGGCGACCTACGACAGTGGCGTGACCGCCGCCGAGATGGACATCCTCGCGCGCGGCAAGATCGTCAAAGACGCATCGGGAAACCTAGCCCTACAGGTGGAACCGAACCGGTCTTTCACGTTCTCTCCCACCGAGCTCTCGAAAGGGTTGGAATCCCTGGCGGGCGCTCCGACGAAGGTCACGCTTCGCGGGCAGCTTTACAAAAAGCCGGAAGGGAAGCGAAAGAAAGACTTCCCGGCCGCGCTGACGCTGCTGATTCTGGAAATTCAGAAGAAGGAATAGATGACGAAACTTCAAAGTCTAATGTCACGCGGCTTCCTGTTGTGCCTGACCGTGGCGGGACTCGCCGGATGCAATTCGCATTCGGCGAACTCCCCGCCATCGCCGAAAAAGGCAGCCGTAGCTATGGGCGAAATTGGCTCGCAGATGCCGGAATTCACCTTGCCGGACTTGCAGGGCCGAACCATCACTTCCGCCGACCTGCGCGGTAAAGTCGTGCTCATCGATTTTTGGGCCACCTGGTGCCAGCCCTGCAAAAAAGAAATGCCCGGATACCAAAAGCTGGCCGACCTCTACGCCGCCCGAGGCTTCGCCGTCGTCGGCTTCAAATTCGATGTCATGCCCGACACCGAAGACCCCGTACAGTTCGCCAAGAAAATCGGCGTGCGCTACCCGTTAGCCGTGGCCGCCGAGGACTTGAAGCAGAAATTTGGCGGAATCGAGGGCCTGCCGACCACCCTGATCTACGACCGCCAAGGTGTTTTAAGCCAAAAAATCATTGGTTTTGAATACACCGATGCGGTTCAAGCAATGGTCAAGCCGCTTCTTTAAGTCGTTGGGCAGGGAAGTCGAGCAGGTAGTTTGGGCCGGGGCTAGGCCATGCCCCCGTTGACAAACGCCCCTTTTTTCCACTATCCTTAAACTTTTGAGAGCCAACGATTGTCCGCCTGAGCGCCCAGTGGGTTCCCTAGGACTGACTCCGCGGTCTTTTTTCGTTTCTTTTACAGGAGAATCTGATGTCAACCTATTTCCCCAAAGCGGGGGAAATCGTACGCAAGTGGCTTGTCGTGGATGCGGAAGGACAGACGCTCGGGCGTCTGGCTTCTCAGGTTGCCCTGATTTTGATGGGCAAGGAAAACCCGCAATACACGCCTTTTATTGACGTTGGCGACCACGTTGTGGTCATCAACGCCGCCAAGATCCGCGTTACCGGCGCCAAGGTCGAGCAGAAGGCTTATCACCGCTACACGGGCTTTCCGGGTGGGTTGCGAACGGAAGCCTACAAGGATCGTATTCAAAACAAGCCGGAAGCGATCATTAAGGACGCCGTGGTCCGCATGTTGCCCAAGACCAAGATGGGCGGTCAGATGATTGACAAGCTTAAGGTGTACCGCGACGACAAGCATCCGCACGAAGCGCAGAAGCCGGTCGCAAAAGTATTGGCTAAGTAGTTAATTAACCGACTTGTTATTGACCAATCAGTAATAAATCGGGGTGCGGCGGCTGGCCTTCGGGTCTAGCCAAAAATTTGCAGTCAAGGCGAGATCGAAACATGGCTGAACTAGTTCAATATTACGGAACGGGACGCCGCAAGACGGCGGTTGCCCGTGTGTTTTTACGTCCCGGCAGCGGCGAGTTCAAGGTTAATGGCAAAGCGTTCGAAGAATACTTTGTGACCGACGCGCAACGCGGTGCAGCAAAATCGCCCTTGGCGACCAGCGAAACGGCGGGAACGTTCAACGTGATCGCCACGGTGCAAGGCGGCGGCGTGAATGGTCAGGCCGATGCCGTGAAGATGGGCATTGCCCGCGCGCTGATGGTTTTCAATGTGGAATTGCGCAAGGTCCTCAAGGCTGCGGGCATGGTCTCACGCGATCCGCGTGGCAAAGAGCGCAAGAAGTACGGCCAGAAGGGCGCTCGTAAACGCTTCCAGTTCAGCAAGAGATAAGAGCAGTTGTCAGCCTTCAGTTGTCAGCCACCAGTTAGAAGCGGAAAGACTGGCAACTGATAGCTGGCTGCTGATGGCTGGTTTAGGTGTTCAATTCATCTCGCGCCTCACAGCGCGGGTGCGGGAATGGCAATCCGGAAAATTTACGTTTCTGGATGCAGATCAACATAGGAGGTTGATTTGGCGAATATCACGATGAAGGAATTGCTCGAAGCGGGTGTTCACTTCGGGCACCAAACCAAGCGCTGGAATCCCAAGATGAAGGAATACATCTTCGGAGAACGGAACGGCATTTACATCATTGACCTGCAGAAGACGCTGAAGATGTTCAAGGAAGCGTCGAAATTCGTGCAGGAGTTGGCGGCTCAGGGCAAGACGATCATGTTCGTCGGAACCAAGCGCCAAGCTCAGGACGCGATCACCGAAGAAGCCACGCGCTGCAACATGTTCTATGTGAACAATCGTTGGCTCGGCGGTTTGCTCACCAACTGGGTTACGGTCCAGAAGTCGGTGAAGCGCCTCAAGGAGCTCGACGAAATGGCGACCGATGGCCGCTACGAGTTGCTGCCCAAGAAGGAAGTTATTGTTCTGGAGCGGGCGCGCAAGCATCTCCAGGCGAATCTGGCCGGCATCAAGAACATGAGCCGCGTGCCGGATGCGATTTTTGTCGTCGATTCGAACAAGGAACAGATTGCCGTCCGCGAAGCCCGTAAGTTGGGCATTCCAGTCGTCGCGGTAGTGGACACGAACTGCGATCCCAGCGAAGTCGACTACGTCATTCCTGGCAACGATGACGCGCTGCGCGCGATTCGTCTATTCACGTCGAAGATTTCCGAGTCGATTGTGGAGGGACAGCAGCTACGCATGGCGGGGCAGTCCGACGAACAGCGTGTCGCGGATGCCGAACCAGTGCCTGCCGAAGGCCTGGAAATTCACGCCCACGACGCTTCTGTTGTCGAAGGCTACGTGGGTGATGACGGCGAGGACATCAGCATGGAAGAAGTGCTGGGACGCGGCAAACGAGTGGCCCCGGTAGTGGCGGCTCCGGTTGTTGTTCCGGCCGCTGTGCTGGTCGAAACGCCCGCGGAAGCCTCGGTCGAAACACCAGTCGAAACACCGGCGGTGTAACCAACGCGTTTTTGTTGCAGCGAATTGGACCCGCGCGCGTCCCTCGCCGCGGGTCAAGTTTTGTTCGCTAAGTTGTCGCCCACAAGCGTTCTGCGACGCTTCGGGATTGAGCGCATCAAATTAGTATTACTGAGAAAAGAGAATAGATCTCTTATGAGCACAACGACTATGAATATTTCCGCCGCACAGGTAAAAGAGCTCCGCGAAAAAAGCGGGGCGCCCATGATGGATTGCAAGGCCGCCCTCACCGAAGCCAAGGGCGACATGGAGCAGGCGATCATCCACCTGCGTAAGCGTGGTGTTTCGCTGGCCGGCAAGAAGGCCGCGCGCGTCACCAGTGAAGGTTCGGTAGGTTACTACATCCACGCCGGCGGTAAGATCGGCGTGCTACTGGAAGTCAACTGCGAGAGCGATTTTGTCGCCCGCACGGAAGACTTCAAGGAACTACTGCACGACATCTCCATGCACATCGCCGCCAGCGACCCGAAGTTCATTCGCCGCGAAGATGTGACGGCGGCCGATTTCGAGCGCGAGAAGGACATTGCCATGGCGCAGGCCGTGGCGGCTGGGAAACCTCCAGCCATCGCCGAAAAAATGGTGACGGGCAAGATGGCGAAGTTCTACGAAGAAGTTTGCCTTCTGGAACAGCCGTTCATCAAGGACCAGACCACGACCATCTCGCAGCTGGTGGCGACGAAGATCGGCAAGCTCGGCGAGAACATCAGCGTCCGCCGCTTCGCCCGCTTCAAGGTAGGCGACGCGAATGCCACCGTGGCGTTCACGACTCCGGTGGAAGCGAAAGAAGAATAGAACTAGCTGTCGGCCATCAGCTGTCAGCTCTCAGCTAAACCGCCCCCTCGGGTTTGCTGAGCGCTGACGGCTGACAGCTGACCGCCAACAGCCCTTATGCCGAATCCCGCCTTTCACCGCGTTCTGCTCAAGCTCTCCGGAGAAGCTCTTGCCGGAAAGCAGGGTTTTGGTCTGGAATCGCAACGCGTCCAGGAAATTGCCGAAGAACTGGCTGACGCGCTGCAAATCGGGGCGCAGATTGCCATTGTCGTCGGCGGCGGCAACATCTTCCGCGGTGTCGCGCAGCAAGCCCGCGATATGGACCGCGTATCGGCCGACCACATGGGCATGTTGGCCACGGTGATTAACGCGCTGGCGTTACAAGACGCACTGGAAAAGCAGGGCGTCCTCACCAGAATTCAATCGGCCATCGTCATGAATCAGATCGCCGAGCCGTTCATCCGCCGTCGCGCTATCCGGCACATGGAGAAGGGCCGCATCGTAATTTTCGCTGGCGGAACAGGTAACCCGTACTTCTCCACCGACACGGCCGCGTCGCTGCGAGCCATGGAAATCAAAGCCGACGTCATCCTCAAAGCCACCAAAGTCGACGGCGTCTACGATGCCGACCCCATGCTAGTCCCCGACGCCAAGCGCTTCGACAAAATCACTTACATGGAAGTCCTCAAGCGCGGCCTCAAGGTCATGGATTCCACCGCCATCTCGCTCTGCAAAGACAACGGCCTGCCCATCATCGTCTTCAAGCTGGCCGAGCGCGGCAACATCCGCAAAGCCATCCTGGGCGAAAAAGTCGGTTCGTTGGTGGAAGCGTAACGCGTCTTCGGCTCTCGACCCGCGGGAGCTATCACAATTGTCATTCCGAGCGCAGCGAGGAATCTGTTCAACCGCTTGCTCGATCAAGAGCGGATTCCTCCCTGCGGTCGGAATGACAAGATGGGTGTCGTACACAGCCCGACAGCCCGGTTTATAATCGTCTGTTTTCATCCCATGATCCCCGGAGCACACCATGGCGCAATCCGTAATGGCCACCATCCCCGCACTGCGCGAGCTGCAAGGCCAGCTCAAAACCCGCATGGACAAGGCCGTTGAAGCCTTCCGCAAGGAAATGTCGGCTACGCGCACGGGACGCGCCTCGGTTTCCATGCTCGATAACATCGTCGTCGAAGCCTACGGCTCGAACATGCCGCTCAACCAGGTCGCCACCATCCATGCGCCCGAGCCGCAACTGATCTCCGTTACGCCGTTCGATCCCAGCGTGCTTCCGGCGATTGAAAAAGCCATCCGTGGCGGCGATCTCGGCCTCAATCCCATGAACGATGGCAAAGTCGTCCGCGTGCCCATCCCCGCGCTCACCGAAGAGCGTCGCAAGGAAATGGCCAAGCATCTCCACAAAATTCTGGAAGAGCACCGCACCGCCGTCCGCAACATCCGCCGCGACGGCAACGACGCAATTAAGAAGACGATGAAAGACAAGAAAATCAGCGAGGACGAAGAAAAGCGCTCCCTCGATGAAATCCAAAAGCTCACCGACGACGAAATTCGCAAGATGGAAGAGATGAGCAAGAACAAAGAGAAAGAAGTGCTGGAGCTGAAGTAGCCCGCCTGCAACCGATGGAGGCACGGGCATCCCCGCCCGCGCGCGTCGAGCCAACACTGCCAGCAAGTAGAAAAGCCGACCCCACCCGGAGTCGGCTTTCCCGGCTTTACAGTCCCCGGTAGGTCATTGTCACCGTCCGCGTTCCATTCTTCGGTACCGATCCCTCGTAAACGATAGCTATGGAGCCATCCGTCGCCAGCGCGGGTTGCCCAAAAACCTCATTTAATCCGGGGATGCATGCGTTGGGTCCTGTAGGCACGTTTTGCGCAAGCGGAAGGACATTGGCGAACCCCACCGGGTTGCCGACGTTCTGGATCGCCAGACCAAACGGCGGCGTGCTGCTGCCGCTGGAGTTCCAACCGAACGCGCTACTGTCGGTGGCGTCGAAGTTGTTGCTGGTCGTGCCGCTCACATCCACATCGGCATAACGTATGAGAAATATGCTTCTGGCAACCGCCGTGTTGTTCTTGAGCAGCATCGCCACATTGACGGATGGAGGGCTGGCAACTTTTGTGATGGTTTGCGTCAGCGTAAACACGCCGTCGCTGGTCGTGCGCGCAATTTTCACCGCCGTCGCGGTTTGGCTGACCAGCGTGGGCGCTCCCCAGTTGCCGCTGTCGCCATAGCCGGCATAGTCAAAATAGGCGACGCCTGCCGCGTTGTCGCACACGCCGTAGCCTTCGCCGGCAGTTGCCACCGCAAT
Source organism: Acidobacteriaceae bacterium (assembly GCA_043782485.1). GTDB lineage: Bacteria > Acidobacteriota > Terriglobia > Terriglobales > Acidobacteriaceae > JANXUC01. The sequence goes on along the minus strand of JAYWAL010000023.1, from coordinate 50,506 downwards.
GTGTTCCCGGGCGACCGGAGTCGCGAGTTGGGCGATATTGCCGTTCACGGTGACACAAAAACTCAGAAACGTCTTATTGGTGCCGGAAGTGAAGTTGTAGGAGCAGGTGCTGGTGGCTGCCAGACTGTGCGGCGCGGATTCCGCCGCTGCCTTCTGGGCCGCCACCGCCGCTGCTTCACGGGAGGCGTTGTTGCTGGTCGTTTTCGAATCATTGGCGAAGCTCGACGAGCACAATGCAAGCATAGCTACGCCAAGCATGAGGTTTTTCATGACTATTCTCCTGAGCAATAAGTAGGGGGGACGGAAATCATAACACTCTTCGTGCTATCGAACGCCAGGTGGTCGCCGCTGGATAACACAGCAGTCCGCCGGGTCTCTACTTTCCTATCCAAAGAGATACGCAACTAGACGATTCGTTTGCCAACGAGCACCCTAATTTCGTCTTCTTAGAACACGTCATTGTCAGGGCCTGTTATTCCGCATCCTCAGGGAAACCCCTTGCTGCAAAGGCTCTTAAGCCGCTTTGATAGGCACGACGATGGCACGACGATAGGCACAACGAGCCGCTGGATTCCGCCGAACCGGCGTTGGCCTTCAGCATGCATTGTCCACTCCGCACCCCCGCAATCTCAGGAGATAGTCATGCGTTTCAAAGCAGTCATCCTCGCCCTGTTCTCAGCTCTTCTACCGCTGAGCGCCAGCGCCGCTACCGATCCTTCGGCCGGTGTTCCACTTTCCGTCGTCAACGGTTCCGCCAAGTTGATCCAACACACCAGTCCCAGCCAGGCCTTACGCGTGGTCATTGGCCTCGAGCGCCCCCATCCGGACGCCGAAGAGCAATTCCTCAGCGATCTGCACACCAAGGGCAGCAAAGAGTTCCACCACTTCCTCACGTCAGCCGAATGGAATACCCGTTTCGGACCCACCCAGCAGGACGAGCAAGCCGTAGTCGATTGGGCCAAGAGCCAGGGTCTCAAAGTGTCCAACCGCTTTCCGCATCGTCTTGTCGTCGATCTGGAAGGTACCGTGGCTTCCATGGAAAAGGCCTTCAACGTCACCATCAACAATTATCAGGTCGGAGCGGAAGTGCATTTCTCCAATGACCGCGCGCCGCAAATCGCGGGCAGCGTGGCCGGAGTGGTGCATTCCGTCATGGGCCTGAATGACATGCAGGCCATGAAGCCCGGCCTGCGCAACGCGGTGGAACCAGCCATGCCGAGCTACTCCGCTGGACCCGCCAAGGGCGCAATGACCTCGGGCGGCCTCAACGGCAGCCACGCGAAGTTGGCGACGGCGATCAAGGCGTCCAAGAACAAAATCAAAACCGGCATCACCAGCGGCTTCTATGACCCGACCGATCTCTATGGGTCCAATGCCTATGACTTCAATGCGCTTTACGCGCAAGGGCATTGCTGCAATCCTTTTAACAACGCTGGCGGAACACCTCCGGTCACTTCCATTGCCATCGCCACGGCGGGGGCGCAGGATACCAACGACTTCGCCCTGTTCCAGGCGCAGTACCCTTACCTGGCCTATCACTGGTTCACCATTCCCATTGATGGCACTCCGGTCTGCTGCGACAGCGAAGGAACGCTCGACTTCGAGTGGTCCACTGCCATGTCCAACAGTTTTGGCGCGTTCCAAAACACATCGTCTGTGTTCATTTACCAGGGCGCAAACAACCTGCTCACAACCTTTACCGATATCTACAGCCACATGCTGGCCGACGGTAATGCGCGCACCATGAGCGTGAGCTGGGGCTGCACGGAATTTTCCTGCGCCGACAATGGCACCATGGATACCGACCACGGAATCTTCAACGCCATGGTCGGCCAGGGCTGGTCGCTGGTCGGCATCTCGCACGACCATGGTGCCACCTCGGATTGCTCCACCATCAGCGTCAGCTATCCTGGTTCCGATCCCGATCTCGTCTCCGCGGGCGGTAGCACGTTGTTCCTGAACTCCGATTCCACCTACAACAGCGAAGTCGCCTGGACCGGCGGTACCGGAGCGGGCAGTTGCGCTGGCAACAACGGTGGCGGTGGTGGCGGTTGCAGTCAGAAGTTTGCCGCGCCTGGCTATCAGGGCAGCAATCCCTCTTGCGGAACAGGCAGCCGCAGCGTCCCCGATGTCTCGCTCAATGCAGCCATAGGGCAGAACTACATGTTCGGCGGCGTCCTGCGCGGCGTCGGCGGTACCAGCATCGTAGCCCCGGAACTGGCCGGATTCTTCGCCCAGGAAAACGCCTATCTCTATTACGAGAACCAGGTTTTCGTCGGCAATACCTGCGGCAACGGTGCTTGCGCCCCCATGGGCAATCCCAACTGGTACATGTATTACGAAGGGTTGAATGCTCCGTACGCCGGGCACTATCCCTTCTATGACATCACCTCGGGATGCAACAGCAACGACATCACTGCGGCCAATGCGTTGGGCTCCTACTGCGCTTTCGGTGGCTATGATCTCGCGACCGGATGGGGCTCATTCAACGCCCTACAACTCGCCTGGTCCATCAATACGTACCTCGCGGGCGACTTCGGCGCTCCGAACACTACGTTCACCGGACCGACCACGAACACCTGGTACAACTCCAACCAGATCGTGAGTTGGTCGGTGGCGGATACGACGGGCAACAGCCGTCCCGCTACTGGCGTAGCCGGGTTCAGTCAGGCCTGGGATACCGATCCGGGGGATGCCTACAGCCAAGCCACACCGGGCTCCGGTAATTCTTTCTATAGCGGTCCTCAGTTTCCCAACAGCACAACCGGCTGTCTGGAACTGGTAAGTGGCGGTGGCTGTTCCGGTGGCGTTAGCCAGGGCTGCCATACTGTCTTCGTTCACGCCTGGGACAACGCGGGCTGGGGCGGGGTGCAGACCTACGGCCCAGTTTGCTATGACACAATCGCCCCGGCGACGACGGACCTGCAATCACCCGGTCCGAATGTGTCCGGCTGGAACAATTCCTCCGTGCAGCTGACGGTGCTTCCGAATGATCCCGGGGCTGGTTCCACGGGTTCGGGCATCGCCGCCAGCTACTACGCGGTGGACAATCCGGCATGTACGTCGCTCAACCTTGGTGCCTGCGTGCCGTACAGTGCTCCGGTAGCCATAGCGGCGCAGGGTGCACATACGTTCACGTTCTTCAGCCAGGATATTGCTGGCAACGTGCAATCCCAGCAAGCTGGTGCGGTCAATATTGATGAAACCGCTCCCGTAACTGGGGCCAGCTTCACGGGCAAGAATCCCGTTCAAGTCAGCTTGAGCGCGAGCGATGGCCTGAGCGGCGTGGCCAGCACGGTTTACCAACTCGATGGCGGAGCTGTGAAAACCTACGCGGGCACCTTGGCTGTGACTGCGGCGGGCCATCACACGATTGCGTTCCATAGCACAGATCGCGCGGGTAACGTCGAAGGCAGCAAGTCAGCCACCTTCACCGTGCTCGCAAAATCCACCACGGCGGTTGTTTCTTCGCTGAATCCTTCGTCGTTCGGGCAAGCGGTTACGTTTACCGCGTCGGTATCTCCGGCGACGGCCACCGGAACCGTAACGTTCAAGAACGGCGCGGCAACGCTGGGAACAGCGGCCGTGGCCGCTGGAAAGGCGAAGCTGACCACTTCTTCGCTAATCACGGGAGCGCATGCGATCACGGCCGTCTACAGCGGTAGCTCGACGGTCGCGGGCAGTTCGGCAGCCCTCTCACAAACGGTGAAGAAGGCAGCCACCAAAACCACACTCGTCTCTTCGCTCAACCCAGCCAAGAGCGGCAAAGCAGTAACCTTCACCGCAACGGTGACCCCGGGAGCTACTGGAACGGTGACGTTCAAGAACGGCGGCGCAACGCTGGGTACGGCTACGATCAACACGAGTACGCACAAGGCGGCGATCACCAAATCGACGCTGAGTGTAGGCACGCATTCGATCACAGCCGTCTATTCGGGCAATGCCAACTACGCCACCAGCACATCGCTGGTTTTGAAACAGGTGATCAAGTAGCGGAAAGACAAACCGCCATTTGAAGCCAACAACCCAACCGGGTGCCCCGTCCTTCTTTCGCGTTCTTTGCGAAAGAGGGCGGGGCTTTCCAGTTTCCAAATCATGGCAAAGCTGGATTGTGTGGTCTCCTCTCCGACCTCGTATGGTTCTCTCCGTGCCTCCGTGGTGAATCGCAGTTGACCTCCCACTTCCGGAATCGTTTATCATTCAAAAAATGAAGTCCGTAGTCCACGCCGCCTGCCCGCTCGACTGCCCAGATGCCTGCGGAGTCCTCATCACAGTGGAAGACGGCCGCGCCACTAAGCTCCAGGGCGACCCCAAGCACCCGGTCACGCGCGGATTTCTCTGCGCCAAGGTCACAAAATATCTGGACCGCGTGTATTCGCCGGATCGCGTGCTCTACCCCATGCGTCGCGTGGCTCCCAAAGGCGAAGGCCATCGCAACGGCCAGGATTTTGTCCGCATTTCCTGGGAGGAAGCCCTCGACGAAATTGCCTCGCGCCTGAAGAGTATTGCCGCCGAGCACGGACCGGAGTCGATCCTGCCCTATTCCTACGGCGGGACCCTGGGCGTCCTCAACGGCGGCTCCATGGACCGGCGATTCTTCCACCGCCTGGGTGCATCCCAGTTGGAACGTGCCATTTGTTCGGCGGCCGGGGAAGCGGGCCTGAGGTCCGTTCTGGGCGTCAAAATGGGCACCGAGCCGGAGCAGTTCCGCGAGTCGCGCTACATCATCGCGTGGGCCAGCAACATCCACGGCAACAACGTGCATTTGTGGCCGTTTATCACCGAGGCCCGCCGCCAGGGCGCCAAATTGGTGGTGATCGACCCCTACAAGACCCGCACCGCCGCCGCTGCGGATTGGTATTTGCCCATCAATCCAGGAACCGACGCCGCGCTGGCGTTGGCCATGATGCACGTCATCATCAACGAAAACCTCCATGACGCCGACTATGTAGCGCGGTACACCCATGGTTTCAATGAGTTACGGGCGAAAGTCCAGGAATATCCCCCCGAACGCGCCGCTCAATGGACGGGAATCTCGGCCGACGACATTCGCAAGCTCGCTCGCGAATACGCGACCACCCGGCCAGCCGTAATTCGCCTCAACTACGGTGTCCAGCGCTCTGAACGGGGCGGGATGGCCACCCGGACGGTTGCCATGCTTCCGTGCCTGACGGGGTCGTGGAAAGACGTCGGTGGAGGCCTCCAGATGTCCCTCAGCGGGTCGTTTGGGCTGGACAGGGATGCGCTCGAACGAACCGACTTGATGGCCTCAGAGAGCCCGCTAGGGCGTCCTGCGAGGGTTATCAACATGAATCGGCTCGGCCTCGCGCTAACCGAGACGAACGACCCTCCGGTGCAGGCTTTGTTCGTCTATGCCTGTAACCCGGCGGCGGTGACTCCGAACCACAACCTGGTGATCGCCGGATTGAAAAGAAAGGACTTATTCACTGTTGTTCACGAACAGTTTTTCACCGACACCACCGACTACGCTGATATTGTCCTGCCGGCAACTACGTTCTTTGAACACAAGGACTTAGTCCAGTCTTACGGCCACTATTATTTGCAGGTATCGCAGCCCGCCATCCAGCCCTTGGGGGAGTGCAGGTCGAACGTGGACCTGTTCCGTGCCTTGGCGGCGCGCATGGGCTTTACAGGGAGTGAATTTACCGAGACGGACGACAGCATGATCGACCGGGCCATTGCCGGGGGCGGGCCAAGGCTCAAGGGAATCGACCGGGCGCGGCTCGAGAAAGAAGGGCATGCGCGGCTGAATTTCAGTAGCGGGATGGCCAACAACGGCGAGCCCCTGCCTTTTCAACCATTTGCGGAAGGCAACTTCGGCACTCCCAGCGGCAAGGCTGAGTTTTACAGCGAACAGCTGAAAAACGCTGGTCTGGACCCGGTGGCGTCGTTTGAGCCGCCGGAGGAATCCCGCCACACGGCGGCGGCGAAGCGGTTTCCCCTGGAGCTGCTGGCGCGCAAAGCGGACAACTTCCTGAATTCGTCTTTCTGCAATACGCCCTCCGTGGCGGAGCTGGAGGACACTGGTTTGTTAGAGATAGCGCCTGCCGATGCTCTGGCTCGTGGGATTCAGCATGGCGATTCAGTGCGCACCTTCAACGACCGGGGAGACCTGATCCTGCGAGCGCATGTGAACGGTTCGGTGCAGCCGGGGACGGTGGCGTCGCGCTTGAACTGGGCCAAGCTTTCCGCCGGAGGAAAAAATATAAACGCCTTAACCTCAGAAAAACTTACCGACCTAGGCAACTCCGCAACGTTTTATTCCGTCTTGGTTGAGGTGGAGTTAGTGCGGTCAGTCGTCTAAGAAGCCGGGTAAGGAGCCGGGTTCAATGCAAATCTCAAAACCCAGCGCCTGAAGGCGCGCTCAAAACAACCCCTTGCGGCACCGCTGAAGCGGTGCCCTGATACGAAGCTCACTCGCAAACAGGACAGCTAGCGGCGGTTTTTCCCTGGTACGGATTACGCAGTTACCCGGAACCTACCGTATAATTCAAGTTTTGCCTAACCCCTACGGATTGAGGTAGAGCCATCTTTTTTCATAAGGATACGCCTGTGCCCGCGACGGGAAGCCGTCGGCGGCCGCCCACTGGTTGTGCCGCAATTGGTTCCTCCCCAAACTCTGAGGCTGGGTGGCGGACTCGGTGCGCCGTGGGCCTATGGGGCCTGGTGGCTGCCCTTTTGCTGGTGGCAGCACCCTGGGCCGTGGCACAGCAGGATATCCTGACCGACGTTAAGGTTACCGGCAATCGCAAGATCCCCGCTGAAACCATTAAGGCCCGGATCTTTTCCCGTCCGGGCGATAGCTACGACGCGGCAGCCCTGGAGCGGGACTTTAACTCCTTGTGGAACACGGGATATTTTGAAGACGTGCGTTTTGAGCGGCAACAGACCCCCAAGGGCTGGGTGCTGCATGTGTATGTAAAAGAACGGCCTGTGATTCGTGACATCGAATACCTGGGCATTAGCTCGGTGACGACCAGCGACATCCTGGAACGATTTAAGGTGGCCAAGGTCGGCCTCTCCAAGGAAAGCCAGTACGATCCCACCAAAGTGAAGCATGCGGAAGTGATTCTGAAGGGATTGCTGTCCGAGCATGGACGCCAGTTCGCCAACGTGCGGACGGAAGTGCGGCAGATACCTCCGGCAGCGGTGGGTATTACGTTTGTGGTGAAGGAAGGCCCGAAAGTAAAGGTTGGGCGCATCGTGTTCACGGGCAATAAGAACGTGAAATCGCGCGTGTTGCGCAGCGCCATGAAGAACCTGAAGCCGACGGGGATTCCGCATTCGATCTTCCTGGAAAACCTGTTTGCGCGAACCTACGACGCCAGCAAGCTGGACGAAGACACCGAGCGCGTCCGTTTGGAGTTCCAGAACCGCGGCTACTTTACCGCGGTGGTGCAGGACCCGAAGACCAAAATTCGCGATACCGGCAGCGCTTCCGGGCTGAAGATCCCTTTTGTACACGGCGGCGCGGGCAAATCGGTGGACATCACCATGCCCATTGAAGAGGGCGAGCTGTACCACCTGGGTGTGATCACATTCAAGGGCGGCAAGGCAGTGACCAACATGAAGGCGCTGCGCGGATTGTTTGCCATTCAGGACGGCGCAGTCTTTGATCGTGAAAAGGTGAGCAAAGGCATTGAAGCCTTGCGCAAGGCTTACGGCGAACTCGGGTACATCAATTTCACGTCCCTGCCGGACACCAAGGTGGATGAGCAGAAGAAGATTATCAATCTGGAAATTGATCTGGATGAAGGCAAGCAATTCTCGGTGCGCCGCATTGAGTTCGAAGGCAACACGACCACGCGCGACAAGGTGATCCGGCGCGAAGTGGTACTCGAAGAAGGGCAAGCCTACAACTCGCGCTTGTGGGAGTTGAGCCTGTTGCGGTTGAACCAGCTCGGATACTTTGAGCAGTTGAAGCCGGACGACCCCAACGTGACCGACCGCAAGCTGGACGAGAAAAACGGATTGGTCGATTTGACATTGAAGGTGAAGGAAAAAGGCAAGAACAGCATTGGCTTGACCGGCGGCGTCAGCGGCTTATCGGGCGCGTTCATTGGCTTGAACTACGCCACGAACAACTTGTTTGGCTTGGGCGAAACTTTGGATTTGCAAGCCTCGATCGGCAACCAACAGCGCAACATCAGCCTGGGCTTTACCGAGCCGTATTTGTTTGACCGGCAGGTTCAGGCTGGGATCCGCATTTTCAGCAGCAAATACAACTACAATCAGGCCAAGAATTACGAGCTGCAAACCGGACAAAAGCTCAACCTGACTTCGGACCAACTCCAGAATATTCTGAATTACACGCAGTCGAGCACGGGCATTCAGTTGAGCATGAGCCACGCGCTGCACCATTCGTTCAAGCGCATCGGCATCAGTTATTTGCTGGAGAACTCCTCGACGCAGACCTACAACACGCAGTCGACGGCGCTGTTTCAGAATCTGGCGTTCCGCAATTTTTCCGGCCCGAACGCTTTGAACGGGATCATCACCAGCCAAATCACGCCCAGCTTCAGCTTCAGTACGATTGACAGTCCGACGTCGCCGCACCATGGCAAGAGCGTATCGATTGCGGCGGAAATCACCGGCATTGGCGGCAACGTGCGCTACGTGCGGCCGGTATTCGCGTACAAGCAGTTCATTCCGGTCAACAAGGGCAGGAATGCCTTCGGCATGAATTTCCAAGCCTCGTTCCTGACCGGATATGCCGGGCTGGTTTCGCCTCCGCAAGACCGCTACTATTTGGGCGGCGAGAACGATTTGCGTGGGTTTGATACGCGGACGATTACGCCGTATGCGTATTTCACGAGCACGGTGCAATACCCGCTGCGGGATGCGTCCGGCATGTACATTCCCAAAGATCCGAAGAACACTGTCAGCCGCTGCGATCCGAATGATGTACCGCATTCGAATTGCTGGTTCGTTCCGCTGCCGGTGCAAAGCCTGGTCATTCCGGGCGGTGACACCAGTCTGGTTGCGAACTTTGAATATCGCATCACCATCGCCGGCCCGGTGACCATCGCTCCGTTCCTGGATGTTGGCATGAATCCAGTTATACGAAAATCGCAGCTCCGGATCGGGGACGCACAGTTTAAGAATTTGAAAAGTACGTTGTACGGGTGCGCAACACGAGACCCTCTGACCAACGAATGTCAATCCATTGATCTGAGCAGCACTCTCCACATTTCGCAGGCCGTGCCCCTGGTTCCCGGAACCAACTGGTATCCGCGTATGTCGACGGGATTGGAATTGCAGGTCTTCCTGCCGGTCGTGAACGCTCCGTTCCGTATTTACTACGCCTACAACCCCTTGCGGTTGGATGATCGAGCGCAGAATCCGTTGTTGCTGGATACGAAAACCTTTCGCAGCCTGTTTCCGCTGGGTGGTGCCGGAGACTCCAATGCCCAGGCCGCGATTGCCGCCTACGGCGCTCAATTCCGGATTCGCGAGCCGCGAAAGACATTTCGGTTTACCGTGGCGACCACGTTCTAGGATGGGTGAGATTTTTTCTTGCTGGGCAGGCGAGGGCGCCTGCCCCTGCGTGGTGATGGTGATTCCGATTCGTTTGACGCTGGCACGAGGAGGCAACTATACTTGGGGGGTACGCGCCTGCGTCGTTGCAAAGAGGTAGACAGCGGCAAGTTATTGACCCAGAGCGGGCCGGTTCCCGTCCTCCACTAGTGGGAGCCCGCGGCGAGCAGTCCGGCAAGCGCCTGAGAGGCTTCCAAATTTTCCGGAAAAAATCCAAGGAGTTCAAGCTAATACCATGAGCAAAACGTTCGCACCTGCAATTCTGGCTGCTACCTTACTGTCATCTCTGGCGCTGTCACCCTTGGCGCTGGGCCAGGCCACCACGGCTGGCGGGACCAAGGTTGGCATCATCAACATGCAAACCGCCATTGTCGCCACCAACGAAGGCCAGCGTGATTTCGACGGTCTTGCCAAGAAGTTTGAACCCAAGCGCACCGAACTCAAGAACCTGAGCGATGAACTGGATAGTTTGAAGAAGCAGCTGGACACGCAGGGTTCGAAGTTGAACGACGACGCCCGCGCCGAACTGGTGAAGAAGATTGAAGCCAAGCAGAAGACCCTGACGCGCTCCAGCGAAGACGCGCAGAGCGAACTGCAAGCGCAGCAGAACGAGATTGCCGGAAAGATTGTCCAGAAGATGATTCCCGTGGTGAATAAGTACGCCAAGGACAATGGCCTGGGCTTGATTCTGGATGCGACGCGCGCCTGGCCGGAAGGCGAATTGATTTGGGCGAATGACACCACCGACCTGACCAAGGCCGTGGTCGATGCCTACAATGCCCAATCGGACGTGCCCGCTCCGGCGAAACCGGCTGCCGCCGCGCCTAAGGCCGCGACGCCCAAGCCCGCCGCGCCGAAACCTAACTAACTCAGACACTGGAACAGTACGAAAAGTTCCCGACGGACCGCTTAACTCGCGGTCCGTTTTTCTTGTATCAAGCCTGGAACTTTCCGGGCGATGAGCGGTGTCCAATCTGGAGAGTTGCCAGGAGGCCACCGTCATGCTGACCATCGCCCACGAATTTACGCTGCCCAATCCGCGCCGAGGATGGGCTACGCTCACGTCTTTTACTCTGCAAGCCACGGCTGTGACCGTGGTGCTGCTGATTCCGTTGTTGCAGCCCAGCCTACTGCCAAACCTGAACCTGACGCCGCATCTGGTGCCCATCTTTCTTCCGCATGTGGAAGCCCCAGCGGTGCGGTCGCCATCGTCCGCGAGCGTTTCCGCGTCGCCCCGCACGAACGCTTTCACCGTACCGCGCGAAGTTCCTAAGACCATTGCGCTTGGTCCCGATACCGCCGCGCCGCCGGAAGCCGAGGCTCCGTGCGCGAAGTGCGTGGGTGTGGCCGTTCCGGAAACGGGCGTCCCCGGTGGCGTCACGATTTTAGGACTGGCGGTTCCACCGGCGTTACCCAAGCCAGCCCGTCCGGTGCGGGTCTCGGTGATGATGGACGGCTATCTGGTTCATCGCGTGCAGCCGGACTACCCGGAGCTGGCGAAGCGGGCTCGCATTCAAGGCCCGGTGGAAATTGCCGCGCTCATCAGCAAGCAGGGCACGATTGAAAATCTGCAAATTCTCAAGGGGCATCCGATGCTGGTGGGAGCGGCGCTGAATGCGGTGAAGCAGTGGCGCTACCGGCCGTATGTGCTGAACGGCGATCCGATTGAGGTGGACACCAAAATCAGCGTGATTTTTTCGCTGGGGAACTAGGATCGACTGCGTACATGTTACTTCCGAGTTACCGGCAATCGGTTCCCGCGTCGTTATAATCGGGCGTGGCCAGCGTCGTCGTCAATTCGCGGATTTCCACTCGTCCCACGTGGGCGGAATTATCGTTGGGGAACTTGAGCCACAACTTCCGCGCCGTGCAGCAGCATGTGGGCGGTGCGCTGGTTTGCGCGGTGGTCAAGGCCGACGCCTACGGCCACGGCGCTGTGGCCTGTGCGCGAGCCTTGGAAGAAGCGGGCGCGCGCTGGTTCGGCGTCACCACCACCGATGAGGCTTTGCCGCTGCGCCACGCCGGAATTCGCGGGCGGATTTTGTTGATGACGGGCTTCTGGCGCGGCGAAGAAGAGGAGGTGGTCCGCCAAAACCTGACGGCCACGGTTTGGGAACCCTGGCATCTTGCGCTTTTGGAACGAGCCGCCGCACGACTGGGTATGCGCGCGGCAGTGCATTTGAAGGTGGATACCGGTATGGGCCGCCTGGGCGCGTCCCTGGAGGAACTGCCCGGCTTGCTGGCCATGCTGCGCGATACACCACATTTGCAACTCGAAGGCCTGTGTACCCACTTTGCGTCGTCCGAAGTAGTGGACGCTCCGGAAATGGAACGCCAAACCGCGCAGTTTGCGGTCGCCGAAGAATGTGTGCGCGCGGCTGGTTTTACCCCGGAAATATTCCACTTGGCGAACACTGCTGCCGTGGTGTCTCGCCCGGCATCGTGGCGCAGTATGGTTCGTCCGGGCTTGGCGCTGTATGGATATAGTCTGCCGTTACAGCGCGGCGGCGATGTGCAGCCGGAGGCTCCGGCTGCGTTAGACCTGCGACCCGTGCTGTCCTGGAAAACGCTTGTGCTCTCGGTACACGATGCTCCGGCTGGACAGGCGCTCGGCTACGGCGGGACGTTCGTACCCAAAACCCCTTCCCGCATTGCTGTTTTGCCTTTGGGATATGCGGATGGCCTGGTGCGCCGGTTGTCGAATCGTGGGCGCGTTATCGTCCGCGAGCAGTATGCGCCGATCGTGGGCCGCATCTCCATGGACTTGACGATGGTGGATGTCACCGGCATTCCCGGGGTTGGGCTGGGCGATGAGGTGATTCTGCTCGGCAAAAGCGGCGCGCGTTCGGTGGATGCCTGGGAGCAGGCGCGTTTGGCTGACACGCTGCCTTACGAAATTCTTTGTGGGATTTCCAAGCGCGTGCCGAGGAAATACAACGGCGGTTGACCGGAAATCCAGCCGCTCCATTTATCATTAAGGCAATGCCCAAATGGTACGACCGCTGGATGTTCGACTGGGAAACGCGCCTGACCGCGGTGGACAACAACCGCGTGGTGCGTCCCCTGGAGTGGGGCATTGACTGGACCAACGCCTGGCCTTGCCGGGACGGCGTGCGCCCGGGCGAGATGCCCGCGGATCCTGAGCAATACCTGCGCGCGTACAACGACCGCATCATCGCCCATAGCGACGAGTTTTTTTCCTACCGGACGCCCACGGATTTCCGCCTCGAAGAGCGTCCCGTGCAGGTGTTCAGTACCCGCGCCAAGCCCGAGCCGGAACTGGAAGAGAAAGTAAAAGGCCAACGCGGGCAGTTTTTGCGGTTTACTTCGGCCGTTGCTGGCCCATATCCGGAAAATAATCTGGTTAATGCCCGCTGGTTTCCCGCGGCAGGGAAGCGCGCCGTGGTGGTTTTACCCCACTGGAATGCCAACGGCATTCAATACAACGCGTTGTGTTCCATTTTAAATCGGGTGGGGATTGCGGCGTTGCGGATGAGTCTGCCGTACCATGACATTCGTAAGCCAGCGGAGATTCAGCGGTCGGACTATGCCGTTTCGTCCAATATCGGACGCACGCTGGATTCCGCGCGCCAGGGTGTGATTGATCTTCGCTGCTGCCTCGACTGGTTGGAGCAGCAGGGGTACAGTGAGCTCGGCGTCATCGGCACCAGCCTGGGCTCGTGCTATTCATTTCTCTGCGCCGCGCATGAACCGCGCATCCGGGTGGCTGCCTTCAACCACGCTTCCACTTATTTTTCGGATGTTGTTTGGACTGGGCAGTCGACGCGGCATGTGAAGGAAGGGCTGGAGGCTTCGATCACCAGCGAGCGCCTGAAAGCGCTGTGGCGCGCCGCCAGTCCCGCCGCTTATTTTGATAAATATGCGAGATTTGCGCGGAAGAGCCTGATCATTTTTGCCACTTACGACCTGACGTTCCTGCCGGAGTATTCCAAAAACATCATCGCCGAGCTGCGCCAGCGCAACGTCGACCTCAAGGCCGTGGAGCTACCCTGCGGCCACTACACCTGCGGAGAAGCGCCCTTCAGCTACATGGATGGCTGGCACCTGGTCACGTTCGTGCGGTCGGCTTTTCGGAGCGGCGTGAGCGCCGGATAGGTCCGCTGCGGCCCCAGTGACCTCCGTAACTCGGAACCACCTTAGACTCCGGCTATGATTCTTCCCAGGGCACCCCCAGCCGCAAAGACGTCATTCCATTCCCCGGGGACCGGCGTCTGACGAGTGGTTACGAGGATTGGCATGTCGGCCAGTAAAATTGGGCGTTTCGAAATTCTGAGCGAAATCGCGCACTCCGAGCAGTCATCGGTTTACCGCGCCACGGATAGCGCTACCAACCGTCCCGTAGCACTGAAAGCCTTCAACCTCGACTTGGCGGGTGACGACCGGCCGAACCTGGTCAAGCGCCTGATTCAAGAAGCAGAAAGCACGCGCAACCTTAGCCACCAAAACATTGTTCTTCTCTACGGGGCTGGAGAAATCGACGGTCGCTTCTGCGTTGCCACGGAGTTTGTGGAGGGCTTCAGCATTGCCGCGAATCTGGCCAACGGTGAGCGCTACACGGTTTGGGATATGCTCGATGTCAGCCGCCAGGTGTGCAATGGCCTCGATCATGCCCATAACCACGGCGTTGTGCACCGCCGCATGCAGCCAGCCAACGTTCTGGTCCAGTGGGACGGCACGGTTAAGATTTTGGGGTTTGGCATCGCTGGAATGTGGTCGGAAGAGGATAGCGCCGGAGTGCTTTCCCCGGCGTCGTTTTACGCATCTCCGGAACAGGTACGCGGGCAATCGTTGCATACGCGGTCCAATCTGTTTAGTTGGGGTGCCATTCTGTATGAAATGGCCACCGGCAAGAAGCCGTTTGACGGCGCGGATGTGGAGGCGCTGCGGCAGCAGATTCTGGACGTAAATCCCGTACCGCCCATTGAGCTCAATCCCAAGATAACCCGCAACCTAAGCGCATTGATTCTAAAGGCTTTATCCAAGGCGCCGACGGATCGCTTTGCCACCGGCCGCGAGTTGCTGGAAGTTCTGGAAAGCTGCAAAGAAGGCCCGAAACTGCCCTCGGCGCTGAAACCGAAGGCAGCCGCAGCTGTAATTCCGCCGCAGGCTATCGCTGCCGTCGCGGCACCGAAATCCGCGAATCCGTTCGCCAGCAAGCTGGAAGCCATGCCCAGTGGAGAGGGGCCGGAGGACGACAGTTTCGACGACGATATGCTGCTTCTCGACTCTGCTGGACGAGCCGCTGCCAAGGCGCCCGCTCCCCTGAAAGCAGCCGCTGCGACGGTAGGCATTCCCGCTCACTCCGGGGTCCCAGCGCCAAAGTTCCATGTCGATCCGATAATGTCCGCTGGAGCTGCCACCGTTGAGGGTGCGCCTCCGCTCCGCAGTTTTGCGGACAGCGAACTGCCGCCGCTTGCGGCTCCCGCACCCGATCAGTTTGCCGCGCCACCACCGCTTCCGCCTGTTGCCGATGCACCTCCAGTTCGCGGGGCGACACTCTTCGGCGCTCCGGAGCCTGGCGAGCCAGAGAAAGAGAAAGACAAGAAGAAGTTCGCGCTGCCGCAGATCGAGTCCAAGCTGTTGGTTCACGGCCTCATCGGGGGTCTAGGGATCATTCTGCTATTCGTAGTTTTGATCTACATTTACGTCCGAGTTCACACGTCCGACGACGAGGGAGCGCCCCTTCCGGCTGCTGCCGTGGCGACAAAGGGCGAGGATGCGTCGTCAGAAACGCCCGCTGCCACGACTGAAGCGTCACCCCAGGACGACCAAACACCAGTTGCCGTTGTCGCGCCCGAGCCGGAGGCGAGGAACACACCAGCGCCCGCAGCAAGATCAAGAAAGCCGCGAGAAGCCACAGCCAAGAGTCCCGTTTCAGCGTCCATGGGCATGATTGCCGTAGATTCTTTGCCGCAGGGCGCTCAAATTCAGGTGGATGGACACGTTGATTCCACATGGGTTACGCCCTTTACGGTCGCGCAACTGGCGTCTGGTCCGCACACGGTGGTCATTTCCAAGGCTGGCTACGCGGCTGAGACTCGAGCGCTGAGCGTGGGTGCGGGCAGCAAGAATGCCCTTTCTGTGCACTTAAACCCCTTGGGGGCAACAATTTCCGTGACGAGCGACCCTTCCGGAGCCTCTGTTTTCATCGACGGACGGGATTCCGGCAAGGTCACACCCTCGCAAATTGCACTCGAAAAGGGTTCGCATAACGTTTTGGTTCGCAAGGCTGGCTATCTGGATGAGGCCATGACCGCTGAGATGCAACCTGGTCAAACCATTGGGTTTGCGCCTCACCTGCGACAGCTGGGTAGCACCGACGAAATTCGGTCGGTCAACAAGATCAAGAAGCTATTCGGAGGCAAAGACGTTCAGCCGGGGATGGGCTCGGTCGCCATCCGCACGACTCCCAAGGGCGCGCAGATCAGCGTCAACCAGCGCGTACTAGACCACCTATCGCCAGCCGAGTTTCTGCTCAACCCGGGCAACTACGTGGTCGATATCACCGCCTCCGGTTACAAGCCCCTGCATCGGGTCATCACCGTGGAGAAGAACGGCAAGCTGGCAATCGACGAAATCCTGGAGCGAGAGTAGCTTCGCCCGGTTGCTTGGTTTTTTCATCCAGCATTCACAGCACCTTCATCCCCTATTCACCTCCCAGAGCTAAAAGCTATACCTAGAGACGTGTGTCCAATTCCGGGCCCATGTCACGCGGAAGAATCCTTCGGCGGAGAGACTCATGGCGGCTCGCGCGGAGCACCCGTTCCTTAGTCCGGAAGCGGAACATCGTTATCTTGTGGACCTGACTCTGCGCGCTTGCGAGGTGGCGCGCACCGCGGTGACCCACGCCGTAGATGGCATCGTGTCCAATGCGCCGTCCTTGTTTCAAGCCGTGGACGAATGCGAAAAAGAACTGGATAGTTTAGATCGTGAACTAGATGAGCGCTTGACGCATGCTCTTGGCAACGGCCCGGAGACGGAGCGTCGCGAGCTGCTGTGCTGCATGAAGTTCATGACGGACCTGGAACGGATTGGCGATCTGATTTCCACGTTCGCCACCGGTGCCCGAGCGCTGGGTTCGCGCCTGGAGCCTCAAGACGTGCAGGACTTAATTCGCATCGCTTCGATCTTAGAGAAGATGCTGGGCGATGTGCGTCAGGCATTTTCCACGCGGGATTTAGATCGGGCCATTTCCGTACTGCGCGTGGATTCGGAAATTGACCGGCTGCGGAACCTGATGTTTGTTCGTCATGTGGAAAACCCAGAAGGGCAACCCACTCGCGAAAGCATTCAAGTCCTGTTTATGGCGCAGTCGCTGGAACGTGCGGGAGACCATGCCAAAAATTGCGCTGAAGAAATTTGCCACTTCGTGAGCGGGCACACGCTCCGCCACGTGCTTCGAGCGAACGGAAAATCCAACGAGCAAATGTTTCTTGACTGGCTGAAGCAGAACCGCATTAAGGCTCGGTAAGAGTCGTTACTCGATGGATAGTCAGTTCCGCGACCTCAGCCTACCGCGGCGGCGTGAAGTTGATCTTGACCGTGGTCTGAGCTTCCACAGGATCGCCATTCAGCAGGAATGGTCGATATTTCCACTGGCGCACAGCATCTGAGGCTGCGCGAGCCAGCGAGGCTGGACCGCTAATGACCTTGACGTTGCTCACCGATCCATCCTTGGCGACCGTAGCTTGCAGTGTCACCGTGCCCTGCACGTGCATTTGCACGGCTTGCAGCGGATAGAGCGGTTGAACGGCCTTCAGTACCTTGCCTTCGACAACTCCCTGGGAAACGCGCTGTGACGGTGCCGTTGGAATCACAGCTGCGGTGGACCGGATAATGGTATTCAGCGCATCCGGTTTTGGCGCACCTAAATTGGCAATGGATGGAGCCTCCGCCGACTCCTGGCCGAGGGTGCTCGGCGTCGGGCGTTGTAGTTCGGACTTGACTTGCATTGGAGTCTGGCTCGCCGGTGAAGCAGAATGAGAGACAACCGCGATTGGGGTGGTCACTCGGTCCTCAGCGACTTTGGAACCACGGGAAAAGCGATTGATGGTTTCCCCTTGATTGCTGTCTTGTGCAATAGGTGCAGGTGCGGGATGGCTGGCGGCCGGAGGTGGTGCTTGATT
The DNA here is from genome assembly GCA_043782485.1 of Acidobacteriaceae bacterium. Taxonomy (GTDB): domain Bacteria; phylum Acidobacteriota; class Terriglobia; order Terriglobales; family Acidobacteriaceae; genus JANXUC01. The sequence continues at coordinate 32,801 of JAYWAL010000023.1, read as the reverse complement.
GGCCGTGTCCGCAGCTCCGAAATCGGGAGGCGGTGGTTGCAGAGGGCCTGATGTTGGCGAATTGGTAGTCACCGGTTTGTGGAACTGCGCCCATCCAAAATAGAACACCGTGACCAGCACTAAGATCGCTGCCACCGCCAACAGCGGAGTCTTGCTGCCGCTGGGTGCTGGAGACCCGCTGAAGTCGACCTCTGGGTTATAGGCTTCAGAGGACTCCGCGGGTTCCGTGGCTGTGCCGGTGGTTTGGCCAAATACGGGTGCCTCAAACAACTCGGATACTTCGGCGGACATCGCCGGAGTGGCAAGCGGAGGCAATTCTCGTGCGGGAGCGACCGCGGCGGCTCCGAAGCCCGCGGCGAAGTCCTGCGACGACATGGGTGCCCGCGGTGCCAAAGCAGCGCGAACCGCTTCATGCGCCCCGGTATTGAGTTCCGCAACGGAGACGATTTCGGACGCAGCGTGCGCGAATGGCGGCTGCGGGGCTGGCTCAAAAGTCTTGAATTCGAGGGCCTCCAAAAGTCCGGCGGAAGCCGCATCCGGAAGCTCCTGGCGTTCCGATTCCGATTCTAGATTTGCGGAGGCAGCAATCGCGCGGAACGCGGATGGCTGTACCGGTCCCACACGCGGCGTTGCGGGTGGCGCTGGAGAGATCGCTCGCGTTGGCGCTGGGACCGCGGCTGCTGGCGCGCGAGTCGGTTCTGGTTTCACTACAGATGGGAGGGCAGGCAGTGGAGGTGCCACTGGTGCGGCTGCGGCTGGTTTGGCTGCCACGGGTGCTGATGTCGTAACGTTCTTCCGTAAGAGTCCTCGCGCCACGCGCAGCGTGCCCCGCGCTTGTTCCACCGCGATCGGCTTGGTCAACACCAGATTTGCGCCAATGCGAAACGCCGCCGCTACTCCGGTTTGCCCTTCCACCAGCGCCACCATCAGGGATGCCTGATTGGAGACTGAGTTCCGTGCTGCCTTCAGCAGCAAGCTTGCGCTCTCTTCGTTCTGGCAGTCCACTACAACCGCTTCAAAGGCCTGATTTGTCAGCTTCTTGACGGCGGCAAAGGTTTCTGTGCACGCCTCAACCTGAAACTCCAGTTCGCTTAGAACCTGGGTAACTGTGCGTGCAGTCTTCTCATCTTGGCAGAACAGCAGGGCTTGGTAGCTCATATACAAATCCTAGCCCATTCGGGTTATGCGGCAAGTTACTCGCGTAATCAGCCTGAAATTGATTCGCAAAGGTACATGAACTTTCGTCACGTTCGGAAGGAAGTATTTAATAGCTTCGTCCATAACTAAGTTCTTCTGACCACCACCGAAGTGCCTAAGGCCTAGCGGCTAAGGTGGAAATATGGAATGTGGACCGACTTAAATCGCTAAATGCTTGTGACACTACTGTACTCATTGCTCTTTCCAACACGACCACATTCCTTGTTCAAATGAACTACTGGAATCTGGTCGGAGTAAAGTTCCTGCCGCTAGAGTCGAGGAGCACTCGGGAACTATTGCCCGGGTCAGGAAGCCCGGACGTCGCTCGGAGGACAGTCTTTATGCAGACTCACTGGAAGCCATCTCTGCTCATCGCAGCCATGCTATTAACCTTCGCTGGTTGCAATCTGGACCCTTCCAAGTCTGCTTCTAAGAATGGAATCTCTATTAAAGTTGCACCTACCACGGTGAATGTCAGCCTGGGTGTAACGCAGCAGTTTACGGCGGAAGTCACCGGCACCACGGATACTCGCTTGCTCTGGGCCGTCAACGAGGTGGTTGGCGGTAACTCCACGCTGGGCACGATCAACGCGACCGGTCTCTACACTCCACCCGCGGCGCTTCCGAATCCCAGCAAAATTAGTGTTACCGCCACCAGCATGGCTGACCTACTAGTTTCCGCGAAGGCAACTATCACCCTGGCGAAGACCGCGGTGAAGGTAAGCATCACTCCGGCCACATCGTCTTTGCTGTTGAGCGGCACACAGCAATTTACTGGAAAGGTCACCGGCACCACAGATATGCGGCTGGAGTGGTCGGTGAACAATATTAAAGGCGGCAACGCGACCGTGGGAACCATCAGCGCTACAGGCCTATTCACTTCCCCGGCGACTCTTCCTAGTCCGAACATGATCAGCGTTACGGCCACGAGCGTGGCCGATCCCAAAGCTTCGGCCACCGTTGGAGTAACTCTGGCCAAGCCCGCGATCATAATCAAGCTCACGCCGCCGACCGGCGGTGTTGCTGTAGGCGCGACTCAGCAATTCACGGCCTCCGTTACAGGAACCAGCGACATGCGGGTACTCTGGAGCGTGAATGGCACGAAAGGCGGTAGCGCGACCGTAGGCATGATTAGCGCCTCCGGTCTGTACACCGCTCCGGCCGCCGTCCCGAATCCGGCCGCAGTTACTATCACTGCCACCAGTCAAGTCGATACCACTGTTTCGGCTTCGGCGATACTCACCGTCAGCAAGACCGCCTCGGTGATTGCGGTTGCTGTTACCCCAGTGAATCCGGCTGTCAAGGCGGGTGCAACCCAGCAGTTTACAGCCACGGTCACCGGCACGGCGGACCATCGTGTGAATTGGTCGGTGAACGGTCATCCCGGCGGTAATGCCACATTCGGAACGGTCTCAGCCACTGGACTCTACACGGCACCCGCGTCGGTGCCCACGCCACCCACCATCGCGATCATAGCTCAGAGCGTTGTGGATACGACCAAGGCTGGTGACAGCGTGGCCACGATCAAGAGCCTCCCGATCGTGATTTCCGTGGCACCTTCCAGCGTCACCATCAATCTGGCTCAACCCCAGCAATTTACCGCCACCGTGAGTGGCACGTCCAACACCGCCGTCACCTGGACCGTGAACGGAGCAATCGGCGGCACCGCAGGTACTGGCATGATTACCGCCAGCGGTCTCTATACGGCACCGGCAACGCTGCCCAATCCACCGACAATTATCATCGCGGCCACAAGCGCCGCCGATGCCAATTTCAAGGCCAGCGCGCAAGTTACCATTTTCAACCCCAACCCGCTGGTCTCAGATGCGGCCGCAGCTCGCTTTCTGGAACAGGCGAGCTGGGGTCCCACTACCGCCTCAGTCGCGCTGGTCAAGCAGATTGGCTTCAACGCCTACATTGATCAGCAGATCGCCGCGCCGGCCTCTTCCTGGCCAGAGTTGGCGACGACCGACGGTTTGGACGTGATGCAACGTCGCTTCTTCGTGAACGCTATCAGCGGGCAGGATCAACTCCGCCAGCGGGTAGCTTTTGCCCTCGGCGAAGTGATGGTTATCTCCAACCGCAAGATCGATCCCCACGGCTTTCCATCTTTCGTCCGCCTGCTACATCAAGACGCATTTAGTAACTATGTCAGCCTGTTGAAGGATGTGACGCTCAGTCCGGCCATGGGTCACTATCTCGACATGGTCGATAACGACAAAGCCAACCCCAACAACGGCACTACCCCCAACGAGAACTATGCGCGGGAAATCATGCAGCTCTTCTCTGTTGGATTGGATAAACTCAATGCCGATGGCTCTGCGCAAACGGATGCTTCCAATAACCCCATCCCGACTTACACGCAAAATACCATAGAAGGATTTGCGTCTGTCTTTACTGGTTGGACCTACCCGACTGCGCCCGGAAAGACCAAGCAGCTGCACAATCCACAATATTGGATCGGCCCAATGGAGGCTGACAATTCGGATCACGACCAGAATCCAAAGTCTCTACTCGATGGAACCGTTCTGCCCGCTGGCCAAACCGCGGCTAAGGACCTGGATGACGGGCTTCAGGCAATCCTGAACAACCAAAACGTTGGGCCCTTCATGTGTGTGCGCCTCATTGAGCAGCTGGTCACAAGTAATCCCAGTCCCGCATTTGTTTCTCATTGTTCCGCCGCATTCGCGGACAACGGAACGGGACAGCGCGGAGATCTAAAAGCTGTGATCAAGGCCATTCTGCTTGATTCTGAAGCACGGCGCGGTGACGATCCCACGCTGGTGGCGCAAAGTGACGGAAAACTCAAAGAGCCGATCCTGTTCATGAATGGGTTACTGCGTGCTCTTAACGCTACTACGGATGGCGATAGTTTGAACAACTACTCCTATAACATGCGTCAGGACTTATATAACCCTGCTAGCGTGTTCAACTACTACCCGCCAAACTATCGATTAACTAGCAATAACCTACTAGCGCCGGAGATGAAGATTTACAGCACGCCCACCGCGCTGTGGCGCGCGAACTTCGTCAATGGCGTCATATTCTGGGGCTCCCCCGGCTCCACCAAGATCGACTTCAGTGCGTGGAAGACCCTGGCGGCCGACAACACCAAGCTGCTGGATGCCTTGAATGTCGCGTTGATGCATGGTTCCATGCCGGATCAGCTGCGTCAGTCGATTATCACGGCGCTGAATGCCTTGGATCCAAACGACATGAACGGCCGGGCAAAGACGGCGATTTATTTGGTGGCGACCTCGCAGTCGTACTCGGTACAGCACTAAAACGGACGCAGCTCCAATTAGCCAGGACAACCACGCCTCAACACACTAAGGAGAAACAACATGGCTGCAATCAACCGTAGGGACTTCTTGAGAATGGGATGCTGCGGGATGGCCGTCGGTGCCGCTGCGAGCTTTAGCCGCTTTGGCGTGATGAGCGCTTTTGCCCAAACTCAAACCGACTACAAGGCCCTCGTTTGCGTGTTTCTCAACGGCGGCAATGATGCCAATAATCTCATCGTTCCTTTTGATTCCGCGGGTTATGCGGCATACAAGAAGGCGCGCGCGGGGTTGGCGCTGGCCCAGAATTCGTTGTTGCCCATCACGCCTTTCAGTGGCGGGTCGTATGGTTTCCATGCCAAGTTTCCGGAAATGCAACAATTATTCAACCAGAAACACATAGCGATTCTGGCCAACGTGGGCACGCTGGTTACGCCCGTCACGCAGCAGCAGGTGCTCTCTGGCAACGCCACACTGCCTGATAACTTGCTCTCGCATCTCGATCAGCAGTTGCAGATGCAGAGCGCGCAGTTTTCGGGAGGCCTCGCCGAGGTCGGCTGGGGCGGTCGCGTCGTCGAGGTGCCCAGCGTCAAGGCGCTCAACGCGTCCGCTTTACTTCCCGCCACGATTTCGCTCGACGGCCAAAATGTATTCGTAGATGGTCAGACGGCGCGGCCTTCCATTGTGCCTCCGGGTAATGTCACCGCCTTGGATGGCTACAATCTTGGCAATCCCGCCGACCTGGCCCGTTACAACGCCATGCAGCAGATGCTGACGTTTGATTCGGGTCTCTCGCTCGTTCAGTCCGCCAACGGCACGATGCAGAATGCGTTCCAGGACACGAAGGCCTTGTCCGATGCTTTCGCAGGTGCCGCCGGAGTCAAGACCGCATTCCCGGGTAACAGCTATTTGGCCGCGCAATTGCAGCAGGTGGCCAAAATTATCCAGGTGCGTCAGGCGCTGGGCTTGGGTCGGCAGGTATTCTTTGTCCAGACCGGAGGCTTTGATACCCACAGCGATCAGCTCAATGCTCACAACTCCCTTTTTGCCGACATCTCCACGTCCATGAATGCGTTTTATCAGGCCACCGTCGAGTTGGGCGTGCAACAGCAGGTTACCGCCTTTACCCTCTCTGACTTTGGCCGCACGCTCCAGCCGGATTCCAATGCAGGAACGGACCATGCCTGGGGCAGCCATCACATCATCATGGGCGGAGCCGTGCAGGGAGGCGATCTTTACGGCAAATTCCCAACGCTTGCTCTGGGCGGCCCCGACGACGCCACCAGCGAGGGCCGCTGGATCCCGACCACGTCGCTCGACCAGTATGGCGCAACCCTGGCGTCATGGTTCGGTGTTTCCGACGCGGATTTGTCGTCTGTCTTTCCGAACATCGCCAACTTCCCAACCCAAAAGTTGGGATTCATGGGGTAGCCGCAACCAAACCGAGGCCTCTGGGTGTCCCATCCTTTTTCGCGCTCTTCGCGGAAATAAGGATGGGATCACTCAAGCAGTTCGCTACCGCGCCATTCCCTCAAACTTCCTCTGCGTACCACTCGACCACCCTGAAACCAAGTCCACCACTTTTCCATTTTCGTCCACCACAATGGAAAGCGGCACGGTCACTTCATCACTCAAGAACAACCCCTCAAGGGCGGTAGCCCCGCCCTGGAACACCGGATATGTCACTCCAGCCTTCGCCAAATAGCCGCGAACATCGACTGTGGCATCCGTGTCCACGTTGATCCCAATCAGATCCACGCCACCCGCATTCAACCTCGATGCCAGCTTCTGCAATTCCGGCATCTCCCGCCGACACGGCACGCACCAAGTCGCCCACAGATTCAAGATTGCCCTGCGCCCCGAATGCACCTGGTCGCTAAGCTTCACAGATTTCCCGTCCAGCGCGTGCAGTTCCAAAGTTGGCAACCGCTCGCCAATCTTGACCCTCAAAGTCTTGGCCAAGAGTTCAGCCCGTGAAGGTGGGTCTGGCAAAGTAGTCTGGGCTAACGTAACAACTTCGGCCTTGCCCGCGCCTTGCCGCAGCAGCAGCGTGGACCCGGCGGTGGCTTCGGCGGCAAACGCTTCGGCCTTACCGTTCGGCCACGTCACTTCAATTGATTTCGCCGCTGCATCCTGCCCCAAGCCGAACAGCAATCGCGGATCATGCTGCGACAAAAACCCTGACCCGCCCGCCTTGATCTTGGTCAGCGTCCCAGCCGAGGTCTTCACCCGGACAACCGAGCTAAAGGCATCCCGTCCGGATTCGCGCCCCTCCAGCATCACGCGCAGCCAGTTGTTGTCCTGCCCCACATTATTTCGGAACAGCAAATGTGACGATCCCTGAATCGTCGAAAGAAAGACATCGTAATCGCCATCGTTGTCGAAATCCGCAAACACCGCCGCCCGACCATCCGTTATCGAATCAATCCCGGAAGCCCCGGAAATGTCAAAATATTTCTTACCATCGCGGTTCAGAAACAACCCATCGCGCTCATACCCGCTAAAGGAAAATCCCTGATCGAAAATCAAACGGTTCTGATCATTACGCAGCGTGCCCGTCTCTTTTTGCGTATTGTTGTGCGTCACGACCTGACGCCAGAACTGGCTTCAAGTGTCCTTCATCGACTTGCCAGAAATAAATCCGTTCGGCGTATACAGGTCTTCCCAACCGTCATTGTCGAAATCAATGAACCCGCCACCCCAGGCCCAGCCCGAAGCCAGGTTCCCCACATCCGAAGTCACATCTTTGAAAACGCCCTTGCCCATGTTCTGGTAAAGGCTATTCCCCGCCGCCAACTTCTTCAGCACGTTTTGCTTCGGCGTATCTGAGGGAAACAAGCGCGTCAAAATCCGGTTCCCCGCTGTCGATGACATATTCGTCACGTGCAGGTCCAGCAGCCCGTCATTGTTGTAGTCGCCGAAGGCCACGCCCATGCCGTTGCCTGGGTCAATCACGCCGCGTGATTCGGCCTCATCCACAAAATGGTCGCCCTTGTTCATAAAGAGCGCCTTCTCGCCAAAATCGTTGACTACATAAAGATCGAGCTTGCCGTCCTCGTCCACATCGGCGAACTCCGCGCCGTAGCTCCATCGCCGGTCATCCACGCGCCACTTGGCTGCCTGCTCGGTAAACGTGCCATCACCGTTGTTGATAAACAGCAGATTCGCGGTTCCATTCGTAGCTTGGTACCACGAATTCGGAACAACTTTGCCATAGTAGTTGTAGCTGGTAACGTAAACATCAGGCTTGCCGTCGCCGTTCACATCGCCCACTGCGGCGCTGAAGCCAATCGCTTCGTGATTCACGTGCGCCTTCACCGACACATCCTCAAACGTAAACTTGGCGTCTTCCTTCAAGCGGTTTCGCAGCAACATCTGCGAACCAACGTTCGTCAGAAACACGTCCGCATCGCCGTCGTTGTCATAGTCGAGCACAACCGGTGCAACGCAGGGCTCGACGGCATCCAGCCCAACCTCGTGGCTGACGTCCTTAAAATGCCCAGCTCCATCGTTCAAATACAAATAATTCCGGTCCGCCCCGCAGACAAACAGATCTATCCATCCATCACTGTTGAAATCCGCCGCCGCCGCCCCGCGATAGATAAAGCTATTCGCCCCATCCTGCCCAAACGCTGGCAAATTCACTGCCGTCCCAGCTGCCGCCGAAACTTCGGAAAAGATGTCCTTCGACGCCAGCATGGATTGCAGCCCAACCACATCAAACGTAAGAAACTGCCACCGTTCCTGAGAAGGAACCGCCCCCGGAACCGCGCCATACCGCACCGTGACGTTCGCCGTCCCCCGCGCCCACTCCCTTTGCCCTTCAGCGTTCCGCCCCACTACAAAAAACGCGATCAACGCCTTGCCCGATGCCCCAGCCACAGCCGTAGGCACCTTAGCTCCAATCACAGCCTTCGCCGAAGGATCAAACGAGGACTGCTTCACCTTAAAGCGAATGTCCTCAATGTCCGCAAAGTGCCCGACAAAATCCGACCAGTCTCCCAGAAATACATTGCGCGCGGCCATACCAGCCGCAGTCGCTGTTTCCGGTTTGGTCCAGGGGTGCGTCTGGATCCACCGCACTTCCACCTTATTCGCCCCAGCCACCGAAGGAAACCGCGTAGCCTGAAAGTCCGCACTAAAAAAAGCCGTCACTTTCGGCAAATCCCGCTCACGAGCGGCCACCGAAAGATCCAAAACATCATTCGCCAGCGCTTCTGAAAGCTCCTCATTCACCTCAAGTACGGACGGTTCCGCAGCCACAGGCACCTTCGGAGCCTGCGCAACCGCGCACGGCACCACCAACGGCCCCAAAACAACATAGAGGAGGAAACGGGAACAATTCATCAACAGTTCACTCACCAGCAGATTGGAGGAAAGAAGAAGTGGAGGCGCGGGTCGGGATCGAACCGACGCATAAAGGTTTTGCAGACCTCTCCCTTACCACTTGGGTACCGCGCCTTAAGTTGGGATTATAGCAGCGGGGGTTTAAGGGTTTTGGGACAAAGTGTCCAGCTGGCTGCATAGGGTTGGACAAGTTGTCATTCCTAACACTTTTGGGCCACGGAATAGGCAATGAAATCAATAACTTAGCGGATGCATCCTTGGCCGCGGGCATGCACTACTTTGCGCATGACTCCAGCAGGTTTCATCGCAACGCGGACCCATCGGTATGGCCGCTCGGCGTTGCGCATCGCCTCACTCAGCGCCGCTTTCGTCGCCGCGCTGCCGATTTCGGCTTTGGGTGGCAATTCCAAGCTGGCCAAGGAACTTCAAGGCGCAACTTCCACCACGCTGCTCACGTAATCGTGCAGTACAAGCTACTGCCAACCAGCCTGGATCAGGACAAGGTCGAGGGCAAGCACGGTAAGGTGGACGGACTTCTGCCGCTGGTGAAGGGCTACAAGGTCACGGTTCCGGCCAACGGGGCGGCGGCATTGGCGAATGATGCCAACGTCGTTTACGTCTCTCCGGATCGCCCGATTCTGGGCTCGCTCAACAATTCGGCACCGGCTGTGAATGCGCCGTACGCGTGGAGCCAGGGTTACGACGCCAGCAACATTTCGGTGGCCGTGATCGACAGCGGCATCGGCGACAAGACGACGGCGGGCTTCAAGAAATCCGACCTCAACAAGTACGGCAGTGGCAGCTCGCGCATTGTCTACTCCCAGACTTGGGTAGACGACGGCAACGACACGCTGGACGTTTACGGACACGGAACGCACGTAGCTGGAATCATCGGGGGCAACGGCTACAACTCTACCGGCTCGCAGTTCACGCATACTTTCAAGGGCGTTGCCCCGAATGTGAACATTGTGAACCTGCGGGTTCTGGATGCCAGCGGACGGGGCTCGGATAGCTCGGTCATTGCCGCCATCAATACCGCCATTTTGCTGAAGGCGGTTTACAACATTCGCGTGATCAACCTTTCGCTGGGCCGTCCGGTGTTTGAGAGCTACACGCTCGATCCGTTGTGCCAGGCCGTGGAAGCAGCTTACCGCGCGGGCATTGTGGTTGTGGTTTCGGCTGGCAATAACGGCCGCGACAACACTTACGGAACCAACGGCTACTCGACGATCACTTCGCCGGGAAACGATCCTTATGTCATCACCGTGGGCGCGATGAAGTCGATGGGAACGCCGACGCGCGATGACGACCAAATTGCCAGCTACAGCTCGAAAGGGCCGACGCTGATCGACCACATTGCCAAGCCGGATCTGGTGGCTCCGGGCAATAAAGTTGTTTCGATTCTAGCTGCGCCAAATGCTTACATCGCCACGCACTTTGCTGCGAACGCGGTGGCACAGAACTACTACATGACGGGTGCCCCGAGCGCCGGGTCTCAGGCGTACTTCGCTTTGAGCGGGACCAGCATGGCGGCCCCGGTGGTCAGTGGTGCGGCTGCGCTGATGTTGCAGCAGCATCCGTTGATGACTCCGGACCAGGTGAAGGAGCGGCTAATGAAGACCGCGTACAAGAACCTGGCTCCGAGCAGCACCTATGTGGATCCGGTGACAGGCATCAGCTATACCTCGCAGAACGATATTTTCACGGTGGGAGCCGGATACCTGGACATTCAGGCCGCGTTGCTGAACACGGACCTGAGCCTGGGCACGGCGAAGTCTCCTACGGTGCAGTACGATGCTGCGACGCACAACGTGTACTTTGTGCAGGATTCGTCGGCGGTCTGGGGCGGGTCGGCGGTCTGGGGTGGCTCTGCGGTTTGGGGCGGTAGCGCCGTGTGGGGAGGCAACGCCTTTGTAGGCGATATGTCGCAAAGCTCCCCGTGGGCCAGCTCCGCAGTCTGGGGCGGTTCGGCGGTGTGGGGCGGAAATACCTCGACAGGAACCAGCGCAGTGTGGGGCGGGTCGGCGGTTTGGGGTGGCTCCGCAGTGTGGGGCGGATCGGCGGTATGGGGCGGGAGTACCGACGCCCAAGCGCAGAGCATCCTGGTGAACGGCGACAACTAAGGGTAGGGCCGGACTCCCCGCCTGGTCGCGAAGTTCGCGATGGGGCGGGGCTTTTGGTTTCAAGGAGGAAATTCTGAACCGTCACCCCTTACCGGTGTTTTGAGATGGATCACTCTCAGCTATCTCTGATTTTCACTAATACGAGGCCGCAGTGCAGCAGCTAGAACCGCAACTCTGGCACCCACGCGCTCCCGAGTCGTCAGCGCTTCCCATTCGGACCCAAATAGTGAAATCGGATCAGATAAATCTTGTCGCCCTTCCCGTGCTTCGCTACTTGCAGCAGATCGAGGATTCCCAGGAATCCCGATTCCCGCGCCAGTTCCGAAGTAATATCGGAAGTCCGATGGGCGTGATGGGTCAATCTCAATTTCCCCTTCCCCCATGCGATAGCGCGCGCCGATCTGGACATGAGGCCGGACCCAAATCCGAACGCTGCAAGTGATCTCTCCTCGCCTAACCCCTTCGCGGAGGCGCTTGGCGAAGACCATCAGAGGTCCCTTTCAGGAATTGAGAATATCGCGACGCACCAATTCAGGGCTGAAGTCGCTGGAAAGGAAAGGGGAAAAAGGCAGGAAAATGGAGCGGGAGACGGGATTTGAACCCGCGACTTCGACCTTGGCAAGGTCGCACTCTACCACTGAGTTACTCCCGCTCAGGTGGTTCCCTCATTATATCTGAGGGTCGATAGAGCGGCAATGCCGTCGGCATCCCGGCAAATGCGGCTCATCGGGAGCGGTCGAAGAGGTTTCGAAAACCCTGCCTCGAGGGGGGCTAGGCCTCCACCTCCCAAAAAGTGTTCAGTTTTCGAATATAATTTCCATATCCTTAAAATCACTTCTCGCCATTTACAATTTGCATTGCGTCAGCTCGCTGCTTCTGCCAACTTCCAATTACGCAACAACGCGGCTTTCCCAAGCCCCGGCAGGAGTGACTCGTCTGAAGAGTCTGAAATTGCTTTGCCATCTCGTGTTAATTTTAGGCGCTGGAACAGCGGCTTACTTAATCAGCTCCCGCCTGTGCAGTTTTGTGATCGTAAACCTGCTCCATACGGACAATGACCCAATGCGCAGCGCCTATCTGGAGGGCACCCTGGGCTTTTCTATTTCAGCACTATCTGCATTGCTTTCGGCGTATCTCGTTTCCCGAACTCTGACCCTTCGCCCCAGGAAGCATCCGGGGATCTGACTACAAGCTGGAACCGATAGATGGCCATCCTGGGTCTACCTGTGTCCCACCCACTGCGGGTCCAGCTCCGGTGCCACAATCTCCCCGTCGCGCATATGAATAATACGGTTGCCATAGGCGGCCGCCTCCGGGTTATGGGTAATCATCATTACCGTCTGGCCAAACTCGGCGTTGGCTTGGCGGAGCATCTCCAGGACCGCCACGGAGTTTTTGGAATCCAGATTTCCCGTCGGTTCGTCGGCCAGGATGAGGGCGGGGCGATTGATGAGCGCTCGCGCCAGCGCCACTCGCTGCTGCTCGCCGCCGGACATTTCCGATGGTTTGTGATCCATGCGCTTGTCGAGTCCCAGCAATCCGCAGACCTTGTCGAAATGGGAAGACTCGGCGCGGCGGCCGGAGATTTCCTGCGCCATATCTATATTGGAGCGTGCATCCAACGTGGGCAATAGATTAAATTTCTGGAACACAAAACCGATTTTTTCACGCCGCATCCGGGTGCGTTCGGCATCGGAAAGCTTGGCGATGTCGTCACCATCAATCAAAAGACGACCGTGCGTCGCCTGGGTGAGCCCGCCTAACAGGTAAAACAGCGTGGATTTGCCGCTGCCCGAAGGGCCGACGATGGTGACGAAGTCGCCCCGCTGGACCTCAAAAGAAACTCCGCAGAGAGCGGGGACGTCCATTTTGCCGACGCGGTAGGTTTTGGCGAGGTTTTCGGCTTGGATGAAAGCGGGCATTCGAGATGCCCAAGTTTACACGAACGATGCTTTGCGGGGCGTTGGAGTGGGAACGCGGTAGACGGCTAGAGCGCCCGTTCCTAGGCGTTGGCGGTGGTATGCATCAGATGCGCGCCCGGCACCAGCGGGGGTGTGGCCGTGCGTTTGGGGCCTCTACGGCGCACCAGAAGCGTCTTCACATGGCCCAGCAACTCCGAAGTGGACTGCGAATTCTTGGACAGGAAAACATCGGCTTTTGTTTCGTAATCGAAAAGCTTGAGGCGCGTGGAGAGCAGGATGGCCGGGGTTTTCGGCGAGGTCGCTTTAATCGCCTCAATCAACTTTGGCCCGTCGAGATCAGGAAGCATCAAATCCGAGATCACCAAATCAACACCGCCACCGCGCATGTGTTCCAAAGCCTGATCAGCTCGGCCACAACAGAGGACGCGGTAGCCTCGGGTTTCCAGCAGAATTTTACGAATGGAGAGAGCTTGTTCATTGCCGTCGGCGCAGAGGATGGTTCGTTTTGGCTTCATGTTTTTCTCGGCGATGATTTTTTCGACTTCCGTTGTGAGGAGAATCGTAAACGGCGTGGATGCGTGTGTAAAGTAGCGTGCAAGTTAATGCGACTTCCGTGCCACACACGTTCGTGGGAAGGCGAGGGAAGCCGCGAATAGCAAGGCTTGAACTGTTCCACGAAAGTGCGAACAAGTCAGCGGCGGAAAGTTTTCCACCGCTAGAGAGTGACTTCTCCGCGCAGGACCTCCGCGCAATGGCCGCCGACGCGCACGTTGTTAACCACCCCAGCGTCCCGCCCGGCCCGAACGAAGATCTCGCTGGGGCGTTTCATTTCCAGGCCTTGCTCAATCAGGACGCGCTCGTTGGGCGCGGCCACGCCGTGAGCGGCCATCCAGGCGGCGGCGCATCCGGCGGCCGAGCCGGTGGCGGGGTCTTCGCCGTTGTAAAAGAGCATACGAGCGTGGAGCCGCGCCGAGGGGTTCACCGTTTCACGGGAGACGAAGTAGAAAAACTTCCCCTTCGTCTTTTGCAGGTACTCGGTCCCGGCATGGAGGTCAATGCGGATACTTTGCAGCGCGGCGAGCGTCTTCACGGGAACGACGGTGAAGAACATGCCAGTGGAGACGGATTCGATGGGCAGGGAAGTGTCGATCTCGTGTAAGGGAAGACCGAGAACCCGCGCGACAGTCTCGGCATCATGACGAGCGCCGAATTCGGGATCGCGCTGGCGCATCTCGCCAAACGACGGTTGGCCGGGCGCATCCTCATAGCGCACCGGGATGGGGCCAACGTTCAGGTCGAGCAGAATTTCCGCGGCTCCAGTGCCACCACGCAACACAAAAGCGGTGCCCAGCGTGGGATGGCCCGCGAAGGGTAGTTCCTCCTCGACGGTAAAGATGCGCACTCGCGTCCCGCGCGACCGTTCCGTTTCGCTGTCGCGCGGAAAAACGAAAGTGGTTTCCGAAAGGTTCGTCTCCTTGGCCAGCCCCTGCATCTCCGCGTCGGAGAGGCCGGTGGCATCAGTGAACACAGCGAGCGCGTTGCCCTGGAGGCGGTGCTGAGTGAAGACGTCGAGTTGGACCATGGGGAAACGCCGCATACTTCGATTTTGCGGCCAAGGTGAGAACGGCGCAAGGGTTGTGCGAACTTTGGTTGCACGTACAATGAAAGCGCCTCCGCTAAACACGGAAGCGTTTCTCATCCGGTGATGGGCCCGGTCTTCAAAACCGGTGGGTGGCATCTTTGATGTCACCGGTCGGTTCGACTCCGACACGCTTCCGCCATTTTGTTTTCGCAGCGGCAAATCGGATTGCTTGATTCAACATGCTGCCTCGGAGCGTAAACTGCTCCCGACGCCCTGGAGGCCATTTTATGAGCGTTGCAAACCAGCATCCATCGACGACGTGCTTTGTCCTCATGATCGTCAGCCTAGCTCTCGCAGTGACTGCTCCCAGTCAGAGTTTGAAAGTGACTCTCCTGGGCACGGGTTCGCCCGAACCCAGGCTAGATCGCTTCGGTCCGAGTATTCTTGTCGAAGCCGGTGGGGAAAAGTTGATTTTCGATTGCGGACGAGGCGCCACTCAGCGCCTTGAGCAAATCAAGATTCCGTTTTCAGAGATCAACGCCTTGTTCCTCACGCACTTGCATTCCGACCATATTGTCGGCATTCCGGATTTGTGGTTGACGAGCTGGACTCGCGGGCGCAAAGGTCCGCTTCGGGTGTGGGGTCCTGCTGGAACCCAGGAGATGATGTCGCACCTGCAACAAGCTTTCCAATTTGATATTCGGGTCCGTCAAGAAGACGCCAAATTGCCCCTGCAGGGCGTTGCCGTCGTCGCCAAGGACATTGCGGAAGGTGTCGTGTATGAGAATTCCGGCGTCAAGGTAACGGCGTTTACTGTCGACCATGGACGGGTCAGGCCCGCCCTGGGCTACCGTATCGATTTTGCCGGGCATTCCGTAGTCCTCTCGGGCGACACTCGGTACTCGGAAAATCTGATTCACTTCGCCCAGGGTACGGATGTTTTGATTCACGAAGTGATCGACGAGCAGACATTTCGGGCAAAGAATCCGGCTATGAGTCCGGAACGCCTCAACGCGATTGTCGGGAACCACACCACGGCAGAGCAGGCTGGCACCGTTTTCACCCGCGTGAAGCCAAAGCTCGCGGTTTACTCACATATCGTGCCGGGAGACGCCACCGATTTGATCCCACTTACTCGAACGACGTACATGGGTCCCCTGGAAGTCGGCGAAGACTCCATGAGCTTTGAGATCGGCGACAAGGTGGTGGTACATCGCCCAGAGAAAGTTAACTGACGATCGCGGACGCAGCTCCACATTCCTTAGTTTGACCGGCGGCTACTGCCCCAGTTCGATGACCTCAAACGTGTTGGGCAGAACGGAAGGCCACGGATGTGGAGTGGCCGTGGTCGGCGCCGGAGGCGGGCCGAATTTGGCTGTAACCACGTAGACCTTGTGCGTCCCCGGGTCGAGCGCCATGGTGCGCGCACCTTTCGCGGTTGGAACGGTTTCCACGACTGTGAATTTGTCGGGCGAGTCCTCATGGACCACCGTCAGGTTTCCTTCGCCATTGGAGCTGAAGGCGAGCATGGTTTCGGGATCGAAAGCGTTGGCATCCACGCCTTCGCCGATGGGCAGGGTGGTGATGACTTTGCCGGTGTCAGCGTTGACCACGGCCATGACCTTATTGTCGCAGCCAGCGAAGAGGCGGCGGTTTTTCTTGTCCATGGCCAGACCCGAGGGGCTTTCGCAGCCCGTCAGCTTCCAGTTATGTAGAACCTTTAGCGCCTGCGGATCAAATTCAATGATTTCGCTTTTGTCTTCGTTATTCACGTACATGCGGCCCTTGCCATCGGACACTGCAAATTCGGGCTTGCCGCCCAGCGGAATGGTCCCGGCAACTTTTCCCGTGGCGACGTCGATGGCCGTGGTGTCCTTGCTTTTACCGTTGAAGGTGAAGATTCGTTTCGAAAATGGATCGTAGGCGATGGCGTCCGGGTTTTCCCCCACCTTGATGCGGGCGGTTTCGCGGAGATCTTTCAGGTCGAACACCGTGACCGTGTTTTCGCGTCCGTTGCTGGTGTAGCCCAGCCCAGCCTCGGGAACCAGGGCAATGCCGTGAACGCCCGGAGTGTTCACCACTTCAGCGGTGAGCGCTCCAGCCGCGACGTCAACCACCATCACGCGCGTTCCGCGGGAAATGAAGAGGCGGTGCCCGGCGGGATCGTAGGTGAAGTAGTCCCATCCGCTGTCGCCACCGAGGGCCATGTGGCGCAGGACGTGGTATTTCGGGGTGTCGGCGGAGTGAGCCGACAAGGTGAGGGCGAGGGTCACAGCAAGCAGGGATAACGAGCGTACGAGGTTCATGGGGTAATGCCTCCGAGCGAATGCTTATGGTACGCGCTGGCAGGCATGGCGACAAATCCCAAGGGGAAGCGACGACCAAAGGTAACTAAGTTATTAACAGGCTTGAGCGGCGCAGCGTGCAATCCTTGCCCCACTGTGCTAGACTCTGTTGAACGCTATTTCAGCGGTTTGTGTGGTGAGACTTCTGGTTCATGTAGTGACGATCTGAGAATTCCCGCCCCCGAGTCCCCACCGTCGATTTCCAGCGTAACTCTAAGGAAACACTAGACTGGCTTTTTCGTAGCCGCTCGCCGGATAGCTCCGTGTGTGCTGTTGCGCCTTGCGCCAGCCACAGAAGGATGCATGCCGAATTTTTCAGAATTATCGCTCTCCCCCTACACACAGAAACAACTTTCCATTAACAAGTTCATAACCCCTACACCGGTGCAGGATGCGGCCATTCCGCAGGCCCTGGCCGGCAAAGACCTGCTCGCTTTGGCGCAGACCGGCACCGGGAAGACCCTGGCGTTTGTCGTACCCATGATGGAGCAATTGCTGGAGAAAAACACCCCTGGCATTACCGCGCTGGTGCTGGTCCCGACCCGCGAGCTGGCAATGCAAGTGGCCGAACAATATGACGCCCTGCGTGGCCCGAAACTGGGTCCGGCGGCGGTGGTCGTGGGCGGCCTCTCCGAACGGGTGCAAATTGCCAGCTTGCGCAAGGGCGCACGCGTGGTTGTGGCGACTCCCGGACGCCTGGAGGACTTTCTCGACCGCGGGCTGATTATCTTCCGCGGACTGCGTACGCTGGTTCTCGACGAAGCCGACCGCATGTTGGATATGGGATTCCTGCCCGCCATCCGGCGCATTGTGGGAGCGCTCCCCAAAGACCGCCAAACCATGCTGTTTTCGGCGACTTTAGAAGCCTCGGCGGCGCGTTTGGTCAATGACTACATGCGCAATCCAGTGCGTCTATCCTTCGGGTCGCAATCGAAGCCGGCGGAAAACATCCGCATGCAGGCTTGCGAAGTGCCTTCGGACCGCAAGCAGGAAGCTTTGGAACGGCTGTTGGCGAACGAATCCGGGCGGTGCCTGGTGTTTGCCCGCACCAAACGCGGAACCGAGCGGATCGCCAAGAATCTGGCGCGCGAGGGCTTTGCGGCGGCCATGATTCACGGAGATCGTACGCAATCGCAGCGCACGGCGGCACTGGTTGGCTTCCAAACGGGACGCTATCAGGTGCTGGTGGCGACGGATCTGGCTTCGCGTGGGATTCACGTGGAAGACATTGCGCACGTCATCAACTATGACTTGCCGGAAATTGCGGAAAATTTCATTCACCGCGTTGGGCGAACGGGGCGGGCCGGGAACTCCGGCATCGCTTCGACCCTGTTTGCGCGGGAGCAGAGATCAGAACTGCATTCTCTGGAACGGACTCTGGGCATCAAGATGGAGCGGATGACCGCAGACGGCACAGCGGCCACTCCGGAAATGGAAGCTCGCAATGCGGCACGGGCGGTGGTGAAGCGGCAGAATGCTCCACGACGCCCGGCGGATGCTCCGAAAACGCGGATGGTGCGATTGCCAGGGGAAGTTTTGCAGATGGTCTAGGACACCATTTGTAATTTCGGAATTTGTGATTTGGTAATTTCGCCGCTTCGGCTTTGGCCGGGGCGGCGTTTTTGTTATGTAGCGCGGACGCTCTCGCCCGCGTGGTCTTGCTTTTACTCTTAGACCTGCCCCCCTGGTCCTCCCAACCCAAGACCACGCGGACAGGAGTGTCCGTGCCACATGAGCTGGTCCGGTTTCTTTGTTACCATGATCCGCTTTGTGGAGACTGTGTCTTGCTGCGAAAGATTCTAATGCTTGGCCTGCTTTTATTGTTCATGGTTCCGTGGGGCGCGGCGCAGAACGTCGCGGCGCAGAACGTCGCAGCGCAGAACAATGCTGCGAAGATCACCCTGCTCAAGGCGGGGCGGCTGCTGGATGTTCGCGCGGGGAAGTATCTTGTTGATCAGGGCGTGCTGATTGAGGGCGAGAGGATTCAGGAAGTGGGTCCATTCGCGCAGGTGAGGGCACATGCGCCGAAAGACGCGGTGGTGATTGATCTAGGTGGCGCTGCCGTGCTGCCTGGATTGATTGATTGCCACGCGCATTTGCTGGACGCCATGGGGCTCGAAGATGAGGCGCTGCTGCAGGCGGTGGCGGGGATGAGTGTTTCGCGGCGGGCGCTGCTGGGGGCGCGGATGGCGCGCGAGGAGTTAGAGGGCGGGTTCACGACCGTGCGCGTGCTGGGGCACTCGGGGATTGATGGGGATGCGGCGCTGCGCGATGCCGTGAATGAGGGCTGGGTGATGGGGCCGCGAATTTTGGCGTCGTGCCGGAAGCTGGCGCCGCCGGGCGGGCAGTTGATGACGTTGAACCCGGCAGTGGCGAAGGAAATTCTGGAACAGGAATTTCTCATTGTGGGCAGTGCGGATGAGGCGCGTGCGGCGGTGCGGCAGAATCGGGCGTATGGCGCGGACGGGATCAAGGTAGTGGCCGATCCCGAGGGGCGGTTTCTGACTCTTGGGGAAATGAAAGCGATTGTGGAGGAAGCGCACCGGTCGGGCATGAAAGTGGCGGTGCATGCGAATACCGTGGTGGGGATTCAGGCGGCCATCGATGCGCGCGTGGACTCGATCGAACACGGGGATGATGTGACCGACGAGCAGTTGAAGGCGATGCGCGAGGCGGGGATTTTCTTGGACATCACGCCTTTTTCCGGCGGGCGGTTGCGAGGGTGGTTGAGAAAAAATACACCGCTGTCACGGCGTTCGCGATTCCAATGGGAGAAGAACGACCAGCAGAGTGGGGCGGCGCGGCTGCGGCGGGTTTTGCAATCCGGCGTGAAGTATGCGGCGGGTTCTGATATGTGGTTTGAATATCCGGGGAAAACGCGAGGAGAGGCGACGGCTACGATGTATGGGGCTTTGCTGAGTCTTGGCATGGAGCCCGTCGACATTGTGCGGGCTGGGACAATGCGGGCGGCGGAGCTGATTGGGTGGCAGGACCGTGTGGGAGTGATTGAGGCAGGGAAGTTCGCCGATATTGTGGCAACTTCGGGAGATCCTTTGAGAGATATTGGCGATTTGGAACAAATCGGATTCGTAATGAAGGGTGGAGTCGTGGTGAGGAATAGCGGGGTGGGGAAGTGACGAATCAAACGAAGACGTTTCTGGATGAGGAAGGCGACAACTATTTTCGGAGAAATAGGGGCGCGTTGGACTCGATGGCCGAGAAGTGGGGGCAGGAGTTTTCGGATATCGACTGGCTGACGCGGGAGTTGACGCCGTTCCGGGAGAAGATCGGCTCGGTGGCGGAAATTGGATGCTCCAGCGGAAGCAAGCTGGCGCGGATCTGCGAGTTACTCGATGCGAAGGGCAGCGGCCTGGATCCGTCAAAGCTTGCGGTTGCGGAAGGGAATCGGAAGTTTGGGGGCGAGCGGATTCAGTTGCATGCTGGGTCGGCGTCGAAGATGCCGTTTGAAAGCCAATCGTTCGATCTCGTTTACTTTGGATTTTGTTTATATCTCTTGGACCGGCAGGATTTGTTGTCTGCTGTGGCTGAGGCGGACCGGCTGCTGAAGCATGGCGGATTTCTCGCGATTACGGATTTTGATCCGATTCATCAGCATAAGCGGCCATACCATCACAAAGAGGGCGTCTTTTCTTTCAAACAAGACTATTCGAAACTGTTCACGGCGAGCGGGATGTATTTTCTGGTTTCGAAAACCAGCTTTTCTCATCGACAGCCCAGTTTTGATCCGGATGGCAACGAGCGGGTATCGACGACGCTCTTGTTTAAGGAGATGGAAGCGTATTGAGTCTGACAGGCTGCGACGATCGAGTGCGAAGTCCCCGTCCGTCCGTCCGTGCTCAGAGTAGGCTTTCTCCCTGAACTCGAAAAGCACGAGGTAAACAAACGACGCAAATAAATGCCGAGACTATAATTAACTTTTGCTTTTGGGAGGGGTCCGATGGCGCCGATGGCTGAGGTGGAAGTGGCTACCCGTGGCTTTTTGATTGCTGGGAAGTGGTTGGAAGAGGGAACTGCGCAGGAGATTCGTTCTCCTTACGACGGCAGCGTGGTCAGCCGGACGTTTGTTGGGACGCGGAAACACGCGGAGCAGGCGATTGCGGCGGCGGTGACGGCGTTTGGGACGACCCGGCGGTTGCCAGCGTTTGAGCGGCAGAGAGTTTTGCGGGCGGTGGCGGCGGGGATTGCGGCGCGGCGCGAGGAATTTGCGCGGTCCATTTGTCTCGAAGCCGGCAAGCCCATCAAAGTGGCGCGGGTCGAAGTGGACCGGGCGGTTTTCACGTTCCAGATTGCCGCCGAAGAGGCTACTCGCCTGGGCGGGGAGTATTTGCCGCTGGACTGGCAGGAATCGACGGCCGGGCGGTGGTCGATTGTAAAGCGCTTTCCGATTGGGCCGATTACTGGGATTACGCCGTTCAATTTTCCCTTGAATCTGGTGGCGCACAAGGTGGCTCCGGCGATGGCTTGCGGCTGCCCGATGGTGTTGAAGCCTGCGCCGCAGGCTCCCACTGCCTCATTGATGTTAGGAGAAATCGTCCAGCAGGCGGGATGGCCGGACGGCGGTTTGAACGTGCTCATGCTGTCGAATGAGGACACCGGTGTGCTGGTGGAAGACGACCGCATCAAGATGGTCAGCTTTACGGGAAGCGCCCCGGTGGGCTGGGGCATTAAGAGTCGCTCGGGACGCAAGCGCGTGGCGCTGGAGCTGGGCGGGAACGCGGGCGTGATTGTGCATGACGATACCGATCTGGCTTACGCGGCCGAGCGCTGTGTGGCGGGCGGGTATCTTTATGCCGGGCAGACCTGCATTTCTGTGCAGAGGATTTTTGTCGAGCGCAGCGTGTACGGGAAGTTTATCGAGCTACTGGTGGCGGGGGTGCGGAAGCTGCGGATGGGCGATCCCATGGAGGAGACGACGGATGTAGGGCCGTTGATTCGGGAGTCGGATGCGGTGCGGGCCGAGCAGTGGGTGCAGGAAGCCGTAGCCAAAGGTGCTCGCCTTCTATGCGGCGGGCAGCGCAAGGGCTCCATTTTGGAACCCACCGTGCTCAGTAACACGCAGCCGGACATGAAAGTGAACTGCAAAGAAATTTTTGCTCCAGTGGTGACGGTGGAACCCTATGACCGGTTTGAAGAGGCGCTGGAGCGGGTGAATCAGTCGGATTTTGGCTTGCAGGCGGGGGTGTTTACACGCGACGCCAAGCGCATTTTCCAGGCGTTTGAGGAGCTGGAAGTAGGCGGAGTGATGGCGGGGGAGGTTCCTTCTTTCCGTATTGACCACATGCCGTATGGCGGGGTGAAGGATTCGGGGTTGGGGCGCGAAGGACTGCGGTATGCGATGGAAGAGATGACCGAGCCGAGGATTTTAGCCATGAACCTGCGGTAGCGGGCGGCGTGGGGTTGGCCAGGCGTGGAGTTGGCCAAGAGTCACCGAAGAATCAGCGAAAAATTCCCGCCCAATCGCGAATTTTTTCCCGTTGTGAGAACGCGACGCGAGAAATCCGAAAAAGCACAAGACAAATGCTCTCGCGCCTGTTTATACTAACCAGTTTCCTAGATAGTTTTGGTTTTCGTACACTCTTAAGTTCCGGGCATTTTTAGTTTCGGGCATTCTTAAATGTGGTACCGGCGTCGGCAAGGCGCGATTGGGGTTTAGTTCGCCCCGCTTCATAACCGAGCAGCACAATTTAGGACGTTTGTTCGAATGGCGCAGATTTTCCATCGCAGCATTAATCTGTACTCGAAGGCCAGCATCGTTGCCGTTGTCTTGTTAGGCGGCGCGGCGTTTGCCGGTTTGTTTGCGTTTGAGCGCTCGCCGTACATCACCTACCAGGGCGTGACCAAGCCGCAGCCGGTGCCGTTCAGCCATCAGCACCACGTCGCCGGATTGGGAATTGACTGCCGCTACTGCCATACGTCGGTCGAAACCTCGAATTACGCCAGCATCCCCCCGACCAAGACCTGTATGAACTGCCACTCGCAGATCTGGACCAACGCGGCGCTGCTCGAGCCAGTGCGGGAAAGCTACCGCAGCGGGCATTCGCTGGTGTGGAGCAAGCTCAACGACCTGCCCGACTACGTGTATTTCAATCACAGCATTCATATCAACAAGGGCGTGGGCTGCAATACCTGCCACGGTCCGGTGGATAAGATGCCGCTGATGTACGCGGCCAACACCCTCCAGATGGAGTGGTGCCTGGAATGTCACCGCGCGCCGGAGAAGTTCCTGCGGCCCCGCGATCAGGTTTTCAATATGGAGTACAAGCAGCCGACGAGTGATGCGCCGGTAACGGTGGACGGCAAGGACTATGCGGATCAGGAAGCGCTGGGTAAGGCGCTGGTGGTGAAATATCATTTGCGGAATACTTCGGATATTACAAGTTGCTCGACCTGTCATCGATAGGGCTATGGATAGGGCTGTGGGTGGGGTTTTGAATACGCGAAACTAAATGGCCGCTGAAAATACAAAACGCGAAGATGTTTGCCCGGGCAAGAAGACCACGCTCGGGGCCAAAGGTTTGGATCTAACTGCCGTGCGCGAGGAAATCGCTTCCACGAGCGGGCCCGAATACTGGCGGAGTCTGGAAGAGCTGGCGGGCAGCGAGGAATTTCGCGACATGATGCACCGCGAATTCCCCAAGGGGTCGTCGGAGTGGCTGGATTCGGTCTCGCGCCGCGGATTCTTGCAGACCATGGCGGCCTCGCTGGCGCTGGCCGGGATGACGGCCTGTACGCGCCAACCTCTTGAACAGATTGTCCCTTACGTGCGCCAGCCGGAGGATTTGATCCCCGGGAGGCCGCAGTTCTTTGCCTCGTCCGCCATGCTGGGCGGCTATGCTTCTCCTGTTCTGGTCGAGAGCCATATGGGCCGGCCCACCAAGATTGAAGGCAATCCCGAGCATCCAGCCAGTCTGGGCGCGGCCGATATTTTTGCCCAGGCCAGCTTGCTCGATATGTACGATCCAGACCGTTCGCAGACGCCGGTGAATCTGGGCCAAACGCGGTCATGGAAGAATTTTGTCGATCAGATTCGTACCCGCATGGCGGGCCAGCGCGCGGTGGATGGCGAAGGCCTTCGGCTGCTGACCGGCCCGATTTCCTCGCCGACCCTGGTCAGCCAGATTCAAGCCCTGTTGAAGGTGTATCCCAAGGCCAAGTGGCATCAGTATTCGCCGCTGCATCGCGATAGTGTTCTGGCCGGCTCGATGCTGGCGTTTGGGCAGGCCGTGGAAACGCAGTATCGCCTGGAAAATGCGGACGTGATTCTGTCTTTGGATGCCGATTTCCTGGCGCCGACGTTCCCCGGCTCGGCTCGCTACACGCACGACTACGCGTCACGACGCAATCCCGATGCAGCCATGAACCGGCTGTATGTCGTCGAGAGCGTGCCTTCGCCGACGGGCGTCAAGGCCGAGCACCGGCTGTCGCTGCGGGCGTCGGAAGTGGAGGGTTTTGCCCGGAACCTGGCGGCGAGTCTCGGCTTGGGCGGGACGGCGGACAATTCTCGTTTTCTGCGCGCCGTGGCCGACGATCTTAAGGCCCATGCCGGTTCTTCCGTCGTGATCGTCGGAGACCAGCAATCTCCCGAAGTTCACGCTTTGGCGCACGCCATCAACGCGCATCTGGGCAATGTGGGCAAGACGGTCGTCTACACCGATACGGTTGTAGCCAGCGCCACCGACCAGACCGCGTCGCTGCGCGAGTTGACGCAGGACCTGCGCGAGAAGAAAGTAGACGTGCTCGTGATTCTGGGCGCGAACCCAGTCTACGACGCGCCTGTTGATCTGAATTTTGCCGACGCGCTCATGAACTCCGGCGCGGGCTTGCGCTTGCATCATGGCCTCTATCAGGACGAAACCGCTGAGCTTTGCCAGTGGCACGTGAATGCCGCGCATGCCCTCGAGGCCTGGAGCGATGGCCGCGCTTACGACGGTTCGGCCTGCCTGGTGCAGCCGCTGATCGCTCCGCTTTACGATGGAAAGTCCGCCCACGAACTCGTCGCCGCCTTGATGGGCCAGAGCACGCTGACCGGCTACGAGATTGTTCGGGCCTACTGGCAGGGACAAACCAAGTCTCCGGATTTTGAGGCATTTTGGCGCAAGGCTGTGCATGATGGTTTTGTGGCTGGCACGGCGTATCCGGCAAAAGCGGTTTCCCTCAAGAGCTTGCCGCCGAGCAAGGCTGCTGTTACTGCCGACGCCTCCGCCATCGAAGTCAGCTTCCGTGGCGATCCCGCCATCTATGACGGCGCTTTTGCCAACAACGGCTGGATGCAGGAATTGCCCAAGCCCATGAGCAAGATGACCTGGGACAATCCGGCATGGATTGGTCCAGCCTTTGCCGCGCGCGAAAAACTCAAGAGCGAAGACATAGTCACGCTCGAGATTGCGGGCCGCAAAGTGGATGTTCCGGTTTGGATTCAGGCTGGGCACCCAGATCATGCCATCACCGTATTTCTTGGCTATGGCCGCCGCCGTGTGGGCCGTGTGGGTACCGGGGCGGGATTCGATCTCTACAAAGTGCGGTCCAGCGATGCATCGTGGCGCGCGGCGGGTAAGATCACTCGGCTCGCGCAGACTTATAAGCTCGCTTCCACGCAGGGTTACCAGACCATTGAAACCAGTTTTGAAACCAGTCCGGGAGTGATGGGCACGCGTCCTGTAATTCGCGAAGGCTCTCTCGCCGAGTACAAGAAGAACCCGAATTTCGCGCGGGAAATGGAAGAGGCTCCCGAGCGCAACGTCACGCTCTATCCCAACGTTGATTATTCGGACCCGAGCTACAACAAGCTTGGCTATGCCTGGGGCATGACCGTCGATCTTGGCGCTTGCGTGGGCTGCAACGCCTGTATGATCGCGTGCCATTCCGAGAACAATATCCCGGTGGTCGGCAAAGCGCAGGTAGTGGTGGGTCGGCATATGCACTGGCTGCGCGTCGATGCCTATTACCAGGGCGATCGCGATAATCCCAGCGCTAATTTCCAGCCCGTGCCGTGCATGCAGTGCGAGAACGCGCCCTGCGAGTTGGTGTGCCCTGTGGGAGCGACCGTCCATAGCACCGAAGGCCTGAACGATATGGTCTACAACCGGTGCATTGGCACGCGCTATTGTTCGAACAATTGCCCGTATAAAGTGCGTCGCTTCAACTTTTTGCTCTACCAAGACTGGGAAACCCCGCAATTTAAGATGATGCGCAATCCCGATGTCAGCATCCGCAGCCGCGGCGTGATGGAAAAGTGCACCTACTGTGTGCAGCGCATCTCGGTCGCGCGGATTGATTCCGAGCGCGAAGAACGCGCGGTGCGCGATGGCGAAATTCAGACCGCGTGCCAGCAGGCGTGCCCATCGAATGCCATTGTGTTTGGCAACGTCAATGACCCGCAAAGCAAAGTTTCGAAATTGAAAGCCCAGGCCCGCAACTACAGCATGTTAGCCGAACTGAACACCCGCCCCCGGACCACGTATCTGGCCGAGGTGCGTAATCCGAATCCGGAACTCGAACACGCGGAGCGCGGCTAGGACATGAGCAGCCATCAGGCAGTAGCCATCGAAGATCGCGAAGTCCCCGTCCTCGAGCCGGGTCACGATCTCGCCAGCGTTACGGCGAAGATCAGCGATATTGTGCTCGAGCGGCCCCTGTCCATTGGCTGGGTCGCGGGCGTCATGTTCTGTTCCGGCTTTGTGCTGCTGCTGAGCACGGCGGTGGGCTACCTGTTCCTCAAGGGTACTGGCATCTGGGGCATCAACATCCCCGTGGGCTGGGGCTTTGCCATTGTCAACTTCGTCTGGTGGATTGGCATTGGCCACGCCGGGACGCTGATTTCGGCGATTCTGCACCTGTTGCGGCAGTCCTGGCGCAATTCCATCAACCGCTTTGCCGAGGCCATGACTCTGTTCGCCGTCATGTGCGCCGGCCTGTTTCCGCTCATCCACACCGGCCGTCCGTGGCTGGCATATTGGATGTTCCCCATCCCCAACACGATGGGATATTGGCCGCAGTTCCGCAGCCCGCTGTTGTGGGATGTGTTTGCCGTTTCCACCTACGGCACGATTTCGGCGGTGTTCTGGTACACGGGCCTCATACCTGACCTCGCCACGCTGCGCGACCGGGCCAGTAACAAATGGATTCGCATGATTTATGGCGCGCTGGCCATGGGCTGGCGTGGTGAAGCCCGACACTGGGAGCGCTATGAGAGCGCCTACCTGCTGCTGGCGGGCCTCTCGACGCCGCTGGTGCTGTCCGTGCACACGGTCGTGAGTTTTGATTTTGCCATTTCCATCATGCCCGGCTGGCATACGACCGTATTCCCACCCTATTTTGTGGCGGGCGCGATTTATTCGGGCTTTGCCATGGTGTTGATCCTCGTCATCCCGGTGCGCGCGGTCTACAACCTGCGCGACATGATCACCGAGCGGCATCTGGAAAACGCCGCCAAGGTCATGCTGGCGACGGGCCTCATCGTTGCCTACGGCTACATTCTTGAAATTTACATGGCCTGGTACGCGGGCCCGAAGTCGATTGACTGGTTCACCGTGCATAATCGCTTCTTTGGTCCTTATGCCGGACCTTACTGGATGCTGTGGATTTGCAACATCATTATTCCGCAGGTGCTGTGGATTAAGTCCGTGCGCCGCAGCCCGGTGATTTTGTTCCTGATTTCGCTGGTTGTTTTAGTCGGCATGTGGCTGGAGCGCTTTGTCATCATCATTCTCAGCTTGCATCGGGATTTTGTGCCCTCGTCCTGGGGCATGTACTATCCCACGCGCTGGGACTGGGCCACGTACCTCGGCACCATCGGGCTGTTCGTCACCTTGATTTTCCTGTTCTGCCGCGTGCTGCCCATGATCTCGATTTTTGAAATTCGGATGCTGCTGCCGGAAGCGCAGGTCCATGGTGGCGGTGGTCATGACCATCTTGCGCCCGCGCCCGCAGCGCTGGGGGAGGGGAAGCGCTCATGAGCACCCTCAACGGCTTGATGGCGGAATTCGGCTCGGCCTCGGATTTGCTGGCGGCGGCAAAGACGACCCACGGGTCTGGGTATAACGACATTGAGGCCTACAGTCCGTTTCCGGTGCATGGCCTGGGCGAGGCTATTGGCTTCCACAAGAACTATGTGCCCTTGGCGGTGCTCATTGCCGGCTGTATCGGCGCGTGCGTGGGATATGGGCTTCAGTACTGGGTTTCGGCCATTACCTATCCCATCAACATTGGTGGGCGTCCGCTGAATTCCTGGCCTTCGTTTGTCATTATCACCTTTGAGCTGACGATTCTGTTTGCCGGGCTGACGGCGGTGATCAGCATGCTGGTGATGAACGACCTGCCGCGCCCGCACCACCCTGTATTTAACGTTCCACAGTTTGATCGCGCTTCGCAGGATCGCTTCTTTCTCTGCGTGTTTGCCGCCGACCCCAAGTTCAGTGCGCCGGAAACCAGGCGCTTTCTGGAAGCGCTCAAGCCCATCTCCATTGCGGAGGTGCCGGAATGACGTTATCTCGATCCGTTCTCGCTTGCGCAATTCTAGCCGCCATGGCCGTGACCTCCGCTTGCCGCCAGGATATGCACGATCAGCCTCGCTACAAGCCGCAGGCGCGCAATGACTTTTTCCCCGACATGCGTTCGGCCCGGATGCCGGTCGATGGCACTGTGGCTCGAGGTCAGCTGCATGAGGACTCCTATTTCTACACGGGAAAAATCGGCAACAACCCGGGCGAGGCTTTCCCCTTCCCGGTAACCGAGCAGGTTTTGCAGCGCGGGCAGCAGCGCTACAACATCTTCTGCGCGCCCTGCCACTCGCGCGTGGGTGACGGCAAAGGCATGATTCCTTCGCGCGGCTTCAGTCGCATGCCTCCGTCCTATCATATCGAGCGTCTGCAAAAAGCCCCGGCGGGATACTTCTTCGATGTGATTACGAACGGATTGGGCATCATGCAGGGCTATTCCGCGCAAATTCCAGCGCAGGACCGCTGGGCCATCACCGCCTACATTCGCGCGTTGCAACTCAGCCAGAAAGCTGGCTCCGGCGATCTGCCTTCGGGTCAGGCCGTGCCCAGTGCGCCGCCCGTGTTCCAAGGCGATGCGCCTTCGGGAGCTTCTCCAGTGAAGCCCGCTCTGGTCACCAAGTCCGACACCAAGTCCGAAGGAGGCGTGGAATGAACACCTTGACCCGCCTCAACGCAGCCGATTTTGCCGTCCCCGCAGCGGTGGACAAAATTCGCAGCCGGTCTTTGGTTGTGGGCGTGATTGCCGGAGTGCTGGCCTTGATCGGCCTGTTCACTGCGCCTGACCAGTTCTATCGCGCCTATCTCCTGGGGTTCATGCTGTGGCTGGGCGTTTCTCTCGGTTCGCTCGGTATTCTGCTGGTCATTCACCTAACCAACGGGCGCTGGGGCCTGGTCATTC
Organism: Acidobacteriaceae bacterium; assembly: GCA_043782485.1. Lineage (GTDB taxonomy): Bacteria > Acidobacteriota > Terriglobia > Terriglobales > Acidobacteriaceae > JANXUC01. The sequence goes on along the minus strand of JAYWAL010000023.1, from coordinate 3,587 downwards.
GCCGCATTCTCGAAGCCGCAGCCAAGAATTTCTGGTTCATGGCGGTGCTGTTTCTTCCGCTGGCGATCTTTGGCGTCCCCCATCTCTATCCGTGGGGCAAACCGGCAGATGCGGCGGACAGCGAGAACCTGAAGTGGATTCGCACGGTGTATCTGGACCAGACGCAGTATTTCCTCCGTGGCGTGGTGTATTTTGCGATTTGGGGCGCGTTGACGTTTTTCTTCACCAAGTGGTCGCGCGAACAGGACACGCCGGGCAATCATAGCCATCGCCGATCAGGAATTCTCGCCGGTCCGGGTGCGCTCTTGTTTGCCTTTACCATCACGTTTGCCTCCGTGGACTGGGTTATGTCGCTGTCCTATGGCTGGACCTCGACCATCTACGGGCTGATTTTCCTGATTGGGCAGTTGCTCTCGGCTGTAGCCCTGGCCACCGTGGTGGCAGTGATGCTTTCCCGCTACGAGCCCATGAAGTCAATCCTCAAGATCGACAACCTGCACGACTACGGGAAGTGGATGCTCGCCTTCACCATGGTTTGGGCGTACTTTTCGTTTTCGCAATGGGTCATCATGTGGGCAGGAAACCTGCCGGAAGAGATTATCTGGTACCGCATGCGGCTGCACGGTGGCTGGCAGTACTTTGCTTTGTTCCTCGCTCTGTTCACTTTTGTTTTTCCCTTCATCCGCCTGTTGTCGGCGCAATTGAAGAAAGACAAGAGCAGCCTGGTCTGGACGGCGTGCTGGTTGCTCATCATGCGGTACTTCGATATGTATTGGCAGGTCATGCCGAATTTTGAAAACAAAGCTGGCCTTTATTTCCACTGGTTGAATCTGGTGGTCCCGGTGGCCATCGGCGGATTCTGGCTGGCCTTGTTCTTCCGCAATCTGCAAGGGCAGGGCTTGCTGCCGCTCTACGCCCCGCTCACCACGGCCGTTCTGGAGCCCGCGCATGAGTAATGACCTGCATAACACTCACGGCGATTACGAACGCGAAGACTTCAGCACCGCCACAGTCGTCGGTTCACTGATTGGGCTGATGGTGATGTGCGTCGTCAGCTTCGTCATCGTGGTCGGCATGTACCGATATCTCGAAAAGACGCAAATGGAGCACGCCGCCGCCAATCCGATGGTGCCCATGAAGGCCGATACCCGCCATATGACACCGGGTGCACACCTGGGCGACGACCCCATGGAAGTACAGGCTTTCCCCAAGCCCCGGCTCCAGACCGACGACGTGCAGGAAATGCACGATCAGCTCTACGGCGAAGAAGGCCGACTGCAAAGCTATGGCTGGGTGGATCAGGACTCGGGTGAAGCGCGCATTCCCGTTTCACGGGCGATGGAATTGATTGCCGAGCGCGGCTTGCCGGTGCGCAGCGCAGCTGCACCGGAAGCGGCAGCCACGTCGGTTGTACCACCAAAAGGCAAAGCCAAGAAAGCGGGCAAATAGCCGTGCGAGCGAACTTCCAAATGGCGAACTTTCACAGAGCGGGCTTTCCAGTGGCGGCCTTGCAATTCAGGTTGAGCGCTCTGCTGCTGCTCGCGATGGCTGCGCCCTTGTCGGCACCGTCGTCAGCTCAGATGAAGGGCGACATTGTGAAGTGGAACATCCCGCCTTCCAGTGACCGCCTCCCCTCGCTCAAAAACGTCGGCGTCGATCAGCACCTGGACGCGCAGGTTCCGCTCGACCTCCAGTTTCGCGACGAATCCGGCAAGTCCGTTCGCCTCGGCGACTACTTCGGCAAGCGTCCCGTCATCCTGAACCTGGCCTACTACGGCTGCACCATGCTGTGCGGCGAAGTGCAGAATGGCATCGTCGGTTCGCTGCGCGCGTTGCAGTTCAATCCTGCTACCGATTTCGATATTGTCACCGTCAGCTTCGACCCCAAAGAAACTCCCGAAGATGCCGCCGCCAAGAAGAAGTCCCTCCTCCTGCGCTATCACCGCCCCGGAGCCGAGCAAGGCTGGCACTTCCTCACCGGCGATCAACACAATATCGAAGCCCTGACCAAGTCCGTCGGGTTCGACTACCAATACGACGCCACGCTCAACCAGTGGGCCCACGCCGCCGCCATCATGGTGCTGACGCCCCAGGGCAAGATTTCCAAATATTTCTACGGCATCGAATACGCCCCCAAAGATCTTCGCTTCGGCTTGATTGAAGCCTCGGAAAACAAAATCGGAACCGTCGTCGACCAAATGCTCCTCTACTGCTACCACTACAACCCGGCGACTGGGAAATACGGGGCCGTGATTATGAACGTCCTGCGTCTGGCTGGCATTGCCACCGTCCTCATTCTTGGCGGGTTGGTTTTGATACTGTTTCGCCGCGAGCCGTCCTTTCAGACGCATGCGGCACGGATTGGATAGACATGGGTAATACTCCATTTTGGCCGGAATCAGCGTCGAACTGGGCGCCGGGTGTCGATGGCCTCTACATTTTCCTGATCCTGGTGTCGGCGGTGATGTGTCTGCTCATCTTCGGCGCAGTCGCCTTCCTGTCGGCCAAATACCGTCGCAAGCCGGGCGTCGAACCGGTGCCGATTGAAGGCTCGCACCTGCTCGAAATCACCTGGTCGGTGCTGCCCATGTTCTTTTTCTTCGCCTTTTTCCTGGGCGGTGCGCTGATCTATTTCCACGAACGTACCCCACCCCAGGGAGCGACCGAAGTCTACGTCGTCGCCAAGCAGTGGATGTGGAAACTGGAACATCCCGAAGGCCAGCGCGAAATTAACACTCTGCACGTTCCGCTCGGCCAGGATGTCAAGCTCATCATGACGTCCATGGATACCATCCACAGCTTCTACGTGCCCGCCTTCCGCATCAAGCAGGATGTGTTGCCCGGACGCTACAGTATTCTTTGGTTTCGCGCGACGCAGGTGGGCACGTATCATCTATTTTGCGCGGAATATTGCGGCACGCAGCACTCGGGCATGATTGGCAGCGTCATCGTGCAGTCCCCGGCGGAGTACCAGTCGTGGCTCAACGGCGGCAGCTCGAACACGCCGCTGGCGCAGACGGGCGAAAAAGCATTTTCCGAACTGGGCTGCGTCACTTGCCACCGCACGGATTCGCAGGGCCGCGGTCCGATGTTAGTGGGAATTTACGGCAAAACCGTCGCGCTCGAAGACGGCCGCAACGTGATGGTGGACGAGAACTATGTGCGCGAGTCGATTCTCGACCCAGGCTCGAAAATCGTGGCCGGATATAAGCCTGTGATGCCAACCTTCCAGGGCATCATCAGCGAAGAGCAACTAGCCGCGCTGGTTGCCTACGTAAAATCTTTAACCCCGGCCGCGGGAGCGTCCGGAAGCGCCGTGGCACAGTCAGCCACTCCGCAGAAGTCGGGTAAGTAAGAGTTTCGGCAGGTCACGGCTTTCACGGTGACAGTTGAGCACCAAGAAGCGTTTTGAAAGGTCACGGCTTTAGCCGTGACGTTAGGCGCCAAGAAAATGGGGCTTTAGCCCCAGGGTAAGCAGCAAGAAACGGGACGGGTGTAACAGTTATGGCAACCGCAGTCATGCCGGAACAACGGACGAACTACCTGAACGCGGAGCATGGCGTGAAGTCGTGGCTGCTCACGACCGA
>JAYWAL010000022.1:0-2718 GCA_043782485.1 Acidobacteriaceae bacterium | reverse complement strand
ACTACTGGTTTCCTATTGACCAGTACATTGGCGGCGTGGAGCACGCCATTCTGCATTTGATCTACTCGCGTTTTTGGACCAAAGTCATGCGCGACATGGGTCTTATCAGGAACGACGAGCCGGTTGATCGCTTGTTCACGCAGGGCATGGTGATTAAAGACGGCGGCAAAATGTCGAAGAGCCTGGGCAATGTGGTTTCACCCGACGACATGGTTGCGCGCTACGGTGCCGATGCCGCCCGCGCCTACAGTCTGTTTGCCGCGCCTCCGGACCGCGATCTCGATTGGCAGGAAACCGGCATCGAAGGCGTGCAGCGTTTTCTCGGTCGCGTGTATCGCTACGTTTTGCGCAATGCGCAGCCGCAGCATCCGGACTGGCGCAAGCCCGTGCCGGCGGAGTTGTCTCCCGAGGCGCGCGCGCTGCAACGCAAGTTGCACCAAACCATCAAGCGCATCACCGCCGACTTTGAGGGACGCTGGCACTTCAACAATTGCATCGCAGCGATCATGGAGTTGTTGAACGCCATGTACGCGGCGGAACAGGACGATAAGGCGGCCAAAGTGCCGGTAGCATTCCTCGCTGACGCCCAGCGCAGTGTCGTGTTGATGCTAGCGCCGTTCGCGCCGTATCTCGCGCATGAGTTGTGGGAGATGCTGGGCGAGCCGTCCGCCCTGCTGAGGGCGGCGTGGCCTAAGTACGATGCCGCCTTGGCCAAGGAAGATGAAGTCGAGATTGCGGTTCAGATCAACGGAAAAGTTCGCAGCCGGATTGTTGTTGCGGCAGATTCGTCGGAGGATCACGTGAAAGAGGTGGCTCTCGCGGATGAAAGGGTTCAAGCCGCACTTGGAGGCAAGCCAATTTCCCAGATCCGGGTAATTCCCGGCCGACTGGTCAATATCGTCGCCAAATAGGCTTGTGTGGCGCGGACACTCTTGTCCGCGAAAAGTAAACGCCAGCACCTGAACCGACTTTCATTTATCCTTGAGCACTCTGAAGTCTAAGCAGTCTGAAATCTGACTTCTGACTTCTGCAATCAAGCCTCTTGCCCTCTTCCGCTCCAGTCCGTGACGGGTTCCGCGCCATCTGGTGTCAGCCGTCGGTATTCCTTGCCGAGGTCGCCTGGCGCTGGAGCTGGGGCGGCGCGGCTATTTTGCTGGCCGGACTCGCGCTGTTCGAATACCTGCACACGCTCATCGTCACACGCACTGATTTGATGCTGCTTCGGCTGAAGCATCCGTTGGCTGTTTCTCGCGCCTTGGCGGATATTTTCCATGGCAGTGGTCCACGCCTGGTGCGCACGGCCATTGTTCTGATTCCAGCACTCGCGCTGCTGTGGGTGCTTCTCGGCGCGCTAGGCCGCTTTGTAACTTTGCGCGCGCTGATTGCCCGCAACCTGCCGGATTGGAGTGCGAAACCTGGTTCCATTCGCTCCCTGATCGGGGTGCATGGCCTGCGCGTCGCATTGTCCCTGGCCGGGTTGGCGAGCCTGCTGGGAGCGGCGGTGGTCACTTCGTTCGTGAGTAAGCCAGCGGCGCCTCACGCGGGGCTGGCCTTGCTTCTGTTTGTCCCGCTGGTACTGCTAATTTCCATGGTGTGGTCGTCCCTAAATTGGTTTCTCTCCGTGGCCTCGGTGTTCGTGGTGCGGGATGGCGAGGACACATTCGGTTCGGTCGCCCAGGCGGTCGACTTCTGCCGCCGCTGTGGAGGGAAGATCTCCGCGGTGGGCTTCTGGTTTGGGGCGATGCACTTGGTCGCCTTTGTGATTGGAACGACGGTGGTGATGTATCCCGTGGCGGTGGCATCGCTGGTGCCTCCGGCGGTCACCCTGGCGTTGATGGGTGCGGTCACGCTGGTGTATTTCGCTGTCGCCGACTGGCTGTACGTGGCGCGGTTGGCTGGGTATCTTTCGCTGGTGGAATGGGGCCGCCGACCGGTTCAGGAATCATTGCCGGAGGTCTTGCCAGAACCATTGCCAGAACCTGTTGCCATGGTCCCGGTGGCGGTTTTACAGCTTGTTGCGCCACTTACGTCGTTGCCCGAGGCTGCTGGCCAAACAAACTTGGAGGACGAACCCCTGTTTTCCTCACGCAGCTTGGCCGATGAGGACTGTGACGAGCCCATCCCGCACGATTTCTCCCCGGGAGAGCCATTGCCGGGAAGGTAGTTGTCCAGCTTATTTGCACCGACGCTCAATCTGATAAACTTTTCCGTGGAACCTCAATCAATCGTCATCCTCGACTTCGGCTCGCAATATACGCAGTTAATTGCGCGTCGCATCCGCGAACAGAGCGTTTTTTCCGCGGTCCTTCCTTGCAACGCCACCCTTGAAGAAATTCGGAGCTACGGCCCCGTGGGGATCATTCTTTCAGGTGGGCCTAGCTCGGTCTATGACCGGGACGCGCCGCCGTCGGACCCGCGCGTGTTCGAACTTGGGCTGCCCGTGTTGGGGATTTGTTATGGGCTGCACCTCATGGTGCATTCGCTTGGCGGGAAGGTGAAGCCGGGGACCAAGCGTGAGTACGGCCATGCACAGGTGGACGTGGTCGAGGAGTCCATCCTGTTTCGCGGGCTGCCGCGCGAGCTGTCGGTGTGGATGTCGCATGGAGATGAAGCCGAAGCGCTTCCGCCGGGCTTTCGCAAGATTGCCCAGTCGCCGAGCGCGCTGGCGGGCATTGAGAATGCCGAAAAGAGGATGTGGGCGGTGCAGTTTCATCCCGA
>JAYWAL010000021.1:0-2727 GCA_043782485.1 Acidobacteriaceae bacterium | reverse complement strand
AACGAAGCACCGTCGGCATGGGCGGAATTCTAGCAGACAGTTGACGGCAGAGTGCGATTGCAGAATTCAGAACTCAGATTGCAGAAGGAGTGGCCTGGCGCTTCGAGTCTCGAGCCAACGAATCGTCATGCCGAAATCAGGTTTTTACTTCTGCAATCCGACTTCTGACTTCTGCAATCTACAATGGGTCATGGCTGAGTCTGCTCTCCTTACCCGGATTATGGCCCTCGACGTTGGTGCCCGGCGGATCGGGGTCGCGGTGTCAGACCCCTTGGGGATCACCGCTCAGGGGCTGGACACGATCCAGCGGCAGAACAAACGCCGCGATTTGGAGGCGCTACGACGGTTGCTGGCGGAATATCAGATCCAGGAAGTAGTGGTTGGGCTGCCGTTGCGGCTGAGCGGGGCTGAGGGGACGCAGTCGGAAAAGATGCGGGTGTTTGCCGAGGATTTGCGTCATCACTTCGGCGTGACCGTCCACCTATGGGACGAACGCTGGACGTCGACCGAAGCCAACCGCCTGCTGCGCGAAACCAATCTCTCGATCGAGAAGCGGGCGAAATCCGTCGACCGGATGGCGGCGATTCTCATACTGCAATCGTGGTTGGAAGCAAGGAGAAGTCAGAAGTAAGAAGTCAGAATGCAGAAGTGAGAACCTAAACGGACGGAGAATTGGTGGAACCTACGGCAGAGGTGGGCTACTTCTGCAATCTGCCTTCTGCGCTCGCCTTACGACGCCAACTCCGCCAGTTCAGGGAATCGCAGATTGCACTTGGTGAGGGCTTTCGCCAGGACCTGTTCGACTTCCACTTCTTCGCAATTCCTGGAAATAGCCAGTTCGCTGACTAAGAGGTAGCGGGCCCGTTCCAGCATCTTCTTTTCCCGAAATGAAAGCGACTTGGTCTGGCCGAGCATCAAGAGGCTCTTGAGAACGGCGGCCACGTCCAAAAGGAAGCCCGTCCGCATGCGTTCGGAGTTCTCTTTGAAGCGGTCTTTCCAGTCCAGGGCGTTGTTACATTCGCCGACGCTGAGGTAGTCCACGATTTTCTGGACTTCGCCATTGCGCACGACGGGACGTAGACCAACGCTCGTCACATTGTGAAATGGCACCATCACTTTGAGGCTGCTGGCTTTAATCTTGAGGAGGTAAAACTTCTCAATCGAGACGCCGATAGTTCGGCTGCTGATCTGCTCGATAATACCGACCCCGTGGTTGGGGTAAACAACTCGATCGCCGATGTGGAAAACGCGGTCGCCATTCATGGAGGGAAACCTCACCGAGGGGCGTGCGGGAACCCGCTTAGTCTAGCCGACCCGGCCCGTAAAGGCAATGCGGATAAGGGGTTCCTGCCCATTGGCCGTCGTGTGTGCCTGCCAATTTTTGGCACTCTAAGGTATAAGTCGTTCCTCCTGATGGGCTTGCCCCACCCAAGTGGCAGTTAGACCAGCCCGCGGCCCCCTCCACCATTGCCCACGGGCGAGGGTTATAATGCTCGGTAACATGACGGAACTCATCAAGAAGAAGCTTCGGGACGAACTGGCCGTTCTGGAGCACGAACTCGCTCATGACATCCCCAAAGAGTTAAAAAAAGCCGTGGCCATGGGCGATCTCAGCGAGAACGCCGAGTATCACATGGCCAAGCAGCGCCAGGAATTTCTGAAGGCTCGTATCCGCCAGCTCGGCCAGCGCCTGGCCGATCTGTCGATGATCAACATGAGCAACATCCCCAGGGACCGGGTTGGCCTGGGATCGACCGTGAAGGTGTACGACAATACGAAGGACGAGGAAATGGAGTACACGCTGGTGACGACCGAGGAGTCCGATGTGGCGGCGGGCAAAATTTCGACGACCTCGCCGATCGGCCGCTGCCTGCTGAACAAGAAGGTGGGGGATAGCGCGCAGGTCCAGTCCCCAAATGGCAATCGCGAACTGGAAATTCTGAAGCTCACCACGATCCACGATCTGACCGAAGCCGGGGCGGAGCCGCAATGAGCTGGACGAATGGAGTCGGCCGGGCCTGCGGGGTGCTGCTGGACGCAATCGTCCGCATGCTCGCGCTGACTCGCATCAACCCCAACCTTCTGACCCTGATGGGGCTGGCCGTCAATACCTGGGCTGCTTTTCTGTTTGGTTATGCCACCGGCGAAACGCAGCGCCGCATGTTTTTTTATGCCGGGCTGGTCATCATCGGTTCCGGTTTCTTCGATCTGGTGGATGGGCGCGTGGCCCGCGCGTCGAATCAAGTGACCCGCTTCGGAGGATTCTTCGATTCGGTCGTCGACCGTTACAGCGACGCTTCGCTTTTCTTCGGACTGCTGGTTTTCTACGCCCGTGGCAACCGGTTTTTCTATGTTGTCCTGACCGCGCTAGTGATGATCAGCGCCATCATGGTCAGCTACACCCGCGCCCGCGCGGAATCGCTCATTGGCCAATGCCGTGTCGGCTTTATGGAGCGTCCGGAGCGCCTGGTGCTGCTCATTATCGGAGCGCTATTCAGTTGGGTGATGGCGCCCGTCCTGTGGGTGCTGGCGGTGCTTTCCACGATGACGGTGATTCACCGTATCCTCTACACCTGGCAGCAGACCCGGGAAGTGGCGAGTCCCGCGGCGGGCCGAGCCGCGTAATCTCTGCAGCCAATTCCAGCGATGCTAGACTAGACGGCGGTTTCATACATTCATGGTAGGGACGCAGCTTGCCGCGTCTCTAATCGGCGGTTTCTGCGAGGG
>JAYWAL010000020.1:0-18950 GCA_043782485.1 Acidobacteriaceae bacterium | reverse complement strand
TGGCAGTACTCACTTCGCGAAGATGGCGAAGGAACAAGGCTGGCAGATCGAAGCCGTCCTCAACAACGACATTGTGGGTGGAGACCGCAGCGAGGGCCGCAGACCCGACACGGTGCGTGTGTTCTCAGAAGGCATCCCTCTTTCCGCTTCGGACGACGAGATGCGGCGAATTCGCGGTTTGGGCGGAGAAAGCGACTCTCCCTCCCGGCAAATTGCGCGCTACATCGTAGAAACGGCGAAGACTTTTGGGACGGAACTCCAGCCGACGCTGATCTTCCGCCTGGACCGCTACCTGCGCGGCGGCGATCACAGCGCTTTCAACGAACAAGGTTTTGCCGGTATACGTTTCACCGAGTACCGCGAGAACTACAACCACCAGCACCAGAACGTGCGCTCGGAAAATGGCGTCGAGTATGGGGATCTGCCGAAATTTGTCGACTATGAGTACGTGGCAAAAGTGGCGCGGTTGAACGCCGCCACTCTGGCATCGCTAGCCTCCGCTCCAGCACCGCCGGAGAAGGTTCGCCTGCTGGCGAAAGAACTCGAGAACGATTCCACGTTAACCTGGGAGGCGGTTCCCCGCGCGACCGGTTACGAAGTGCTGTGGCGCGACACCACCAGCCCCACCTGGGACCATTCGGAACTCTTCGGGAATGAGACTCGTGCTACGCTGAAAATGTCGAAAGATAACGTGATTTTTGCAGTGCGCTCGGTAGATGCAGCCGGACACAAGAGCCTGGCGGTAGTGCCGCAGCCGGAACGATAGCGTTTTAGGAACTATGCGCAGAGGAACCATACCGTTCGCATTGCCGCCGTTTCAAGGCTGGGTTCGCCGCTTGGTGCTGGCGTGCGCCGGGGTATTTTTGCTCCAGGTCATTCTTGGGCAGTACAAGAAAGAATACCTGGCGCTGTTCGAGTCCTTTGGCGCGCTGACGCCCGCTCTGGTTTTACACGGCCGCGTCTGGCAGTTGTTCTCCTACTCGTTTCTGCACGCTGGCCTGGGTCACCTTTTTTGGAACATGCTATCCCTCTGGATGATTGGCTCGCTCGAAGAAATGGAGTGGGGTTCCCAGCGATTTCTTGAGTTGTATTTCTTTTCCGTGGTTGGTGGGGCGCTCACGACCATTGCCGCTGCCTATCTGCACATTCTTGGCGGAAATCCCCATAGCATGGTGATTGGCGCTTCCGCTGGGACCATGGGGCTCTTGATGGCCCTGGCGGTTCTTGACGGGGACCGGATGTTCACGATCTTGTTGTTCTTCGTGATTCCGATTACGCTCAAGGTGAAGTATCTGGTTGGCATCGTCGTTTTTACGGTGGTGCTGGCGACATTCGGCTCGTCGAATGGCGTGGCGAATTTGGCCCATGCTGGCGGGCTGCTCTTCGGATTTCTATGGGCGAAGTTCGTTCCTCGCCGTGGCCTCACCTTTGAAGCCTCCGAAACCTATTACGGGTTCCACAACGCGTGGCATCGCTGGAAACGCCGCCGAGCCGCCAGGAAGTTTGAAGTCTACATGCGGAAATCCGAGCGCGAGGTGCCGCGCTTCGACGACAAGGGCAATTACATTCCCCCCGACGACGATAGTGGCCCGCGCAAGCCCAATGGCGATTCGGGTTCGAAGTGGGTCAACTAGCCGGGTTGTAAAACTCCGTAAAGCGCCTCAACAGTTTGGCGGTCAGCATCGGGTCTGGGTTTTTGCCGACCTTGAGATCATGCCCCGCGCCCGCTAAGAACAGAAAGCTGGTTGGGGCGGGAATCAGAGTCGCCGCCGTAGTCAGTTCTTGTTCTGTTCCAAATGGATCGCGCGTCCCCTGAGCAAACAATGTGGGCGTCTGGAGTTGCGGAAAATGTTGCGTGCGCAACTGCTCAGGCTTCCGCGGAGGATGCAGCGGATACGACAGCAACACTAGCCCATCCACCAAATCGTTCGCGGACGCCGCTAACATGGTCGATTGGCGTCCTCCGTACGAATGCCCGCCGAGAAATGCCCGGCCCGGTGCCAGCTTGCGCATCGCCGTAACGGCGTTGCGAAGGCCTTGGCGATCCTGCTCGGCGTTGCTGGGGCGAGGCGGGCCGTGGGGGGAGTTTTGGCGGAACGGCAGATCGCAGCGGAGAACCAGGATTCCGGTGGCGGCAAATGCCTCTGCCACCGACGTGAGCAGCGAGGTCTGGCAATTCGAGCCTGCACCGTGGGTGAGGACCAGAGCATCTTGCGCAGGAGACGCAGGACGATGCAGGAAGCCAATCACATTTGGATTGCAGGACCGATCCACAAAAAGTTCGATGGAGGCGCGGGCGTCATCCTCCGCGCGGGACTGAAGATTCTCGTTGGTCACGATAGTTCCATCACGTACTTGTTCCTGCACGGGCGAGGACGCCCGTGCCTCCATCGGTTGTTAGGCTACTGGTTCCAGGGTCTCGTAGACGCTGACAATGGAAATCTGATTTCCCAGGCGCGCCCAGATTTTTTGCAATCCGGAATCCTCCAGCGCCGCGCGGCGATCTTCTTCCGACCGCCAATGCCGCAGCAATACATAATGCCCCGGAGGCGTTGGCTGACGATGGATGGAATCGCGACTGTACTGCTTGGCCGTGAGAGCGGCTAGAAGTTCGCGCAGCGTCGCCAGGGCTTCCTGTTCGTGCCCTTCCAGAGTCTGGAAAATCGCAATGGAGAAAATTTCCGCCATGAGAACGCCGCAGGGCCTAGTGGCCGAACTCCTGCTTCACCGGTGCCTGAACCACGTGGAGCCGCATGAAATCCGTGGAGCCTGACGCCATTTGCGTGCCGGCGACCACACCAATCACTTCGCCAATCCGCACGCGGCCACCATGCAATAACACGCTTTCCGCCTCGGCGACCATGCTTTCGCCGGAATTGGAAGAACCAGCCATCATGGGATACACGCCCCACAGCAGATTCATCCAATGGCACACCGTCGCGGAACGAGCGAACGCGAAAATCGGGCACTTGGGCCGGTACTTGGAGACCAGCTTGGCGGTGTGGCCGGACTGGGTGAAAACGGCAATGGCGCCCATGTCCAGATCTTCGGCCGCGTGGGCGATGGAATCGCAAATTGTTTCAGAAATGGAAGTCTTGGTGGGTACGCGGCGGCGGCGGGTGCGGCGGTGCTCCGCCATGCTGCCTTCCGCCTCCAGAATGATGCGCGACATCATGTTAACGGCTTCTCGCGGGTATTTTCCGCTGGCCGTTTCGCCCGAAAGCATCACGGCATCCGTGCCATCGAACACGGCGTTGGCTACATCGCTGGCTTCGGCTCGAGTGGGCCGAGGATTCTCAATCATTGATTCCAGCATTTGGGTGGCGATGATCACTGGCTTCCGCCACTCCGCGGCGCGTTCGATGATGTGCTTTTGAATCACGGGTACGCGTTCGGCGGGAAGCTCCACGCCTAAATCCCCGCGCGCTACCATGACTCCTGCTGCCGCTTCCAGAATTTCTTCCAGATTCTCGATGGCCTGCGGCTTCTCCAGCTTGGCGATCACGGGCAAGTTTTTGCCCGCCTGCTTGATCAGATTCTTGACGTAGAGAACATCCGAAGCCCGGCGCACGAAGGAAACCGCGATCATATCCACGTCGTTCTTGAGTCCAAACGCCAGGTCTTCTTCGTCTTTTTCCGTCAGGGCGGGGACGCTGAGCACCGCTCCGGGCAGATTGATGCCTTGATGCTCGGCGAGCTTGCCACCGTTGATGATGTCGCAGGTAACATCCACGCCCTGGATGGAGGCTACTTTCAGCTCAATCCGGCCATCGGAAAAGAGAATGCGCCCGCCCACTTCTACATCACGCGCCAGCGTTTGAAATGTGGTGGAGACCATCTGTGGCGTGCCCGCGATATCGCGCGGCGTGATGACAATCTGCTTCCCCGCCTCAAGGAGGATGGCCTTGCGACCTTCCAGTTTTCCGGTGCGGATTTTGGGGCCTTGCAAGTCCTGGAGAATGCAAATCGTGCGTCCCTGCTCGGCCGCCACACGACGTAGCATGGCAATCCGCTGCTGGTGATCCTCATGGGTGCCGTGCGAAAAATTGAGGCGCGCCACATCCATGCCGCAGCGCAGCAGGTCCCGCACCATATCTTCACTGCCGCAGGCGGGACCAATCGTACAGATAATCTTTGCCTTACGGCGGTAGCGCGTCTCTTCCAAACTTGTATTCACGGAACTTGCCAAACGCATTCCTCCCAATCCAGCAGCCTATCGCGCTTTTATGGCGCGCGGAAATAACATGGCATTGAATTCCGCCCCCACAAGAATAATCAGCGAAATCAAATACATCCATACTAATAGAGCAATGCCCACGCCTAGAGAGCCGTAAATGACACTGTAGTCGGCGTACCTTTGCAGATACCAACTGAAACCCGCCGTAGTGGCAAACCACATGGTCGTGGCAAGAATCGAGCCCGGCAGCACGCTATGCCAGGGTTGGGTGCGGGGAACCGCATTGTGATAGATGAGGGCAATCACGGCGGTGCTAGTGAGGATCGCGATAAGCCAACGGATCGCCGTCCAAAGCAGCAAAATGTACGGTCCAAATTCGCGGTCGGTGTAGAAAAGAATTCTGGTTTCGATGCGGCTGCCGAAAGCTACCAATACCGTGGCAAAAGTGAGCGGAATGCCCGCCAGGATGACGAGGGAAAATGCGATCAGGCGTTCCTTAACTAAGCCCCAAACTCTGGGAAGGTCGTACGCTCGGCGAAATGCTTCCATCCAGGAAATGATGACGCCGGAGGCGGTCCAGAGGGTTAGCAGCGAGGTGCTAATGACCAAGCCCAAGGGGCGATGCGTGCCTTTGAGATAAACCAGCGCGGTGGCCGAGCCTGCGGGGAGCGCTTTGCCGACAGCATAGGAAATTTCCCGGAGATAAACTTCCATCCTGCGGGAGGAAGCCAAGACCGACCCGATGACCATGAGCGCAGGGAAAAAGGTGAAGATCAACGAGTAGGCGGATGCTTTGGCCATGGCAAAGGCATCGTGCTCGAAGGAGCGCCACAACGCCCTGCGAAGCTGGTTGAGAAAATGGAACGCAGCCAGATGAAGCTCGCGCCGCGGTGGCGCGGAGTCAGCCGGGGCGACCACTTGGGACCGGGGTTGCTCTGGCTGAGATGGGCCTGCCATTGGGGAAGGAAAAAAAGACAAGGGAAAGGGCAGAGGAAAGATCCTCTGCCCTTCAGTTGTCTTATTCGGCCGCTAGCTCTTCTGTTTCGCCTTCGTGCCTCATCATCTCCAGGGCGCGTTCGGCTTCTTCGTACGCCGCGGAAACTTCTTCCTGGACCTTGGCTGCTGCCTCTTCCAGCTCTTGCGAGAGCTTAACGTTGCGGTAGTGCTCCATGCCGGTACCAGCCGGGATGAGGCGTCCCACAATTACGTTCTCTTTGAGTCCGCGCAGGTGATCGACTGCTCCCTGAATCGCAGCTTCGGTAAGAACGCGCGTGGTCTCCTGGAACGATGCCGCCGAGATGAACGAATCCGTCGAAAGCGAAGCTTTCGTGATTCCGAGAAGCAGCGGACGTCCGGTTGCCGGCTTGCCGCCGTTCGCAATCGCTCGTTCGTTCTCCTCGCGGAAGCGGAACTTGTCGACCTGCTGTTCCAGCAGGAAGGCGGTATCGCCCACGTCTTCCACTTTCACCCAACGCATCATCTGGCGCACGATCACTTCAATGTGCTTGTCGTTAATCGTGACGCCCTGCAAGCGATAGACTTCCTGAATTTCGTCTACCAGGTATTTCTGCAATTGCTTTTCGCCCAAGACCGCAAGAATGTCGTGCGGGTTGAGCGGACCATCCATCAGCGGCTCTCCGGCGCGAACAATCTCGCCTTCCTGCACGTTGATGTGAACGCCACGCGGTACCGAGTATTCCTTCTCGGTGCCGTCTTCGGCGACGACGTAGATCTTGCGCTGACCCTTGCTCACTTCGCCAAACTTGACCGCGCCATCGATTTCGCTGATGACGGCGGTTTCATGCGGTTTGCGAGCTTCGAAGAGTTCCACGACTCGCGGCAGACCGCCCGTGATGTCTTTCGTCTTCGTGTTCTCGCGCGGGATCTTCGCCAACACATCGCCCGGGTGTACAGTGTCGCCGTCCATGATCATCAAGTGAGCGCGCGACGGCATCAGATACCGCTTCGTGCCCTTGCTCTTGATAATGATCGCCGGCTGGCGCTTTTCATCCGGAGAATCAGTGACCACGTGCCGCGAAAGGCCCGTGACTTCATCGATTTCCTCGTGCAGCGTAACGCCTTCCTGCAAGTCCTTGAACTGCACAGTGCCGCCGACTTCGGTGAGGATCGCGAACGTGTAGGGATCCCACTCCGCCATGACCTGGCCGAGCGTAACCGCGTCGCCATCGCTGACCTTGATCTTGGCACCGTACACGACCGAGTAACGCTCGCGTTCGCGGCCCTTGTCGTCGACCACGGCGATGGAACCGGCGCGGTTCATCACCACCAGATCGCCGCCCTTGGACTTAACGGTTTGCATGTTGATGAAGCGCGCGAAGCCGTTGCTCTTGGCATCGAGACGCGACTGCTCTGAAACCCGCGACGCCGTACCGCCGATGTGGAACGTACGCATCGTGAGCTGCGTGCCGGGTTCGCCGATGGACTGTGCCGCAATCACGCCGGTCGCTTCGCCCAGTTCGACGAGACGTCCGGAAGAAAGATTACGTCCGTAGCAAAGTGCGCAAACGCCGCGTTTCGATTCGCAGGTCAGCACCGAGCGGATTTTCACCCGTTCGATTCCGGCCGCCGGAATCGCGATCGCCAGCTCTTCCGTGATCTCGTTGTTAATGTCGACGATCACATTGCCTTCGTAATCCTTGATCTTCTCGAGCGAAACGCGGCCAATGATGCGATCGCGCAACGGCTCGATGATCTCCCCGGCTTCGACGATTCCCTCGACGTAAATGCCATCGACGGTACCGCAGTCGATGTCGCCGATGATCACGTCCTGCGCCACGTCCACCAGACGGCGAGTCAGGTAACCCGAGTCCGCGGTCTTCAGCGCCGTATCAGCCAGACCCTTACGAGCACCGTGCGTCGAAATAAAGTACTGCAACACCGTCAACCCCTCACGGAAGTTCGCCGTGATGGGCGTTTCAATGATTTCGCCTGACGGCTTCGCCATCAATCCGCGCATACCGGAAAGCTGACGAATCTGCTGCTTCGAACCTCGAGCGCCGGAATCCGCCATAACGTAAATCGGATTGATGACGCCTTCTTTATCCTTCTGCATCATGGCGCCGAACATCTCGTCGGCCACTTTTTCCGTGATCCCAGACCAGATTTCAATCACCTTGTTGTAGCGTTCGCCGTTGGTGATGGCACCGTCCAGGTACTGCTGCTGCACGCTCACGACCGCCTTCTCGGCGTCGCGCACGGTCCCCTTCTTACTGTCGGGGATGACCATGTCGTCGATGCCGATGGACAATCCCGCCTTCGTCGCGTAGTTAAAGCCCAGCGACTTGATCTTGTCCAGCATCTTAACGGTTGTTTCGAGACCGAAACGAAGATAGGTGTAGTTGACGAGCTGACCAATACCCTTTTTCTTCAACAGGCCGTTAATGTACGGCATGTCCTCGGGCAGGTGATCGTTGAGCACCGCTCGGCCCACAGTCGTGTTGAGGTAAGCCCCGACCACGTGCGTCGGCTCGGTGTGAACAATGTCCTGGTCGTCATAAGCAACGGTCAGGTCGATAAGTTCGCCGGTATAGCGCAAGCGAATCGGCGAGAGTGTTTCCACCGCACCCGCCTCCACGGCCAGCAACACTTCGTCAATGTTAGCGAACGTGCGGCCTTCACCCTTCGCGCCAGGCTTGCCCTTGGTCAGGTAATACAACCCGAGCACCATGTCCTGCGTCGGCACCGTAATCGGCTGCCCTGACGCCGGTGACATGATGTTATGCGAGGCCAGCATCAGCACGCTGGCTTCAATCTGCGCTTCCGGAGACAACGGAATGTGCACAGCCATCTGGTCGCCGTCGAAGTCGGCGTTAAACGCTGTACAGACGAGCGGGTGAATCTTGATGGCCTTGCCTTCCACCAGCACCGGCTCAAACGCCTGAATGCCCAGGCGATGCAGCGTAGGAGCTCGGTTCAGCAAAACCGGATGGTCCTTAATTACCTCTTCCAGGATGTCCCAAACAATCGGCTCCTGCTGTTCCACCATCTCTTTGGCTTGCTTGATGGTCGAGCACTGCCCGGTCTGTTCGAGGCGGTGATAGATGAAGGGCTTGAACAATTCCAAAGCCATCTTCTTCGGCAAACCGCACTGGTGCAGTTTCAATTCTGGACCAACCACGATCACGGAACGGCCCGAGTAATCAACGCGCTTTCCGAGCAGGTTCTGTCGGAAACGGCCCTGCTTGCCCTTCAGCGTATCCGACAAGGACTTCAGCGGACGGTTGTTCGCGCCACGCAGCACGCGGCCACGCCGCCCGTTGTCGAACAGCGCATCCACGGCTTCCTGCAACATGCGCTTTTCGTTGCGCACAATCACTTCCGGTGCGTGCAGGTCCATCAGCTTCTTCAACCGATTGTTGCGGTTGATCACGCGGCGGTACAGGTCATTCAAATCGGAGGTCGCAAAACGTCCGCCATCGAGCGGCACCAGCGGGCGCAGCTCAGGCGGAATCACCGGAACCACATCCAGAATCATCCACTGCGGCAGGTTCCCGCTCTTGCGGAACGCCTCAACCACTTTCAAGCGCTTGGCGTACTTGATGCGCTTCTGCAGCGACACCTCGTTCACCATTTTGTCGCGCAACGACACGGAGAGCTCCGCCGTATCAATTCGCTTCAGCAGCTCCTTGATCGCTTCCGCGCCCATCATTGCCTTGAAGCCCGTCGCGCGGAACTGCTGGTCGAGCTCGCGGAACTTCGCTTCGTCCTTGATGACTTCGCGTTCCTTTACCGGAGCATCGCCCGGCTCGATCACCACATAAGCTTCGAAGTAAAGCACCGCTTCCAGCTCGCGCAGTGATATGTCGAGCAAATGCCCAATACGGCTCGGCAAGCCCTTAAAGAACCAAACGTGCGAACACGGAGAAGCTAGCTCAATGTGGCCCAACCGCTCGCGGCGGACCTTGGAGAGCGTAACTTCCACGCCGCATTTGTCGCAGATCACTCCGCGATGCTTCATGCGCTTGTACTTGCCGCACAGGCATTCCCAGTCCGTTACCGGACCAAAAATGCGCGCGCAGAACAAGCCATCGCGCTCGGGTTTGAACGTCCTGTAGTTGATCGTTTCCGGCTTGGTAACTTCGCCGTGCGACCAGCTGCGGATCTTCTCAGGGGATGCGACGCTGATGCGAATTGCGTCAAAGTCAGAGTTCGCGTTAGCCAGATCAAAAGGGCTCGAACGATACAAGGTGCTCCTCCGCTTCCTGCGGCTCAACCGCGGCCGCCCGCGGCTCTCAAGGCCAGATCGCCAGTTCAGTTTCCGGGAAACCGTTCCAGCTTATTCCTTCACCCGCTCCATTGAGAGCATTTAGATCGGGTTATGAATTTCTAATTCTGCAATCTGTAATCTAACTTCTGCAATGCTTTTCTAATCCGCCGCCGCAGCCACAGGCTTCCGCGGCCCAGCCTTAATCAATTCCACATCCAGGCACAGCGACTGCAACTCTCGCACCAGCACGTTGAACGATTCCGGAACGCCAGGTTGCATGGCCGCCTCACCCTTCACGATGGCCTCGTAGATCTTGGTACGCCCAAACACATCGTCGGATTTCGCCGTCAAGAGTTCCTGAAGAATGTGCGCCGCGCCATATGCTTCCAGCGCCCAAACTTCCATCTCTCCAAACCGCTGGCCGCCGAACTGCGCCTTGCCGCCCAAAGGCTGCTGCGTAATCAGCGAATACGGCCCAATCGAGCGAGCGTGAATCTTGTCGTCCACCAAGTGTGAAAGCTTCAACATGTAGATGTAGCCAACGGTTACAGGCTGTTCGAACTTGTCGCCCGTCATGCCGTCGAACATGTCGCACTTGCCGGATTCCGGCAAACCCGCCTGCTTTAGTAGCGCCTTGATTTCCGTTTCGCGCGCGCCGTCAAATACCGGCGAGCCGAAGTGGAAACCTGTCTGGAAACTCTTGGCCGCTTCCATCAGCTCATCGTCGCTCAAGTCATCGAATGCGTGCTGAATCTGCGTATCTTTGAACATCGCCTTCAGCTCGCGCCGAATCGCGTCTTCGCGGTTGTGCTTCGCCAGAAGCTCGGTCACTTGTTTGCCGAGTTCGTGCGCCGCCCATCCAAGATGCGTTTCCAGCAACTGACCCACGTTCATACGGGAAGGTACGCCCAACGGATTCAACACAATCTCCGCCGGTGTTCCATCCGCCATGTACGGCATATCTTCTTCCGGCAGAATGCGCGCGATTACGCCCTTGTTGCCGTGGCGCCCGGCCATCTTGTCGCCAACGCTCAGCTTGCGCTTCATGGCAACGTAAACCTTCACCAGCTTGATCACGCCTGGCGGCAGTTCGTCACCCTTCTGCAGCTTGTCTTTCTTTTCGTTGACAATTTTCTTCAACACATCGATCTGGCGCGAGGTCATTTCCTCGATCTCGTCGATCTGCTCATTCACCCGCGGATCCTTATCCGCGTACTTGATGCGTTTCAGATTGCGCGTCGAAATCCGCTCAATCGCCTCCCGGTCCAGAATGTTGCCCTTGCCCAAGAGGCGCTTGTTGGTGCGCTCGTCGTGCAGGTCGGCCTGAACTTCCTTGCTGCCCAGCAACGCATCGAGACGCTTCAATCGCTCATCGGTCAGAATGCGGATCTCATCGGAAAGGTTCTTGTCGAGCTTCCCAATCTGCTGACCTTCAATCATCTTCGCGCGCTCGTCTTTTTCCTGGCCCTTACGCGAGAAGATCTTCACGTCGACAATAATGCCTTCGATGCCAGGAGGGCACGTCAGCGAAGCATCGCGAACGTCTCCGGCCTTTTCGCCGAAGATCGCGCGCAACAGCTTCTCTTCCGGCGTCAGCTGGGTTTCGCCCTTCGGCGTAACCTTGCCCACCAGAATGTCCCCGGCCTTGATCGAAGCGCCAATGCGGATCACGCCGCTTTCATCGAGATCCCGTAGCGCCGACTCGCCCACGTTGGGGATATCCCGAGTCACTTCCTCAGGCCCCAGCTTGGTATCGCGCGCTTCGATTTCAAATTCCTCAATGTGGACGGAAGTGTAGTAATCGTCGCGAACCAGCTTTTCTGAAACCAGAATCGCGTCCTCAAAGTTGTATCCGCGCCACGGCATGAACGCCACCAACACATTGCGGCCCAGCGCCAGTTCGCCCGTATCCGTGCAAGGACCGTCCGCGATGACCTGCCCCTTCACCACCCTCTGCCCCTTGCTCACCAGCGGCTTCTGGTTGATGCAGGTGTTCTGGTTCGAGCGCTTGAACTTGGTCAACGTGTAAATGTCGCTGCCCACTTCACGCGAAAGCTGCATCGGATGATGCTCGCCTTCCACACGAACAATAATGCGGTCGGAATCGACGGAATCAATAATTCCGTTACGCCGTGCCAGGACCACAGCGCCCGAATCGCGCGCCGTAACCCCTTCCATCCCGGTTCCCACAAACGGAGCCGCAGCCACCAGTAGAGGCACCGACTGCCGCTGCATGTTCGCGCCCATCAGCGCGCGGTTCGCGTCATCGTGTTCCAGGAACGGCACCAGCGAAGCGGCAACGGAGACGAGTTGCTTCGGACTGACGTCGACGTAATCCACATCGCCGCGGTTGATCAGAACGAAGTTGCCAGCCTTACGGGCATTCACTAGATCGCCCACAATGCGGCCCTTCTCGTCCAGTTCAACGTTCGCCTGCGCGATCACGTGCTTGTCTTCTTCCCATGCGGAAAGATAGAAAGAAAACGGCTCGTGTTCGATCTGTTTCTTCTTCTTGTCTTTCAGCTCGGCATTGATCTTCTCGAGTTCATGCTCCTCAATGTGGTCGCCCACCTTGAGCGTGCTGTCTCCCGCATTCGCCACGGTCACATAGTCCAAAACGCGCCCGTCTTTTACCTTGCGGTACGGCGACTCGATGAACCCGTAGTCGTTAATGCGCGCAAAACAGCTCAACGACGAAATCAGCCCAATGTTCGGACCTTCCGGCGTTTCAATCGGACAGATACGACCGTAGTGCGTCGGGTGAACATCGCGAACTTCAAACCCCGCGCGTTCCCGCGACAAACCGCCCGGCCCAAGCGCGGAAAGCCGCCGCTTGTGCGTAATTTCCGAAAGCGGGTTCGTCTGATCCATGAACTGTGACAACTGCGATGATCCAAAGAACTCGCGGATCGCCGCCATCACAGGCTTCGCGTTCACCAGGTCGTGCGGCATCGCCGTCGACATTTCCTGGTACACGCTCATCTTTTCCTTGATCGCACGCTCCATGCGCACCAGCCCCATGCGGAACTGGTTCTCCATCAACTCGCCGACCGCGCGCACGCGCCGGTTGCCCAAGTGATCAATGTCGTCCACCTGGCCAATGTTCTTGCGCAGCTTCAGCAGGTAACGGATGGTTGCATAGAAATCATCCGGCTCCAGCGTGCGATTCTCCAGACTCGTCGCGTCCTGGTTCTCATACAGCTTGATGTTAAACTTCAACCGCCCCACGCGCGAGAAGTCATACTTGCGCGGATCGAAGAACATTCCGTGGAACAAGGAAGTCGCCGTATCCAAAGTCGGCGGATCGCCCGGACGCAGCTTGCGGTAAATCTCGATCAGCGCTTCCTGCGGAGTCTTCACCGCGTCGCGGCGCAGAGTCTGGCTGATCACGGTTCCCACGTCGTCGCGTTCCGGGAAGAACAAATTCATCTCGACCACATTCGAGTCGAGCACCTTGGCCACAACTTCCGGCGTAACTTCGGAGTTCGCTTCCAGCAGCACATCGCCCGTCGTCGTGTCGACGATATCGCTAGCCGCCCACGCCCCTTCCAGATCCGCGTTGTCGATTTCGATCTCGGTAATCTTCGCCTTCTGAATCTCTTTCAGAATCGAAGCCGTCACCTTGCGCCCGGAGTGAACAATCTCCTCCCCAGACTTGGTGGCCACCTTGTGGGTCAACTTCATGCCCAATAAATTCGTGGGCTTCTCCGCCGCCGGGTCCACCGTCCAATATAGCTTCTTATCACGCACCGCCAGCCGATCCACGGTATAGAACTGCCGCAGAATATCCTCAGCCGAACGCAACCCCAGCGCACGCAGGAAAATCGTGCCCAAAAATTTCCGCTTGCGGTCAATTCGAACATAAAGCAGGTTCTTCTGGTCGTATTCAAATTCGACCCAAGATCCGCGGTAAGGAATGATCTTCCCCAGGAAATACCCCGGCGGCTGCTTCTCGAAGAACACGCCCGGCGAACGGTGCAACTGGCTGACAATCACTCGTTCTGTTCCATTGACAATGAACGTCCCGTTCTGCGTCATCAGCGGCACATCGCCAAAGAACACTTCCTGCTCTTTGATATCGCGAATGCTCTTGTTCCCGGTCTCCGCGTCCTTCTCGTAAATCGTGAGGCGCATCGTGACCTTCAGCGGCGCCGAGTACGTCATCCCGCGCTCTTCGCATTCCGTCACGTCATACTTCAACTGCAATCCCACCGGGTCGCCGCACTTATTGCAAAAGTCGGGGGTGTTCGCATTGAAGGTCCCGCACTTGTCGCACAGCACTTCGCCCGGATGGAACGGATCCGTCGTAATGGTGAATCCGCAGTTCTTACATGTCGACCGCAGGTGATGCAGGCCCTTCAAGTGGCCGCACTTGCACTCCCAGTTGCCAATCGCGTAGTCGACAAACTCAAGCTTCGAAACATCGCGAAAGTCGGTCACCGGAAACACCGATTGAAACACCGCCTGCAACCCTTCCTGGTCGCGCTCGCTCGGCAGCAGGTCCATTTGCAGAAACCGCTCGTACGAACGCTTCTGCACTTCAATCAGGTTGGGAATGGCGATGGTCGCCGGAATCTTGGAAAAATCAAAACGCTTGCGGTAGGTGGTCTTCTTAGGCATTCGGAGGCTCCCCAGTCACATGCGCGGCCTCGAGGCCGCGAAACAAAAAACGATCACAAAAAACAATCACGAGAAACTAAAGAAACTTAAAGAGAAAGAAAAATGTTGCCGTTTTACTGTTGCCGTTCTAAAAGATAGTGAAGTCTTGTCGTTCCGAACGCCTTCAGGCGTCAGGAATCTGCTTTTACTGCGCGTCCCGACAAAACGTTCTCAACCACTTCGTAAAGCGAATTCCGCCAGACAGCAGCAAGCGCCCCTTGAGACACTAAGTCTCCAGGGCGCCGCGTTAGGCGCTTTGGCCTTGCATCAATTGGGCGTTCGATACCAGCGTTACGGGCCTGTCTCCATTCCGCGCGCTCGCGGGAACAGTTGCCAAACCACTGCCGTTTCGATCTCCGCCCGCTTCCAACGGATTTTGATCGGCAGCTCTACGGGTGGGTGGAAGCGGTGTTATCTTAGATGGTAACACCGCCCCCAACGATTCACCCGCATTTTTTTCGCGCACCCGAGCCGCTAACGCCCGCCGGGTCAGTAGCTTGCCAACTACTTGACTTCGACAGTCGCGCCCGCTTCGGAGAACTTCTTCTTGATCGTCTCCGCCTCGTCCTTCGAAACGCCTTCCTTAATCGTCTTCGGCGCTCCGTCGACCAGGTCCTTGGCTTCCTTCAAGCCCAGGGCGGTTACTTCGCGGACAGCCTTAATTACGTTGATCTTATTCGCGCCCACGTCCTTCAGGACGACCGTGAACTCCGTCTTCTCTTCCGCCGGAGCCGCTGCTGCCGCTCCGCCGCCCGCCATCATCACCGGCGCCGCTGCCGCCGCCGAGACGCCAAGACGCTCTTCCAGCTTTTTCACCAGCTGCGATGCTTCCAGCAGCGACAACCCTACGATTGATTCTTCAATTGCCTGTAAATCCGCCATTTGCCATTCTCCAGTTTCTGATCGAAATCAGTTTGAATTAAGTTCGCCTTACTTCACCGCCGACAGCCGGGTTTCCAGTGCACCGCCTCAATTCCCCCACGCCAGACCGCGAAGAGAAAGAAGCAAGTACAACCCCAGACCGCCAACAGCTAAACTTTTTGAGTATTCCCGCCCAAAACTCCCAAACTTGTCATTCCGACCCCGAACCAAGTGAAGGGGAGGGAATCCGCTCTTACTTCTGCATTCCGCAATCTAACTTCTGCAATCGCTTTATGCTTCCTTGAACTTCCCCTTCTCCACGCCCTGCCCCAAAACCACCGCCACATTCTTCCCAACCGCGTTAATTACCTGCGCCAACTGCGTTCCCGGCGCATTCACTAACATCAGCAGCTTGGAGTAAATCTCTTCCTTCGAAGGCAACGCCGCCAAGGCATCAATGTCCTTCACCGAAATCGTCTGCCCGTCCATCACCCCGGCCTTGAACGAAAACTCCGGGTTGTCCTTGACGTACTTCGAAAGCGCCTTGGCCAAAGCCACCGGATCGCCGCTCGTATACGCAATCGAGGTCACGCCGGTCAGGTCTTTCAACCCAGCCTCAACCCTGGTCCCCTTGGCAGCCCGCTCAGCCAAAGTGTTCTTGACCACGCGATACTTCGCCCCAGCCCCGCGAACCGCCTTACGCAGCTCAAAGTCCTGGGCCACGGTCAACTTGTTGTAGGTGGCGACAATCGCGCTCGATGCGCCCTTCAATTCCTCGGCCAACGCCGCCGTCTGCTCAATCTTCTTCGCTTTTGTAACCGCCATCGCGTTTCTCTCTCTCTAGAAATCTTGAATAAATCTTGTCATCCTGAGCGAAGTTTGCCGGGCGCGAAGCGCGCGGCAAACGCAGTCGAAGGACCCCTACCCTACCAAACACCGTCCCACTGGCAGCTGATAACTGATAGCTGACGACTGCCTTACCCCTTCGAAGCCAACTCAATCGGCGCAACATCAATCCGAATCCCCGGACCCATCGTCGAGCTCAACGTGCAACCCTTGATGTACTTGCCTTTCGCCGCCGGAGGCTTCGCCTTAATCACGCTCGTAATCAACGTCGTGGCGTTATCCACCAGCTTCTCCTGCGTGAAGGAAATCTTTCCCACCGGAGAGTGCACCAACCCAGTCTTATCCGTGCGGAACTCGACCTTGCCGGCCTTCACTTCCTGCACCGCCTTGGCCACATCGGTCGTCACCGTTCCGGTCTTCGGGTTCGGCATCAGGCCCTTGGGACCCAGCACTTTACCCAGCCGTCCCACCGACTTCATCATGTCCGGCGTCGAGATCAGGGCATCGAAGTCGGTCCAGTTTTCCTTCTGGATCTTCTCCACCATATCTTCTCCGCCGACGAAGTCCGCCCCAGCCTCTTGCGCCTCGCGCTGCTTATCGCCCGAACAAATGACCAGAACCTTCTTCATCCGCCCCAGGCCGTGCGGCAATACCACCGTGCCGCGCACCATCTGGTCGGCATGCTTTGGATCCACACCCAGCCGAAGCGTCACTTCAACCGTCTCGTCAAACTTGGCAAACTTCACTTTTTGCAGAAGCGATACCGCCTCCGGCAAAATATAAGGCTTCGGCTCAACCGCTTTCCGCGCCTTCGCTACGTTCTTGCTGACCTTCTTCATTTCTCTTTCCTCGTCTCCCACCGCCAGCCGCTAAATTGGCAAGCCGTGGTTCTATGGACTTACTACTTACTATGGACTTACTCTTGTTCTAAAACTGTCATCCTGAGCGTAGCGAAGGGCGAAGCCCGAAGCGGAGTCGAAGGACCCCTACTCCTCCAGCACTCTCTACCCAACCACATCCAGCCCCATCGACCGCGCCGTTCCGCGAATGCTCTTCACAGCCGCATCAATCGACGCCGCGTTCAAATCCGGCATCTTCTGCTTAGCAATGTCCTCAACCTGCTTGGCCGTAACCTTGCCGACCTTGTCTTTATTCGGCACACCAGAACCCTTGGCAATCCCGGCCGCGCGCTTCAGCAAAATCGCCGCCGGAGGCGTCTTCGTAATGAAAGTAAACGTGCGGTCGCTGAACACCGAAATCACAACCGGAATAATCAGTCCGTCGAGTTCCTTCTGGCTCGTGCGAGCGTTGAACTGCTTGCAGAACTCCATGATGTTGACCTGCGCCTGACCGAGCGCCGGACCCACCGGAGGAGCCGGAGTAGCCTTCCCCGCCGCAATCTGCAACTTCACATACCCAGTAATCTTCTTAGCCATTTGCTCTCTCTTTCAATCCTTAAAAGCTTGTCATCCTGAGCGGAGTCGAAGGCCCCCTGCCCCCACCGCACCCTTTCACTGGCAACTGGCGGCTGGCAACTGCTCTTAGCTAACCACCTTCTCCACCTGCCCAAACTCCAGCTCGACCGGCGTCGACCGTCCAAAAATCGTTACCATCACCTTCAACGTCTCGCGGTCCTCATTAACGTCATCCACCACCCCGGTAAAGCTGGCAAACGCGCCCTCGGTAATCCGCACCGTTTCGTTCTTTTCGTACTTAACCTTAAGCCGCGGCTTGTCCTTACTGACCTGCACGCGATTCACAATCTGGTCTACTTCCTCAGACGACAAAGGAGTCGGTTGCTGCCCTGTCCCCACAAAACCAGTCACGCGCGGCGTCGCCTTCACCACGTGCCAGACGTCGTCGCTCATGTCCATCTCCACCAGCACGTAGCCCGGATACAGCATCCGCTCGCTGGTGTATTTCTTGCCGTTGCGAACCTCAGTGACCGATTCCGTCGGAATCAGCACGCGGCCAATCTTGTTCTGTAACGCGAAAGCCTGCACGCGCGATTCCAGCGATTCCCGCACCTTGCGCTCAAATCCCGAGTAGGCGTGGAGAATGTACCAGCGCATATGTGCATTGATCGGCGTTTCGATCGGCGCTTCAGGCGCGGGCGCTACTTCTACCGGTGCTTCCGTCGCGTTGCTGGCTTCTTCCTGCATATTCAATCGACCTTCTCTTCAATCTACTTCTAATCTACTTCTGCAATCTGCAATCTAGCTTCTGCAATGCCTTACCGGTGCGCCAGCCAATGAATCAGCCGGTCCAACCCGTTCCCCAACACCAAATCCACCACAAAAAAATACCCAGCGAACAAAAACACCGTAATAATCACAACGGCTGTAGTAGCCTGCACCTCTTTCCAGGAAGGCGTAGTCACCTTCTTGGTTTCAGTGCGCACGTCGTGGTAAAAGTCCCGCGTCTTTTCCGGCCACGACTTCACGTGCGCGATAATCGCGTTCTCTCCGCTCGTCGTAATGGCTTCCGTTTTTGCCATATTCCCAACTTCCCCTCTCGCGCCTGAAACCGCCCGCACCAGCAATCAAAATCTGGCAGGGGCGGAGGGATTCGAACCCCCAAGTTCGGTTTTGGAGACCGACAGTTTAGCCGTTGAGCTTACGCCCCTGTATTCATCTGTAATTTCGTGACTTGCCGTTTGGTAACTGCTCTCCAATTGCAAATCACAAATTACAAATCACAAACTACTTAACTTCCTTGTGCGGCGTGTGCTTGCGGCAACGGGGACAAAACTTGCTGAACTCGAGCCGCTCCGTCGTCGTCTTACGGTTCTTGGTCGTCGAATAATTCCGCTCTTTACAATCCGGACACTGCAACTGACAAATTTCGCGTGGCATCGAAAAACTCCCTTAAAGAAACTCCCTCAGCCCTACTACTCCGTCGGGTGCCCCATCCTAAGTTTCGCGCACTTTGCGAAACTAGGATGGGATGCCGAAATCCATCCCACCGCTTTTAGGTGGAGCAGCGCTTCAGCGCTGCATTTACAACCCAAAAACCACTGGCTAATTCCAAAGCTCACCAGCACTGCACTTCTGCAATCTGACTTCTAACTTCTGCAATGCCTTACTTCACAATCTCCGAAATCGTCCCCGCACCCACCGTATGCCCACCCTCACGAATGGCAAACCGCAAGCCCTTGTCCATCGCAACGGGTGTAATGAG
>JAYWAL010000019.1:0-7232 GCA_043782485.1 Acidobacteriaceae bacterium | reverse complement strand
GGTGCTATCCGCTAGACGTATTCTCGAACTCGCTAACAAGGCGCATTTTCTATACGTTGCGCAGAAACCAGCGGAACAAGCAAAACTACTGCGAATGGTGCTTTCGAACTGCTCCGTGGATGCCGTAAGTCTTTACCCTACATATAGAAAGCCCTTCGATGTGATCTTCGAGAGGGCGAAAACTAAAGAATGGTCGGGGCGAGAGGATTCGAACCTCCGACCCCCTGGTCCCAAACCAGGTGCGCTACCAGACTGCGCCACGCCCCGACATGGAGTGGTCTCCGTATTATAGACGACTCGCAAGGCCGCCTGGCTTGGCTGCAACTTGTTTCACGCCGCGCCGCGCCATGCTGGAGCGGTATAATCATGCTTCTCATGCCGCAACGTTATGGACTCGTGGCTTACGTCACCAGCCCTGTGGGCCAGTTTGTGGAAACGTTACGCCGGGAGCTGCGTCCCGCCGCGCCGCGCGCCGTCGCCCACCTGACGATACTGCCGCCCCGCCTCCTGCGCGGCACGGAAACTGAGGCTCTGGCCGCCTTGCAACCCATCGGCACGCGCACCAGTCCATTCCATGCGAGCTTGGGTGATGTGGCCTCGTTCCTTCCCGGCACGCCCACGGTTTTTATCGGAGTCACCGAAGGCGCGGAGCCCATGGGCGAATTGCACCGCGCCTTGAACGCTGGGCCCCTGGCCTCGAACGAAACGTGGCCGTACGTGCCCCACCTGACCATCGTCCGCATGGATACGCCGGCCGAAGCTCTCGCGGTGGTGCCCACGGTGCGCGCGCGCTGGCAGAGTTACGAAGGTACACGTCGCGTGCACGTTACTGAGCTGGTTTTTGTTCGGGAAGAGGAAGACCTTACCTGGGTGGATTTGGGTCACGTCCGTTTGTCTGCTTCACTGGCGCACCGCTAGAACGCCCGACTGCCGGAAACCCGCCTCTTCCGGGCCCTTGCAGCCTCGGTCGCACCAAAGGCCATGAACGTTCTCCATGTTGCGCCTGGGCCGTTTTCGTCGCTAGATAGAGTGCAGGGCGCATCGCGTCCCGAGGTATCCCCCCAGGAGGGTGATGCACATGCAAATCGGAGTCTACGGCTCCGGCTATCTGGGAACAGTCGTTTCCGCTTGTTTGGCGGATTTCGGCTCTCCAGTTTCGTGCTGCCACGAAGATAGCTCGCAAATGGTGGAAATGTCGCAAGGCAAGGTTCCGTTCCACGAAAAGAACCTGGCCGACATGATTCGCCGCAACGTTCGCTCCGGTCGTCTTTCCTATTCCACTGACGTTGACGCGTTTGCCCGCAAAGCTCAGATTATTTTCC
Source organism: Acidobacteriaceae bacterium (assembly GCA_043782485.1). Taxonomy (GTDB): domain Bacteria; phylum Acidobacteriota; class Terriglobia; order Terriglobales; family Acidobacteriaceae; genus JANXUC01. The sequence continues at coordinate 5,910 of JAYWAL010000019.1, read as the reverse complement.
TGGCGGAAGACTCGAATCAGCACCTGGCCAGTCTGTGTCGCCGTATCGCCGCTTCCAGCCAGCGCGCGCCGATTCTCGTCATTATGACGCCGGGTCCGGTCGGAACCAGCACTGCGCTCGAAGCCTCACTCAAAGAGGCGGGCCTGAAAGCCACCCTGGTCACGCAGCCGACGTTCTTCACCGCGGGCTGCGCCGTGGAAGATTTCAACTGGCCGGATCGCATTGTTCTGGGTACGTCATCTTCCGAGGCCGTGCTCGCGCTGAAGCAGGTGTTCCATCCGCTGGTCATGCGGGGCGTGCCCGTGATTGTGACGAATCACGAAACCGTCGAGCTACTGCGCGTTGCCTCCACTGCGTTTCTCGCCACCAAGATTTCCTTTATCAATGAAATTGCGAATCTCTGTGAGCGCGTCAACGCCGACGCCATCAATCTTTCGCTGGCTCTCGGTTTGGATAAGAAAATCGCTCCGCGCTGCCTCCAACCAGGAGCGGGCATGGGCGGCTTGTTCGCCGAAACCGATATGGATTCGCTGGGCAAGCTCGCCTCAGAAAACGGTATCGTCATGAAGGTCTTGGGCGCAGCCCGGGAAGTGAACGACGACCTGACCGGCCACCTGATCAGCAAAATCTCCGCCGCCATGCAGTCGATTGAAGGCAAGCAGGTAGGCATGTTGGGACTGGCCTTCAAGCCTAATACCAATGCCGTGGAAGGCTCGTCCGCTGTTCGCTTAACGGAAACCCTGATCGCCCAAGGCGCAAAAGTTCGAGCCTACGACCCCGTAGCCATGGCCAATGCCAAGCTCCACCTAAGCGGCCAGGTCCACTATTGTGATTCCGCCTATGCGGCTGTGGAAGGCGCGGATGCTCTAGTCGTCGGCACTGGTTGGCCCGAATTTCGCTCGCTCGATTTCGACCGCATCAAACACCTGGTCAAACACGCCGTGATCATCGACACCAAAAACCTGCTCGATGCTTCGCGTCTGCGCTCCATGGGCTTCGAATATGTGGGCGTGGGTCGCAAAGAAGCCACCCAAGCCCGCGCCGCCGCACAATAGACTTTTCTCGTGTAGCCGCGGGCGCCATCGCCCGCGGGGCGTGAAACAGAGGCTTTACCGATTCCACCAAAATCCGCAGGTTAGAACTCCGTTGAGTCCCCGCTGTTATAATCACAAAGCACGGTGGGAGTAGCTCAATCGGTAGAGCTCCGGTCTGTGGCACCGGCTGTTGCGGGTTCAAGTCCCGTCTCCCACCCCATCTTTTCAAACGGTCGCCACCGGTTTGCCACGCGTCGCAAGGCCAGTCTTCGATCCTGCCGCTCCGGCGCTAGAGACCCTCTCATTCCAACCATCTCAAGTGAATGCCTCGCCGTCACCAAATTCGATAGTGTGTTCCATCCAAGGCGATGCCTTCGGCTTTCGAGTACACGTCGTAGATGGTGGTTTCGTCCCAGGAGTCTGATTCGGGGTCATCGTCCATGGAGTGGAGGCCCCAATCGGCTTTGCCGGTCATCGGATCGACGGGAATCTCGCGGAGGAAACGGATTTTCTTGCCCCCGGTGATCTCGACGCCTTCCACGAGCACTTCGAGGGATTTGGGGTAGGTGTAGGAATCAGCTTTCTGGAAGTAGCTGCCTTCGGCGGCGCGCTTGTAGCGGTCGATGGCATCACGCATGAGCCATAGGTCATAGCGCAGCTCTTTTTCTTTTTGCCGCCTGATGGCGACGCGCGTCATGGGGACCGCCAGACCGGTGAGGATACCGAGAATGGCTACGGTCACCATGATTTCGATCAGGGTGAAGCCGCGACGTTGTTTTCGTTCCGGTGTGGTCATGGTGTCGTGTGAGCGTCACCTGTGGCGGCGGTCTTGCGCTCGGCTGGAGGCATCTTGGCTTTGAGCCAGTCGAATTCCTTGCCCATCATGAGGGCGTCATGGACCTGATTGGCGTTTTCGTAGCGCGTCAATGTGGCCGTGGCGGGCAGAGCTTTGGCGATTGCCTCTTTCGAAGCTTTCGGGGTGATGGTGTCGAAGTTGAGAATTTGCACACGCACGGCAGGCGTTTTGAGCTTCGGAAGCCACACGACTGGGTCCAAGGCGGCAATTTGGTTGAGAAACTCCGATTTGACGAGGGGCGGGCGTTCTTCATCCGGAATTCTTGTTGATTCCGCCATCCAGTGCGGCCAGTCGCCCCACGGGTCCATGAGATCGAGGACTTTAATTCTGGGATCAGCAGCGGCCGCGAGGATGGCAATCGACGCTCCCGAACCTTGGCCGAACATGCCAACGCGGGTCATGTCGAAGTCGGCGCGGGCCCGCAAGTAGTTCAGAATCATTTGCACGTCGTGCGCCGATGCACCCAGGGCTTCCTGTAGTTCGCTGACGTACCACTCCCTCATCGGGCGGTCATGGTAGCGCTGACCCGAGAGTGCCGGCACGAAGCCGATGGCCGCATAGCCGCCCTTTACGAGCAAGCGGCAGAATTCGTCGTCCTGAAAGCGGGTGGTTTCGGCGGGGTGACCGTAGAGATAGAGGACCACGGGTGGCATGTCCACGCCTTTCGGTCGAACTACGTAGAGTTCGATCGGATCACCGGTGCGCCACCGGACCTGGAGCAACTCGCGGGTGAAATCGCCGAGATCGTCCTTTTCTCCCAAAAGAGGCGGCACGGGCTGGAGTGCGTTCTCCACCAAATAGGGCGAAGACCAGTCTTCCTGGGATGCCGCGGGGGCTGGGGCGGTCGCGCCAGCTGCTGGCACAACGGCGGATTGCGCGTATGCGCGCGGTGCTGTTCCAGCAAGAAGCAGGAGGACGGCCAACAGGCCCTGCGTAAAACTGTAGATAACGAATTCGACAGAATTCTGTGATGGCATGGAATTCCTATATAAAGAACAGCCTTGGAAGCGCATTGGTATTCAGCGAATGAAAGTGTCGTCCTGAATGGGAAAAAGAGGCAGTGCGCGAAAGTAGGCGCACTGCCCCGAATTGCAGCTACCTGTCAGCAAACAAAGTTCTTACTGTCTGCAGTTCAGGATTTCCGCCGGCGCGATTGCAAGTTCGTCGGCTTTGAGTTCAATGCAACCGCCTTCGTCACCACCACCCTCGAGGTGTCCCGAGTTGTTGATGCCGTTGTGCGGGGTGCCGTTCTGTGCGAAGTGCGAGCGGAAAACCAAGAGTCCTTTATCCCCATCAGCTTGTGCCGTGAAGGGAACGAAATCGGGAATCTTGGAGTTGATGGTGGATTGAGCTGCCGCAACCAGAGCATTGGCAAAACAGAAGTTCCTGGTTGCTTGTGACTGTGTGCCACCGGTGCAGACTTGGGTGCCGGAGATTTTGTCGGTTGCGACACGATAAATGGACCATGCTTGATAGCCGCCATTCCGGATCGACGGGAAGGACGTGTTCGGGGCTAGAGCACAGGGACCAGCGCAGGTCGGAAGCTGCTGGTTGACCGTGCCGGCGGTGCCGATCGGATCGGTTCCGTTGAGCGTTAAGTAGCCGTAGTTGGCGCTACCAGCGATGGAAGATACGTTGCCGTAGCTGAAAAAGGCATAGCCGATCGAGTCGGTGGTTGCCTTCACGAAGCCCACGAGGTTGCCCGTGCCAATGGCGCGGGTACGGTCTCCACCACCCTTGGTGCAGGGCAGAGCGGCAACCGGATTGGCGGTGGCAGGGTTGACGCCGAGTTCCTGCGAGTTGTTGGGCAAAGCCTTGATGCGGAAAACGCTGAACTCAGTCGTGTTCATGGTCCCCGACAGCGGTTCACGGAAAGCTACGTGTACGGGGCCGTTGACGCCACCATTGGTGACGACATCAATCGCAGACGCTTCGCAGTCCTGTCCCCCGAAGAGGCGCTGGGCGGAGAAGGTGTTGATGTTCAGGGGATTGGTGCTAGCCAGAGCGCCACCAGCGGTGCGGTTGACGATAAAGACGATGGGAGCCGCACCAACCGGAATCGTGGCGTTCGGCAAGGTCGAAAGGGTTGTGTTAATGCAGTCTTTGCCGGTGAGGTTGAAGCAAACCGGAGTTGCAGCGCCGCCGGAAGCCGAAGTGGCTCCGAGGATCTGCGTGCCGATCAGCTGGGCTGCCGAGGTGCCGTATCCCAGGCCAGCGTAGGTGGTGGTATTGAGCGGAGTGACCGCGCGGCTTTGCGCGAACTTCGCATCTTCGGGACGAATATCCGTCATGGCGGCGGTTACGGGAGCAGCGCCGTTGAGGGCGGCAAACACGTTGGCCGGCAGGCTGGCTGCGTCAACGCTATTGTCGTCATAGAGAAGGTTGCTGACTTTGTTTTGGCCGGCGCCGTTGGTCACCAACACGGTGCAGCGCGGAACAGCAAAGAAGCAACGGTTGCCAACGACTGAATCCACCGTCAGGTAAGCCCAGATATCGGTGTCACCGGCGGTCACGACCGAAGGACCATACACCACGGACAACGTGCCAGATTCATCCGGAATTGTGCCTGCGGCCGTACGCTGCTCGTGAAGAAGCTGGCCACCTTTTGCCGTCCAGTGCGAACACCCGACCGCACCGCCGTTACAGACAGAATTGTAAGCCGCCAAGGTGAATTGCTGGAACATGGCAGAGGAGCCGGAGCCAAGGAACCGGACGTTGGTGGCAGCCTGCGCCGGGACAAGTCCCACAATCGCAGCAACCACTGTCACCGCGAGAATTGTTTTTACTCGAGTCATTTTTAGATCTCCTGAAATCTCCAGCTAGGGAGTGTTTTGATTGCACTGAGGGTGAGAGCACCCGTTGTAGCGCACAGCACACGGAGGCCGCCCGCCAAGTCTGTCGTGGTATCCCGTCTGTTCCGCCAACTACCGACGCGGCATGAGCAGATCAACTTCCCAGTGATCATCCGATAGGGCTGTTACGCGCAAGTGACGTAAACGTTAAGGTCCGGTGAATTTCTGAAAAGCGCGCGGTTGACTTTGTGGATATTGCAACTGAATTCATCGAGGACGAAGTTCTGCTCCGTTGTTAGCTGACTTTCATCCAGCATTCATCTCTCCGTAATATTTGTCGGCTAGTCTCTGCTTTTGCCCCCAGCCCTAGATCCATAAGAAGGTGCCTACCCTTGCAGTCTCTGCGTATGCTTAGCGTTCTTGCACTCGTATGCGGCTTAGCTGCCGCCGGCTTTTCTCAGGCTTCGGCCCCGGAGACCCAAGCGCCCGGAACCAGCACCGCGACGCTCAGCGGCATCGTTTCGGACAAGACGGGCGCTGTCGTCCAAGGTGCGGCGGTTACAGTGAGCGACGCCAGTGGCAAGAAAGAATCTGTCTCAGACGAAAAAGGCGCCTATTCGTTTCCAGGACTCACGCCGGGCACTTACACGCTGTCGGTGAGTGCACCCAATTTTGCTTTGTATACAGCGGCGGATATTAACGTAGCCGCCGGAGCGGACGTTCCCCTTGATGTCACGCTGGAGGCGAAAAGCGAAAGCCAGCAAGTGGAAGTGGAAGGTGGCACCGCCGGAAGGGTGGAGACTGGCGCTTCGAATATCGAGGGTACTATCACTGCGACCGAAGTCGTGAAAGCGCCGCTCAACGGGCGCAACTTCAGCCAGCTGATTGCCCTTGCCCCGGGCGTGAGCAATCAGACGGGCCAGGACGAAGCCAAGGTTGGCGTGGTGGGCAGCGTGAAATATAGCGTCAACGGCGGCCGCGTCGAATACAACACATTTGAAGTAGATGGGGCGGATGTTCTCAATACTGGCATCAACGGTGCAGCCAGCACGCTGATCGTCTACCCGAGCCTGGATGCGATCAATGAAGTGAAAGTCCTGACCTCGAACTACGGCGCACAGTATGGCCGGACGGCATCGGGCACGGTCGTGGTCTCGACGAAGTCAGGCGAAAACTTCGGCGGGAAATATCATGGTGTTGCCTACGAATTTTTGCGCAACGAGTTCTT
>JAYWAL010000018.1:0-19104 GCA_043782485.1 Acidobacteriaceae bacterium | reverse complement strand
GCTTCAATGTTGAAGGGGTGATTGGCGAGATCTTTGATCGTGCCCAGCATCAGATCGGATTGCAGGGTGGAGTTCGCGTCGTTGAGGTTGACCGGTTCGCCCGGGATCAGGCTCAGCGTGGTGCGCGCGACTTCACGACCCAGGATTTTGTCGATCTGCTTTACAGCCGCGACGCGGCCGTTTTCCATGTAATGCGAGCTAATCAGCTTCTGCGGGCCATCAATGTAAGGGCTGTAGAGGCGGAAATCCCCGAAGTCTTTTTCGTAGAACAGAACGTTGAAGTTCGGCGGCAGGGCTGGGTTCCCCTGGGAATAAAACCAGATTTCCATCCCCCGAACCTCGGCCTGGGTAACGTAGCGCCCCTTCTGCTGTGGCGCACCGAGCGTGATGTAAATGCGGCCCATATCGGTATCCCAACCGTCGTTGGAGCCGTTGGTGGAGAAATGGTCATTGGCGTACTCAATGCGCTTGTAAATTTCTTCCTTGTAGGGGTTGCCGGGGGCGCCGGGCGTGGTGTTGCGCAACTCCCAGAAACGCTCAATGAACTTGTCGCGTTCGTCGTCCGTTTTGAGCGCCAGAAATTCGTTCCGCTCGGCGCGCGTAATGATGTAGTTCACTTCCTGATGGACCCAGTGGCGGTAGGTGGGAGGAAGGTTCTTGTCGCTGGCGGCGTTAGCGGGGATCACAAGGGCCAGACTGGCGAAGACACTGGCGACGACCAGGAAAAGTGCGCTCGATTGACGGAAAAAGGCGGAAGGCCGGCGGGAGCTAAGCAAAATGGCATTAACCTCGAAGATATTAACTTCGGAGATATTAACTTTAGAAGTAGAGGAGTCAGCAGGGAGGAGCATAGGAAAATGCCTCGGGAATTGCAAACCGTAAGTTTATCACCAACCGAATCAGCCCTTGGCGAGGAGCGCTGCCATGCCTTTCCGAACGGCTGACTGTTAGAATCCCCCCTTCGTGACTTTGGTTGCCCAAAGCGATTCCGGAAAGGCGGCGCGCGCGCCGGTGCCGATGCTGGATCTGACGCGGCAGTATGCCCGGATTCGGCCGGAGATTTTGGCGGCTGTGGAGCGGGTTTGCTCGTCGGCGCAGTACGTTGGCGGCGAGGATGTGGCCGCGTTTGAGGCCGAGTTGGCGGCGTTTACCGGGGCGGCGGCGGCTGTGGGCTGCGCTTCGGGAACGGATGCGTTGTGGCTGGCGCTGGTGGCGGCCGGGGTGGGACCTGGGGATGCGGTGGTCACGTCGCCGTTTAGCTTTTTTGCCTCGGCTAGCGGGATTGTGCGGGCTGGGGCGCGGCCCGTGTTTGCGGATATTGACCCGCAAACTTGGAATTTGGACGCTGGAGCGTTGGCGAAGTCGCTGCGAGCGCGGCCTGTGCCGAGGTTGCGAGCGCTGTTGCCAGTGCATCTTTATGGGCAATGCGCGGACATGTCGGCTCTGAGCGGGCTCGCCGAGGAATTCAAGCTGCTGTTGATTGAAGACGCGGCGCAGGCCATTGGCGCGGAATGGAACGGCACAAAATCTGAGACGAACAAAGCTGGGGCGCTGGGCGCGGCGGCTGCGTTCAGTTTTTATCCGACGAAAAATTTGAGCGCGTACGGCGACGCTGGGGCCGTTACCACCATGGACCCGGACTGGGCTGAGCACATGCGGCGGCTGCGAAATCATGGCAGCCCTCGGCGCTACGTGCATGAAGAATTTGGCGGGAATTCGCGGTTGGATACGATGCAAGCCGCCATCCTGCGGGTGAAAATGAAGTATATCGCGGAATGGAACGAGGCGCGGCGGGAACGGGCTGCGGTGTATGACCGGTTGCTGGCTGGGGCCGGATTGGTTTCGTCAGCGGTAACTCTGCCCTGGCGCGATCCTCGGGCGCGGCACGTGTTTCATCAGTATGTGGTGCGCGTTCAGCGGCGGGATGAGCTGCGGGCTTTTCTGTTGGAACGCGGCGTGGGCAGCGAGGTTTACTATCCGATTCCGCTGCATTTGCAGAGCTGTTTTGCATATCTGGGCCACCGCGAGGGAGATTTTCCTGAGGCCGAACGGGCGTCACGGGAAGTGCTGGCGTTGCCCATGTTTCCGGAGTTGCGGGAGGATGAGCAGGAGTTGGTTGTGGGGGCTATCTCTGAGTTCTTTGCTTCACAAAGGAGACACGGAGACACGGAGAAAAGCTGAGGTCCGGGCGTCCGCTCGCACATCTGGGGGTACACCTATCGCAAGCTTAGTTTCAGTTACGCATCCTCGCAAGAAAGCTGGAAAATACCGGACGACTCCCGGCACCCTGAGGATTCCTCGCTTCGCCTCGGAATGACAACTCTACGACCTTGAATTCCTTATTCAGCAACGCTCGGGACTCAGCGATGCCCCGTGCGCACGGCTTGTGACATTTCTTGTGATCTTCATATCATTGTGATCTTCTCCGTGTCTCAGTGTCTCCGTGGTGAATCGGTTTGGCTTTCGTCCTTCACCAGGCGGACGATCGGTCCGTTGAGCTTGTATTTTCTTTCCATGACTTTGCCGTCGTCATCGCGGACATGCAGAGTGAAAGTTGGCAGAGTCCCCTCTTTGCCAAAATCGCCGTGGCCGACGGATGCGGGCAGGACACCATCAAGCCTGTGCTCGCGGTATGCGGTTTCGTAGCGGTGGCGTTTGCCGTTCCAGGTAAAGACTCGAACCTGGTTGAAGTCGTAAGGCTGGCCGTCTTTTGCTTCCGTAAATAGAACCAAGTACTCCGGGACTTTTTTCTCAACGCCCTGTTCATCTTTGTCGGAAACTTCAGTCAGCACGAAAAATGCCGCCATGCGCTGGCCCTCGGAGTATTGGGCGATTTCCAGGGGAATATCGAAATCAACCAGTCGGGCCAAGACCCAGCCGACGCGACCTTGCGCGTCGCGAACGAGGAGCCAGTCTTCCAGAATGGGCTTGGGGCCAGGTTTTTCGGACGCGGCTTCGGGAACTATTGGCTCGGGCACGACGTTTTCCGGGACGGCGCTCTCTGGAACAGCGGCGTCTTTTACCGGGGAAGGTGGCGCGGATTTCGGTTTGGCAGCGGCACCGGGAAGCGGCTTTTCCGCGAAGGCGCGCTTCAGGACCGAGAGCTTCCCTCCCTGCGGCAACTGGTAGAGGTGGTCGGTGTCGCGTCCGGGAGCGACGTGAAGATTGGTTTCCGCGTGCGTGGTACTGCGGGCTTGTTCGGGAGCGCTGGCGTTGTCTCGGGATAATTTCTGGAACGCCTGGAAAACATCGTCGCCGACCAGGGAACGCTGCTCCACCCAGCCATCGATTCCGCTGGCGGTGCGAACGTGGACAAAACGCTTATTGGTGGTGCGTTCGAGCACGTCGAGACGTTCGCCGTTCTTGACGGTGGCGACTTTGTTGTAAACGGTGGCCACGCGGTCGCGGAGAAACGTTTGCGGCGCGGAGACGTAGGCAGCCTCGTGGGAGCGGCCGCCGTGGTTCTTGCACGCCGCAGCGCATAGGATGAGCCCAAGGACGGCGCCGGCGCGGAGTTGGAGAAGGTTGTGCTGCAAGGGGTGGCTCTAGAACCTCAACATGACAATGATACCTGTGGGCAGAGAAGATGGGGATGATGCGGGTGGTGCTAAAAATTCTCAAGGTAGGTTGGACGGGTCATGAAGAAACCGAGGGCGCGAGCGCCCTCGGTTCAAGTAATGCCGATCCAGTCCCGGCTAGTTGACGGTGACGGTAGCCGATGCGGTCTTACCGCTGAAAATGGCCGTGACTGTGGTAGTACCCGCCGCAATGCCTGTGACCACTTCCGGAGCGGGGCTCCCGGTTCCGTTGGCAAGGGTGACGATGCCAGTCGGACTAGACGACCAAACGGTGCCGCTGTTAATCGATACGTCGCTCACAGTGCCATTGGAGAACGTGGCGTTCGCGTGGAGCTGGCCCGTACTGCCGTTACTCACCGGCAGGGTGCTTTTGTCCATCGAGAGACCAGTGACGGTGGCGGTGGCGACAAGAATCGTTGACGTAGCGCTGACCGTTCCCGCTTGCACAGTAATAACAACGCTCTCTGTGGCGTTACCGTTTGTGGATATCGCTTTCACGAGCCCGCTGGTACTGACTGTCGCGCTGGTCGCGTCAGCGGAGGTCCAGCTCACTCCCGAACCGGAGAGCGTCTTGGTGCTTCCGTCATCATAAGTTCCAGTAGCGGTCAACTGCTGAGTCGAGCCGATTACGACAGTCTGACTGGAAGGAACGACGGTGATAGAGGTCAACTTCGGGTCGACGAAAAAGTTTTTACAACCCGCTCCGATCAAAATGAGCGCCACCAATGCCAGCAGTCCTGGCCAAGCCTTGCGATTGGGCAAAGAAATCATAGGAACCTCAGGAGGGGCGGCCTTACGCGCGACCGCGCCGGATTCGGTCGATTCTAGCAGACCCGGAAGCCGGTTTCCCTACCCAAACGTGCCATCTGGCGCGGTTTGTGGACGTTTGGAATGGGGAAGCGGCTTTTCGTGCCGCTGGGCACCCGACCCCTGCCAGATCGCTCGAGGGCGAGGAACTTGCAAAAATTTCGGGGGCGAGGGGAGTTTTCGCTGGCGAGCTTGGCCGCCGGGATGAGCGGAGGCAGCCGTAACGGAGTGAACCGATTCGTCTAACCTAATGATTCAGTTGACTTTACCGGAAGAATCGCCACCCGGCAGGTCATCCTTCGGATCACCCTTGGAACGCGGCTTGCTGGGGCGAGACTTCGGACTGGGTCCGGCAATGCGCTCGTCAATCAGCTTACGACCGGAAAAGCCCTCGTCTGTGCCGTGCCAGTGGGTGATTCTGTTCTCGCCAAGCTTCCAGCAAAGCAGGATGGTTTCGCCGTTGACCAGGCAAGGAAAGTCGAGCAGGCCTATGTCGAGGTCTTTGATCTGGACGCCGATGGCATCGATTTCGTGCACAGCGTCTTTTACGCGCTGGAGAGCCTTCTCGCGTTCGGCGCGGCGGCGGGCGAAGTGGGCGACGTTGACCAGCAGGCCTCCGGCGAGGAACACGCGGTGCGCGAGGGCCTGGAATTCGCCGTCGACATCATCCATCACTCGCTTGCCGTCGATAGCCGTGCGGATGAGGCCAGCCAGAACGGGCAACATCGACTGCGCTTCTTCGAGGGTGAAGGTTTTGTCGGACACTGAATCGATTCTATTCCTTCGTTGGGCGAATCTCCAGCGTCTGGGGAATGGGTGCGGACTGGATGGCTGGGGAAACTCTGGACGAGTCCGGCATCCTAAAAGCTTTGTCATTCTGAGCGCAGCGAAGAATCCCTACACGCTTGATTCCGGCACGACTCTTCCCACCTTTCTGGCCACGAATTACCAGCCGGAGAGTTGATCGGCACCCACATTCCGCCGCCAGTCTGGGGATTTTTCGTTGCGCTCAGAGTGACAAAAATTGAAAATTTCTGACTGATTCACATTCTCCCTAGTTGTGGGTGGCTGGGGCTTTGCTTTTGCCGTCGTACCATTTTTGTAGAACGTAGAAGGCCTTTTTCTTCTGCCCCTGATCGGAAATCAACCCTTTCCGATTATAGAAATCCTGAATACCAGGGAGCAGGCGGCGCGGGGAACGGAAATCCATGAGAATCCACGGGCTGGTGCCGCGGAGGAATGGGATGCGGTCGAGCATGGCGGTTTGGTGCTGGTAGATTTCTTCCTGCCATTCCTCGCTGAATCTGAGGTCGGCGGGCCCGTGCAATCCGGCGCGGGCGCTGCCGCCGAATTCGCTCATGATTAACGGCTTGTCGTAGGGCGACTTCCAGTTGGCATTGTCAGCGTCTTCGGGCTTGCCTTCGTACCAGCCGATGTATTCGTTGCAGCCGAGAACATCGAGGGCGGCGCCGAGCGGGTCATCCATGATGCGGGTGGTGCCGTCGCGGTGCTGGACTTGTAGCGCGGCGCTGATTAACCGCGTGGAGTCGAGATCGCGGGCGGTGTGGACCAGGGTGCGCATGAACTTGGTGCGCGCATCCGTGACCGGCGTTTCATTTCCGACTGACCAGATTACAATGCTGGCGCGGTTCTTGTCGCGAGTGATGTTTTCCGTGAGCTGGTTCTGCGCGTTGGCGAGCGTCGCGGGGTTGTCCCAGGCGATGCCCCAGTAGACGGGAATCTCCGACCACACCATGATCCCCATGCGGTCGGCCATGCGGAGCATGTGCTCGTTGTGCGGGTAGTGGGCGAGGCGGACGAAGTTCGCACCTAGATCTTTGGCCCAGCCGAGGAGCGTTTTCGCGTCGTCATCAGAATTTGCGCGGCCGGAACGGTACGGAGCCTCTTCATGGATGCAAACGCCGCGCAGGAATACAGGCTCACCGTTCAGGAGGATTTCGTGGCCGCGGACTTCGATGCTGCGGAAACCCATTTCGTCTTCAACTTTGTCTTGAAGACTCCCTTCGCCGCTCTCGACTTCAACTTTGTAGAGCTTGGGGTGCTCAGGCGACCAGAGTTGCAGGCGCTTGTCGGAAAAGGCGAATTCGGCCACGCCGCTGGCGTTGGTGGCAACGGTCTTCTCGATGGCAAGCTCAGGAATTCTCACCGTCACTTTTTGATCGGCGGCGGCGTCGCTCAGCTTCACCCAGCCCGCGATTTGATCCGGAGTGCCAGACACTAAGTGCAGGAAGGAATCCTGGATAAATCGGTCCGAGACCTCGACCAGTTGTACGTCGCGGGTCAGACCTCCGTAGTTCCACCAATCGGTCGAGAGCGTCGGCACGCCATCGGCCTTCCGCGTGTTGTTGACGTAGATGACGGCAAAGTTTTCGCCCTCGTGCAAGGCCGAGGTAACCTCGCAGTTAAACGACGTAAAGCCGCCCTCGTGGTCGCACACGACGGTTCCGTTCACGCTCAAGATCGAAAAATAGTTCGCCGCCCCGATGTGCAGAAACACTCGCGCATGCGGCTTTGGGTGATACGCGAATGACTTCTCATACCAGACGGTGCCTTCGTAATAGAGAAGCGACGGACGCTGCGTATTCCAGTCGCCGGGGACGTTGAGGGTTTCACTTTTGTCGAAGCTGTACTCGATGAGGTCCTGCGGCGACTGCGGCTTGGCGTTTTGGAAGAAGCCGTCCTGCGAGCGGACCTTGGAGCGGTAATCTTTCAGGCCGGTGTCGTAGGGGTCGACAATGGTGTGCCAAGGGCCGTTTAGGGAAATGGTGGTGCGGTGGGCGGCGCTAGTGAGGAGCGGGGCGGGCGGCTGCGCGAGACATAGGGCGACACTGGCGAGGACAAAGGCGAGCGAGATTGGGGTTTTGGCCGGTGAAAGTCGCATTTTTCACGGTCTTGCGAATAGATTTCGCCTGATATTCGGCCTTAAAGAGAAAGTCATGTTAATTCGATAAACTCCCGAATTTCGCTATAACTCCCCAAATCATCGAAAAGCTCGCCTTCGATTTTCACGATGCGGAGGCCGTCCGCAACGCTACTCCTCCGTCGAACCGAATGATAAGCCGCCTCAGTGCGCATTGGCAACGCACGAGAAGCTGAAGGCCTAGCCGTGTTAGAATTTCCACAGTTCCTCAACCATGCATCCAGACCTCGTCAAGCTCCTCGCCCTGCAAGATGTTGACAAAGAAATCCTGCGTTTGAATGAAGAAGTCGCCGCGCTGCCCAAGCGCGTGGCCGCGATCGAGGCGCAACTTGCGGGCACCAAGGCTCAGCTCGAAGCCGCCCGGGCCGCCGTCAAAGCCGACGAAGCCGCCAAGAAGAAGTTCGACGCCGCCAACCTCGATTTGCAAGGCAAAATTTCCAAGTACCGCGACCAGATGCTCGCCGTCAAAACGAACGAGCAGTACAAAGCCCTCCAGCACGAAATCGACTTTGCCCAGCAGGAAATTCAGTCCAACGACGACAAGATTCTGGAAACCATGGTTGACGCCGACGCCAAGGCTGCCCAAGTGAAGGCTGCGGAAGCCGAACTCAAGGCCGAAACCGCTGAAATTGAAAAAGAAAAGAAGATTGCGCACGACAAGACCGCCGAAGACGAAAAGCTGCTGGCCGAGTGGCACGCCAAGCGCAGTGGTTTCCGGATGGGCGTCCCCGATGAGTGGATCGCGCACTACGAGCGCATCGCCAAGGCGCGCAAGACGGGACTTTCCGAAGCGCGGGACGGCAAATGTCAGACTTGCCAGATGACTTTGCGGCCTCAGGTATTTGCCGAAGTGAGGGCCGGACACAAGCTGATTGCCTGCGAGTCGTGTTCCAGAATTCTTTACTTCCGCGTAGTGGAAAAGACGGCGGAACAAATCGCCAGTCTGGCTCCCAAAAAGCGCGTCCGGCCCAAGACCGACGCCGCGCAAGCATGGTACTACCGTGAAGCCTACGGCGGGCACGACGAAGTGTTTATCTGCTTCATCAATTCGGGAGCGAATGCCGAGGGTGTTTTCACCAAGTCGCAGCGTCGGATTTACGATACGCACACCGGGCGCTCGCCGCAGCCGAATGAGAATCGTCCAGGCAGCTACAAAGAAGCGTTTGCCGAAGACCTTGGCGAAGCGCTGCGGCTGAACGGCACCTGGAAACAGAACGAACTCGACGAATACGGCAACGAACTGCCGATGATTGTGCTCGATGCCTTGCAGCGCGACCTAGCGTCAGCGCTACGCGAAGCCGGACCGAAGCCTGTCCCGGCCGCTGAGCCTGTAAAGGAAGAAGTCCACTCGTAAAGGGTCGTGCAGCCAAAGTTCGCGTGGCGCGGGCACCCGCGTAGCCTTGCCGGAATCAGTAGTTTTTGGGCGGCGCAGGGCTTCAGCCCTGCGATCAGTTCCTATCTAGATGTCGGCTTCAGTTGCTGCGGTAAGGGTCACTTCCGAAGCTTCGACCTTCGCTCCCGACCCTCAAGCGCCGCAGTCAAACCCTCCGGAACGGACGCATTCAAATCTCTAGGAACCTTGTACAGTCACTGATCGATTCCGAGCGGTCGGGCAGACGTTCCGGATTTTTGAGCCAGTTGCGCAAAGCAATCCTCGTCAGGCTCCAAAGCTCGTTGTACAATTCGCGTTCGTTCCACTCTGGCGGATCCCAACCGAAGGCAATGTCCTGATCTAGCTGCATCAAATCACTTCCGTGAAGAATGCCCGAACGAAGCGAGTACATCTTACTTCGACGATTCCTGAAAGAGGCTCCAGGGGCAAATTTTTCGAAGAAGGCTCGAAAACTCTCCGTTGCACCTGGCACTTCCTTCGGTGGTTCGTTAGCCGCCAGAAGTTGCTTGCCACTATTGGAAATTCAAGAATGAACGGGTGATCGGCCACTTCTACCGGAGGGCGCGGTACTTCAGCGGGCGGAGGAATAATCCGTACCCGTGAGCACTCCCCACGCCAAAACCCACCTACCCGAAAACCCGTGAAACTTTAGTCGCGCCCTATCTTGGGGACTCCAAAGGAAATTGATTGTGTGATTTCCTCGCTGACCCTGCTCCATTCAACAGCATCAAAGGCCGGGCCGGGTTCAATGGCAACGATTTTCTTTTTGCGGAACGTCAGTCCAATACGACAAGCGATTCGGGCAAGTGGACGACATAATTTGTTGGGGTTATCGGAGATCCCATCATACTGGCCTGGTCCGCCAAAGTGCTTGGCGAGCAAAAGTCGCAACTCAAAAGAGTCAAGTTTCGACCAATTCTCTGTGAGAAGATTCGTTGTCATATGCTGATTAGAGAATCAAGCATACCGAGCCCGCCTCACTACCCCTCCCAAGCCTCCCGCAACTTCCCCACGTCAATCTTCCGCATCTGCAACATCGCCGTCATCGCGCGCTTCGCCTTCGCCGGGTCTTGATCCCCCAGCATCTGCCCGAGTGCCTTCGGCACGATCTGCCAGGACAATCCGAATTTGTCTTTCAGCCATCCGCACTGGCTTTCGCTGCCGCCGGCGGTTAGCTTTTCCCAGAAGTAGTCGACTTCTTCCTGCGTTTCGCAATCGACGAACATGGAAATGGCTTCGGTGAACTTGAAAAGCGGGCCGGCTTGCAGGGCCATGAATCGCTGGCCATCGAGTTCGAAGCTTCCTGTCACCACGGTCTGTTTTCCGCTGGGGCCGGTGTTTTCATGGCGCTGCAGGCTGAGGATTTTGGAGTTCTTGAAGATGGAAACGTAGAAGTTCATTGCCTCCTCGGCGTTGCTGTCGAACCATAGGAATGGGGTAATTTTGGGCATTGCGATGTCCTCCGAATTTTTATGCAGCTAAGATAGCAGCATGGCAAAAGTAACCGAAGCGAACGCCCCGCGCTCCCTAGACCTACCGGAGGTGCGTATCTCCGGACGCGGCGCGGGTCGGCTCCAAAACGGACATGTCTGGGTCTACCGCTCGGATTTAGAAAATGAGGTTAACATCCCCTCGGGGGCACTGGTGAGCGTTGCCGATCATCGCGGCAAGCCGCTGGGGACGGCGTTTTACAGCAGCTCCTCTCAGATTGCGATTCGGATGCTCTCGTCGGGTCAGGTGTTGCAAGCGGGACTGGCTGGCTTGCTTCAGCAAAGAATTCGCAATGCCGTGGCCCACCGTAAGCTGGTCGTCCGAGACACCGATGCCTATCGAGTCATCTTCAGCGAGGCCGACTTCCTGCCGGGGCTGATCGTCGACCGCTACAAGGATCTGCTGTCCGTGCAATTTCTGACCCAGGCCATGGATTCCGGAATGGTGCGCGACGCAGTGCTCTCAGCGCTCAAGGAAGAGCTCCAACCCGCCGCCACTATCGAGCGCGTCGAACCGCGCGTGCGCGAACTGGAGCAACTTCCGCCGCGCGAATCGCAGCTTCTTCACGGCACTGTCACCAGCGCCATTTTCACCATGAACGGCGTCCAGTTCCATTTCGACGGCCTGCACGGCCAAAAGACCGGTGCCTTCCTCGACCAGCGCGAAAACTACGCCGCGGCGGCACAATACGCTCACGGCGAGGTGCTCGATGTCTTCTGCTATCAGGGAGGTTTCGCGCTGCACCTCGCTCCCAAGTGCTCCAAGGTCACTGGCGTCGACAGTTCCCTTCCCGCTCTCGAAGTCGCCGAAGAAAACGCCAAGCTCAACCCCCATCCGGGCAGCCAAGAAATCGAGTGGATGGAAGCCAACGCCTTCGACCTGCTCAAGGACTACGCCTCAACCGGACGCCAGTACGACACCATCGTTCTCGATCCTCCCGCCTTCGCCAAGACCAAGCGCGACCTCCCCGCCGCCGCGCGAGGTTACAAAGAGCTGAATCTACGGGCGTTGAAGATGCTCCGCCCCGGCGGCATTCTGGTCACTTGCTCATGCTCCTACCACGTTAGCGAGCGGGAGCTGCAGGACATCGTCGTGGCAGCATCGCTGGACGCCAAGAGAACGGTGAGGCTGCTGGAGAAGAGGGTTCAGGCGAAGGACCACCCCGTCCTCCCCGTGATTCCTGAAACTACCTACCTGAAGGCTCTAATCCTACAAGTGGTATAAGGTAAAGCCTCCGTAAAGTATTGATTAATAGGTGTTTGTTATGCTTGACTGTATTACGCTCATATTTTATGATTCTTTTGATGGTGGCATGAATCCAATGCCTTGAGTCGCCCTTGGGCGAGTAAATTTCATAACTTTTCGAGGAGAAGACCAAGCCATGAACTACCAATACCGATGTGAGCCTTACCGCGGGTTAGCCCATCTCCAGCGCCGGTTGCACCATCTCGCGCAGCAGGAAGCCGCGGGTCAGGAGCAGACGCCGAAGCACTTCACTCCCGCCGTAGATATTTACGAGGATGAACAGAGTTACACGCTCAAGCTGGATGTTGCGGGAATCGACGAGAAAGACATCGACCTCAAGCTCGAGAACGACACCTTGACCATTTCGGGCGAACGCAAGTTCGAGAGCGACGAGAAGACGGAAAACTACCGCCGCGTGGAGCGCCGCTACGGACGCTTCGGGCGAGCGTTCACTCTGCCGCAGAGTGTGGATGGCGAAGCGGTGACGGCTGTTTATGACAAAGGCGTGCTGAAGATCCGGCTGGTCAAGAAGGCTGAGGCGAAGCCCAAGCAGATCAAGATCCACGTGGGCACGCCGAATCCCGAAACGCAGCAGGGATAAGTTCGGTGCGAGCCTGGCGGCAAGACAGCAGCGGCGGGAGGCGGCAGCGCTTCCCGCTTCGTTTTTCTATGGCAATTTTAGACCGAGGCAAGGCTTAAACACATGGGAGACCGATGTCGGGCGGTTGCAGGGATTTTTCGACTACGCTCAAAATGACAGGACTGGAGAGAGAATGACGATCCGTTGGGACAAATTTACGTTGAAAGCGCAGGAAGCGGTGCAGAAGGGCGTGGAGACTGCCTCGGAAAATGGCAGCCCCGAAGTATTTCCGGTACACCTGCTGGCGTCGATGGTGCAGGACGCGGATGGAATCGTTCCGCCCGTGCTGGAAAAGATTGGCATCGCCGCTGATCAAGTGGCGGCCGAAGCCAGCAAAGAGATTAGCCGACTGCCGAAGGTTTCCGGCGGAGGCGTGCAACAGGCCCAGCTCTCGCAGGCGGCGCAGAAGTTGTTTGAGCAGGCGTTTAAGGAAGCAGATTCGTTCAAAGACGAGTACGTTTCCACGGAGCACCTGTTGCTGGCGGCAACGCGGATTAAAGACGACGCGGCGCAGAGGATTTTGGCCGGACTCGGGGCTACGCATGAGGCGATCCTCAAGGCGTTGGCAACCGTGCGTGGGACACAGCGGGTTACCGATCCGAATCCAGAAGCAAAGTTTCAGGCCCTGGAACGGTATTCGCGCGACCTGACGGAACTGGCGCGCAAGGGCAAGCTCGACCCGGTGATTGGACGCGATGAAGAGATTCGGCGCGTGGTGCAGGTGCTCTCGCGGCGAACGAAAAACAACCCTGTGTTAATTGGTGAACCTGGCGTAGGCAAAACGGCCATTGTCGAGGGTTTGGCGCAGCGCATTGTATCGGGCGACGTGCCTGAGGCCCTGCGCAACAAGCGCGTGGTCTCGCTTGACCTGGGCGGGATGCTAGCCGGGGCGAAGTTTCGCGGCGAGTTTGAGGACCGCCTGAAGGCCGTACTGAAAGAGATTGAAGCGGCCGAGGGCAAGATCGTTCTTTTCATCGACGAGTTGCATACCATCGTCGGAGCGGGTGCTTCCGAAGGAGCCATTGATGCCTCGAACATGCTGAAACCTGCATTGGCTAGGGGAGAGTTGCGCGCCATTGGTGCCACCACGCTGAACGAGTACCGCAAGTACATCGAGAAAGATACCGCCCTTGAGCGCCGGTTCCAGATTGTGTACGTGGGCGAACCGAACGTGGAGGATACGATTGCGATCCTGCGGGGCTTGAAGGAACGCTACGAAGTGCATCACGGCATTCGCATCAAGGACTCGGCGATTGTGGCGGCGGCGACTTTGGCGCACCGGTATATTTCCGACCGCTTTCTGCCCGACAAGGCGATTGACTTGATTGACGAGGCGGGCGCGTCCTTGCGGATTCAGATCGATTCTTTGCCAACGGAGATTGATCAGCTGGAACGCAAAGCTACGCATCTGGAAATCGAGCGTCAGGCCTTGAAGAAGGAAGACGACCGCGGGTCGATAGAACGCTTAGAAGTGATCGAAAAAGAGCTGGCCGAGGTGCGCGAGAAATCCAATGCCTTGAAGGCACATTGGAAGCTGGAGAAGGAAGGGATCGCCCGCGCCCGGGAGTTGAAAGAAAAGCTAGAGCAGTTGAAGCAGGAGGAGTTGACGGAGGAGCGCAAGGGAAACCTTTCGCGCGTGGCGGAAATCCGTTATGGGCTTTTGCGGCAGACGGAAGAAGAGTTGCAGAAGCTTACGGAAAAAGCCGCGGGTGAGGGTGCCCGCTCCACAAAACTCCTGAAAGAGCAGGTGGACGAGGAAGACGTGGCGCACATCGTCTCGCGCTGGACTGGAATTCCAGTCTCGAAAATGCTGGAAGGCGAGATGAAAAAGCTGGTGCAGATGGAAGAGAACCTGCGGCAGCGCGTAATCGGTCAAGATGAAGCGTTACTACATGTGGCCAACGCCATTCGTCGTTCGCGCGCTGGCTTGAGCGATCCTAAGCGCCCGATCGGGTCTTTTCTTTTTCTCGGACCAACCGGCGTCGGGAAAACCGAAACCGCTCGCGCCCTGGCGGAGTACTTGTTTGATGACGACAAAGCCATGCTGCGCATCGATATGTCTGAGTACATGGAGCGGCACGCCGTTGCCAAACTCATTGGCGCACCTCCGGGATATGTTGGCTATGACGAAGGCGGACAGCTCACGGAGCAGGTGCGGCGGCGTCCGTACGCGGTGCTCCTGCTGGACGAAATAGAGAAGGCGCATCCGGATGCGTTCAACCTCCTGTTGCAAGTGATGGACGACGGAAGACTCACCGACGGCAAAGGTCGGACTGTGGACTTCAAGAACGTCGTCATCATCATGACCTCGAACATCGGGTCTGAGCACTTGCAGAACTTCAATCCGCCGATTGGCTTTTTGGGCAATGGCAAAAACGGCGACGCAAAGAAGTCGATTGGCGAGCAGGGACGCGAGGGCGAGCTCGCTAGCGCGCATCGCGCGATTCTGCAACAGGTGCGGACGCACTTTAAGCCGGAGTTCCTCAACCGCGTGGATGATATCTTGATCTTCAATCCGCTCGGTCAGGCGCAGTTGGTGAAGATTGTGGATTTGAGGTTAGCCGATGTGCAGGCGTTACTGGCTGACCGGAAGATTACGATCAAGCTGACGCAGGCGGCAAAAGAGGTCTTGTTCCGGGAAGGCTACGACCCGAACTATGGAGCGCGTCCGATGAAGCGTGCAATTCAGAAGCTGGTGCAGGATCCGCTGGCCATGAAGATTCTTGATGGCGAGGTGCTGCATGGGGATCATGTACTGGTGGACGTAAGTGAGTCGGGCTTGAGTTTTGCCGTGACCCGCGAAGGTGAGAGGGCGGTGGCGTAAACATTTGTGGGGCGGACACTCTTGTCCGCCGCCCTGGACTAGGGTTCGAGGTTTGATCTGGGCTGTACTTTCAGTGGAACAAGAGCCAAAGACCCCCAGCAACAACGGTGGACAAGAGTGTCCGCCCTACACAGGGCACTGGTGCTTATGATTGTGATGATGGCTGGGTTACCTGGTTCCGGCAAGAGCACACTGGCGCGCGCTGTGGCCAAACGCGTCGGCGGCGTGGTGCTGGACAAGGACTCTTTTCGAGCCAGCCTGTTTCCAAAACGCTTGATCGAGTACTCCACCGAACAGGATGACTTTGTTGTCCGTGTCATGCTGGATGTGGCTGAGTATTTATTGCGACGCCAACCTAGGGCAATCGTCATTTTGGACGGACGTCCGTTTAGCAGGAAGTACCAGGTCGATGCCGTGGTAGCGTCTGCCCAGCGGATAAAAACGGCCTGGAGCATCGTCGAGTGTGTTTGTCCGGAGAAGGTTTCGCTACAACGGCTGAAGGCAGACCGGGAACATGTTGCGGCGAACCGGAATGCGGAGCTGTACCACGAGGTGAAGGCCGTCTTTCATAAGATTCGACGGCGGAAGTTAGTGGTAAAGACTTCACTGAAGCTCGATAGCTGTGTGGAGCGAGTAACCCACTATTTAGGTCAGAGTTTTCCTGGCGAAAAACGCTGAGTTGCCGTTGCCAACGGTACTTATTTTAGAATGAGTATAGTGGAGCGGTTCGCTACTCTGGAAAATTCCATTCGCGAGCGAGGGCGCGCCTGGGCTACATAATCCTTCCTTGCGCGCGAGCACACGCAAAAATGCCTGCCCGGCTTTGCAGGGGGCAGGCTTCTCGCATAACAGTAGGATTAAGCGGCTTTTTTCGCAGCGCGAACTTTGGCCCAACGGGCGCGCTGCGCGGCGGCGATGCGGCGGCGGCCGGCGGGCGACATGATGCGAGTCGGCTTCGGTCCGGCGGCGGTTGCAGAAGAGCCTTTTTTGTCGGCGCGAACCTTGGCCCAACGGGCACGTTGCGCGGCAGCGATGCGGCGGCGGGCACCAATGGACATGACGCGGCGCGCGGTGGAGGCAATGGCTCCGGTAGAAGCCGAGACGCTGCGGCCAAGGCCACTTAGGGCAGAAAGTGCCGCATCAATTCTGGTAAGTTCATGCTGTAGCTCTTTGCGTTTTGCTTGTAAGTCGTTTTGTATCTCGATCAAGTTTGACATTCGTTTCCCCTTCGTAAGTAACTGCCCTCCAATCTTAGCAAAAATAGGTGGCGATTATAAGGAAACTGTGGGCAAGCCTCTCTTTTTGCAATTGCCGGCGACCGCGGAAGGAGACTCTAATTAAGTCTTCCTTCGGTCAAGAGCAGGACCCTCCACTTCGCAGAATCGCCTGAAAAACCGCGATTCTGCTGCGGTCGGGATGACAAACTCAACTTGATTCAGAGTTCGCCTAACAGCCCGTGGTGAAACTGAAATTTCTAAATCGCAGCGCCTAAAGGCGACTGAAAATACAGCACTTACGGCACGGCTGAAGCCGTGCCCTGATGAAAATCTTACTTTCACCACTGGCTACTAAACTCTTCATCACTTGTCGTAGTTCAAAAGAGAGAATACATCGTGGCCTTTGAGCTTGTCGCGGCCTTTCAGGAAGTCTAACTCGACCACGAAGGCTAAGCCGACGATTTCCGCACCTAGCGATTGGGCAAGCTTTACCGTGGCTTCGGCGGTGCCTCCGGTGGCCAGTAAGTCATCGACGATGACCACGCGCTGGCCTTTTTGGATGGCGTCTTTGTGGATTTCCAGGGTGTTGCTCCCGTACTCCAGGTCATAACTTACCTTGGCGGCGGGCGCGGGCAGTTTCCCCGGCTTACGCACCGGAACAAATCCCGCGGATAGGCGATAGGCCACTGCCGGGCCAAAAATAAAACCGCGAGCTTCCATACCGAGAACTAAGTCAATGTCCTGGCCAATATAGTGCTCGGAAAGCTGGTCAACCAGGGTGGCGAAACCCAGCTTGTCTTTGAGCAGCGTGGTGATGTCGTAGAAGAGGATTCCCGGCTTGGGGAAGTCGGGAATCTCGCGGATCTTTGCTTTGAGCTGGGTGGTGATCTGATCTGGAATCATGTTCGAATCCTCTGGCTCCCTTACCAAGTTCCTTCAATGCGAAAAGTTGTGCTGTCGGCGGGCCCTGTTTCCGGAATTTCGGCTGGCCGTTCTTCCACGTCATCCACGCGAGCGGCGCGCGGGCCCTGCCGCAACTTGGCTTGCAGCGCGGCGAGTTGGGCACGCGTGCCGATGGCCAGTAGCTCAACCGCGCCATCGGAAGTGTTACGAACCCATCCAGCGATGCGCAGCTGGTGCGCCTCGGACTCGACGAACCAGCGGAAGCCTACGCCCTGCACGCGTCCGCGGACGGTATAGCGGCGGGCTTGGTTGGGTTCGGTCGTATGCTCGTTCATACCAACGAGATTTTACTCTGGAAATCGCACGGGCAGGGACGCCCGTGCCTCCACCGACTTATTTCAGGCTCTTGAAAGGTACGCGCCTTCGGAAGTATCCACGCGAATCACATCACCTTCATTGATAAAGGCTGGCACCTGGACCGTAAGGCCGGTTTCCAGCTTCGCGGGCTTGGTGACCGCGCTGGCTGTGGCGCTGCGCATGCCTGGCTCGGTTTCGAGAACCTTGAGTTCCACCGTTTGGGGCAGCTCAATACCGACCGCCTTGCCGTCAAAGAACTCGATGGTGATCTGCAAATTCGGGGTCAGATATTCCACGGCATCACCAAGAATGTCGCGCCCAAGCTGCATCTGCTCGTAGTTTTCGGTGTTCATGAAGGTGTATAGGTCGCCGTCGGTGAACAGATATTCCATCTTCTCTTCGTCCACGATGACGCGATCAATGGGATCGGGCGAACGGAAGCGGTGCTCAAAGATGGCGCCGGTACGGAGGTTGCGCAGCTTGGCCTGGATGAACGCGCGCAGATTGCCGGGCGTGCGGTGCTCGACGCTAAAGACGGAGCACAGGTTATTTTCGTGCTTAATGACCATGCCCGGGCGCATTTGGGTCGCGGGAATTGACATGACGGATGACGGCTCCTTACAGATTTTCGGGTGATTCAGCGGAGGGCGAGAGGACCAACGCCACACACGTGGGGTAACGCCTGATTGTACACGAGGTGGAAATGGCCGGAGAGACCCGACCAACTACAACGTCCAGCTACAACAGATGGAAAGCCACTTCCACGGAAATCTGCACCGGAACGGGCACGCCATCCTTCTTGCCAGGCTCGAATTTCCAGGTCTTAACTGATTCGATGGCCTTTTCGTCCAGCCCCAAGCCCAACGAACGCGAAACGCGGATATCGTGCGCTCGTCCGTCGGTGCCGACGACCACAGTCAGCCAGACTTCGCCCTGATACTTGGCCTTGCGGGCTTCTTCCGAGTACTCAGGATCGGGCTGGAAGGTGGCTACAGGGGCGCTGACGCCGCCGCCAACGCGGTACGCGCCATTGCCGTTGCCCATCCCGCCGCCATGACCAGCGCCAATGCCACCACCGGAGCCGGGGCCATTGGAAGGGCCGCCAATCTTGCCCAGCGGGTCACCCAGCTGCGCCAGCATGGGCGGAGGGGTGGGAGGCCCTAGAACCGAGGCTGGCGTCGGCAAAGCAGGCTCAGGAATGGGATCCACTCTGGGCGGGGCCAATGGAATTGTTCTTGCGGTTTTTGGTGCAACGCCTTTGCTGGCTGGCAGCTTATCGTGTGCGCCGCCGCCGGCATCATGGCCAACTACGGGCGGAGAGTTCGGCAGAACAATCTCAATGGGCTGGGTTTCGATCAGCTTCGCGACCGGCGGTACCACCGAGGCCACCAGAATGAATGCAATGACCAGCGCGGTCACGAATCCGTAGGAGTACAGGAACGACGTGGGATTGGTCTTATAGGTACCGTAGCCCGCTCGGAAGAGCGAGGGAAGCACGGGCGCCTCGACTGTCCGCAGCGCGGCGGGCTTTGTAGGCTCGGGTTGCGGCGGGGCGCTAAGTTCCGGCATCACTGGGGCTTCCGGCATGAATATTTGCTCGTTTTCCGTCTACTTAGTATAGACGCAATTGCAGGCTTTGGCGTTGCGCAAATCGTTACATACGTACTCTGCCGATAGGATGCGATTGGTCAGGCTCGGGTGGCTCATT
>JAYWAL010000017.1:0-19137 GCA_043782485.1 Acidobacteriaceae bacterium | reverse complement strand
GCAGAGCTGTTGATGAGTTCCGCAAAGAAAGAGGGATTGACGAGCCGCTGGTTGAGGTGGACTCGAAGTGCTTTTACTGGAAGAGAACCCACTAGCCGGAACCTGTGTTCGAATCCCATTGGGTCGGCCAGACATCCAATGCATTTTCCGGGCAATTTCGACGGAACACCTCCGACGAGCGCACCGATTTGATAAAAAAGCCTTATATTCTGGCGGTGGACGACGATCCGGCTGTACTGCGCGCGGTGGAGCGGGATTTGAAGTCCAGATTTGCCGCGCAGTACCGCATTCTCACCGCTGATTCCGGCGAACGGGCCATGGGATACGTGCGACAGCTCACGTCGCGGGGTGACCGCATTGCGCTGTTTCTGGTGGACCAGCGGATGCCCCAGGTTAGCGGTACGGAGTTTTTGCTGGAAGCGCTCGTCTTGCAGCCTTCGGCTCGGCGCGTCCTTCTCACGGCCTACGCCGATTCCAACGCCGCCATTGAGGCCATCAACAAGGTCAAACTGAACCACTATTTGTTAAAGCCGTGGGAGCCGCCGGAGCAAAATCTCTATCCCGTGCTCGCGGATCTTCTCGAGGACTGGAATGCCACGAGCAGCGCGTCCTTTGAAGGAGTGTACGTCATTGGCACTCGTTGGTCGCCAGCAACTTACGATCTCAAGGATTTTCTCGCCAAGAGCCAGATTCCCTATCGCTGGATGGAACCAGGTGCCACATCGGATCCCAGGATTCAAGCTGCGATTGGAGACGCCCCGGAAAATCTGCCGGTAGTGATCTTTCCGGATGGCTCCGTTTTGGAGAGGCCGGATGTTGCCAGTGTGGCGGCGAAACTCGGGCTGAACAGCGTTCCCAGTCGCGAGTTCTACGATGTGGTGATTGTGGGTGCGGGTCCGGCGGGTCTGGCTTGCGCCCTCTATTGCAGCACGGAGGGAATGAAGACGGTTTTAGTCGAGCGGGAAGCGCCTGGCGGGCAGGCTGGCTCAAGTTCGCGCATTGAGAACTATCTCGGCTTTCCAGCGGGCTTGAGCGGTGCGGATTTGGCGCGGCGCGGAGTCTCGCAGGTGAAGCGATTTGGGACCGAGGTGCTGGCTCCCGCGCAGGCCGTCTCGCTTTCCGGCGAGGGCGAATATCGGGTGGTCAAGCTGGCGAACGGCAAAGAGTTGGCGGCGCACTGCGTCGTGATTGCCGCGGGCGTCCAGTGGCGGCGTCTGGAGATCCCTGGCGTGGATCGCCTCACCGGGGCAGGGGTCTACTATGGGGCTACCACCACGGAAGCGGTCTCCTGCAAAGGAGAAGACATCTATATTGTGGGCGGGGCGAACTCCGCGGGGCAGGCGGCGGTGCATTTTTCGGACTTTGCGCGGTCTGTGACCATGCTGGTGCGCGCGGATTCCCTCTCGAAGTCAATGTCGCACTACCTCCGGGAGCGGATTGGCACGATTCCGAATATCAAGATTGTTCCAAATTCAGAGGTCATTGAAGTGCAGGGCGATGACCGACTCGCGGGAATTTCTGTCCGCCACCACGATACGCAAACCACGGAGAACCTCCCGGCAGGGGCGCTGTTCATTTTTATCGGCGCAGAGCCGAAAACGGAATGGCTGGAAGGCACACTCTGCCGGGATAGCAAAGGGTTCCTGCTGACGGGCAGCAAGCTGTTGCGGGATGGCCGTCGGCCCGCGGGATGGAAGCTGGATCGAGACCCGGCTCTGCTGGAGACCAGCGTTCCGGGCGTTTTTGCCGTTGGCGATGTGCGCGATGGTGCCGTGCGCCGCGTTGCGAACAGCGTCGGTGAGGGTTCCATTGTTCTGTATTTTATCAACCAATATCTGGCCAACAGGTAGAGGAGGCTGTCCATGACTGATAGGCCGTCCGATAACCCTTGCGTCCGTCCCACAGCGGACGAGCTGGCGCGGTTTGAGCTTTTTGCCGACGATGATCGAGCGGCCCTGGAATGGCTAGCCGCCCATTTCGAAATTCGCTGTTTCAATGCCGGAGATGTGCTCATTACCGAGGGAGCGCCGGCGACGGAGTTTTTTGTTGTTCTGGAAGGTGAGATCCATTTCCGGTTGATGGGAGATCCCTCCGGTTCCGTGTTTGTTCGCGTAGCGGGGCAGCCGAGCGGCGTGTTGCCTTTTTCGCGGATGAAAGTAGCGCGCGGCCGCGGTATGGCGGTGCGTTGGACGCGCATCGTGGTCATGCCCGCGACGGATCTACGCGAACTCGTGTATCGCGCGCCGAATCTAGGCCAAAAGCTGGTCGCGGAAATGACCGACCGAACGCGCGAAGCGACCCGGATGGTCGAGCGTAGCGAAAAGATGCTGGCCCTGGGCAAACTCTCCGCCGGACTGGCCCACGAGCTCAACAATCCTGCGTCAGCCGTGGTTCGGTCGGCGGCAATGTTGCGCGAGACCTTGGCGCGGCGTAGACGTGAGGCCATC
This sequence comes from Acidobacteriaceae bacterium, assembly GCA_043782485.1. GTDB lineage: Bacteria > Acidobacteriota > Terriglobia > Terriglobales > Acidobacteriaceae > JANXUC01. Next base: position 16,690 of record JAYWAL010000017.1, on the reverse strand, counting down.
TTGATGAAAGGCGAGATCATCCCTCCGCAAGCGCAGGCGATCATGACTTCCTTGGCGGAATCGATCAATGAATGCGGGCCAGCTACGCAGGCCACGGACGCTCTGGAGCGCGCCGACCTGGAAGGAGACTTCGCCGACTGGCTGGCCCAGCATAACGCGCCGTCTGAACTAGCCGGAGATTTGGTCGAGGCCGGAATCACCGCCGAGCAACTTGATCCGTTGACCAAGTTGATCAGTCAGGAAGGCTTCAGCCGCGGCTTGCGAATTCTGGTCTGCGACCACCAAGTACTCTGCCTGACCCGCGAAATTGAGGAAGCTTCCCGCCGGATTTCCGATCTGATCCAAGCCGTCAAGGCGTACTCTTACATGGACCAGACTCCGATGAGTGAGGCAGATGTGGAGCAGGGAATTGATGTCACGCTACGCATGTTCCAGCACCTCATCAAGCACGGGATTGAAGTCAAGCGCGAGTTTGCGGGTAACCTGCCGAAAATTCCAGCCAACGGCGGCGAACTCAATCAGATTTGGACCAACCTGATCGACAACGCCATTTCCGCCATGTCTCGGATGCCCCAGGGGGAGAAGGTGCTGACAGTTCGCACGGTTCTCGAGCCGGATACGGTACTGGTTGAGATTGCTGACAACGGCCCGGGCATCCCGTCCGAAATTCAGGGGCGAATATTTGACCCGTTTTTTACCACCAAACCGGTAGGTGAGGGAACGGGCTTGGGTTTGGATATTGTTCAGCGTATTATTCGAACGCATCAGGGCTCTGTGCGCCTGGAATCGCGTCCGGGCCGCACCGTTTTTCAGGTGCGCCTGCCGCGAGTTCGGGTGGTGGCAGGTTCGCAGCCGGAACCAAAAGCGAGCCAGACATAGGGACGCTGGATATCAAACTACCAAGGACATCATGTAAGCAAATTCAAACGTCAGGAGAGTTAGACATGATTCTCGGCATGACACTAGCAACTTTCACCTTCCTCCACGTCGTCATCAGCCTAGTCGGTATCGGATCGGGGCTGATTGTTGTGTACGGTTTTCTTACCGGCAGGCGGCTGGATTACCTGACTCCGCTTTTTCTGATCACCACCGCACTTACCAGCATTTCCGGTTTCGGCTTTTCCTTCGACCATCTTCTGCCATCTCACATCGTCGGCATCCTCTCGCTCGTCGTTCTGGCATTGGCGATTCCGGCTCTGTACGTCTTCCACCTCGCGAGGATCTGGCGGCAGGTTTATGTAATTGGGGCCTCGACAGCTTTGTATTTCAATGTGTTCGTTCTGGTCGTCCAGCTCTTCCTTAAGGTGCCAGCCCTGCACGCTTTGGCGCCGACCCAGAAAGAACCACCATTTGCCGTTGCCCAGCTCCTCGTCCTACTCGCTTTCGTGGGGTTGACGGTCTTGTCTTCGAAACGATTTCACCCGGAGAACGCCCGCTAGCTTCGTCAGTCCGGACTCTGGCCTTGTTCTAAATTTCACAAAGGAGAATCGTATGAGCTCGATTACCACCAAGGACGGCACGCAGATTTACTACAAAGACTGGGGCACTGGCCAGCCCGTCGTTTTCAGTCACGGTTGGCCACTCAGCGCCGATGCCTGGGACGATCAAATGCTGTTTCTAGCGGAACGCGGCTACCGCTGCATTGCGCATGACCGCCGTGGCCATGGCCGCTCCAGCCAGCCCGGGCAAGGCAACAACATGGACACCTATGCTGACGACCTGGCCGAGCTAGTCCAGGCGCTGGATTTGAAGGATGCGATTCACGTGGGACATTCCACCGGCGGCGGGGAAGTTGCGCGCTATATCGGCCGCCACGGCAACAGGCGTGTGGCGAAAGCCGTGCTCATCAGCGCAGTGCCGCCGCTGATGGTGAAGACGGCCGCCAATCCTGGTGGGTTGCCCATTGAGGTTTTCGATGGCATCCGGAACAGTGTTCTGGCCGACCGCTCGCAGTTTTTCAAGGACTTGGCTCTGCCGTTTTACGGTTTTAACCGTTCTGGCGCGAGACCGTCCCAAGGCCTCATTGACTCCTTCTGGCTCCAAGGAATGCAGGCGGGATTTAAGGCTGTTTACGACTGCATCCACGAGTTTTCGGAAACGGACTTCACCGAAGACCTGAAGAAGATCGACGTGCCCACACTGATCCTTCACGGCGACGACGATCAGATCGTGCCGATCGGCGCTGCCGCGCTTCTCTCGGCTAAGCTGGTCAAAGGCGCTACGCTGAAGGTTTATCCCGGGCTGCCTCACGGTATGTGCTCGACACACAAAGAACTGATCAATGTTGACCTGCACGCGTTCATGAAACATAAAGGACAGGCGGCGGCCTAGGAGAGCAAGATGTCGATTCGACCGGTGAAACGCGTTGTGCAATCCAAACCTACTCTCGAAGGCGCGGGCGTGCACTTGCGCCGCGCCTTCGGGTTTGGCAACACCAAAGACTTTGACCCTTTTCTCCTGCTCGATGATTTTCGAAACGACGTGCCAGAAGATTATCTAGCAGGATTTCCCTGGCATCCGCATCGCGGGATCGAGACCATCACCTATGTTCTGGCGGGGACGGTCGAGCATGGCGATAGCATGGGGAATCAGGGCTCCATCTCAGCGGGTGACGTGCAGTGGATGACCGCCGGTAGCGGAATCATCCACCAGGAAATGCCCAAGGGCGACCCCGCTGGCCGAATGCACGGGTTCCAACTGTGGGGCAATCTTCCGTCAGCGCTCAAGATGACTCCGCCGCGGTACCAGGAGGTGCGAGCTTCTGACATCCCCGACATTACCGACGACGACGGCACCCATGTCAAAGTCGTCAGCGGAGAGTTTTGGGGAAAGAAAGGGCCGGTGGATGGAGTGGCCGCAGAGCCGATTTACCTGGATGTTTCCGTCTCGCCTGGAAGGCGGAAAACGCTCCCGGTGGAAACCACGCGTCACGCCTTTGCCTACGTGTTTGCCGGGTCTGGGAAATTCTGTAACGCTTCTGGTCCGCTCGCGGTGCCGACCGAGGGCGTCAAATGGGCGGATACGAATCCTCCAGTGGAGGCCGATGACCGGTCGTTGGTGGTATTCGACCGCGGCGACGAAGTCACGGTACAGGCCGGGAGTGAAGGCATCCGGTTCCTGCTCGTTTCCGGCAAGCCTCTCGGCGAACCCGTGGCTTGGTACGGACCTATTGTGATGAACACCCAGGAGCAATTGCGCCAGGCATTTTCAGAACTGCAGGAAGGAACATTCCTGAAAGAAAAAACTGCCAAGCCGTCCATTGCTCCGTGATCTGCAACGGAATCAGTCGACGGCCACTGATTCCGCTGCGCCATTAGCGAGTGCAACCGTTGATACTTGAATAATGTTATTGCGCACCGCGTAGAGAACCAATTCGCTGATCGAGTGCAGTCCCAGCTTACGCATAATGTTGCTGCGATGCGTCTCGGCGGTTTTCACGCTGAGGTTGAGATGGCTTGCCACTTCCTTGGTGGAACGCCCCTCTGCGAGAAGCTGAACCACCTCACGCTCACGAGGCGTCAAATTGGGCACCAGGTTTTTCCTGGGTGCTCCAGTCGCGCCCCGGTAACCGGAAAGCACCATTTCGGCGACGCGGGCGGTGAAGAAAGTCTTGTTGTGCTGCAACGCCTCGATGGCAGTGATGAGATCGCGCGCAGCATCGGACTTCAGCAAGAAACCTCGCGCCCCAGCATCCAGGACCTCTCTTACCGCCTGATCCGTGTCAGTGATTGTCAAGATTAAGATTCGCGTCTGCGGATTGTCGCGCAGAATCTGGCGGGTCGCTTCCAGCCCGTTGAGCGTGGGCATTCCAATATCCAGGATGACGACGCCTGGGTTGAGTTTTTTGGCCAGTTCCACAGCTTGCCGCCCGTTGTCGGCTTCTGCACATACTTCCCAGTTCGGTTGCGTTTTGATGAGAGAGACCAGGCCTCGGCGCACAATCTCGTGGTCATCGGCAACCAGGATTCGTAATGAATTCATAAATTGAGCCCCACAATCGGACGGCCAGAAGTCCGGTAGATTTTTGACTTCTCTACTGTACCTTGCTGAGGACGAAAGTCCATAAGGTGAATGCTGTACGGGGATGGCTGCGTGATCGCTACACCAAGGACCTGATTTACGAGCTTGCTTTTGGACACTAGCTTTAGACGCTGGACGATATTTCGCAAACTACCTAGAAGCACGAAAGGGGTTGCTCGTGGCGGACGCAATGGTGGTGCCGAACCAACCGGAAAACGAACGACAGGCGCAGAAGGATGCCCAGCGAAAAGCGGAATCCTCACTCTTGCGTCGTGCGCAAGCAGGCGACGAGGATGCGCTCTCCTCCCTCTACCAGACCCACCGGACTAAGGTGTATTCCCTCTGTCTGAGAATGACCAGCAACACGGCCGAAGCAGAGGACTTGACCCAGGATGCATTTCTCCAGGTGTTTCGGAAGCTGGATTGCTTTCGTGGTGATTCAGCACTCTCCACGTGGCTGTATCGTGTTGCGGTCAACACGGTGTTGATGCATTTTCGCAAGAAGGGGCTGCGGCATCAGTCTTTGGAGGATCCGACCGGCCCCGAAGATGGTGCACCGAAGCGCGAGCACGGCAAAGCTGACGAACGGCTTTCCACGTCCGTGGAGCGAATTGCGTTGGCCCGTGCCATGCGAGATTTGCCGCCCGGCTATCGCAACATATTGCTGCTGCACGAAGTGAAAGGGTATGACCATCGAGAAATCGCACAGCTATTGCAGTGCTCGATTGGCAATTCAAAATCGCAACTGCATCGTGCAAAAGCCAGGATGAGGGATCTTTTGCTGACAGCGTAAGTCCCAAAGTTGAAAAAAAGAGGGGCACCGGCGAAAGCGCGGTGCCCCTCTTCCATAGTAGTTGTCACGTATAGAGCGTTTACGCGACCGGGCTTCGCCCTTGAATCACGCGTATGAGCACCACAACGATAGCAACCAGCAAGAGCAAGTGGATATACCCTCCCAGCGTGTACGAGCTAACCATGCCAAGTAGCCACAAAACTACGAGAATTACGAAGATCGTCCAAAGCATTTCAGTTCCCCTTTCCGAAGTGATTTTCCCTGCTTTAAGTCACGAGCGACTACGTGGACTTGCGGGAGCCAATGGCCATAACGGCAATTCCTCCAGCGATCAATAAGCCGCCTACCAACGGAGGCAGCTTTTCGCTAGATTCCGTTTGCACGCCAATTTTAGTGTCTCCAATCTTTACTCCGTGATTTTCCTGATGCGGAACCGGTACTACGAACGAAAGGATCCCCACAACCACCAGCAAAATGCCGAACATCGTTATACCCTTCATTGCCCACCCTTTCCGTGTCCCAGCTAAAAGCGCCTACTTCTCGACCTGCAAATTATTATCGACAGAGAAGATGCCAGAGACGCCATTGGCACGAATGCCTGCGACGTTCTTGTCAGACTGATTGTCGACGATGCCCTCGAGGCGAACATGCCCGCTCTTAACCAAGATGCGGATTGGCTTGTTCACGGGCAAAGCATACCTCTGGAGCGAAGGATAGTCGTAAATCGCGCGAAACAAGCGAAGGCGCAGACGGTCGTCCATGGGCGACGGCGGGAGAACCTCAATTTGGTTGTCGACGTGCTCGACCCCTTCAATACCCTTCACCGCGGCCTCGGCATCGGATTTCAAAGTAGGGCGAGTGACTGTGCCCAGCAGCGTGACGCTGTAGCCGTCCACCTTGAACGCCAGATAGTCGAATACGCCCAGGTTGGGCAGCATGATGAGTTCGTGACGGGTTTCCTTGATGATGCGTTGAACCGCCCGGTCCGAAGCTGGGGCTGCCCCTGGGGCTGCGTTCTGCGCCCGGACGACAGGTACGCATGCCAGCATTAAGCCAACTACAAGCAAAGCCGCTGCATTACGGGTAACACTGCGCTGGAGAGAATGAAAGATATTTTTGTATGTGTCCATGACGCCTCCATTTTGTCGTTGGGGTCTCGAGTGATCGAATCGCGGTTGGCTCTTACCCCGTAAGGAGCGTAAGGTGCCAGCAAGAGAGTGCATATCAGGTAAACGCTGTAGCTTGTCGACGAAATAGCCCTTCCTTCGCAATTCCAGGCATAAATAAAAATGGGAGAGCCGACGCGGCTCTCCCGAGATCGAGATCATGCTGCGGAAATTTAGCTCGCTTTGCGCTGTCCGCTTTCCATGGTGCGATCATCAGCGATCTTCCAATCGTTGACCTGCTTGTGCGCTTCTTCCTTGGCGATGCCATAGCGTTCCTGGATGGCGCCAACCAATTGATCATGCTTCCCACCGATCACGTCCAGGTCCTGATCGGTCAGTTTGCCCCAGCGCTCTTTAAGTGAGCCTTTCAATTGCTTCCACTTGCCTTGCAGTTGGTCTGAGTTCATTGCTTTTCTCCAGAAGAAATTGAGTTCCAAACCATTGGGGGTAGAGTATGGTCGTCCGCATGACTTTTCGATCCGTTGAGAAGGGTAGATGCCTGACGTAAATTACCGGAGGGAGTTGCCAAGTAGCTGAGGTCTGTAAGTTTTTGTGGAAGTAAATTTATGTAAAACAAATCGTGGAGCACTCACGGAAAGGAGCAATACAGAAAACACGGTATGGGCCCGCCGAATCCGGCAAGCTAGACTTCTGCCCTGTCACATTCGCATTGAGGTAAAAATCGACATGATGACGTGCGTGAACCGGAATTGCAATCAGCCCATGGCTTCCTTCACGGAGGGCCGTCTGTTTCATTTCGAAATCCTCTCTATCTCCGTTTCGGCCGACGACCGCTGCACAACCCCGGAGATCGACGAGATTCCCAGGCGAGCAGGTTTCCAGTTCTGGCTGTGCGGGTGCTGCGCTTCCACCATGACGCTGAGCATCGAGCCGGTGGGCGGCTTGCAGCTTGTTCCAATGACGCAAATGCTCGGTCCCAGTGCGGGGACGGAGGAGTTTGATCATTTCCTCGGCGCGATTCAGCAAGGCTGATCGCCTCCATTTCGTCATCTTCGCCAGAAGGAACGCTCCAGTCCGAAGCCCACGCGCTCAGGAAAATTGTCGCGGTCTCTACAGCATCCACTCGATAGTATGAAAAAGCCTTCCAGCCTATTCTGCAGCAGTTGTTTTGTAAATAACCTTTGACAGCTATTACAGCTATTAACGATTAACGAAATGAGGCGTTATGAATTCAATTCTAAAAATTTTGGGACTGGGTCTGTTAATGACTACCCTCTCGGTGGGCACGTTTGCCGCCGATGACGAGAAGGATAAGAATGAGTCGACTGAGGTGAAGCGGGTAGGATCGGCTGCCACCGTGCTCGACCAAATCATGGGTACCCCGGACAAAGGAATTCCAAAGGAAATCCTGGAATCGGCCAAATGCGTGGCGGTGATCCCATCCATGATTAAGGGTGGATTTATTTTGGGTGCGCGCTATGGCAAGGGTGTGGCCACTTGCCGCACTAGTGCTGGCTGGAGCGCTCCGGCGCCTCTGACGATAGCCGGCGGGAGCTGGGGATTGCAGTTTGGCGGCGAAGCCGTCGATGTAGTGATGTTAGTGATGAACGACAAAGGCATGCAGAACCTGCTCGCCAGCAAGTTTAAATTGGGCGCGGAAGGTTCAGTTGCAGCCGGACCTGTTGGGCGGCAGGCGGAAGCGAACACGGATTGGAAGATGCGAGCGGAAGTGCTTACGTACTCGCGAGCTCGCGGCGTGTTTGCCGGCCTGGAACTCAACGGCGCGGTGATCAAGCAAGATGACGATGACACTCGCGCGCTTTACGGCAAAGCTGTGCCGTTCAAGACTATTCTCTCCGGCGGTGTTGCCGCTCCGGCGGGAACTCACCGGTTCGTGGCGACGGTGACCAAGTACGCGGCGGAAGTGAAGCAGGAACGGGGTGAGACTACGGCTCCCGCCCCAGCAGCTACTGTGCCCGCCAGCTAATCCTGTCATCGAATAAAGAAAGATATCTCCAATTTATGGCGGCATCTGAGTGATCCCGCCGTAAGTTGAAAAATCCGTGCTTGTTCTTAGGAGGAATCATGAGCTTAATTCTTGTCATTCTCTTGGTCTTGTTGCTGGTTGGCGCTTTACCGGCGTGGCCGCACAGCGCGAGCTGGGGCTATTTCCCAAGCGGTGGTTTGGGCTTGGTTTTGGTGATTGTAATTGTCTTGCTGGTATCTGGACGGCTTTGATTTCGCGCGTTTTGGTTCTGGGACGGCGAGAAGCAAATCCTTGGGATTCATACAAATTCATAACCCATTCATGCCAAGGAAATGAAACCCGGCGGAGCGGCGGAATCGTTTCGCTGGGTTTCGTTGTAAAGCTCTCCAGTCTGGCCCAGCGGGATGGTCACGATCACTGAGGTTCCGGTAGTTCCGGAAATAAGAACCAGAGATCCGCCCACTTCGCGTACGCGTTCACGCATTCCCGCCAGCCCCACGCCGGCGCCAACTCCATCTCTCCTGAAACGCCGTACACGGTCTTCCGGGATGCCGCAGCCATTGTCTTGAACTTCCATCCGAACCTTCTCAGCGTCCATGAGCAGCGACACTCCCACCTTGGTTCCTCCGGAATGGCGGTGCACATTGGTCAGTGCTTCCTGCAATGCGCGAAACAATGCCGTCTCCACTGCGCGGTCCAGGCGCACCAAGTCGGGCGGCAAATCCAACTTCACTTCGATACCACTGCGCGTCGCCAAACCTTCGGCATACCACCGCGCTGCTGAGACGAAACCCGCTTCGTCCAGCAGGGGCGGATGCAGCAAGTGGGAGAGGGTTCGTGTTTCGGTCAGGCACTGGCTGACCGTTTGCGTACACTCGTTCACCAGCTCGTTCTCCGGCTTTCCCACAAGACTCATGGAGAGCAAATCCAGATTCATCTTGATTGCGGTTAAGTATTGGCCCAAACTGTCATGAAGTTCGCGCGCAATGCGGCGACGCTCCTCGTCTTGCAGATTCAAAATGCGGCCACTCAACCGCCGCGCGGCGTCTTCGGCTTGTTTGCGGGCGGTGATGTCCGTATCAATCTCAAGCCAGCCTTTGAGTTCGCCTTGTTCGTCGCGCAGAGTGGCCCAGCGGCTGGCCACCGTGATCTGGGAGCCATCGCGCTTGGTTTGCACCAACTCTCCCTCCCACAGTTCGCTGCTCGTGATTTCCGATAAAGGAACGGAAAACCGAGTTTGGAATAGCTCTTGCGGCGATCGAGAAACGACCTCCTCGGCCGTCCAACCGTAAAGGCGCGCGGCACCCCGGTTCCAGTACGAAATTTTGTCGTCGGGAGTGCGGACCAGAATGGCATCGTTGGCCAGATCCATCAGTTTGGCTTGTTCCACGATCTCAGCATTCTTCTGCTCCACTTCCGCGGAGCGGTGCTGGAGAGCCAAACGGAGTTGAGACTCGCTTTCAAGCAACGCGTCTTCCGTTCGCTGCTGCCGGAACTTGGCCCGCCGACTGCCCTCACCCAAGGCAATGATCAGTCCGGACAACACCAGAAAGCCAAGCATTCCCCATGTCGTGGTTCGGTCGGCCGCGCCGAGGGACCCCGAGTGGGGCAACAGCCAGCGCCACACTCCAAACATGGAGACTGCGGTGGCAGCGACGGAGGGACCTAATCCGCAGTACCATGCCGCGAAGACCACCGCGACCCACGCCGTATGGTAGGGGTTATCGTCGCCGTACAGCGGGGTCAGCCAATACCGCACGGCAACCGCAAAACCTGCGATCACAATCGCAAGAATATAGCGAAGGAGTTCGCTTTCAGGTTTGCGTCGAACTGGGTCGGAGGGAAGCATGGGAGGTGCTTTTCTTCGGGTGAGCCAACGTATCACAGAAATCGTCGATCAATTGTGCAAGAAAGGCTCAGCGCTGGGCAAACTTTTGCGTTGAATCAGACCTTCGCAAAGCGACTTTTAAAGGCTCCTGAGAAGAGTATCCCAGGCACAAGCTTTGGATGACGCGCCACTTCGATGCTGCCGTAAGTGCTTTGAAATGAGTGAGATTTGGCCCCCAGCTAAGAGGTTGATCCAAGAGAAGTCATTTTTCAGACGCGAATTTAGAGGAAGATTTCTACAGCATTTACCCTATTTGTTGTCTCGAACGAATTCGCTAGGGTTGAGTTAGGCCTGTTCGCCCTCCCCCAAGGATGTTCAGGCTGTGGCTGCCAGGCCTTCTTCGCGGAGGCCTGCGTACCGCTACGTCAGGGAGGCTATGCGCGTACTGGTGGTTGATGACCACGAAGTTGTCCGGAAAGGCGTTCGGTCTTTACTCGTGCGCTCCGGTTACGACGTTTGTGGAGAGGGCGTCGATGGCGAAGATGCCCTGGAGAAAGCTCGCGAGCTGAAGCCAGATGTGATCGTGATGGACGTGAGTATGCCCAAGCTGAATGGCTTGGAAGCCACTCGCCAGATGCGCGGGATCTTGCCCCACGCTGAAGTTCTCATCCTCAGCCAGCATGAAACCCCGGAGATGTTGCGGCAGGCTTTCAATTCCGGAGCACGCGGTTATGTCGTGAAGTCTTCGATTGCCAAAAACCTGCTGGCTGCGATTGAAAAAGTGTCGCGGCACGAGTCTTTTTTTGATCCTGCCATAGCCGGGGTTTCCGACCGGCCCGGGATCGTGGATGTTCAGGAGGCGTTGCAACGGACCACAGCTCTGGAACAAGCTCTGCGGGATAGCGAAGAACTCTATCGAGCGACTTTCGACCAAGCGGCTGTCGGAATGTGCCATGTTTCGCTGGAGGGTCGTTTTTTACGCGTCAACGCCAAGCTTTGCGATATGCTCGGCTACTCGCAAGACGAATTCATGAAGCTAACCTTCATGGAGATTACTCACCCCGAGGATCTGGACCAAGACCTGGGGAACGCTAAATTCCTGCTTTCCGGCGAAAGCGAGAGTTACCAGATCGAAAAGCGCTATCTACGGAAGGATGGCTCCATTGTATGGGGCCAGCTGACCGTCGGTCTCTTACGGGATCAGCGCGGAACGCCACGGCACTTCATTAGTGTGATCGCAAACATTGATGACCGCAAACGCGCCGACGCTGCCTTGCGCGAAAGCGAAGGCCGGTTTCGCACCATGGCGGATACCGCTCCCGTGCTGGTTTGGATGGCGGATACGGAGGGCTTGCGAACTTTTTTCAACCTTCCGTGGCTGGAGTTTACCGGGCGCATGTTGCAGCAGGAGCTTGGGAAAGGTTGGACGGAAGGCATCCATCCCCAAGACCAAGATCGCGTTTTGAAGACCTACCTGTCTTCCGTGCAGGCCCGTCAGGCGTTCACGATGGAGTACCGTCTGCGCCGCGCGGATGGGGAATACCGCTGGGTACTGAGCAACGGCGTGCCCCGCCATGGAGCGCAGGGAGCGTTCGAAGGCTACGTTGGATCTTGCGTGGATATCACGCCGCACAAGGAACTGGAGGAGGCGCTACGCTCCAGCGAAGATCAGTTTCGTGCATTGGCCAATTCAATTCCACAGCTGGCCTGGATGGCTGACAAGAACGGATCGATCTTCTGGTACAACCAGCGTTGGTACGACTACACGGGCACCACACTCGAACAGGTCCAGGGATGGGGCTGGCAGGCGGTGCATCACCCGGATCATCGAGAACGGGTTGTGGAGCGTATCACGCTGGCCTGGAAAACCGGCGAACCCTGGGAGGATACTTTCCCGCTGCGCGGCAAAGATGGACAGTATCGTATGTTTCTATCCCGCGCGATGCCCATGCGGGACGATCAGGCGAGGGTAACGAAGTGGTTCGGAACCAACACTGACATCGGTGACCATCCCGGCACTGTGAAGCAGTAAATCGCTTAGGCCGCGCTCGTTCCACGGCGATTCCTGTTTTTCCCGCGCTAAGGCTCTCTTTTCTTTAAGTTGTAATTCCGAAGCGAAGCGAGGAATCCCCAGGGTGCCGAGAAGAGCTATGCACTCTCCAGATTTCTTGCGATGGCGCTGTGGAGGAGAAGGCTGGAGAGAATTCCGGGTAGTCGCGGGCATTGGGATTTCCATTGGCTTCGCGGCAGGCTCTCGCCTCGCCTCGCTATGACAGGTCCTGAAAATAGAACGAGACTTTTTTTGAATTGCCCGAACCGCCGTGGGGGCGAATCAAGATTCGTACGTGGGGGCGAATCAAGATTCGTATCAGGCCACCGCTTCAGCGGTGGCGTAAGCCCTTTCTTGGAGTGCGCCTTCAGGCGCTGGATTTTGAACTCCGATTTTCACCACAGGCTGTTCACTTGCATCTCGCGACAGTCGTCTAACCCAAAGACGTCAAGGTTCGATCCAGATGCACGTAACCGCCGTCGACGAAAACGTGTTGGCCGGTCGTGTGGCTAGATCGGGCAGAAATCAGGAAAACCACCATGGCGGCAATCTCCTCGTCGGTGGTCATTCGCTGTCCCAGCGGAACGTTCGCCAGAATTTTTCGCAGCTTGACCTCCGGTTCCGGGAATGTGCTCAACCACTCACGGTAGAGAGGCGTCATAACCTCAGACGGCACCACCGCGTTCACGCGAATGCCATGGGGCAGCAATTCAGCAGCCCATTCGCGCGTAAGGGCCAGGATGGCTCCCTTGGAGGACGCATAGCCCGAAGTTCCGCCCTGGCCGGTAACAGCGGTTTTCGACGCGATGTTGAGAATCACTCCCCGAGATTGTTTCAAATATGGTAGCGCATAGTGAGCCATGCTGTAGTAGTGGACCAAGTTGCGATGCAAGGACGCGACATATTCCTCCGGACTCCCATGCTCGAGCCCGACTTTGTCGTTGACGCCCGCGTTGTTCACCAAGGCATCCAGCCTGCCGAATGCCTTTACCGCCAGCCCAACGGCCTGCGAGCATCCGTCCGCCGTTCCGAGTTCAGTGCGGAGGAACTCACACCGGACGCTGGCTCCGAGTTCTTGCTGGAGTTTTTGGCCAGCGACCTCATCGCGATCAAGAATCACCACCACGCCACCCTCGCGGTTGCAGGTCCGTGTGATGGCCGCACCAATTCCTTTGGCTCCGCCAGTTACCAGAATTACCTTGTCTTTCAGGCCTAAGTCCATGCTTATCCTCGCAGATTGAAAAAGCCGCCATCCAGCGGATAATCCACGCCCGTGATGAAAGACGCCTCGTCGGAACAAAGGAACAACGCGAGAGATGCCACTTCCTCGGGTTCACCCATTCTTCCGATGGGTTGCGCCTTAGCCAGTTGGGCAAAAACCTCCTGCTCGCGCCCAGGATAGTTTTTGCGAAGAAAACCATCCACAAAAGCCGTGTGGACGCGCGCCGGAGAAATGCAGTTGCAACGAATATTGCTGGCCAAATAGTCGCGCGCCAGAGAGTATGTCATGGCAATGACGGCGCCTTTGCTGGTGGAATAGGCGAACCGGTCGGCCAGTCCGGACGATCCTGCGATGGAGGCCATGTTCAGAATCACGCCTCCGCCAGAGGCCTTCATGGGGCCAATGCAAGCTCGAGCGCAGTTGTAAAATCCTTTGACGTTGACCCGCATCACCCGGTCGAAGTCGTCTTCGGAGGTGCTCTCTATCGTTCCGATATGTGAAATGCCGGCATTGTTGACCAGAATGGAGAGGGGCCGCTCCTGGCTGAGCTTCTGAACTAGGGCCAGCACCTGACTTTGCTCGGCGACGTCGCATTGGTAAGCTTCCGCCACGCCTCCTGAGTCGGTGATGGTCCGGCAAGTGGCTTGAGCGTCTTCCAGATTCAGATCCAGGACCAGTACCGCAGCCCCATGCGCCGCAAACCGAGTCGCGATCGCGCGGCCAATACCGCTGCCACCGCCCGTGACGACGGCATTCTTTCCGTCCAGCCGAAAGGCACCCCTATCTGGAACTAAGTCTGGCATGGTCTTCGCGTTCATCCTGTTCGAGCTTACGAAAAGCTTACGACTTCCTGTCGCGATTCTCCCAATCCCTCAATTCCAAGCTCCACCACGTCGCCAGCTTGCAAGTACTTGGGCGGTTTCATTCCGAGGCCGACTCCTGCTGGGGTTCCTGTGGTGATGACATCGCCGGGAAGCAGCGTCATAAACTCACTGACGTAAGAGATTAGCGTGGCCACGTCAAAGACCATGTTGGCGGTTGAGCTGTTTTGCCGCATCTCCCCATTGACCTTCAGCCACATCGAAAGATGGCCCACATTTGCGAGTTCGTCGCGGGTGGCGAGGAATGGCCCCAGCGGGGCGAAGGTGTCGGCGCTTTTTCCTTTAACCCATTGTCCGCCGCGTTCGAGCTGAAAGGCACGCTCCGAATAGTCGTTATGCAGCACATAGCCAGCCACGTAATCGAGCGCCTCATTGACCGGGACGTACGCAGCTTTTTTGCCCAGTACCACGGCCAGCTCTACTTCCCAATCGACTTTTGTGGCGTTACGCGGAATTCGCAGAGCATCGTTCGGCCCTACCAGAGCCGTGGTTGATTTAAAGAAGAGAACCGGTTCTTTCGGCAGGTCCATATTGCTTTCCGCAGCGTGGTCGCGAAAGTTCAGGCCAATACAAACGATTTTGCTCGGGCGCCCGATGGGTGCACCCAGCCGCGTCGAAGCTGGTACGCGCGGCGCGGAGGCGCTTTCCTGACGCGACCACTTTGCAAGCTCCGCCAGGCCGCCGCTAGTGAAAAATGCCTCATCGTAGTCGGAACCGATGCCAGACGCGTCTACACGGGTTCCATCCTGGAGTAGCAACCCTGGTTTCTCATTGCCGAGGTGGCCAAATCGAATCAGCTTCAAGTGTAGGTATCCTTCCAACTCAGAGTTTGGCAATCTTACAGGGGAATCCCCACGAAAGCGCTGGGCTTTCCTGTTGACCGGAAAGTTAGCTTGCCAGTTCAGTCCGTAAGTTACCGGTAACTACAGGCAAGCGTCAAGTGCACGAGATCAAATTAGAGGGTTCTAGGGCACCACCTGGTTAAAGCGTTATCTATGCTTTGGAAATCCAGCCTACGTTGCGGTGGGTTCGAAGGCGGTCCTTAAGGACCAGAGGCCTAGCAGCAACATGACGAAGCCGACCGCAACGCCTTTGATGTCAAACTGGCCTAATAGGAAAGCCCAGAGGACGAGCAGTCCTTAGGAGAGACATGAGCGTTCCCAGGATGCCGAATCTGGCGATAGCTAAGATTTCGCCGCTGCTGGCGATGACTTTGCACGCGGTTTTGTTGAAGACGGTCGCTCCCAAGGGCATCCGTCCGGTGAGTTTGTCGACGGTCATTGCAGGCTTTCCTAAATGCCGGGCGGTTGGGGCGCTCCCTCGCGGATGAGTCGCGTTAGGTCGTTTAGCTCTTCTAGCTCTTCGGATTGGTTTTGCGGGGGCACCAATGCGAGGATAGACGATATCGGGGACCGACGATTTGGCTAGCTTGCCAAGGGCCGACTGCCGGTATTTCACACTGGCGACTGCTTTTCGACCAAGCGGGCGGGGCACCCGCTGCTACACAGGCAGCGGCCGGTCAATTTTGATCAGCTCTCTGGGGCTGTTTTCTTGGATACTGGACAGTGCTTTCCTCGCCTGATTCTTTTTAAGATTATTTGCCAACCTCTCAGGGCTGTCTTGTATCCAAGCGTCATCCTATAGGGATTTTTCCAGGCGTTTTTCGCCGAATATTTGGGAGCCAATGTCCTTACCGAATCCAGTACTACCGCGTAACGTTTTGGAAGCGGTTGCCCCGCGGCCTTTGGTACTGGAAAGCGCCGTTGCGCGGACGCGCGTGGTGGCCAAGCCGTCGTTGCCTAGCCGCATCGCGGTGATTGGAAACTATCTGCCGCGGCAATGCGGCATCGCCACATTTACCACTGACCTATGCTCGGCCATCGCGGCTGAATATGGGACGGCGCGCCTTTTGGCGCTGCCGGTCAATGACATTGAGGAAGGCTACGACTATCCCGCGCGCGTGCGCTGGTCGCTGGCCCAGGATGACCTGGCGTCGTATGACCGAGCTGCCGAATTTCTGAACTTCAACAACATCGACATGGTGTGCCTACAGCACGAATATGGCATCTTCGGCGGCGCGGCCGGGAGCCATATTTTGCAGCTGCTGCGCGGGCTAAAGATGCCTTTAGTGACCACGTTGCACACGGTGCTGCGCGAACCCAATCCGGACCAACTGCGCGTCATGGAAGAGATTGGCGCGCTCTCCGACCGGCTGATTGTGATGAGCCAGCTTTCGTCACAGTTCTTGCAGGAGATTTACAAGGTGCCCGGCAGCAAAATCGACATGGTGCCGCACGGCGTGCCGGATGTTCCATTTCTTGACCCCAATTTCTATAAAGACCGCTTCGGTGTTGAAGGCAAGGCTGTTTTGCTGACCTTCGGCTTGCTATCGCCGAATAAAGGAATTGAAAACGTAATTCAGGCGATGCCCGATATTCTGGCGAAGCACAAGAATGTGGTGTACCTGGTGGCGGGCGCGACGCATCCGCACATCCTGCGCCGCGAAGGCGACAAGTACCGCGCCAGCCTACAGGCATTGGCCAAAGAAGTGGGCGTTGCCGATCAGGTGATCTTCCACAATCAGTTCGTGACTCCGGAAGAAATGGCGGAGTTCATTGGCGCTGCCGATATCTATATCACTCCATATCGCCACGAAGCGCAGGTGGTCTCGGGAACGCTGGCCTATGCCCTGGGCGCGGGCAAAGCCATTATTTCGACTCCCTACTGGCACGCGATTGAGTTACTGGACGACCGCCGGGGAGCCTTGGTTCCATTTCAAGAT
>JAYWAL010000016.1:0-19223 GCA_043782485.1 Acidobacteriaceae bacterium | reverse complement strand
TCGAAAAGCAAATCCGCGATCAGCTCGCCATTTCCTACATGCGCCTGGGAGAGCAGGAGAATTGCGCCCACATGCACGGGCAAGAGTCGTGCATTTTCCCCGTTAAAGGCTCCGGCGTTCACCAAATGCGGCGCGGCATGGAAGGAGCGGTGCGTGAGCTAACGGCGATCCTGGAACACGACCCCAAAGACTTGAAATCCCGCTGGCTGTTGAATATCGCTTATATGACGCTGGGGCGCTATCCCGCCGAAGTGCCCGCCAAATGGCTGATTCCAGCTTCCACGTTTGATTCCGAATACGAAATTGGACGTTTTGCGGACGTCGCGCCGGAAACAGGCCTGATCATCAACAACCACTCAGGCGGGGCCGTGCTGGAGGACTTCGATGGCGATGGCTTCCTGGACTTGATGGTCTCCTCGTCCGGGCCGCTCGATCAGCTACGCTTCTTCCACAACAACGGCGATGGCACCTTCACTGATCGCACCGCCGAAGCGGGCCTAATGGGCGAGGTCGGGGGCCTCAACATCATTGCCGCCGACTACAACAATGACGGCCACCCCGACCTGGTAGTGCTGCGCGGCGGATGGTGGGGGCAAAACGGCAAGTATCCATTGTCACTTTTGCGGAACAATGGCAATGGCACCTTTGACGACGTTACGGAGGAAGCCGGCCTACTCTCGCTCCATCCCACGCAGACTGCAGCCTGGGCCGACTATGACAATGACGGCTGGCTCGATCTTTACGTGGGCCACGAGTCCAACGTTACGGAAAAGCACCTTTCGCAGTTGTTCCATAACAATCACGACGGCACGTTTACGGAAGTCGGCGCAGGCAACGGCATTGCCGACATGGGTTTCGTCAAAGGCGTGGCCTGGGGAGATCTCAACAACGACGGTCGCCCCGATCTCTACGTGTCGGTCAAGGGCAAAGCGAATCATCTATTCCGGAACGATGGGCCCATGGACCCAAAGAACCCCGATCCTAGCCACTGGAAGTTCACCGACGTCACCGCGCAAGCTGGCGTTGCCGAACCCATCCACAGCTTCGCCACCTGGTTTTTCGACTACGATAACGATGGCTGGCCTGACTTGTTCGTCGCCGGGTATTACGTTGAAGACTTCAACGACATTGCCGCCTTCGAGATGGGCCTGCCTTACAATGCGGAAACGCCACGCCTCTACCACAACAACCATGATGGAACGTTTACGGATGTCACCAAGACTATGCACCTGGACCGCGCCATCCTGGTCATGGGCTCGAATTTCGGCGACCTCGACAATGATGGCTGGCTCGACGTTTACCTCGGCACCGGCGACCCGAATTATGAAAGCTTGTTGCCGAATCGCATGTTCCGTAACGACAACGGAAAAGCATTTCAGGATGTCACCACATCTGGTGGCTTCGGCCACCTGCAAAAAGGCCACGCCATCGCCTTCGGTGACATCTTCAACAGCGGCAACGAAGACGTTTTCGAAGAAATGGGCGGCGCACTCCCTGGCGACACCTACGGCAGTGTCCTCTACAAAAATCCCGGCCACGGCAACCACTGGATCACGCTGGAACTTGAAGGCGTTAAGGCCAACCGCCCAGCCTTCGGCGCGCGCATCAAGGTAACGGTGCCCACCGCTGACGGCCCGCGACACATCTATCGCACCGTCGGCTACGGCTCCAGCTTCGGCGGCAACCCGCTGCGGCAGCATATTGGCCTCGGCAAAGCAACGAAGATCAGCCAAATTGAAGTTTCATGGCCGACTTCAAAACTGATACAGAGGTTCCAGAATGTTGAAATCGACCGCTCCTTTCGCCTGCGAGAGGGAAGCAGTTCTCTTCGGGCCCTGAGCCAAGCCAAGAACCCTACGCCATAATTTCTTGGATTGTCATTCCGACCAACGGGAAGAATCCGCAATACCAGGGTTGAGGCACCAAGCGCGGTTTCTGCTGGCGCCGGTATACTGATGCAATCCTATGCTCGGGTTCGCTCCAAAATTGCCCGTCTCTGACGAAGAGCGTCTGTGGGTAGACCAGTCCTTTGCGCGACTCGAGACACTGCTGGGGCGGCACAGAATGCTGGATGCCGAGGTCGTTCTTCCCACGGCGGAACATTTTCCTGACCCTTACGACAAGTCGCCCGCCTCAGTCGAAAAGTTGTTTCAACGAGTGTGTGACTATATGAAGGTAGCTCGCAAGAGCGTGGAGCTTGAAGTATTCCCGGATGAAACGAGTGAACTACACGAGATGCTGCCGTCATGGCGGGGTAGATCCGCAGGACCAGCCGGACTCTATTTCCATCCCAACGTTGAGCGGGACGAGAAACAGGGAATGCTGGTTGCGATCCGTGCAACTCAAATTGCAGACCCTCTGTCGTTGGTAGCCACCATCGCACACGAGCTAGGCCACGTCGTTCTTCTTGGTGGAGAGCTTTTGAGCAACGAAACACCCGACCACGAGCCAATGACGGACCTGCTCACGGTGTTTCTCGGCCTCGGCATCTTCACCGCAAATTCATCGGAGAGGTTCCGGCAACACCAGGACGACCGACGACAAGGGTGGTCTATGCAGCGGCTAGGCTATCTGCCCCAGGAAGTCTTCGGTTACGCGCTGGCAAGGTTCGCGAGAGAACGAAAAGAGCACAAGCCGGAATGGGCGGCTCATCTCTCCACCAACGCCCGGGCATACTTCAAGAACTCCGCAGCATGGCTGGAGAAGAACGACGTGGTTTAGCCGTTCCAGGATTCGCGACCGGTCAGCCTTGGGTTTCAGGAAACCCCTCAGCTACTCCCTCACCCCATCCGCTAGCGTCAAAAACACCCCGTTCGTCCATCCGAACCCAATCACGTTAATCTGGTACCCAGCCGAAACATTCGCCTCAGTCGACCGCGTCACCATGTTGTATTTCTCTCGAATCGTGCCATCCCGCTGGAAGTTCTCCAGCACGGTCGCCAAAAACTTTCGCGACACCCGGTCCGCATCCGCATTGAACTTATAGTTCCGCAAGCCCTCCACGGCAATCAATTGCAGCGGCGCCCATCCATACGGATAATCCCACTGCGCGCCAGACTCCACCGGGCTCATCACAATCCCGCCAGCCAGCTCAAATACCTTCAAATGCCCCTGCACGGCCCGCGCCTCGTCGGGCGTGGCCCAACCCGTCCACAGCGGATAGAACGTGCTCGCGTATTGGTACTGCGAACGCTTCCCGGTTTCAAACTCGTAGTCGAAGAACTGCCCCTTCTCGGAATCCCAAAACAGCTTGCGCATAATGCTGGCGCGCGTTTCCGCCTTCTCGCGCCACTCTTGCGCCTCGCGTACGCGGCCCAGCAGCCGCGCCATCGCCTCCAGGTCCTTTTCCGTTTTGTACAACAAGCTGTTCAAACACACCGGCGCATAGTGGTGCGTGGCCCCTCCATAGGGTCCAAAGCGAAACGAAATATCAAACCCCGATTCGCGCATCGCCCGGTCGCCTTTGTAGAAGTCTCGTGTCAGGTGAACCGTTGTCTTCGGGTCGCAACCGGCCTTCTCCATGGTCAGCGCTTCATCGCAAACTTCCACCACATAGTTGGGGTCGTGCAAGTCGCGGTCTTCCCCGCCCTTACGCTCTTCAATCAAACCGCCCGCCACATCCGGATGCGCCGCCAAATACGCTACGGCCTTGCGATGCACTTTGCCTTCATCTTTCCGACCTTCCGGCACCGGACCTTCGCCAAAATCGTAATAGCGGGAAAGGCCCGTGTGGCCCGCCAAATGCTCGCCGCGCGTCCACATGCCATAGTCCTTGCTGGCAAAGCCGTAGGCTCGTTCCAGAAACGGCTTGTCTTCCTTGCCCGCCGCCTTTTCGCTCTCGTACACAGCCATCGCCATACTCGTCAAAAATGGAGGCTGCGAACGCGTCAGATAGTACGTGCGGTTGGCATTCAGCAAGGTTCCATAGTGCTCAATTTCGAAAAAGAAATTCTCCACCATACCGCGGGCCAATTCAGTCCGCCCGTCGCGCACCAAGCCGCGAATAATAAAGTAGCTATCCCAGCCATACATCTCATTGAAGCGCCCACCCGGCACCACATAAGGATGTTCCAGATACAGCACGCCATGCGGCTGAAATGTATAAGTATCCACTTCCCCGGGACCATGCAACTCCATCGGCAGGTTCTTCACTTGCACTCGGCAATCCTGCTGCTGCATCTTCTGTACCGACGCCGGGACGCTATACCCAGCCGGCAAGTACAGAATGGGCTGCGCCGCTTCCGCTGCCAGCTTCGGGTCCACCAATGTCTTGCAGTCCGTCATGGAGCGCGTCAGCGTATCCCACGCGCCAGAAATGAAAGTCCGAATCGTCGCAACCTGGGCGTGATCCAGCTTCGGTTCCGCTCCAGACTGAGCACCGCTCACCGTCACTAGCGCACACAAAATAGAAACCCCCGTAAACGCAGGCCGCAACGTGGCAGCCATTCTGAACATAGGACGCTCCCGCTCCCAAACAAGGTTGTGATCCGCGCCCAACAAACGACGCTACCCTGCAAGAATACAGGGAAACGTGGGGTTCTGAACGGCAGAACGAACCTCCACGTTTCCCTGAAATTTCGCCGAACTCGCCTAATTACTGCGCGGTCTTGTCCTCGACCTTTTCCGCACCCTTCTTGGTTTCCTTTGCCATCTTGTGCGTCACCTTCTTGGTCGTTTTCTTCACCGCATGGCCCGTCTTTTTGGCGGCCTTCTTCGTGGCCTTGCCGGTATCCTTGGCCGCTTCCTTGGTTTCTTCGCCGGCCTTTTTCATGTCGTCCTTGGCGCTGTCCTGCGAAAATGCCGCCAACGGTGTCGCCAAAAGCAGTCCCAAACAAAGCTTGTGAACGAATGTACGCATATCTTCTGTTTCCTCCGAATTAGGTTGAAAATCCCACCCCGTTAGGTTGCGGCCCTGCAACGGGATTGTCAAGCTCTCAGAGCTGTATAAATCCCTCTTGCCTCATGTAGACTGAGGTTCCCAGAGCGCCCTCGTTAACCATGAAGACTCCGCACTTGCCACCTTCCCGCCTTTTATTTCTCCTCCTAACTTTCGCAGTTGTCACCGCTCCGGCGGCCCAGCCCCAGAGCCATCCCTATCAATACATCCGTATCGGCAATCCCCAGGACGCCACCATCAAAACCACACCCGGCTATGCCCTGATGGGCGGCGGTTCCGACCTCGACGAGGCCTTCCGCTGGCTGTGCGATAAGGCCCCAGGGGGCGACTTCCTCGTCCTCCGCGCCGCCGGAGACGACGACTACAACGACTACATCCAAAAGCTCTGCCATGCCAACTCTGTCGCCACCCTCATCCTCCCCAACCGCGCCTCCGCCGCCGAACCCCGTGTCGCCGAACTCATCCACCAAGCCGAAGCCATCTTCATCGCCGGAGGCGACCAAGCCCGCTACATGAATTGGTGGCAACACTCTCCCGTACAAGACGCTCTCAACGCCCACATCGCCGCTGGCAAGCCCATTGGAGGCACCAGCGCTGGCCTAGCCGTCCTGGGCGAATTCGTCTATTCCGCCCAAGGCGATGCCCCAGACGATGATGGCCTAGCCTCACCGCAAGCCCTCGCCAACCCTTACTTCCCTCGTGTCACCGTTCGCCGCGATTTCCTCCAAATCCCGCTGCTGCATAACACTCTCACCGACTCACACTTCGCCAAGCGCGACCGCATGGGCCGCACCCTCGTTTTCCTAGCCCGCATCGTCCAGGACGGCTGGTCCCTCAACCCCCGCGAAATCGCCATCGACGAAAAAAGCGCCGTCCTGCTGGCACCAGACGGCCAAGCCCGCGTCATCGGCTCAGGACTAGGCGCGTATTTTCTTTCCGTCACCCATCCCCCACAAACCTGCGCTGAAAACAAGCCCCTAACCTTCCCAGGCATCACCGTGTACCACGGCGAAACCGGCTCCGAATTCAACGTAAAAGACTGGAAACCTAAAACCGGCCTCAGCTACTCCCTGTCAGTCACTAACGGCCAAGTCCAGAGCACCCCTACTGAACACGGCGTCTACTGAACCCGCAGTTCCCTGTTATAATTTTCAGACTGCACCCGCTTCCCCGCTCTGTTCCCAACAGCGCACGTGGCCAGGTAGCTCAGGTGGTAGAGCGCAGCCCTGAAAAGGCTGGCGTCGGCGGTTCAAGTCCGTCCCTGGCCACCATTTTTTGTTGATCGTTTTTCGCTAACCGATTTCCCCAAGTCAGCCCAGACGTTATATGCGGATAGTGATCAAAGTCGGGACTAGCCTCATCGCGCCGGAAGGTCGCATCGACACCGTGCGCATGCGGGCGCTGGTCGATCAGCTTGGCCTCACCCAGCACGAATATCTCATCGTGAGTTCGGGAGCGATTGGGTCGGGGATGGCGAAACTGGCTCTGCCAGACCGCCCTTCCAGCGTGCCGCTGATGCAGGCGTGCGCGGCCGTCGGCCAGAGTCTGCTCATGCACACCTATGAGCAGCTGTTCTTCGGCAAGAAGATTGTGGCTCAACTGTTGCTCTCCAGCGACGACTTCACCTCGCCGGTGCGGCACAAGAATCTTCAGAACGCGCTCCAGGAACTCATCCAATTGGGCGTCGTGCCCATCGTCAATGAGAACGACAGCGTCTCCGTACGCGAGCTGGTTGGCGCTTTTGGCGATAACGACGAGCTCAGTGCGCTGCTCGCCACCACGGTACACGCCAATTGGCTGCTGCTGCTGACCGACGTCGACGGCTTCTACAACCCCACAGGCAAAACGCCGCGCCTCTTGCGCACGGTACCCAAGTTAACGCCAGCGCTCGAGGCCCTATGCGACGGCAAGGGCAAACTCGGCACCGGCGGCATGCGTTCCAAACTCAGAGCGGCCAAGGTAGCGAGTGAGGCGGGCGTACACGTCGCCATCGTCAACGGGCGTCACCCCCATGCCATCGAGTGGGCCATCCAGCGCAAAATCGGTACCTATTTCCCTCCCAAACGGAAGGCGCGTTAGCCGTGATGAACCTGGCGGAAAGCACGCTATCGACCCGAGCCATGCTGGAGCGAGCGCGCGCGGCGGCTCCCAAACTGGCCGAACTCTCAACAGCAGACAAAAACGCCCTGCTGACCCGATTGGCCGACTCGATTGATGCAGGCACCGAAACCATTCTCGCCGCCAATCAAAAAGATATGGACGCGAGCCAGCGAAATCCAGAAATGGAAGAATCAATGCGCGACCGCTTGCTGCTGACCCGCGAGCGCGTCGCCGCCATGGCCGCCGGAGTTCGGGCAGTCGCCCTGCTACCCGATCCAGTGGGTGAAGTCCTGGCGGAATGGCAGCGCCCCAACGGCCTGCGCATTCGCAAAGTGCGCGTGCCTCTGGGCGTAATCGGCATCATTTACGAAGCCCGCCCCAACGTCACCGTCGATACCGTTGCCCTCGCGCTCAAGACCGGCAACGCCATCGTCTTACGAGGCAGCAAAGAAGCCGCTAACAGCAATCAATGCCTGGTTCAAATTCTTGCCGTCGTCGAGGGCTTGCCTGAAGGCGCCATCCAGCTCCTCGATTCGACCAACCGTGATTCGGTGCGCGAGCTCATCGAAGCCCGCGGTCTGGTCGACGTAATCATTCCTCGTGGCGGAACCGGCCTGATCTCCTTCGTCGTGGAGAATTCCCTGGTGCCGGTAATCGAGACGGGCGCCGGAAACTGCCACATTTACGTCGACGAAACAGCGGATCTCGACATGGCCGACGCCATCGTCATCAACGCCAAGACCCAGCGCCCGTCCGTCTGCAACGCAGCCGAGAAGCTCCTCATCCACGAAAGCATCGCCGCCACCTACATTCCCCGAATCGCCGCAAAGTTGCTGGAGCACGGCGTCGAACTACGCGGAGATGCAACAGCCTGCAAGCTAGCAGCCAAGATCCAACCCGCCACGGACGCCGACTGGGGTGAAGAGTACCTGCGCCTGTGCCTGGCCATCCGCGTGGTCAGCGGCCTGGAACCAGCCATCGCCCACATCAATCGCTATTCCACGCAGCACTCCGAAGCGATCGTCACCCAGGACGAGGCTAGGGCGCGCCATTTTTTGCGCGCCGTCGACTCCGCAGCCGTTTACTGGAACGCTTCCACTCGCTTTTCCGACGGCGCGGAATTTGGTTTTGGCGCGGAAATGGGCATTAGCACGCAAAAGCTCCACTGCCGCGGGCCCTTCGCGCTCGCCGAGCTCACCTCGTCCAAGTACGAAGTCCTGGGCAGCGGGCAGATCCGCAACTAGTCGCGTTCTACTCGTGGATCAAAAATAAATCACCAAATCATTCGCAATGGTCAACTTTGCTCTGCATCTTGCCACAAACTAGCGGATACTCTTTCTATGACACCGAAGCAGAAAACAGCCCTAATTGTCCGTTGCCCTACATGTGGCGCTAAACCGGGAGAAAAATGTGAGCTACCTACTGGCCAAGATCGCACGGACTCGCATCATGATCGGCTCGGGGCGGTTGCGGCAAAATAGCGAGTGACTCAACCCCTGGTTGCACACCCCGTTACTTCGAGGCCGTTTGCAGCTGCGCCAGCTTCAACCGCTGCCGCACAATGATCGCCACCACAACCAAGCCCAACCCCAGCAATCCCAGAACGCCCACCTCTGGCAGCGTCGTCATAAAGTGAAAGGCACGCCCGGAAAAACTTCCCATCGCTGCCAGCGAAGCAGCAAAATCCAGAACGAAGAGTGTCATTGTGACTCCTAACCAGCCACTCGGCTCGTCACAAGTCTCTGGGGGAGGGGCTGGCGACGAGCATCGAGCGGCGGCCTCACTGCGGCGCTTTGTTCGTACAAAACGCAATAAGGAATTTTGCGACACTCTGCGCCCGCAATGCTGCTCACTATTGACCATTCCGCCAGCCTTTGGGGGCCACGGAACCGATCACAAATGAGCACAATTGCTCACTTCCATTCTGCTGTCCGGAGATATAATCTGTGTCTATGGCATATTCCCTGCCTCCCAACAAGAACGGGAAATTCAACCCCAAGACGTTTCTGGCCACCATCGGGGAAGGTCGGAAAATGGTGTCGTTCGCCAAGAAGCGGCCCATTTTCACGCAAGGTGATCCCGCCGACGCCGTGTTCTATCTGCAAAAGGGCAAAGTGCAACTTACCGTAGTCTCCAAAGCCGGAAAAGAGGCTACCATCGGCATCGTCAGCGAAGGCAATTTTTTCGGCGAAGGCGCGCTGGCTGGCCAACTGCTGCGCATGGGGTCAGCCTCAGCCATGACGGATTGCGAACTGATGCGCGTCGAGAAAAAGGCCATGATCGAAGCTCTCCATCGCGAACAGTCTTTGTCGGACATGTTTGTTTCGTATCTGTTACAGCGCAACATCCGCTACGAGGAAGATCTGGTCGACCAGCTCTTCAATTCCAGCGAAAAACGCCTGGCCCGCGTGCTTCTGCTCCTGGCCCATTTCGGCAAGGAAGGCGTGCCCGAACTCGTAGTCCCCAAAATCAGCCAGGAAACCTTAGCCGAAATGGTGGGCACCACCCGCTCCCGCGTCAGCTTTTTCATGAACCGCTTCCGCAAAATGGGCTTCATCCACTACAACGGCGGACTCGAAGTCCACAGCTCCCTGCTCAATGTTGTCCTGCACGACTGAGCCCCTGTCATCCTGAGCATGGCGTGAGCTTCACGAAGTGAAGCTCACGCGAAGTCGAAGGACCCCTGCCCCACGCGATACCTGCTTCTCAATAATGCGCCTCCGAAGGTAAGACGTTGATCCCCTGAAGCGGCGACCTAGCAAGAAGACCGGTTGGACTCCGCCGGTGGTCGCAACCAGATCCACCACTCAGTGGACCAAACAAAAAAATTCCCCGGCGGCATTCCAGTGACCGCCGGGGAACGAGGACTGTGTTCCCTCAATACATCAGATCTAACAAGGTATGGGAGTCGCGTCTGTTCACTTTTGCTCACATTGACCCTAAAACAACATGCCCAAAATAGATCAGCTCCCCAGCCGAGCGTCTGGGATAATCGCTTTACGCTCCCATACACTTAAACCAAGACTTCCAGGCGTGTTCCAAAATTGCAACGCAAACGAACCGAGGGCAACGATGGCGAATCAATTTCCACCGGACTTACAACCTGAACCGGATGACTTGCTAAAAAATCGCAGCCAACGCGGACCCGAGAGCGCTGGCCAGTCCGGAGACTCGCAGGGACTTTCTAGTACCGCCGGGTCTTCCGAAGAGAGCGTGGAAGGGCTAGCTGAGGAAGGCCAATCGCTGGAGGCCGACGTCATCTCTGGGGTTGAGGATGCCGCAGATCACCCCGAACAGCCTGTCCGCAGCCACGAAGACACGCGATGGGTCGACAGAGACCCGTCCGAACGGTAATTCCAAGGGCTTCGCCATGCGCGGCCTGGGAAAACTGGCTGCCCATCTGCCTCTCAGCGCCCGGTCAAAACAGACCAGTCAAACTCCGCCCCAGTCTCTACTCTGGAATGGAGGCAACACCCATGCGACGCTTTGGAATTTTCAGCACGGTAATCCTGTCTACCCTTTTCGGAACGGCGAGCTTGGCCTATCCGCAGCATGATCAACAGGATGAAAAACAGAACCAATCGGACCGACGGGAAGGCAAGAATCGGCAGCAGCCCAACGAGAAGGCGCCGAAGCCGCAACCCCCGCCCGCACAACAGCGGAGCCAGGACCAGCAGCAACAGCAGCGCGCGCACAGGCAGGAACAACAGCAGAATCATCCTCCCCGGAATCAAGACCAGCAACAACAGGATCAGCGTCAACAGCAGCGTCAGGAGCAGAACCAGGCCCGGCAGCGTGCGCAACAACAACGCGCGCAACAGGAAAACGATCAGCGGAAGAATGATCTGCAAAAAAATGATCTACAAAAAAACGACGAGCAGAATCAGGCTCGGCAGCAACAGCGTCGTACTCAAAATCAACAGCAGGCGCAAGACAGGCTCCAACAGCAGCGCGCAGAGCAGCAACAACAAAACCAAGACCGCCAACGCACGCAGCAGCAGCAACAACAACAGAATCAACAGCAGAATGCGCGTCAGCAAGAGCGCCTCTCCCAGGATCGCCAGCGGCAACTCATCGAGCAGCAGAAACAGCGCGTGACCCAATACCGCCAACGCGAAGACGAGGATCGCGGCCAGGCCCAGCAGCAAAACGCCCAGCTCCAGCAGCAAAACCGCATGTCGCAATTCCGCTTCCAGCAGGAGTATCGCGAGCGGGAGCGGCAGGAGCAGCTTCGCTTCCGTGCGGAGCGTGACCACGACTACGATCGCGATCCTTACTATTACACTGCACCCTCATATCGCTATTCCCGAGGTGGCCGCTACTACGAAACCAACGAATATGGTGCCAACTACCTGCGCCAAGCCATCAACACCGGCTATCAGGAAGGCTATCGAGCGGGCGAGGCCGACCGTCAGGATCGCTGGCACTCCGACTACCGCGACTCGTTTGCCTACCGCGACGCCAATTTCGGCTATAACAGCTACTACTTAGACCAAGACGACTACCGCTACTACTTCCGAGAAGGCTTCCAGCGCGGTTACGACGACGGATTCAACAGCCACTATCACTACGGCCGCTATTCCGAAGGCCGTCGCAGCATCCTAGAGTCCTTCTCCGTCCAAATCCTCGGCTTTCAATCGCTTCGCTAGAAAATCATGTAAGTTATTGAAAATAATACGTTATGACTCATTCCTTGTTGAAATTGCCCTACCCCGGCATCTCTTTAAACCCGGAAAAGGCGGTTTCCGGGCCATTATTCTGTCCCGATTCTTCCAAATTTCTTTGATTTTTGTTCTATTTTGAACAGAATCTGACAATCTGGCCGAGTACACCTGAAGGCTATGGCTTCCCTCAGCACCATCCTCGGCATCCATCGCGACCCGGCCCAACTCAGCCCCCTCCAGCAGCAGGGCTACAACCTCCTGACCGCCACCACCGGCCATGAAGGCCTTCGCTTGTTCATGACCCGGCCCGTCGATGCGGTTCTGATCGAGTACCACCTGGGATTGCTGAACGGTGGTTTGGTCGCGGCGCAAATGAAAAAGGTCAACCCTGAAATTCCGGTTCTGATGCTAATCGACCACCTGGAAGTCCCCGATGGCGCGCTCAGGTCCGTGAATATGGTCGTGGCCAAACTCGACGGGGACGACTTTCTTCTTTCGGCGGTAAAACACGTATTGGACGAGCGGCCCGCCCCTGACTCCGCCGCAGCGTCCCTGGCGCGAACGAGCAGGAACAATCATCTGGTGGACCAGCTAGCCGACAACGCGCTGGAACAAGTGATCTTGGAACAAGTTCTGGAACGCAATCGGTCAACCGACCTCGAAGTGTCATTTTCGCGTTCCGAATGGCTGGGCATTCTTGACGGAACTACCCGCTTCGCGTCAACTCCCGCTTTTCCGCGCCTAAACTCTCTGCGCAAGAAAAGCTAAGCAGGCGAGCGCGAAGCGGCCTTCCGCGCCCACCCAAGCTTCAAACCCGTCGACCGCTCACCAGATTGATCACCAATACCACCACGGCCACCACCAGCAGCAGATGGATTAAGCCCCCCGCCACATGCATGCTGAACCCTAAAAGCCACAACACCAACAGCACCACAAAAACTGTCCAAAGCATCTTCTTTCCCTCCGTCGAACCCACCCAGTCTGCCCGGAGAGGGTCCGAATGCGCTGAGCAATAGTGACCAGATTTTATCGCCAGACTCCTCCATCCTAAGCGTAGAGGTTCGTCTTTCCTCTCTCTCTTTCAGGTCCTCTGAGCTAAGTCAGCCCATCTGAAGTCTTCCCCTCTTAGTTCATGCCACTCCAAAGGATTCCTTTCATGAAAAAAATAATCTCCCTGCTGTTAATGAGCCTGGTCGGAACGTTTGCCTTCGCCGGTTCCGCCCGCCAAGACTCCGTAGACCGCCTGCAAAAATCCGTCGAAGTCCTCCACGCCGTCATGGCCACGCCGGACAAGGGCATTCCGGAAGAAGTGCTGCACGGCGCCAAATGCATCCTGGTGGTACCCAATTTGATCAAGGGCGGCTTCATCATCGGCGGCAAGCACGGCCGCGGCGTGGCCTCCTGCCGCACCGCCAGTGGCTGGAGCGCTCCCGCGTTTGTTTCCGTCGGCGGCGGTAGCTGGGGCTTGCAGATCGGCGTCGAAGGCGTTGACCTCGTCATGCTCGTCATGAACGATCAGGGCTTTCAACACCTGCTCTCCAGCAAGTTCGAACTCTCCGGTGAAGGCTCAGTAGCCGCCGGTCCCGTGGGCCGCCATGCTTCCGCCGGAACTGACTGGAAGATGAATACCGAACTGCTAACGTATTCCCGCTCCAAGGGCATCTTCGCTGGCCTGACCTTGGAAGGCGCGGTCGTCGAGCAGGACAACGACTCCACGCACGCCATCTACGGCAAGCAGATGCTATTCCGCAACATTCTCTCAGGCAAAGCCACCGCGCCCAAAAGCGCAACTGCCTTCCTGAAAGCCGTATCCGACGCCGGCCAGCAGGCCCGCGTAGCGGCGGCCCAAGAAGACAAAAAATAGTCGCCGGACCCGGCGGAACCACGTTTTGTAAAACTAACGCCCGCGTTGACCGACGCGGGCGTTAGCTCTTTTTCACCCAATCCTCCCGACCGCCTTAATTAAGGGCTGCTCAAAAAATCGATTCAGCCATGGCTTTCGAGCGGCGCAGCACCCCAAGTGCTGCGATGAGTCCTTGTGAGATGAATGGGCTTCTGAGAGTGGGCTTCTGAGAGTGCGTGAGAACTCGAGGGCAAACCCGGCACGGTAGAGCGGCGCTTCAGCGCCGCGTTACGGACCCAAGGAATTGGGGCTTCAGCCCCAACGGTGAAGGGTTGATTTGGGAAAGACGGCTTTTTAAGCAGCCACTTCAGGCGCGCCGAAACGGCCAATACAAAAGCGCCCTAAGGCCCCATCGCGACTCTGCGTTTCCTCCAGCGCCAAATTCACCCCCAAGTTTTCCCAACGCGACTCAGCCCAGATTTTTCCCTGAATGTGCAAAACTTCGCACATTGACAACCCCCGCCACACCTGTCAAAATTTCCTGGCTTTGGTAGTGAGTAGTTCCTCGTCATCCAGCCGAAACGCCCGCTCCACGCGGCATTTCCACGAGTCCCCAAGTTTCGGCCTACTCAAGACCACGCTCCAGGAGGCCCCACAAAATGCGTAACCAGCTTCTCTCCCTAGCCGTAACTTCCATGGTCCTATTGACGCCGGCATTTTCCGCCACCAAGTCGGCCAAAAAACATTCGATCCACACCCCTGCTCAAACCGCCCAGCAATCCTCCGAGGCCCGTCGCCTCCGCATGATGCGCACAGAATCCTTGCCCGCCCGCCTCAAGAACGGTGGCGAGCCAGAGGGCGGCCCCAACGCATTCGCCCTGGAAAGCATCAGGAATCGCGCCTATCCCGGCACCGACATCCCCATGGCCTACTCCCAGGCCGCCCGCCAGAGCATGGCGCGCGTCCACGCTGAATCCATGGCCGGCATGCGTGGGCCTATCGTTTCCTCACACTGGACCGCCCTCGGCCCAACCGTTGCCCTCTATCCGGCGCTCCTCGGCCGCACCGGCGCTGCCTACGTCGCTTCGGGCCGCATTTCCGCCTTGGCCATCAGCCCGGTGTGCACCACCGTCCGCTGCCGCCTCTACGTTGGTGCGGCTGGCGGCGGCGTCTGGCGCACCGACAAGGCCCTCTCCAACACCCCGGCCTGGACGCAAATCACCGATGATAGCTTCAGCACCAACGCCATCGGCACCATCACCATCGACCCCTCCGACCGCACCGGAAACACCCTCTGGGTCGGCACCGGCGAGCCCAATGCCAGCGGCGACTCCGGCGCTGGACAAGGCATCTACAAATCCATCGACGGCGGCGATTCCTGGTCCTTCGTAGCCGGCAGCACCTTCGCCATCAACCGCTCCATCAGCAACATTGCCATTGATCCTTCCAGCCCCAACACCATTTACGTCGGCACCACCCGCGGCGTCCGTGGCGTCAGTGCGGTCGGCGGCGCTACCGGTAATCCCCCGGCTGGCACCGGCCAGCCCGTTGGCCTGTACAAGTCAACCGATGGCGGCCTCACCTTCACCGAGGTCTTTGACCCCGCCAGCATTACCGGCTTCAGCGAAGGCGTCAACGCCGTCGCCCTGGACCCCAGCAACCCTAAGGTCGTCTACGCCTCCGCCTTCGGCCTCGGCGTCTTCCGCAGCGCTCCGTATGAAAAGGCTGGAGCCTTCCAGCAGGTCTTCGTTTCCCTCGGCTATGTTCCCACCCAGGGCGACTTCTTCGCACGCACCGCCATCGCTCTCACCACTAAAGGCGGCAAAACCCGCATGTACGTCGGTGATGGAGGCGGTGCCGGTGGCGCTCCCTTCCAGCCCGGGGCGGCCGTCTGGCGCAATGACAACATGAATCAGCCCGCTTCCGTCCTGGTCTCCGGCAGCACCAACGGCCCTAGCTGGAAGTCGCTCACAAGCTCCAATGTCGCCGATCCCGGCTACGCCACCTACAACTACTGCACCGGCCAGTGCTGGTATGACAATGCCATCTTCACCCCAGCCGGGCACCCCGATACCGTCGTCGTCATTGGCTCCTTCCTTTACGGCGAAGCTGGCGGCGTTTCCAATGCCCGCGGCGTCCTTCGTTCCACCACCGCTGGCGATCCCGACCCCGCCCACAACAACCGCACCTTCACCGATCTCACCTTCGACGCCACTTCCTCCAGGACTCCCAACTCCATCCACCCCGACCAGCACGCGCTCGTCTTCAAGCCCGGCAACCCGAACGTCTGGTTCGAGGGCTCCGATGGCGGCCTGGTCCGATCCAGCGGCTCGTACGCCGATGTCTCCAGCCAGTGCGCCACTCGCCTCCTTGACCCGGATAACACCCTTGCCTGCCAGCGTTTGCTCTCCGCCGTGCCCACCACCCTCACCAGCCTGAACTCCGGGCTGAACACGCTCCAGTTCCAGAGCCTCTCCATCAACCCCAAAAAGCCCACTGCGGAGCTCATGGGTGGCACCCAGGATAACGGCACCTTCCGTTACCAGGGCACCAACGTGTGGCCCCAGGTCATTGGCGGCGATGGCGGTCAATCCGGTTTCAACGCCAGCAACCCCAACACCCGCTTCCACACCTACTATGCCCCGCAGATTGATGTGAACTTCCGTGCCACCAACTCACTTGGTTGGGACTGGGTATCCGACCGCCTATTCGCCGCACCGGCGGAAGGCTGGTCGTTCTATGTTCCCATCATTGCCGATCCCACGGTGGCCAAGGCTGGCACCATGTTCGTCGGTCTCCAGGGCATCTGGCGCACCACCGACAACGGCGGACCCCAAGCCTATCTCGACCTCCATTGCAACGAGTTCACGGGCGACTTCACCGTTTCCTGCGGCGATTGGGCCGAACTCTCCAGCCCCACCGGCCTCTCCGATCCCCAGGGCGACCTGACTTCCACCTTCTACGGTATCGACAAACCTGGCGGCGTGGTTGGCAACATCGCTCGCACACTGGCCGACACCAGCACTCTTTGGGGAGCCACCACCACTGGTCGCGTGTTCATCTCCAAGAACGCCGATTCCGTTTCCAGCACACCTGGCGCGGATGGCAGCGCTGTCACCTACACCCGCCTCGATTCCCTCTCGGTCGCCTCTCCTCAGCGTTTCGTGAGTGGAATCGTGGTCGATCCCGCGAACACCAACCACGCCTGGATTTCCTACTCCGGTTACAATACGAAAACGCCGACCACACCTGGCCACGTTTTCGATGTCACCTATGACCCGGTTGCGGGCACAGCCACCTGGATCAACATCGACGGCAGCCTCGGCGATGTCCCAGTTACGGCCCTGGTCCGCGACGACAAAACCGGCGACCTCTATTCCGGCAACGACTTCGGCGTGCTCCGCCTGCCCAAGGGTACGGGAACTTGGCAGATTCCCGCCACTGGCCTGCCCAGCGTCGAAGTTCCAAGCCTGGTCATCTCCCCGTCCGCACGCGTGCTCTACGCAGCCACGCACGGCCGCGGAGCCTACGTCCTACCCCTGCCCTAGAAGAAGAGTAACGATCCGAGGGTGCCCCGTCCTTGTCGCGTTCTTTGCGACAGGGCGGGGTTTTTGTTCGTGAACCCATCTTGGAACCAGCCCAAGCCTGGGACGCCCCGCCCTTTCCCAGCTTGCTACAATACCCCCTCGAGGACACCGCCATCCAACTCGCCAGCTACCAACTCAACGCCCGCAACACCTTCGGAGTCATCCAGGACGACCGCATCTCCGACCTGGCCTCCCCCGATCTCCCCGACCTCCGCACTTTCCTGGCCACCAACGCCACGCCTAACCCCTCCGCCCCCACTCAAGCCCTGCACCAAATCACGTTCCTACCCGTCATCCCCAACCCCGACAAAATCCTCTGCGTCGGTCTCAATTTTCTGGAACACATCCGCGAAGTCGGCAAGAAGATCGAAGACTACCCTCTCCTCTTCATCCGCCTGGCCAGCTCCCAGGTTGGACATCTGCAACCCATCCTTCGCCCCCGCGCCTCCGACCACCTCGACTTCGAAGGCGAACTCGCCATCATCATCGGTAAACACCCAAGCGCTAAGCCCGCCCGCCACATCCTCAAAGAGGACGCTCTCGCCTACGTCGCCGGATACACCATCTACAACGACGCCTCCGTCCGCGATTGGCAGCGCCACACCACCCAGTACACTCCCGGCAAGAACTTCCCTGCCACCGGCGCGTCCGGCCCCTGCATGACCACCGCCGATGAAATTCCCGACCCCACCCAACTCCACCTCACCACCCGCCTCAACGGAAACGTAGTCCAAGATTCCGGCCTCCACGATCTCCGTTTTTCCATTCCTGAAATCATCGCCTACATTTCCACCTTCACCGAACTCCTCCCGGGCGATGTCATCAGCACGGGCACCCCTAGCGGCGTCGGCGCCGCCCGCAAGCCCCCACTCTGGCTCCAACCCGGCGACACCATCGAAGTAGAAATCCCAAAAATCGGCAAACTGATCAACCCAGTCCAACAAGAACCCTAGGGAAACTCTGTATCACTATCTTCAATCACGATCTTTTCGTTTTGAAGTTGTCATCCCGAAGCGAAGCGAGGAATCCCCAGACTCTGCATCCAGGAGCAAATCTTTCCCGCTTTCATGCCACCACCTTCTTGCCAGACAGGTCGGCGCCAACATACATCCGTCATCCGAGAACATCCCGTATCAACGGCCCGTATCAAGGGCTGAATCACGGGTCCGTATCACGAGTCCGAATTGCGGGTCCGAAGCACGGATTCGAAACAAGTATTCGAAACCAGGAGAAGCAAGGTCGGTATCAGGGCACGCCTTCAGGCGTGCCAACAGATGCCCAAGAAAGCGCCTTCAGGCGCCGCCAGCAGCCAATTCTTCCCTACTCAGATGCCGATTCCATAACCAGAATCGCCCGCTATGACACAAGCTTTTCTGCCTCAAATCCTCAAAAAGATCTTCCGCCGATACATCCAAAACAAAATCACCCAAAACACCGCAATCAACGCCACACCATGCACCACGGGCTGAAACGTAGGCCCCGAAATACCCGACAACACTCCCCCAAAGTGCCGCTCCAACGCCCCGGCAACGAAATTGGGCATCGTCCAACTCATCACGTAAATCGCAATCGAGTTCATGCCAATCACAAGCAGCGGGAAAGCCCAACGCCGCCACCCCTTCCACTCCAGCAGCGCATAAAACACCGCAAGGATCAGCACCACCAGACCCCCGCTATACAACGTGTACGACGAGGTCCAAACGCGCTTCACAATCGGGCAAATGCCAGCCCATTGAAAAACCAGCCCCAGCAACACCAAACCCCCGCCCGCAACCACAAGTCCGCGCAACTTATGCGCTGTCGAATGCTTCCCCTTGAGCCATTCCCCGGCCAGCAAGCCCAAAATCATCGTGCCCAGCGTAGGAATGAAGCTCAGCGTCGACCAACCGCCCTCGTTAAACACAAAGGGATGCTCCCGCGGAAACAAGTTCAAAAACCAAACATCAAACGCCCACGAAAGATTCGAATTCTTGTTCCAATGCGATAGAAAGCCGGTGTACAAATGGTGCCAGTCCGCCGGAACCCCCACGCGCGCGTAGTCAAACTGCGGACCGGGAGCGGGATACAGCGCAAAAGCCGCCCAAAAACATATCAAGATCACCACCAACGTCGCCACCTGAGTTCGCACCCGC
>JAYWAL010000015.1:0-48530 GCA_043782485.1 Acidobacteriaceae bacterium | reverse complement strand
GTGTCTGGCATTGGCATGGAGTTCTCATGCACTCTCTGAAGCGCTCCCATTTCAACGGCTATATCGCACCCTCTGAAGTGCTGCGCCGCCCAAAGGCTTGGCTCCTTCGACTTTTCCTGCATCTGCTGAAAAAGTCATGGTGGGTGACCCACACCTCACCGCGGGGGCTGAAGCCCCATATTTTTAGGGCTGTGTCACCGGGCTGAAGCCCGGTGCTACCGTGTCTAGCATTTGCAAGAAGTTCTCATGCCCCTAATTACAGAGCGCTTATCGCAGCGCAGGAGTGCTGCGCCGCCTGAAAGGTGTCGCTCCAGGGATACGGGGCTTTTTGGTTGCGCGCACGAGCGGGGACACCCGTGGCTCCATCGCGGACTAAAGCCCCAGGTCGTTTAGGCCCTTGGTGTCACGGCTAAAGCCGTGACTTACCGGAGACTAATTATTTGCGAGAGCGGTTCTAGCAGTCTATGGTCAAAATCCTAGTTCACACTCCTGCGCCTGAAGGCCCACGCGAATCAAGGCGCTTGCGCCACCGCTAAAGCCGTGGCCTAATACAAATTCTGCTTCTGCCGCGGGCTGTCAGCCAGTGGTCGACGTCGGTGTTCCACTCCAGCGCCTGGAGGCGCACGCGAATCAAGGCGCTCACGCCACCGCTAAAGCCGTGGCCTAATACAAATCCTGCTTCTGCCACGGGCTGTCAGCCAGTGGTCGACGTCGGTGTTCCAATCCAGCGCCTGAAGGCGCACGCGAACCAAGGCGCTTACGCCACCGCTGAAGCGGTGGCCTGTTACGAATCCTGCTTCTGCCACGGGCTGTCAGCCAGTGGCCGACGTCGGTGTTCCAATCCAGCGCCTGAAGGCGCACGCGAATCAAGGCGCTTGCGCCACCGCCAAAGCAGTGGCCTGATACGAATCCTGCTTCTGCCACGGGCTGCCAGCCAGTGGTCGACGTCGGTGTTCCAATCCAGCGCCGGAAGGCGCACGCGAATCAAGGCGCTTGCGCCACCGCTAAAGCAGTGGCCTGATACGAATCCTGCTTCTGCCACGAAGCTCTTTTCGAAATCAAACCTTTACCACAGGGGCTAAAGCCCCTAATTATTTTCCGCCTCAACGCGGGCCTGAAGGCCTGCTCTACCCTGCCGGACCGGCCTCCAAGTTCTTCCATGCTCTACGCATACACCTTCGAAACACTGGTCACCGCACCAACGTAGCCCTCCCCAAAGCTGGCTCTGGAACGACCGCTTCTTTTGCTTTTTCCGCCTGCCCAACCTGTATAGTCGAGCGAGAGGTTCCCCCATGGGCCGTTCTGTGTTCGTAAAGATCTGGATTGCGGGCTTGTTTGCTGTCTGCGCGTTGAATGGACTTGAAGTGGCGGTTGCGCAGGCCTCAGTTCCTTTCTTGAATCAGCCGTTGGTTCCTGGAGCGGTGGCGCCTGGTAGTGCGGGATTTAACCTTACGGTGCACGGCACCGGGCTGGCTTCTGGCGCGACTGTCAACTGGAATGGGGCGCCGCTAGTGACCGCTTTTGTCTCGAATTCCACATTGATGGCATTCGTGCCAGCAGGGGATTTGCTCACCGCGAGTACGGCGTCGGTGACGGTAGTCAATCCTGGAACGGCTACGGCGTCGAACACTGTCTATTTTCCCGTGGTGGCTTCGAGCACAGGCATGTTCTATTCGGACGCGCCAGGGTCGCCGATCAATGTGACCGGTACTGGGCAATTTCCGAGTGAGCCAGGCCCGATTGCGACTGGGGATTTTAACGGGGATGGGAAGCTGGATATGGCCGTGGGAATTTTGAATTCGCAGACCCCAGCTTTTATCAGCATTCTGTTAGGCAACGGAGATGGCACGTTTACGGCGGCGGGGAATTCTCCGCAGGTGGCAGCGGCGGGTGCGCTCGCGGCTGGGGATATGAATGGTGACGGAAAGCAGGACTTGGCGGCGGCGGACTATAGCAATAACAAAGTTGTTATTCTTTTGGGCCACGGAGATGGAACCTTTGCCATCGCGTCTGGATCGCCGATTAACGTGGGAGGCGGCCCAGTCAGCTTGGCTTTTGGGGACTTTAACGCGGATCAGAAGCTAGATCTGGCAGTGGCGAATTCAGCAGATGGGACGCTGAGCATTCTGCTCGGCAATGGGGATGGGACGTTTACGGCAGGAACTCTGGTGCGGACGGACGGGCTGGCTCCGTTTGCGATTGGCGTAGGGGACTTCAATCGGGATGGCAAACTGGATTTGGCGGTGCAGGATTTCGACAGCACCGCTGTTTCGATTTTGTTAGGCAATGGAGATGGAACGTTTGCGGCGGCAGCTTCGCCAGTGGGTGCGGCTGGCCCCTCGCTGGTGGTGGGGGACTTCAACGGCGATGGGAAGTTGGACCTAGCCTCGGCGGGTCGCGGCAACAGCACGGTCGCTGTTTTACTGGGCAACGGTGACGGAACCTTCACCCCGGTGAGCAACTGCTGTGGCGTAGCCACCGATCAGACTCACACCGATTTTATGGCGGGTGGGGATTTTAACGGGGATGGCAAGACGGATCTGGTGCTGGCGATCCTGAACGTGCAATACCTGACGCTGATTGACTATGTTTCCGTGATGCTGGGAAATGGGGACGGAACATTTACACCGACGGACTTTACTCGGCTGCTGCCGAGCGATCTTTACTACATGGCTCCGGGGGACTTCAATGGCGACGGGAAGCTGGACCTCGCGGCACCGAGCACTCCCTCTTCCAGGATCTCCATCCTGCAACAGTCGGTTGGGGGCCCGAGTCCCGACTTTGCGCTGACGGCGACGAACCCGTCGTTAACGGTGACGGCAGGGGGCACCGCGAATTATTCCATTCAGCTTCCGTCGCTGAACGGGTTTCTGGGAACGGTGACGCTGACATGCACCGGTGTGCCAAGACTGGCGACCTGCTTGCCGGGTGCGCCGATTCTGGTGTTTGCTTCGTCCGTGTTTAGTTTCAGCCTGCCGGTGACAACTACCGCAGCAACCAAGGCTGGCGGCGTAGGAGTACCAATATCTATGGATGGGCCACGGGGCGGGTGGTTAGGATGGATGGTGGTGCCGGTGTTGATGGGCTGGATGATGCTTTGGCTGAGGCGGATTCCTTTGCGGACCTGGGCACCAACGTCCGTGGCATTGCTTACGGTTGCGCTGATGGGGGGTTGTGGGGGGCACTCGAGTGCGGCGCCGCCACCTCCGCCACCGAGCGGAACTCCGCCGGGAACTTATACGCTGACGTTGACGGGGACGTCGGGGAGTTTGACGCACTCGGCTAAGGTTACGTTGGTGGTGAAGTAGGCGTGGTTGTATTTGGTTACTTCTATTTTTCGAACAAGAGCCCGCAGGCGGGTGCGCGCTCGTGGGGTTGGGGGACCTTTACCGACGCCATGCCTGCGGCTTTTGCGGATTGGATGCCTAAGTCGGTGTCTTCGAAGACCAGGCAGAGTTCTGGGGGGATGCCTAGCTTGGTCGCGGCTAGCAGGAAGGGTTCTGGGTGGGGTTTGCTATGGATGTAGTCTCCGGCGCAGACGTAGGCGTCGAAATGGTCCTGGAGACGGAGAGCTTGGAGAGAGGCGTCGACGGATTCGCGGGTGCTGCCGGAGACTACCGCGAAGGGGATTTTCCCGTGCTGGGAGTGGATGTGTTCTAAAACCTCTGGGACGGGCTTGAGCTGGGGGAGCAGTTCGAAGTAGAGGAGCTCTTTGCGGTGGGCTACTTGTTCGACTGGCATTTTGAGATTGTGTTGCGTGTTGAGAGTGGAGATGATTTCCGCGATGGGCTTGCCGCCCCAGGCGTAGAACGTGGCTTCGGGGAAGGGGCAGTTCCATTCTGCTAACGACTGTTGCCAGGCGATTAAGTGCAGGGGCATGGAGTCGGCGATGGTGCCGTCGCAGTCGAAGAGGTAGGCGGAGAAGGGGCCTGGGGGTAGTTGGAGAATCATGGGTTATTGTACTAGCGGTGAGTGTGGGGTCGTTGGGGATGCCGGTGGTTGAGCCTAGAGCTAGAGCGGATTCCTCTTGGTCGAAATGACAAGATTTTTTTGGGGTGAGAGTTTTTGTGTCACCAGAGATCTTTTGCCTGGGCTAGCGGAGAGTAGTTGGGATGGCGATTAGTTTGCCTTCTTCTGTTTTGCGAACATGGGCCATGGGGATTTTGGGATCGTGGGTGAAGATTAGGAGCCAGTTGTTGGGGAGAGCTTCGGCGTAGAGGCGTTTTCGGTTTTCGATGGTTGCCAGTGGGTCAAGGTCGAAGGCCATGACCCAGGTGGGGTCGAGGTGGAAGGTGGTGGGGATGAGGTCGCCGGTGAAGCAGGCGGTTTGGCCCTGGCTTTCGATGAGGATGGCTTGCATATTGGCGGTGTGGCCGGGGTAAATGCGGGTGCGGATGCCGGGGAGGATTTCGGCGTCGCCGCGGAGGAGGGTCATTTGGCCGCTACGGATTAGGGGGCCGTAGTTGTCGTCGAGGTAGCTGACTTTATCGCGATCGAGTTGCAAGAGGCTGTGTTCGTATTCTCCGGCCTGGGCGTAGTATTTCGCTTTTGGAAATGTGGGGACGATTTGGTTGTTGTGGCGGATGGTGTTCCAGCCGCAGTGGTCGAAGTGGAGATGGGAATTGATGACGACGTCGATGTCGTCCGGGCCCAGGCCGGTCTGGTGGAGGTTGTCAAGGAGTTGGGCGTGGTTGCCGTGGATGGCTTGCTGCTTTTCGGTGAGCTTGTTGCCGATGCCGGTTTCGACGAGGACATTTTTGTCGCCGGTGCGGATCAGGAGGGAGTTCAGGCCGGTGGTGATGCGGTTCTTTTCGTCGGCTTGGACGCGGCGCTCCCAGAGGACTTTGGGGACGACGCCGAAGAAGGCTCCGCCGTCCAGGTAGTAGGTGCCGTCGGAGATGATGCTGAGTTCGAAGTGGCCAAGAGTAGCACTCCGCTGTCGGCTATCGGCTGTCAGCTTGAACCGCCTTTCCTGGCATCAGTTCGCGGGTTAGGTGGTTTTCCATGGCGTGGAGGAGGTGGGCCTGGGCTGCGGGGCCGCTGATGCCGTGGGTTTTGTTGGGGTAGAGCATCAGGTTGAATTGCTTTCCGGCTTTGATAAGCGCGTCGATCATTTGGATGGTGTTCTGGAAATGGACATTGTCGTCGCTGGTGCCGTGGACCAGGAGTAGAGCGCCGTGGAGGTTGGCGGCGACTTTAGGTTCGGAAGTGTCGTCGTAGGCTTTGGCGGCTTCAGGGAGAAGGCCGAGGTAGCGCTCGGTGTAGATGGTGTCGTAATTGCGGGAATCGGTGACGGGGGCAACGGATATTCCAGCTTTGAAAACTTCGGAGTGGGTCATGGCGTAGAGGGTCATGGAGCCGCCGTTGCTCCATCCCCAGATGGCAGTACGGTCTTTGTCGAGTTGCGGATACAGGGTGAAGAGTTCGTTGAGCGCGCCGAGCTGGTCGCGAAGTTCGACGGCTCCGAACTGGCCTTTGAGGGCAGCGAGGAATTTTTTGTCGCGGTTGGGCGTGCCGCGATTGTCGAGGGTGAAGACGGCAAAGCCGTGGTGGACTAGGTATTGGTGGTAGAGGCCGATGAAGCCGTCCCAGGAGTCAGCGGCGGTCTGTCCGGCGGGGCCGCCGTAGATGTAGACGACTAAAGGAATTTTTGCGGTGGTGGTGACAGGGAGAAGGAGTTGGGCGTGGAGCGGGGTGCCGTCCTCGGCTTTGAAATCAAGATTCCTGGGCGGGGTGAGAGAGTATTCGGCGAGGCTGCGGGATTCCCAGAACTTTTTGCAGATTCCGTCCAGGGAACAGAGCGAGCGAGCGGGCGGCTGCAAGGTGCTGGAGATGGATGACAGAAAGTGCTGGCCATTGTCGGAGAACTCGGCGTGTTCCGTTCCTGAATCAGGAATTAGCTGATGAAGGCCTTCGCCGTTGAGCTGGACTGAGAAGACGTGCTGCTGGCGGCTGGCGTCGGTGGTGGCGGTGAAGAGGATTTGGGTGGTGGCGTCTGAGCTGGTCGCGTTTACGGCTTCGACGGTGAGGACTTCGAAGTCGCCCTGGGTGAGCTGGCGTTCGAGTTTGGCATCGGCGGAGGTGGGGTCGCTGGGGTTGAAGCTGTAGAGGTAGATGTGGGTGTGACCGTCGCGCCAACTGGTCCAGAGGAAGCGGTTGGCAGGGTAGTTTTCTGTTTTAAGAATACGGAAATCGTCGTTGATGTTGATCCAGGCGTCGCTGGTTTCGCTTAACACTTTGCGGGAGCGGCCGGAATCGGTGTCGATGAAGTAGAGATCGATGTGATCCTGGCGGCGGTTGAGGACCTGCGCCCAGACCACGTTTGGGGTCGCCCAGCCGAAGCGGGGAAGGTAGACATTGGGTGCTTCTTCTTCTGGAAATGGAGTGATCCATTTAACCTTACTGTTGCTGGCATCGACGACGCCGAGGCGGACGGTGGGATTGGGGTCGCCGACTTTGGGATATTTTTCTTTTTCCACGCGCGGGTGGGTGGGCAGCCAGTCAGTGATGGGGTAGGTGGGGACGGGGGCTTCATCCATTTGGAGGAAGGCGATTTTGCGGCTATCGGCGGACCAGAACTGGTTGCTGCGGACGCTGAGCTCCTCTTCGTAAACCCAATCGACTTCGCCGTTGAGAATATTTTCGTCTTCGGTGCCGGTGTCGGATTTGTCCTTCTTGCGGTGAATCCTCATGCCGCCTTCCTT
This sequence comes from Acidobacteriaceae bacterium, assembly GCA_043782485.1. Classification (GTDB taxonomy): domain Bacteria; phylum Acidobacteriota; class Terriglobia; order Terriglobales; family Acidobacteriaceae; genus JANXUC01. The sequence goes on along the minus strand of JAYWAL010000015.1, from coordinate 41,826 downwards.
CATGCCGTCGACGCGTTCGATGACGAGGCTGTGGTCGCGGACGAAGGAGACGAATTTGCCGTCGGGGGAGAACTTGGGGTCAGTGGAGGGGTCAGGGCTGGAGGTGAACTGGACGGCTGTTCCGTTATCTAAACGATAGAGCCAGAGTTGACCGTGGGAGTCGAAGAGGATGTGTTGCGAGTCGGGCGCCCATTGGTAGGCGGCGACGCCGTAGCGGGAGAGGCGCTCCTTTTCGCGTTCATCTTGAATTTTGCTGAGGGGCGGGGCGAGGCGGGAGAGATTGGCCTCGGTGACTAAAACGGTTTTCTGGCCGGTGGCGGCGTCGATGGACCAGAGTTCGCCGTGCTCGCCGGAGTCGTCGCGCTGGACGAAAGTCAGGCGGGAGTTGTCGGGGCTCCACTGGAAGGCTTCGGGAGGGCGACCGGTTAAGCCGCCTTCGGCGGTGATGGCTTCGATGGTGAGGGGCTTTTGGGCTAGGAGCGTGGTGGTGAATAGGAGGATCAGGAGGGGCTTCATTTTCGCTCCGGAAGGGACTGATTAGTTTAGATGGGGAGTGGGGCGCGGTAAAGGGGGTGATCGCGGTATACGGTCAAAAGCCCCGCCCTGTCCGCTGAGCAACGCGGACAAGGACGGGGCACCCGATTGATCCCATTTTTAGAACTACCAGACGTGGCAGGCGTTGTTGTGGGCCATGGGTTGGCCTTTTTTGCAGCCGAAGGCTTGTTGGAATTCGGGCATGTTGGCGACTGTGTTGTTGACGCGGTACTTGGGATAGGTGTGCGGGTTGGTGAGAACCATGGTGCGGAGGGCTTCGGGGCGCATTTGCTCACACCAACTGTTGCCGTAAGAGAGGAAGAAGCGCTGGCGGTTGGTCCAGCCGTCTTCGCCTTTGTCGTCGAGGGTTTTGCCTTCTTTCTTAAGGGCCGCTTCGAGGGCCATGAGGGCGAGGTGGGTGCCACCGTTGTCGGCGGTGTCTTCGCCCTGGGTGAGGAGGCCGTTCTGTTTCACTCCCGGGCCAGCTTCGGGAATTTCCTGAGTGTATTCAGTAGCAATGCATTTGCCGCGTTCGTCGTAGGCTTTGGAGTCCTCGGCGCTCCACCAGTCGCGGAGGTTGCCGGAGGCGTCGAATTGGCGGCCTTCGTCGTCGAAGCCGTGGATGATTTCATGGCCGATGACGGCGCCGATGCCGCCGTAGTTCACGGCCGCGTCGTATTGCTTATCGAAATAGGGTGGCTGGAGAATTCCGGCGGGGAAGTTAATGGTGTTGAGTTGCGGATCATAGTAGGCGTTGATGGTGGGCGGAGTCATGCCCCATTCGGCGCGGTCGACGGGCTTGCCGACTTTGTCGAGCTGGCGCTTGAACTCGAAGGCGGTGGAAGCGTGAACGTTGTTGAGGTAGCTCTCCTTGTTGATCTTGAGAGACGAGTAGTCGCGCCATTGGTTGGGATAGCCGATTTTGTCTTCGATGCCCTGGAGTTTTTTGGCGGCTTCTTCTTTCGTCTTGGTGCTCATCCAGTCGAGTGACTTAATGTCTTCGGTGAGTGCGCCTTCAATGTCGTGGACGAGGTCGACGACGCGTTGCTTACTCTCGGGCGGGAAAGCGCGAGCGACGTAGGCTTGGCCGAGGACCTCGCCGAGATCGCGGTCGGCGGCGCGGACGCAGCGACGCCAGCGGGGCTGCATCTTTTCGGTGCCGGCGAGCGTGTGGCCGTAGAAGTTGAAGTTTTCCTCGACGATGGCGGCCGAAAGATACGGCGCGGACTGGTGGAGCAGATACCAGCGCAGGTAGGTCTTCCAGTGCTCGAGCGGGTGCTCGGCGAGGAGCTGGTTGAGGGCTTTGAAGAAGTCGGGCGAGCTAACAATGTAGTGGTGCGGGGTGGGCGCGCCGACCAGTTCCAGATAGCGCTTCCAGTTGAGGTTTGGAGTAAGGGCCTGGAGCTGATCGAGCGAGAACTTGTTGTTGAGCTTTTTTGGGTCGCGGCGGCTGACGTTATCCATTTGCGGCTTGGCGAGGGCGGTTTCCACGCTAAGAACGATCTCGGCATCCTTGGCGGCTGCTTCCTTGCTTTCTCCGGAAAGCTCAAACATTTTGCGGAGGTGGGCCTGATATTTGTTGCGGATTTCGACGGAGCGGGCATCGTCTTTTATATAGAAGTCGCGGCTGGGAAGGGCGAGGCCGCCCTGGTCGATGGAGAGGATGACGAGGGAAGCGTCATCGAGATCCTGCGAGGAGCCGAAGCCGAATAGGGGCGCGGCGGTTTGGTTACCGTCGGCGGCCCAGGCGGCAGGCAGGAGCTGGTGCATGTGGGCGACTTCGTCGACGAGGCTGGCCTTATTTTCGATGGCGGCGATGCGCTTGAGTTCGGGGGCGAGGTCGCGCAGGGCGGCGGCGTCAATGCCCTTTTCGTCCATGCAGGCGGACCAGTAGTCGCCAACTTGCTGCTCGACTTGGCTACGATCGGATTTTTTGGCGGCGAGTTCCATGGTTTCGCGCGAGACATTGAGATTCCAGATGTTGAGGCCGCTGCCAGTGCCCCAAACGACCTGGTCAGCGGGGATGGGGTTGGCGGAGAACCACTTTTGGCAGGAAAACTTGTAGAAATCCTGGCAGGGGTCGAGGGCGCGGTCGGGCTGCTGCGGGTCGAAACGCTGGAGTTTGGGGGTTTCAGAGGCGGCGTCTGATTGGGCTAGCGCTGGGATGGCGAAAATGGAACAAATTAAGAGAAGTTGAGCGAGTCGCATCATGGCGTCCTTCTGGGGTGGCGCTGAATTTGGAAGACTTCGGCGAGAACAATTGTAGCGGGAGACGGCTGGGAAAGGGAATCGGGGACAGTTGTGGAGTGTTATGTTGGGGTGGTTTTCTCGCTTCGCCCTAGAGCGTGTTGCATAAGTAGCTGATGGAAGCGATGACATTCTTGCTGCAGCGGCTGAAGCCGCGCCCTGATACGAAGCGTTTATGAAACACGCCCTCGTTATAGAGTTGGCGACATATGGTTCGCGGGTTGGAACACGTCCTTACATCGGGGGCTAAAGCCCATTCATTCCAAAAGACTTATCGCAGCACTGAAGTGCTGCGCCGCCCAAAAGCTTGCCTCAATCGACTTTTTCTGAAGGCTGAAGAAGTCGGGGTTGGCAGACCTAGCCCTTACTTCGGGGGCTAAAGCCCGTCCATTTTTAAGGCTGTGTCGCCGGGCTGAAGCCCGGTGCTACCGTGCCTGGCATTTGCAAGGGCGTTGCAAGAAAGCAAGAGAGCTGGAGAGCTGGAGAGTATCGGGCGCTCTCGGCACCCTGGGGATTCCTCGCTTCGCTGGGAATGACAATTCCAACAGCTGGGAATGACAATTCCAACAAAAGATACTTGTTCAGAGCCGCTCTAGATGTCAAGGTTCTTGACGTCGAGGGCGTTTTCTACGATGAACTTGCGGCGGGATTCGACGTCTTCGCCCATTAGGGTGGTGAAGATGGTTTCGCACTCGGCAATGTCTTCCAGCTTAACGGAGAGCAGCGTGCGGGTTTCCGGGTTCATGGTGGTGGACCAGAGTTGCTCGGCCGTCATTTCGCCCAGGCCCTTGTAACGCTGGACTACGAAGTCTTTCTTGCCTTCGGCTAGGACGTATTCCAGCAGTTCGCGGGGCGTGTTCTTCTCCACTGGCTCGCGGTCGGAGGTACGCTTCACGGCCTTGGCCTTTTTGTCGGCCTTGTCTTCCACGGTCATGTCAGCTGTTTCAGAATCTTCTTCTTCGACTTCAGCCTCTTCGGCTTTGGAAGTCTTCTTGAGGTGCTCGACGATAAAGGGTGGTTCGAGGTTGGCTTCGATCTGGCGGTACTTGGTGATCATCTGGCGGTACTCGGCGCTGGAGGCCAGTTCCCAGCGGATGACGTATTCCGCGCCCTGACTGCTGACGTAGGAAACTTCCCAGAGGCTGTGCTCTTCATCAAAGCGGGTGGCAACGCTTTTGAAGCCACGCTCTTTGGTCATGGCCTTGAGTGCCTTTTCCAGCTTTTGCAGCTTGGGCGGCAGCGTGTTCTTGTCGCCTTCGAAATCGGCGCGCTTGGAGAGGTCGAGGCCGGGAAGCATCTCGGTGACTTTTTCGTCGCGCAGGCGCTTGCCGACTTTATCGGCGAAGCCCAGGTACTCGTTGAGCAGCGTGATGAACTTGGCCAGGGCCGCGCCTTCAATTTTGGCCGCGCCTTCGCCGAAGCGGATGGTGATGCCGTCCGAGGCGCGCTTGACCATGACTTTGACGAATTCGCGGTCATCCTTGATGAACTGGAGCGATTTGCCCTTCTTGATGGAGTAGAGCGGCGGTTGGGCGATGAAAATATTGCCGCGCTTGATGAGTTCCTGCATGTGCCGGAAAAAGAACGTGAGCAGCAGCGTGCGGATGTGGGATCCGTCGACGTCGGCGTCGGTCATGAGGATGATCTTGCCGTAGCGGACTTTGGTTGGATCGAAATCGTCTTTGGAAATGCCGGTGCCGAGGGCGGTGATCATGCAGCGAATTTCTTCGTGGGCCAGCATTTTGTCGTAGCGGGCTTTTTCCACGTTGAGGATTTTGCCTTTGAGTGGAAGAATGGCCTGGAAGCGGCGGTCGCGGCCCTGCTTGGCGGTGCCACCGGCGGACTCGCCCTCGACCAGGTAGAGCTCGCAGCGTTCCGGATCTTTTTCGGAGCAGTCGGCGAGTTTGCCGGGGAGGCCGCCGCCATCGAGCACGCCTTTGCGGCGGGTGAGATCGCGGGCTTTGCGGGCAGCTTCGCGGGCGCGGGCGGCGTCAATGGCTTTGTTGATGACTTTTTTGGCCACGGTGGTGTTCTGTTCAAAGAACGCACCGAGCTTTTCGTTGACGAAGGCCTGAACGGTCCCGGCGATATCGGAATTGAGCTTGCCTTTGGTTTGGCCTTCAAACTGGGGCTGCGAAAGCTTGACGCTGATGACGGCGACGAGACCTTCGCGGACGTCGTCTCCGGTCAGGTTTTCCTTCACGTCTTTGAAGAGGCCCAGCTGTTGTCCGGCGGAGTTAATGGTGCGGGTCAGCGCCTGACGAAATCCGGTAAGGTGCGTGCCACCATCCACGGTGTTGATGTTGTTGGCAAAGCTGAAGACGCTTTCGGAATAGGCGTCGTTGTACTGAATGCCGATTTCCATGGCGACGTTATCGCGCTCGTCTTCCATGTAGATGGGCTTTTCGTGGAGGACTTGTTTGCCGCGGTTGAGATGCTTGATGAATTCGGTAATGCCGCCGGTGTACTTGAACTCCGCCACCTTGGCTTCGCCGGTCTTGGCGTCGTTGGTGCGCTCGTCGGTGAGCGTGATGACCAGGCCCTTGTTCAAGAACGCCAGTTCGCGAAGGCGCTGCGCTAAGGTGTCGAAGTTGTATTCCGTGGCGGTGAAGATGGTGCGGTCGGGCAGGAAGGTAACTTTGGTGCCGCGCTTTTTGGAGGCACCAGCTTTTTTCAGCTTGCTGGTGGGATCGCCTTTGGAATAGCTCTGTTCCCAAGTGAAGCCGTCGCGCCAGATTTCCAGATTGAATTCTTCGCTGAGGGCGTTGACGCAGGAAACGCCGACGCCGTGCAGTCCGCCGGAGACTTTGTAGGTGGAAGAGTCGAATTTTCCGCCCGCGTGCAGCGTGGTCATCACGACCTGCGCGGCGGGAATTTTTTCGCCATCGATGTCCATCATGTCCACGGGAATGCCGCGGCCGTTATCGACAACGGTGATGGAATTGTCGAGATGGATGGTGACTTCGATTTTGTCGGCGTGGCCGGCGAGAGCTTCATCGACGGAGTTGTCGACGACTTCGTAGACGAGATGGTGCAGCCCAATATCGCCGGTGGAGCCGATATACATGGCGGGGCGTTTGCGCACAGCCTCCATGCCGCCGAGGACTTTGATGGAGTCCGCGTTGTACTCGTTGCCGTTGATGGGGGTGACCTTTCCGTTCTTGCTTTTCGTTTCCGCGGGGGTATCTACGATCGTCTCTTTAGTGGCCATTTTTACCGTGGGGAAGTGCGTAAGTTGCGAGCCCAGAAAAGCGCGTGCCGGAGAGCCGCTGAAATCACGTCAAATCGTTGAAATTCAACGTAGTTATGGACTTTTCCGACTCTTCAAATTATAGCACGGGCGCGCTACTTTTTGGGGGCGAAAATGGAGTGTAACCCTTGTGGTTCGTGGAGGTTGCGGAGACCCATTTTGGGGCTAGTTCGGTTTCGACTTGGAGGGCGTTTTTCTGGCGATTTTAGGAGCTGCGTTTAACGAAAACGACAGGTTCCCGATCAGGTCGTCCACTTCGTCTTCGCTGGCGGCCAGGAAGGTGAAGGAAACGATTTGGCTGTGGGCGAGGGTGACGAGCGTGGACTGGTAGGTGGTCGGGCGGTCCTTTTGCTCGCGGGTGAAGTCTTCTCGCGTTACTGCCTGCGTGCCGACTTTGAACGGATAGGGGTCGTTCACCGCCTGGAAGCCCTTTGCGGTGACCACTTCTGTGAGCGGCGCGAAATAGTCTTCCGCGGTCTTGACGGCAGGGTAGTTCGACTGCGCTTCGGTGGCGATGAGGATGGTGGAGGCTGGGGCGGGGCCGGCGGCTTCTGGTGGGCGCTCGAAGGCGGCGAGAAGGACCTGGTTGGTGGTGGAGTCGCTGGGCTGCATTTGGGCGGTGCGGAGAACCCATCCGGCAGGAACTTTGCAGGTGATGGCGTAGGTGCGGTTACGGTAGAGGTGGGTGGCTTCGTTGAAGGTGCCGGGGTCGGTTTGAGCCGCCAACGCTGCGGAGAAACCTACGACCGCCGCCACGAGACAAGCTTCAACGCCAAAGAGTCTATCCACCCAGCGTATACCGAACCTCAATCGTGGTATCGATTTCAATCGGCTCCCCCTTTAGCAAATACGGCCTGTACTTCCATTGCCGCACCGCGCTCACGGAGGACGGAACCAACTCCACGGGCCCTGCAATCGCTTCCAGATCGATCACGTTGCCACTCTTGTCGATCGTCGCGTGCAGCACAACTGTGCCCTGAACGTGCGCGTATTTGGCATCAGGAGGATAGCTAGGCGCCACTTTCTTAACGATGCGCCCCGCACTAACGCCTGAGGAAATCCGCACCACTTCATCCCTCGAGACCGCTCCCGGAGGAGTGCTGCTGGGAACGGGCGTTGGTGGCGCCTCCCACTTCGTCATCGTCATGAGCGTTCCAACAGCATCATCTAAGGCAGACTCCGAAGTCGCCAGGAAATTCCAACGCAGCAAATACCCTTTGGCCACAGCGCAAAGAATCGACTGATGGTCAGCCCCACCCTTACTTGGCTGGACATCGGCGCGGTAAATAGTGAGTCCAGCAACAGTAATGGACGTAATTTCGCCACGCGGTTTCCCCATTTTCTCTGCTTGCAACGTGACTATTTCGGATACCAGATTCTCCCTCGCGTCCGCTTGGGCCGGCACCGCGGTGGCCACGATCACCAGCGAGGAATCGGCTACCAGACCATCCGATTTCGAAGGTACGTGCAACGCGGCTAACAGCACCTGCGTGGAAGAGGGAACATTGCTTCCCGACGCGAGTTGCCTCCGCACGATGCCCGTTTCCCTGACCCATTCCGTTGAGAGTGGATAACCGATTCCGAAAAACTCATTTCGGTACTGGCCGTCCTCAAATTTACCCAGCGGTGGGGGCGGGGGAGGCGGCTTGATGTGGAATCCAAATGTAACCTGCGTTTCTACCAGCACAGGTTTCCCGTCGACCGCATAGGGTTTGTACTTCCATTGCCGCATGGAGTCGATGGCCGCTTGGGTCAATTCCGGGTCGCCAGAAACCACGCTGGCGTCCTTGACGTCCCCGTTTTCCGCGATAATAACCCTGAGGACGACGCTTCCTTGGACACCTTTCTGGCTGGCCTTCCCCGGATAGACAGCCGGAACCCGTTTCTCAACCAACGCGGCTGCTGCTTCGGGCGCCAGATGTACCGGGCTTGAGACCTCGGGCGGGTCGGGGGCTTGTGCCGCAGCCACGGCCGCACTGAGGAAGACTAAGGAGACAACCGATAACTGCATGCATGACTCCGGTCGAGTCCACCATCGTAGCATCGGCCAGCACCATCCATGCGTGCCACCACTCCTAGAAGCCGCCTTCCTCCCCGCGTATACTAACCAGTTTGGCCGAGCCGCTAAGCAGGGATCCCCGGGCCGTTAGCCGAAAGCTGACAGCCGAGAGCCGACGGCCCGAAGGTGACTGATGAAGATTCTGGTCTGCATGAAGCAGGTGCCGCAGAAAGATGCGCCCCTGAAGCTGAACGAATCCGGGCAGTGGATTCGCGAAGATGTGTCGTATGAAGTGAACGAGCCTGACGCCTACGCGCTGGAAGAGGCTTTGCGGCAGAAGGAGAAGCACGGCGGCGAGGTGGTGGCCATCACGTCGGGTCCGGCGCGGGCGGGGCAGGTGTTGCGCGAGGCGCTGGCTAAGGGCGCTGACCGGGCGATTCACTTGGAAGACGACGCGTTTGTTGGCCTGGATGCGTTGAACACGGCGCGGGCGATTGCGGCTGCGATCAAAGACGAGCAGTTTGATTTGATCTTTACCGGGCTGCAATCCGACGACTACGGGTTCGCGCAGACGGGGGTGATTTTGGCTGAGCTGCTGGGCTGGCCCCATGCCACCATCATTATGCATTTGGAAAAAACCGACGGCGGCATTCGCGTGAAGAGGGAACTGGAGGCTGGATTTTTCCAGAACGTGAACATGCCGCTGCCGGCGGTGCTGACGATTCAGTCGGGGATTAACAAACTGCGCTACGCCACGCTGATTGGGATTAAGCAGGCCAAGAACAAGCCTTTGCGCAAGGTGGCGATGGCGGAAGTGCAGAGCGCGCTGACGCCGAATTTGCAAAAAATTGAGCGGCTGTACGTGCCGCAGAAAACGAAGAAGACGGAGATGCTGGAAGGCTCTCCGGCTGAGATTGCGAAGAAGCTGGTGGATAAATTGCGGAACGAATTGCGGGTGCTGTAGGTTCGGTTTTTAGTCGTAATTTTTTGTTTGTCATCCCGACCAACGGGAGGGATCTGGATTTCGCAAGACTTCTTGCAAATCCCTCTCGTTGGTCGGGATGACAAGCTTTCTTTAGGTTTAGGAGTGCAGCAGATGCCAGACACAATTCTCGTTATCGTCGAGCAGCAGCAGGGCAAGCTCAACCGCGTTTCCTGGGAGACCATTGCCGCCGCGCAGGCAATTGCCGCGGATACCGGGTGGGGTGTGGAAGCGGCTGTGGTGGGTGGCAACGTCGCCGCGGTCGCCGCGGAAGTGGCTACGAAGAAGCTCGCGAAAGTCTACGCGGTGGACTCGCCGCAGCTGGAGCGCTATACGCCTGACGCGTTCGCCGCTGCGCTGAAGCAGCTGATCGCCGCAAAGCAGCCGAAGCTGGTGTTGATGCCGCACACGTATCAGGTTCGGGATTTCGCTCCGAAACTGGCGACGCAACTGGGCCGATGCGTGATCAGCGACTGCACGGGATACAAGCACGATGCGGGGAAGTTGCTGTTCACGCGGCAGATGTTTCAGGGGAAGTTTTCTGCGGATGTGAGCTTTGGATCGGACGGGCCGGGATCGGAAGGGCCCTGGATCGCGACGTTCCAAAACGGAGCTTTTCGCGGGGATAAAGCTGAAGCGGGTTCTGCACCCGTGGAAGCGTTTGCGGTGACTCTTGAGGCCGCGCGCAACCAGCCGGAAGAGTGGTTCAAGGAAGCCAAGCAGGCCGTGGACCTGACCCAGGCTGACATCATTGTGTCGGTTGGCAGAGGCATTAAAGAGCAGAAGAACATTGAACTTGCGCAGCAACTCGCTACAGCTTTAGGTGGGGAAATCGCGGCATCACGGCCCATTTGCGACAACGGGTGGCTGCCCATGGACCGCCAGATTGGGTCATCTGGGCAGACGGTTTCGCCCAAGCTGTATCTGGCGCTCGGCATCAGCGGGGCGATTCAGCATCTGGTGGGCATGAAGGGGGCGCGAGCGGTGGTGGCGATTAATAAGGATTCCGAAGCACCAATTTTTGAAATTGCTGATGTGGCGGTGGTGGGGAATTTGTTCGACATTGTGCCGCCGTTGATCGAGGAGATTAAGAAGGCAAAGGCGGGAGGTTAGAACGCGCGTATGGGCGTCACGTTGATAGCTTCATTTGAAGAAGTCTCCGCGGAAGCAGGCGGGGGCTACACCGCATATGTCGAAGGGTTTCGCGAGGGCAAGTCCCTGGCGGATGCGCGCGAAAATTTGATCGTGGCCGTCGAAGTCGTTCTGGACATGAATCGCAGACTTGCTGAGCCGACCCGCCAAGGAACAAGGGTTGTCCGAGAAGCAGAGGTGCGGGTTGCCTAGCAGCCCGAGGTAAAACCTCAATTTTCTGAATCGCAGCGCCTAAAGGCGACTGAAGATACAGGACTTACGGGACGGCTGAAGCCGTGCCCTGATACAAATCTTACTTTCACCACGGGCTGCTAGTCTTATGCTTACCTTTCGCAAACCGCTCGAAGTTGCTGATCGCCCGACTATGGAAGCCGACGTTGTCATCGTCGGCGGCGGCCCCGCTGGCATGGCCTGCGCCCTGCGCCTTTCGCAGTTGATCGACGAACATAACGCCATCCATCCCGACGCCCCGCTCAGCAAGGAAAACATCTTTGTATTGGAAAAAGCCCGCGAAGCCGGCCAGCATTGCCTTTCCGGCGCTTTGCTCGACCCGCGCGCCATGCGCGAACTGCTTCCGGGATTTGAAACCGAAGCGCCCATCGAAGCCACGGTCGACAAGGAAGCCGTTCACTACCTCACGCCCACTGGCCACTTTAAGCTGCCCGTCACGCCGCCGCCGTTGCAGGATCATGGCAACTATGTGATTTCCATTAATCGTTTTGTGAAATGGATGGCGGAAAAGGTGGAGGCGGCGGGCATCACCGTTTTTACGGGCTTTGCCGGCTCGGAATTGCTGTATGACGGTAGTCGGGTGGCGGGTGTGCGGACGGATGATAAGGGCGTTGATAAGCAGAACGAAAAGAAATCCAACTTCGAGCCCGGGTACGATATTAGTTCCAAAGTCACAATTCTGGCTGAAGGCGGGCGTGGATCGTTGACCAAGCAGCTCGTTGCCAGGTTTGATCTGGCGCGCAACTCCAATCCGCAGACCTATGGCGTTGGAGTGAAAGAACTCTGGGAGTTGCCCGCTGGGCGCATCGCCCCGGGCGAAGTGATTTACACGATGGGCTATCCGCTGACTGCAAAAGAATATGGAGGGGCGTGGATTTACGGCGGCAAAGACAACATCATTTCGCTGGGCTTCGTCACCGGACTCGATTACGAAGACCCGCGGCTGGACCCGCAGCGCGTGTTGCAGGAATTCAAGCGGCATCCGTTCATTGCGAAAATGCTGGAGGGCGGCAGCATGATCCGGTACGGAGCAAAGACGCTGCCCTATGGGGGCTGGTGGGCGCTGCCCGCATTGGCTGGCGATGGCTTTATGATCACCGGCGATTCCGCAGGCTTTCTGAACTCGGCGCGGCTTAAGGGCATTCACCTGGCCATGAAGAGTGGCATGATCGCCGCGCAGACCGCCTTTGACGCCCTGCGCAAGAGCGATTCTTCCTCCAAGACACTTGGCCTGTATCCGAAACGTATTGAGCAAAGTTGGATCAAAGAAGAACTGTGGAAAGTCCGCAACTTCCATCAGGGCTTCGAGAAGGGCTTTTACGCGGGGCTGATTCACACGGCGTTGCAACAGGTCACCTTCGGCCGGGGCTTGCACGCCCGCTATCCGTCGCATGCCGGTCACGAGAACCTGGAACCGCTGGCTGCGCTCCCTCTCGATGGCGGTGAGGAAGAGCGCCTTCTCGGCGACGCCAAAGGCGACGGCAAGCTCACCTTCGATAAACTGACCGATATTTATCATTCCGGAACGAAACACGAAGACGACCAGCCAGCGCACCTGGTCATTGCCGACACCGACATCTGCAATACCCGCTGTACGAAAGAGTTCGGCAACCCTTGCACGCACTTCTGCCCGGCCAACGTCTACGAAATGGTGGAAGCTACCAGCGACCCCGCTGGCACCGTCAGCCCCAAACACATCAGCCTGAACGCCGCGAATTGCGTGCACTGCAAGACCTGCGACATCATGGACCCGTACCAGATTATTACCTGGGTTCCGCCGGAAGGTGGCGGCGGGCCGAATTACGACGGCATGTGATTCTGTGGCCGGTCACTTCTGTCCGCGCGATCTTGCAAGTCGGCTTCCAGACGAATTCTACCGGGCGTTCCCGTTATTGTCTTTCACGCTCTGAAATGCCTTCTCGAACATTTGACTCTTTTCCGCTTCCTGTTCCAGTTTCAACTGTTCAGCGGAACATTGGCTAGTATCGACGCTGGACGCATTCAACGCATAGCTCGCCATGTTCACCTTGCGGCAGGAATGAGCGTAAACATTTTTGGTGCGCTTCTGCTCGACCGCGTCCAGCTTCTCCTGTGCTTGCAGCATGATGGCGCGGTCAGCAAATTCGGTGTTTTGCTGGTCTTGCGTGGTCTGGTCGTCTTCCGCAACCTGGCGCGCGGCTTCCCTCTGTTGCTGCCGTTCCCGGGCAGCGTCCGACGTGCAACCAGTCAGACAAACTGCAAGGACTCCCAGAGCCATCCAGGTACCTGATTGTTTTAGCGTCATAGAGATCTCCCTAGCGACCATTGTCTCCAAATCAGTCGCAAAATCTCAGGTCACTTAGGTAACCAGGTGGTGCCAGCTTGCAACTCCCCGGCCCAACCGGGATAATCAAGTTGCGGTTTTCGACTGCCTCCGCCTACGGGATACCATGGCGCGGCAGCGGTGAGGCTTCGGCCTCCAAGGGTATTGACGGAAACGTCTTTGCCTCCCGGCCTTTGGCGGTTTGGCGAGGGTCTTTGGAAAGAAAACGCTCACGGGCTTTGGCCCGCCTGCCTTTTTTCCCGAAAGCTCAAAATTTTATTATGCCCCTGACTGACAAATACGGGCGCGCTATTTCCGATCTCCGGATTTCTATCACGGATCGGTGCAACTACAAGTGCGTCTATTGCCGCACGGGAACAGATGGGCCAGCGTATGCGGAGTTGGCATTCGACGAATATCTGCGCATGGCCAGGCTGTTTGTCGGATTGGGCGTCACCAAGATTCGGCTGACCGGCGGCGAGCCGCTGCTGCGGAATGGATTGGTGGAGTTTGTCCGCCAGGTTGCGAAGCTGCGTACCTTGAAAGGAACAGCACCCGACATTGCGCTGACGACGAACGGGGACTTGCTGGCGGATTTGGCGCAGCCGCTGAAAGATGCGGGCCTGGGCCGCGTGACCGTGAGCCTGGATGCCGTTGAGCCGGAGCTGTTTGCCCGCATTACGCGCGTGCCGAACGGCTTCGCCAATGTGGTGGCTGGAATTCGCGCGGCGCGGCGGGCGGGGCTGGATCCGGTGAAAGTGAACTGCGTACTGCTGCGTGGTTTTAACGAAGGTCAAATTGTTCCGCTGGGGAAATTCGCGCGCGAGGAAGGCGTGGTTGTCCGCTTCATTGAATTCATGCCGCTGGAGGAGGACCGGGCGTGGTCGGTGGATAAAGTTGTGACCTTGCAGGAAATCGTCACGACCATGAGCGCGTATCGCCCGCTGGTGGAGATTCCGCATGAGCGCAGCGAGACGGCGCGGAAATACCGGTTTGATGACGGTAGCGGCGAGGTCGGCATCATCGCGCCGGTGTCGATGCCTTTCTGCGGGCAGTGCAGCCGCGTGCGGATTACTTCCGATGGCAAGATTCGCACGTGCTTGTTCTCGGTTTGGGATCATGATTTGTATGAACTTATGCGACGGGGTGCCGACGATGGCGAATGTGTGCGCTTCATCGAAGACGTAATTGCGAAAAAAGAAGCGCGGCACCACATCGGCGAGCCGGATTTTGTTCCGGCTTCGAGAACTATGGTTCATATCGGCGGGTGAAAACGCTGGAGTGGCGGCAGGTGCCCTCGCCTGCCGGGCAAAGAAAAAAGCCATCGATGGAACTCGATGGCTTTTACTAATCTGGCAGAAAACTCTAGAGCTAGCCTCATAAATCGTTCGCCGCTCGGGCAGCCTTTACCTGCGGGGCTAAAGCCCACTCATTACAAGGGAGTTATCGCAGCACGGAAGTGCTGCGCCGCCCAAGAGCCATGGCTAAATCGATTTTTTCAGCAGCCTGTAAAGCCGTGATCTACCAAAGACCATTTATAAGACTGTTTCTACGCTGCGACAGCGCTCTGCCGACGGCGTTCCATTCCATCGAGCGCTCCCCACAACTGGGCTGCGGCCGCTTCGCCCGCCGCTAAGGCCTTTTCCGCCATCGCAGGATTGTCCGCAACTTGCTTTTCCAGTAACTTCTTCCACACGTTGGCGTGATAGACGTCCGCAGTCTGGTGCAGAGTAAAGTAGCTGCAAGTCTTGTCGTCCGCTCCGTACCATGCGCGCAGGCCGCGTTCTTTTTCCGTGGCGATGCGGGGGACCTGCGATTCGTACGCGTAGAAAGCGGCTAGTGCTTCCTCGACGGAGCCTTCGCTGGCCACGTCGTTAAAATGCCGGACCAATTCCTTGATCTCATTCAACCCAGGCCGGGCAAATTCCTTGCCCGCGCCCATGCCTTCGGCGAAATCCATCCACAGCTCGGCGTGCGAAGGTCCAGAAGGCTTGCCCTTCTCGTGGCCCATTTCCTCGCCCATGTTCGCCAGCACCGCCCGGCGCGTGTGGCCTTCGTCCAGACGCAACGCTAGCTCCGCCAGATACGTGGGAAACGAGCGCACATGCTCGTAATAGTCCAGCGCATATTCGCGGAGATCTTCGCGCGTCAGCTGGCCATCCGACCAGGCCTTGTAAAAGGGGTGGCACAGGAGATCGAACTTGGCGATTCGGGTGTCGAGTTCGGCGGAAAATTCTGCGGTTGTCATATGCGCTCCTTAAGATTGCATCGGCACTCCGAAGGTACCGAAAGATAACTATACAAAGGCTGAGCGGGTCCAGCAAGTGATGGGGATCACACGCCAAAGCAGCCGGAGAGCCGCCTGCACGCGGGTGTTTCGGGGGCGGGAATGTAGAATGGAATCAGTTAGTTTTTCCGCCATGCCAGCCTTCACAGAACATTTCGATGTCGTCGTCGTCGGAGCCGGGCATGCCGGTTGCGAGGCGGCGATGGCGTGTGCGCGGATGGGGTTGCAGACTGCGCTTTTTACGCTGAATGTGGATTTGATCGCGCAGATGTCGTGCAATCCGGCGATTGGCGGGATTGCCAAGGGGCACTTGGTGCGCGAAGTGGATGCGCTCGGCGGCATCATGGGTGAGGTTACGGATGCGGTGGGGATACAGTTTCGGCTGCTGAATACTTCGCGGGGGCCGGCGGTGTGGTCGCCGCGGGCGCAGTGCGACAAGCAGGCTTACCGGCTGAAGATGCGCGAGATGCTGGAAGCGCAGCCGAATCTGAAGATCAAACAGGCGGAAGTCATTGGGCTGATTCTTGAACAGGATCACGTGGGAACGGCCGCCCTCGGGCGTTCGGAGGGTGCGAACCTAGCCTCACGAATAGCGCGCGGCCTTTCGCTGCGGGACGGACGGCAGGTTTCCGCGCGGGCTGTGATTATTACGACTGGAACATTTTTGAATGGCTTGATTCACTGCGGGGAGCAGCAGTATCCAGCGGGGCGCTCCGGGGAGCCTGCGGCGGTCTTGTTGGGCGAGGCGCTGAAGAATTTGGGTCTGCGCGGATGCCGTCTCAAGACTGGAACGCCGCCGCGATTGGATGGGCGATCGATTGACTGGTCGCGCTTTGAGGTGCAACCGGGCGATGTGGAGCCGACGCCATTTAGTTTTCGCACGAAGCAAGTGGCGCACCATGATTCGCAAGTTCCTTGCTACATTGCGTCAACGACGGAAGAGACGCATCGCATTATTCGCGAGAACGTACACCGCTCGCCCATGTATAGCGGGCAGATTCAGTCGAAGGGGCCGCGGTATTGTCCGTCGATTGAAGACAAGATCGTCAAGTTTCCGGAGAAGCTCCAGCATCAGTTGTTTCTGGAACCCGAGGGTTTGAACACGCACGAAATTTACGTGAATGGCATGAGCACATCGTTGCCGATTGAGGTGCAGCTCGCGGCGATTCATTCGATTCCGGGGCTGGAAGCGGCGGAGATGATGCGACCCGGCTACGCTATCGAGTACGACTCCATTGATCCAACGGAACTGGAACGGACGCTGGAAACGAAGAAAATCGCGGGCCTGTTTCTGGCTGGGCAGATCAATGGGACGAGCGGCTATGAAGAAGCGGCATGCCAGGGATTGATGGCCGGGATCAACGCGGCGCTGAAGCTGAAGGGCGAACCGCCGCTGATTCTGAACCGCTCCGACGGATACACGGCGATTCTCATCGACGACCTGATTTCCAAGGGCACCAATGAGCCGTATCGCATGTTTACGTCGCGGGCCGAGTTTCGCCTACACTTGCGCATCGACAACGCTGACCAGCGGTTGACACCACTGGGGCGGCGCGTTGGACTGATCAGCGACACAGACTGGGCGGACTATGAAGCCAAGCAGGCGCGCTTGAAGACGCTGAAGGCTTTTCTGGAAAAGACACGGCCCTCGCGGGAGATGCTGCAGGTGCTGGGAAGCGCGGTCGCCGGGGACGCGGTTGATCTGCAACCTGCCATTGGCCAGACGCTGGCGCAGCTCCTGAAGCGCCCGGAAGTTAAGATTGAGTTTCTGATTCCCATTCTGCGCGAACTTGCGCCTGAGTTGCTGAACCAGAACGGGGTGTCATCCGCCGTGTGGCTTCGCAATGACTTGAAATCCGTGGAAACCGAGATTAAGTATGCTGGCTATCTCGACCAGCAGCATAAGGCCATTGAGCGGCTGAAGAAGGCCGAGCAGCGGACGATTCCCGTGTGGTTCGATTATGGAACGGTTAGCGGGCTTTCGCGCGAAATGCAGGAAAAGTTGGCCCACGTCCGGCCCAGAACTTTGGCGCAAGCCAGCGGCATTCCCGGGGTGACTCCGGCGGCGGTGGCGCTGGTGAATGTGTTTATTGAGATTCAGGGACGCCAGCAAATGGCATAGCTCGTGTGGCAACTTCCTGCGGTTTGGTTCATCATAAGATCATGCGCGTCGTTCTGCTTTGCCTATGCGCCATTGCCGCCGCTCGCGCGGACATCATCACTGACGTCCGCATCTCCCTGGAATCGCAGGCGTTTGCGCAGGCCGACACGCAACTCGCCACCTACCGCGCCCAGCACAGCGTCACGCCGGAGTATCTGGAAGCCTATTCCTGGATGGGCCGCGCATACCTGAAAGGGAACAACCTTGAACAGGCCAACGCCCATGCTCGTACCACGGAACAGCTCGCGGTAAAGCAGCTGAAAGGGCGCAGACTCGACGCGGAGCCACACCTGCCCACGGCCTTGGGCGCGGCGATTGAAGTGGAAGCACAAGTACTAACCGCCAAAGGGACGCCCGCGCTGGCCGTGGCGTTGCTGAAGAGGAACTTACTGCTCTACCGCAACACCTCCATCCGCAACCGCTTGCAAAAGAACCTGAACTTGCTGGCCCTGGTGGGCAAGCCCGCGCCGCCGCTGCAATTGAGCGAATTTCTTGGTCCCAAGCCAGTGCCCTTGACGCAACTGAAAGGCTCACCCGTACTGCTGTTTTTTTGGGCGCATTGGTGTATGGACTGCAAAGGCGAAGCGCCCATCATCGGCCGCCTGCATGCGGAATACGCCAACCAGGACCTAGCCGTTGTAGCGCCCACACAGCGCTATGGCTACGCTGCAGCCGGGGAGACAGCAGCGCCCGCCGACGAACTCGCCTACATCAAGAACACGCGCGAGCACTATTACCCCGCGCTGCTGGATGTGCCCGCGCCGGTGAGCCGGGAGAACATGAGCCTTTACGGCGTCAGCACAACCCCCACGATCGTGCTACTCGACCGTGGCGGCAAGGTGGCCTTCTACCACCCCGGGGCCCTTTCTTATGAAGAACTTAGGGCTGCCGTGGAGCGCGTGGTGGCGAGCAAAACTCCATAGTCTGAGGGCACTCGGTTCGGTTACCATAGTCGAAGGCTGCCGGGAGGCATTTTTGGGCCAGCCCGCATCCAACTATTCGGAAAGCGCTTCTTGACGCGTTGTAAGGACTCATCCTATGAAAACTCTTTCGCTGACCCTTGTCGCCGCCCTTTTTCTGGCCGTTTCCGCTCCCGCGCAAGATACTTCGCTACTGAAGGCTCCGAAGGGGGCCAAGGTTGCCATTGTCGTCTTTGAAGATTTACAGTGCCCGCAGTGCAGTCGCGCCGCGCCGCAAGTGGAGAAAGCCAGCGCGACTTACAAGATTCCAGTGGTGCGGCATGATTTTCCACTGCCGAAACATGACTGGTCCATGAACGCGGCCTTGATTGCCCGCTATTTTGACCAGACGTCGAAAGACCTGGGCAACCAGTTCCGCGACTACATGTTCCAGAACCAGACGCAGATCAATCCCGACAACCTCCGCCGCTACGCCGATACGTTTGCTGGTGCGCACAAGATGGCGCTGCCCTTTGTGATTGATCCACAAGGCAAGCTGGCGGCGATGATTGCGGAAGACAAAAACCTGGGCGTGCGCATTGGGCTGGACCACACGCCGACCATTTACATCGTCAGCGCGAAGCCTGGAGTGAAGCCGATGGAAGTGCCTTCGGATTTGAACCAGCTGTACGCCATGATTGATTCGGCTTTGAAACAGTAGAGTTCGGGGCGCGCTTGTTAAGACGGGGCTGGACGACTAGATTCTCTCCAGATGTTCCACCGTGCGCTCGCCGCGAATATTCCCGGTGTTGAGTGTAGTCTTCGGTTCCAGCAGCACGATGTGCGTTTCTTCGTCCGCGCGCGGTCGATGTTTCACTCCCTTGGGAATGATGATGAATTCGCCGGGATGAATGGCGATCTCGCGCTCGACCCCTGCTTCCTGTAATCCCATGAAGAGGCATCCCTTCACGACGAGGAACAGCTCGTCTTCGTGGTCGTGATGGTGCCAGACGAACTCTCCCAGGAGCTTGACGAGCTTGACGTAGGAGTCGTTGAGCTCGCCCGCGATTTTAGGCGAGAAATGGTCCTGGAAGAGGGAGAATTTTTCGGAGAGGGAGACTTTGGTTAAGGGAATGTGTTGGTTCACGCCAAACTCCATCATTGAGGAAAGATCAGAAGCAACGCAACATCCGCAGTAAACATGCATCGCGCACTATGCCCACAGAATGGCACGACAACTGTCGCGTGGTTGGCACTGTGAATTTCCTTGGCGTACTTCCCGAACGCAAGTCCTCGGGCTAAACGCGTCGGCCCCTGCGCCATTGCCGGGCAGGAAGTATCGAAGATGCCGAGGGGCAACACATCGGCTTCTCCCAACAGGTAGGTCACTGACCGGTTCACCATCTGTGTCCGCAATTGATCATCGGAAACTCGCGTCGCATAGCCGCTGCGGTTTTTGAGTCCGTAGGGCCAGTCGTCCCATGAGGTGCAGTTCTTAGCGTCGGCGAACGGAACGAACGGAGCCGGAGCCACCGCGGGCAAGGGAGGTGTGAAACCGGGAGCGGACGCTGCAATGTTGGTCGGTAATGCGCTCACCGTCGGCCGCAATTCGTCAATATAAGCATACGAGGAGGGATTGGCCACCACATAGGAAATCGGCACGCCCGCGGAGTCGTGCACCTGATTCGACATTTCGTAGCGGTTTACGAACTGGCCGCCCGCGGAATGGCCGGCAATAACAATCTTCTTCAGATTTGGAAATGCGTCCTTCTTGACCAGACGCCGAATCATTTCGTCCACGAAATCGAAGGAGGTCAACTTGCCGTTCCCCACTTCCGGGCCGCCTGAGCGCCAGGTATCCGGGCGCTGCGTCTGGCAAATCCAGTTGGCCTCATTCGCAGCCAGGACATCACGACAATCCCCGGCTTCATTTCCGGGAACCCCGCTGTTCGAGGCAAAACGCGGCGCGATGACAACTGTATCGTCGAGTGCGCTTGCCAGAAAGGCTGCCGCCAGCGCGGTTCGAAAGTGATTGTCGGCGTCGCGATTGATTCCATGCACAAAAATCAGCGCACGTGTGACGTTCTCGTTCCGAACCGAAAGAGGATATGAGCGATAGACCAGCACTCGTGACTGCTGCCCCGGCGTCTGTATCCACTCCGTGCACTCGCGCGCTGCTGTGGCGCACGGTACGCCAAGGGCAGTCGCAAGCAAGAAGGCCAGCATCCGTAGCAGTATACAACCTTCGCCAAAAAGAATCGGCCCACGCGAGGGGCCGATTCTGCGGAACACTCTCTGCCGCACGAGTGTTATTGCAACAGCAGCGTCTCCCCATTCCCATTCGGCTCTTCCGGAGCAATCAGCGAGGTAGCGGCTACCTTGTCTCCCGCTTCAAGGTTCAGCAACCGCACGCCCTGCGTTGAGCGTCCGGCTTCGCGGATCTGTTTCGTTTCCGTGCGGATGATTTTGCCGTACTGGCTGATGATCATCACGTCGGAATCTTCGCCGACCTGTGAAATGCTGACAACTTTACCGTTGCGTTCTGTTGTCTTCACATTGATGACGCCCTTACCGCCGCGGGATTGCAGGCGGTACTCCTCGGCCGGAGTGCGCTTGCCATAGCCATTTTCAGTTACGGAAAGGATGAGCGAGCCCTTCTCGGCCACGATCACGCCGCTGTCTTCTTCCTTCTTCTTCTTGTCTTTTTCCTTACCCATCTGCGCGGAACCGGGTTGCGCGGTGATGGCCATGCCGACGATGTAATCGCCCTTGTCGAGGTCCATGCCACGGACGCCGTACGCCTGGCGGCCCATGGAGCGGACATCGTCTTCGCTGAAGCGAATGGCCTGCCCTTCGTGCGACGCCAGGAAAATAATCTGTTTGCCGTCGGTGAGCGAGGCGGCGACCAGTTCGTCATCTGTGTCGATGCCGATGGCAATTATGCCGCGCTGCATCACGTGCGAGAAGTCCTTCAGCTCGGTCTTCTTTACCGTGCCCTTGCGGGTGGCAAAGAATACGCGCTTGCCTTCTTCTTCCAGATTGCGAACGGGCAGGAAGGCGCGAACGGCTTCGCCAGGCTGCAAGCCCACCAGGTTGCCAATGTGTTTACCCTTGCCAGCGGCGCCCACATCGGGAACTTCATACACCTTGAGCCAGAACACGCGGCCCGTGTTGGTGAAGATCAAAATGTAAGCGTGCGTAGAGGCGATGAACAGATGCTCGACGAAATCCTCATCGCGCGTCTTCATGCCGGTCCTGCCGGTGCCGCCGCGGCGTTGCTGGCGGTAGGTGGTGATCGGAGTCCGCTTCAGATAGCCGGAGTGGCTGACGGTGACGGCCACTTGCTCGTCGGCGATCAGGTCTTCGAGCAGAATTTCCGCCGCTTCGTCTTCGATCGTGGTGCGGCGCACGTCGCCGTAGAGCTTCTTGACTTCTTCCAACTCCTTCACGATCACGCTGCGCAGCTTCTTTTCTGATCCTAGAATCGACTGGTACTCGGCAATGCGGTCGCGAGTTTCGGCCAGCTCCTTCGAAATTTCGTCGATGGAAAGTCGCGTCAGGCGATGCAGTTGCAGCTCTAGAATGGCCTCGGCCTGCTTCGCAGTGAAGGGCTTTTCCGGATCGGCCTTGGGAGCGCGGCCCGTGGTGTTGATGTCAATCTTCTTGCCGGCGAAGTACGCCACCAGGTTCTCGCGCGCGTCGGCGCGGTTGGCGCTGGCGCGGATGATCGCAATTACGTTGTCCAGGTGGTCGAGCGCCGTCAGGTAGCCTTCGAGAATGTGCTCGCGGTCTTGCGCCTTGTTCAGCAGGTAGGCGGTACGCCGCCGAATCACATCCGCGCGGTGGTGCAGGAAGTGTTGCAGCGCCTCGATCAGGCCCATTTCCTTGGGCTGATTGTTGGCCACAGCCAGGAATATCATGCTGTAGCTTTCCTGCATGGAGGTGTGCTTGAACAGCTGGTTCAGCACAATCTGCGGCTCCGCGCCACGTTTCAATTCAATAACAATACGCATGCCGGAGCGGTCGCTCTCATCGCGAATGTCGGAAATGTCATCGACAATTTTGTCGTTCACCAGCGCGGCAATGCGCTCAATCAAGCGGGCCTTGTTCACCTGGTAGGGAATCTCGGTGACAATAATGGCCTGCTTCTCTTTGGTCATGTTCTCGATGGCGGCGCGGGCGCGCATCATGAAGCGGCCACGGCCGGTGCGGTACGCCTCGGCGATCCCGCTGCGGCCATGAATGATGCCGTAGGTCGGGAAATCGGGGCCTTTCACGATTTGCAGAATCTCCATCAGCGTGGCCGCGGGGTTATTCACCAGCGTGATGGCCGCGTCCACGATCTCGGTGAGATTGTGGGGAGGAATCTTCGTCGCCATACCCACGGCGATGCCATCGGAACCATTCACCAGCAAGTTCGGAATCCGGGTCGGCAGAACATCCGGCTCAACTTCGTTGCCGTCGTAGTTCGGACGGAAATCAACCGTCTCTTTATCCAGATCTTCCAGCAGCGCGGAAGCCACGCGCGTCAGCTTGGCTTCGGTATAACGGTCAGCCGCTGGCGGGTCGCCGTCGACCGAGCCAAAGTTCCCTTGACCATCCACCAACGGGTAACGCATGGCAAAGGGCTGCGCCAGCCGCACCAGCGCGTCGTACACGGCCAGGTTCCCGTGCGGATGGTACTTGCCCATCACGTCTCCGACGATTCTGGCGCACTTGCGCGTGGACTTGTTGGGCTGGAGGCCCATCTGCTGCATCGTGTAGAGAATGCGGCGATGCACAGGCTTCAGGCCGTCGCGGACGTCGGGCAGGGCGCGCCCAATGATGACCGACATCGAGTAGTCGAGATACGAACGCCGCATCTCCTCTTCAATGTTGATGGGAACAATGTTCGCAGCGCCGGGACCGCCGGAATCGCCCGGGGGAGTCAGTGGAAGCTCAGGATTCTTGTCGTCAGCCATGTTTTTGAGTCGTAAATTGCTGTAACTACAGGTGGTTAGTCGCTGGGATTACAACCAAATTATAACACGTGTGTTCGTTCGAAAAGCTCGGCTAAAGCTTGGTTTACGGGTGCGGCAGGGATCCTTCCGCTGCATTTGTCGCCCCCTACGCGTGGGACAAATTTCGGCTTAGGATGACAGGCTTTTTTTAGGAGACGAGGTTCGCTGTGGGTAGGAATTTTGGAGCCGTGCGGGCTTTTGTGGCTTGCTCGAAGGAGTATGCGATTTTGAGTAGGGTGGGTTCGCTCCAGGCGCGGCCGAAGAAAGAGATTCCTACGGGCAGGCCAAATAGGTGTCCGGCAGTGATGTTGATGTTGGGGTAGCCTGCGACGGCGGCGGCATTGGAACTGCCGCCAGCGAAATGGTCGCCATTGACGAGGTCAGTCGTCCAGGCGGGGCCACCGGTGGGCGCGACGATGGCATCGAGGTGGTGTTTGTCCATGAGCTGGTCGATGCCCTCGGTGCGGGCTAGGCGATGGTTGTTTCCCAGGGCTTCGAGGTAGGCGGTATCGGTTAGCGGGCCGCGGGTTTGAGCGCGGATGAAAGTGTCCTGGCCGAAATATTGCATTTCGCGCTGGGCGTTGTGCTCGTTGAAGTTGATCAGGTCGAGGAGAGTTTTGATTGGCGACGAGGGGCCGCGACGGGCCAGGTACTGCGCGATATCGGCTTTGAGTTCGTAGTCGAGAACCAGCGACTCAGAGTCGTCGAACTTGCCGAAGGATTCAATGTCGGCGGGATCGATGAGCTCAGCGCCTTCACGTTTCATAATCGCAAGAGCTTCTGCCATCAAGGCATCAACGGCAGTGCTGAAGCCGAAGTATTTGCGGGCGACACCGATGCGGGCACCCTTCAGGCCGCGGGGGTCGAGGAACTGCGTGTAGTCGGTATAGGACTTGCCCTGACTGGCAGCCGTGTAGGAATCGTCGGGATCAACGCCGGTGATTGCGCCGAGCATGATGGCAGCATCGCGCAGAGTGCGGCACATGGGGCCAGCGCCATCCTGACTGTGCGAGATGGGAATGATCCCGGCACGGCTGGTTAGGCCGACCGTGGGCTTGATGCCAGCTAGGCCGTTGGACGAGGACGGGCAGACGATGGAGCCATCGGTTTCGGTGCCGATGCCGCCGACGGCCAGATTTGCGGAGATGCCCGAGCCTGTTCCGGAGCTTGAACCGCACGGATTGCGGTCGAGGGCGTAGGGATTGCGCGTCAGTCCGCCGCGGCCGCTCCATCCGCTGGTGGAATGGCTGGAACGAATGTTCGCCCACTCGCTGAGATTGGTTTTGCCCAGGATGACGGCACCGGCCTGGCGGAGCTTCATCGCGACGAAGGAATCTTTGGGAGGTTTGGGAAAGTCGACTAGGGCCAGCGATCCGGCTGTGGTGAGCATTTTGTCAGCGGTGTCGAGGTTGTCTTTGATGAGGACAGGAATGCCGTGGAGTGGGCTGCGCGGGCCTTTGGCTTTCCGTTCTTGATCGAGGGCGTCAGCGATGGAGAGCGCGTCGGGGTTGAGTTCGAGGATGCTGTTGAGCGCCGGGCCGTGTTTGTCGATCTGGTCGATGCGCAGGAGATAGAGTTCCGTAATGCGCCGCGAGGTCTGCTTCCCGGCCTGCATGGCCGATTGCAGGGCATCGATGGTGATTTCGTCGAGTTCGAAGGAGCTCACGTCCGGTGCCACTAGGGGTGGCGGGGCTAATACGCGGGCGGCAGCCAGGGCTGGCAGCGTGGCGGCGGACGCGCCGCCGATCACGCTGGCTTGCAGGAATCGTCGGCGGGTGCTGGATGCGGGGCGCTGCCCGTCGCGGATGGTTTTCATCGGAAGTTGGACGCTCGATTCAGAGATCGGTCTGACACTGAATCTTAAACTACCGGAGCTGCGTCTAGCGAAGGGCGGGGTTCTTCTGACAAAGCATGAAATTCTTGGCCGGTCTCCGAAGCCAAAGAAGTAAGAGGTCTTAAAAGGGAGCGGGCGCACTCGCGTCGGCAACGACGAGAAGTGCGCCCGTAAACGTTACAACTTCAGGAAGAACCCAGTGGCTAGTTTTCCCCTATGCCATCCACCGTGTACGCCTTCAGCAGTTGCTGTGTCTGGCCCCAAACCACACTGGAACCCGCCACGCCGCTGGTGCCGTTCGAGCTGCCCCAAACCACACTGAAGCCAGCCATCGTGTTGTTTCCCCAAACTACCGAGGTTCCGGTCAGGTTGGTGTTGTTGCCCCAAACTACTGAATTGCCATTTACGTTGTTGCCCCAGACTACTGAGGTTCCCCAGACCACGGAGCTACCCCAAACTACCGAATTGCCATTCACGGTAGCGTTGCCGTTATAGCCGGAAACCGTACCGTTCGACCAGCCCGCCCACGGCGACAGCGCGCTACCCTGGGTGGTGGGAGCCTTATCAGTGTTGCTCACAGCGGCGGCGATGTCCAGGTAGCCAGCACCGACCGTAAACATATCGTAATACGATGTATATGTCTGGCCGGTGAGCGGATCCGTCGCCACACTGGAAACAGGGAACGTTTTATTCGCGGTCTTCATCAGGCGCGCTTTGATTTGATCCGGCGTCAGCGTCGAGTCCTGCTGCAACAGCAGCGCAACCGCGCCGCTCACCACCGGCGTCGCCATGCTGGTGCCGCTTAAGGTCATATAGTCATAGCTACCCGTCGTTCCTTTCACTTTGTTGGCGGGCAACAGCGCCGCCAGTGTGCTGCCATAGGAAATCGTGGACCTAATCAGGTTGCCCGGGGCAACCAGGTCGGGCTTGATCACGTGATCGTAGGAGGTCGGCCCCTTCGAGCTGTAGCTGGCGATCGTATCGTCCGCTCGGCTGCCAGTCCCGTTGGTCTTCATGGCACCGACGGTGATTACAAACGGATCATTGCCCGGAGCCGTGATGGTTCCGTGACCGTTGCTTCCGTTGACGGTGACGCGCCCAAAATTGCCTGCCGCCACCACCACCGTAATTCCCGCTTTCCAGGCTTGTTCCACAGCTTGGCAGAGCGGGTCTGTAGCATAGCTACCGTACACAGGTCGGCCCAGCGACAGGTTGATGATCTTGATGTTGTAGGTGCTCTTGAGGGCGATGGCGCGCTGAATGGCGGTAATCACGGCGCTGTCCGAACCGGCACCGTATTGATCCAGAACGCGCAAGTCCACCAGCTTGACGCCGGAATGGATACCCTGCCACAGGCCATTGGAATCGGTGCCGTCGCCCGCCAGGATGCCAGCCACGTGGGTACCATGGCCGTAGGTGTCATAGACTGTCTGGCCGCTCGAGTTCTTGACGGTGGTTCCGGTAAAGTCCTGGTGATAGACAACGCGCGACAGGAGGATCGTGTTTCTCAAATCGTTGTGGGCGTCGTTGATGCCGCTGTCAATGACAGCGACGCCGATATTACCCATCCAGAGATCCAGGCCAAGAAGGCGGGCTGTGCTTTCCCCAACGGCGCTGTCGGTCAGGTCATCGGCCGCCATGAGCTTGTAGTCGGGCGAGATGAAGGCGACCGAGTCGTCGCCAGCCAGCTGCTTGAGCTGCGAGGCCTTAAGGGAAAATGCGCCGCCATTGATCAGGCCCAGGTTGGCGCGGAATTTGCCGCCACGGTCTGTAACCTTCTGAAACTGTTGGACTTGTGGCCGTTGCTGAAACTGCACAATGACGCGAAGGTCTTGGTCATCAGAAGGCTTGGCGCTGACGCGGTCAGCAAAGTCGGCTAGCGATGCCGACATCTTTTGGCGCGCGGTCAGGCGCGTTTCGGCAGCCTTTTGCGGGTAGGCCATGCCCACCACCAGGGTGACGACCGCCACTACGGCGGAGATATTGCCCCAGACGGCAACGCGCTTGCGGTTGCGGTCTCCCTGCGGTTTGCGATTTCGATTGGTACTACTCACTGTGGAACCTCCGTAGATCACCACCGCGGCAGCGGCTAACGACCCACCTGACCTATTGCACGCGGCACGCCACGCAACAGACTGGTAAGTTATTGATTCTAATAGGCTAAATGCCGTGATTTCGTAGGGTAACGGACAGGTTGTCCGGGATGGGCCGAGATGGCTGGACAACTTGTCGTGGGGGGTTTGTCGCGATGAGAGGGCGCGGACGGCTTCGGGACGGTGCAAGGAAATCGGGATGCGCTGGGCAAAGCCGCATCCTGTTACCAAAGTAACCCTCAGTAGTTACCTGCTTGGCTACTCGTCGCCCGAGGGATCGACAGAGCTGGCTTGGTTCAACGCCGTGGAGTTCCCCCAAACGACGCTGGAACCGTCCGACCCGCTGGTGCCGGTGGAGGTTCCCCAAACCGCGCTAAATCCGGTGAGGGCGTTATTACCCCAGACGACAGAGTTACCCCAGACGACGGAGTTCCCCCAAACTAGGGAATTGCCGCAGACTACCGAGGTTCCCCAGACTGCGGAGTTGCGGTTGACCAGAGAGACGGTTCCGTTGTTGGCGTTGTATACGGCGGCGGGGGATAGGGCGACGCCCAGGGTGGAGGGGGCGAGGGCGGTGTTTTGTAACCCCGCGTTCACGTCGAGGTAGCCCGATCCGACGGTAAACATATCGTCATACGATGTATAGGTTTGTCCCGTAACCGGATCGGTGGCCACGCTGGAGGTTGGGAACGTTTTGTAGGCGGTCTTCATCAGGCGGGCCTTGATCTGATCTGGCGTCAAGTTGGCGTTCTGCTGGAGTAACAAAGCCACCGCGCCACTGACAACCGGCGTGGCCATGCTGGTGCCGCTCAGGGTGAAGTAGTCGGGTTGATTGTGGAACGTGCCAATCACGCGGTTCGCGGGATAGGCAGCGTCGAGCGCACTGCCATGGTCGATTGCGGACAGGACGAGATTGCCGGGTGCCAGAATGTCCGGCTTAACAACATGACCGTAGCTGGTGGGGCCTTTGGAACTGTAGCTGGCGAACAGATGATCGGTGGGGGTGGCGGTACCCATACTTTTCATCGCCCCCACGGTTAGGACCATGGGGTCATTGCCGGGCGAGGTGATGGTGCCGTAGCCGTTGCTGCCGTTGACGCTGAGGCGTCCGTAGTTGCCCGCGGCCACCACCACGACCATTTCGGCCTGCCATGCGGCTTCGACCGCCTGGCAAAGAGGATCCGAGGCGAAGCGGTTCCAGATGGGACGACCGAGCGAAAGGTTGATGACCCGGATGCTGTAGGTGCTCTTCAGGGCGATGGCCCGCTGAATGGCCGCGATCACCACACTATCCGAGCCGCCGCCGTTTTGGTGGAGCACGCGCAAATCGACCAAATTCACGTTGGGGGCGACGCCGCGGTACTGGCCGTTGGAGAGCTTGCCATTGCCGGCTAGAATGCCCGCCACGTGGGTTCCGTGGCCGTAGGTGTCATAGACGACGTGTCCGGCGGCATCGGTGATGCTGGTGCCGGTGAAGTCCTTGTGGTAGAGGACGCGGGAGGTGGTTCCGGTTGTCTTCGAGAAGTCCGGATGGGAGTCATTGATGCCGCTATCGATCACGGCCACCGTGATGCCCGTGCCGTCGTGACCAGCTTGGAAGGCCACATCGGCCCCAACCGCCCGTTGGTGAGGTCATCGGCGGCATGGAGCGCATGATCCCGGCTGATGAAGCGGACTTCAGGGGCCAGAGCGATCTGGCGGAGGACAGCGGCGGGCACGGTGAATACGCCGGATTGAATGACATCCAGGCGTTGGCGGCAGACCAGGTGAGGGCATGTGCAAGAGTTTGCACACGGAGTTCCACATTGGGAAAGGAGGGTTAGGTTACTGATTTAGCTACGGGGGTTAGGTGTTCTTTGGCAGGAGGTTTGCAAGCAAATGCCAGTATTTTGGCATTTTTGCCGAATTACCGGCAGAACCCCGAGCGGGGCGTGTTTCGTTTCGCTAACAATTGGGTAGGCCGAGCCGACCGATTTGGAATGTGCCTATTTCTTAGCGCGGACTGCGGGAAGCTGAAAATCGACCCCGCGTTCGTCGTTGGCCTTGACGGTGGCGGGAACATCCAGGTCGGCGACGGCAATCTTGCGGCGACCGTTGGTGAAGTCGTAGAGGCTATCGCCGACAATGGCAAAGTTGGCGACTTCTTCTTTGTGGTTGTCCTTGTAGACCAGAACGGTTTTGACTTCGACGGCGGGTGCGGGTTGGTCTTCACCCTTGGCGTCGGATTTGGAATCGGGCTTGGCGTCGGATTTATCGTGATCCGCGTCTCTGTCCGCATCGCGCTCGGCAGCCCGTTCTTGGTCGCGCTCGGCGGCAGACTTGCGCACCCGGCGGGCGTTACGAACGTCCTCAGCGGCGGCAACACCTTCTTCATAGCCGCGGTTATAGGCCTCTTCGGAGGGACGAACATGCGAGCGACGATGCTCGAATACGGTGGGACCAGCCTCCTCTTCGTCGTCCACCTGGGCGTCGCTCACCTGGGCAGCGGATTCCTCGGGTTGCGCCACGATCACGGGCGCATAGCCTGGGTAATAGCCGCCGTAGGAGTAAATGGGAACATAGCCGTTGAAGAAACCGTTGTTGCGATTATCACCGTCGGAATCGTGGTGGTGATGGAAATTCCCGTTAGCTGGCTGCGCCCCTGGCCCGAAAAAGCGGAGCGTGGAAGCGGTGGATCCAAAGCCCCGCGGACCAACCGAAGTGACGCTGGCCGGAATACCCGGGGCCGCGTTGGGGTTGCCGCCAAAACCGAACGATGTGACGGAAGCGGGAACGCCATTCGCCTGGGCGGCGCAAACACTGGCCGTCGCAGCCGACAATAGAACCACCAAGAGTACCGAAGCAGGCTTCATAGGGCCTGATATTACTCCTGTTTCCGGCGGGGGAAAAGGGCGAAATCGCCCGAGAGTACGGGGAAATCCGCGTCCCACGGGCGTTTTGGAGCGATGGCGCAGAATTGCCGTCGAATCAATAGGATACGAACAGTGCGCGAGGGCTGCTGGGAGACTTTGCGGTTGAGTGGAGGATTTTTATAGTTGCGCTAGCGCAACCAGGCTCCAAAGCGAGTAGCCGGAGAGCAGGGCTGTGAGCACGATTTTGAGAGGCGGCGCAAAGCGACTTTCCAGCAGATCGGCAAAGATTCCGGCGACGCTCGCGAATAAGAATGGGGTGGCGATGAGGAAAAATCCTTGCCCGGGAAAGCTTGGGGCGATGAGGCCGAAGGCAATGCAAAGAGCGGCCATGAGCAACGGAGCCGCGTTGCCGAAATAACGAGTCCTGGGCCACAAAGCGAAGGCCAGCACCGCCACCGGGAGTAGCAACAAGAGCAGCGGGCTGGCTTTGAGGATGTGGCCGACGGCGTTGCGATAGTTGGCGCTCATGGTGAGGGCGGCAGTGGTAAGGTCGAACAGTCGCGCCGCGCGGAAGCTTTGCCAGAGTACTCGCGCGTGGAAGAAATACGCCGCGAGCAATAAAATTCCGGCTCCAGCGCAGGCGGCGGCCCAGATGGAGACGGCCGCCAGCCTCCTTTGCGGGGCTAGGTACAGCAGAAAGGCCAGCGTTACGGGGACCAGAATCATAAGGGAAAATTGGGACCCCACCGCCAACGCCAGGGAAATCGCAAGCAACGTGATGCGCCGCCAGTTCCAGAGCACAACTTCCCGTGGCGCGTAAAGCGTGTGGGCCAGGGCGATGGCTGTGAAGACCGCGCCGAATGCCCCCCAAGCGGCACCCAGTTCCGAATCGCGGCAGACTTCGCTGGCGCTTTGGATCATGCCGGGAGAAAAACAGTAAAGAACGAGCGCAATCACTCCGCCGGAGTTGCCGTAGAGACGGCGGGTGACGTACCAGAGCGACGCCCCGAGCAAGAGACCGAAAAGCAAAAACGGAACACGGGTGAGCCAGAGCCAGATTTTCTCGCTGCCAGGAGTAGCCGGGGCGGGAGCGAAAACCACAGGGGCGGCAGCGACCAAATACCAAACCGGAGAGCGGTAGGGATCGTAGGCTCGCTGGGACGCGATCGAGCTCCCCGTGGGGGGGGAATTTTCCGGCGTTCCGGCAATGCCCTGGCCGCGCCATTGGGCCAGACCTTCGCCGACACGGGACTGCCGCGCCATAGTGCCCGAGGGATAGCATCCAAATTCAGAACGCAGCTCGGAGTGAATCAACCAGACGCACTGCGCCAAAAAAATCAGCAGCAACACGCCGGCGAATTTTTTTGTACGATTTTTGCGCATGCCAATCCTGCCGGCCAACCGGAACTCTGTTTTGTATCACGTTTGCCACGGGTCCTTAGCGGGAATGCAGTAATGGCGCGGGTTGCGGGCGCTCGCGCAAAGCTCCGCCGGTATGGGTGAAAGTGTTTTCGCCGGAGCCGCATTTTGCACCATCTCCGCGGCATTAACGACTCCGACACTTGACAGAAGGTTCCGCGTGGTTTCTTTTTTTCTCCGCGCGCAATTTTTGCCGCGAAGATTTCTCGCTTCACGAAAATTTTCATGCTAGTATCTCGCTCTGTCACTTGGTAATTTGCATCGGCAAACTTTGCGGTTTCACAGAGCGGATTTCGCGCTCAGGATTTTCCGTAAACAGGTTCTCCGCAATATACGGGTCCCCGAAAAAAGATCGGCTTCACAATCAGTTCCGGCGCGTAGAAATTCAGCAGGTGTTTTAGACCATTTATGGCTTCCATGTCTTCTTCCATCACCACCGCGCCGACCAACCCCTGGGTGCGAATCCTCGAAGCGCTCGAGAAAAAAGTTAACCGCCACTCCTATGACACCTGGCTCAAGCCCACGCGTTATAGCCATACCAACGGCGGAATTGTTTTTGTGCGAGTGCCGACGAACGAGTTCTGCCACGTGGGCGACAAGTATGCCGATTTGATCCAGGAGGCGATGGACGACCTGCAACTGGGCCTGACGGATGTGAAGTTTGTCGCGCCAGAGGACGACCCGGCGGCGACACCCGTTCGGCATGATGGCGGACTTTCGCGCTCCACGCCGACGCCGATCTCCCAGGCACGCTTCGATTGGGACGGGGTGGCGCAGCTGAATCCGCGCTACACGTTTGATGCATTTGTGATCGGCAATGGCAATCAGTTCGCTTGCGCCGCGGCTCAGGCTGTGGCGGAGAATCCCTCCAAGGCCTACAACCCGCTGTTTCTGTATGGCGGCGTGGGTATGGGGAAGACGCACTTGATGCAGGCGATTGGCCACGAAGTGAAGCGCCGCCAGCCACAGGCTGCCATTTGCTATCTCTCCAGCGAGAAGTTCACCAACGAGATGATCAACTCGTTGCGCTACGACAAGATGTCGAGCTTCCGCGACAAATTCCGCAACGTGGACGTGCTGATTGTCGACGATATCCAGTTTCTGGCGGGGAAGGAACGGACGCAGGAAGAGTTTTTCCATACCTTCAACGCGCTGTATGAGGGGATTAAGCAGATTGTCATTGCCAGCGACCGTCCGCCCAAGGAGCTGGCCGACGTGGAAGACCGCTTGCGCAGCCGCTTTGAGTGGGGGTTAATCGCCGACATTCAACCGCCGGATCTGGAGACGAAGGTTGCGATTCTGCAGAAGAAGGCGGAGCAAGAGCGCGTGGTGTTGCCAACCGATGTGGCGCTGTTTATCGCATCGAATATCCGCTCGAACGTGCGGGAACTCGAAGGCGCGCTGATTCGGCTCATGGCGCACTCTTCGTTGATTGGCTCGGAGATTACGCTGCCTTACACGCAGCAGGTGCTTAAGAACTTTATTGATTCGCAGGCGCGGAAGATCAGTATTGAGTCGATTCAGAAGTTAGTGGCGGAGCAGTTTGGCTTGCGCTTGATTGAGATTAAGGCGAAGAGCAACTCGCGAGCGATTGTTTATCCGCGGCAGATTGCCATGTATTTGGCGAAGAGTTTGACAGAGGCGTCGCTGCCGGAAATTGGCCGCCAGTTCGGTGGCAAGCATCACACCACCGTCCTGCATTCGGTGGACAAGATTGTGAAGTCGCGCGAGAAAGATAAAGATTTGAACAGGTTGCTCACTAAGTTCACGGAGCAGTTAGGCAACTAACGGCGCTGGTTGGTGAGGGTTTCCCGCTCGCTACCCTCAGCCCCAGGCGATACCTTTGTGCAAGGCTTGTGGAAACTGTGGAGAAACGGGCCGAAGATCGCGAAGGGACTGTTTTTAGGGGTGGGTGCTGCGACGGTCTCGCGGGGTTCTCAACAGGCCTGAGGCATGGAAAGTTAGGCTGGATAAGGGTTCTGTGAGTTTTCCACTTTTCCTAAGCCCCTACTGCTACTGCTTATATTTTTAGGTCTTTCTTTTGTTATTAGAAGTCTTAAGTAGCAGGCGCGGTAGCACTCGGAAACAGCAGTGTGATTTACTAGGAAATACCAAGTTTCAGGTGGGATCGCTTCAGCGGCGAGTTGGACTGCATTGAAATATTGGCGGAGGCCACTCGGTTATGCCCGTGGAAACTTTGGCAGCGGCGGCGGGGACGACAACCATGGAAATCACAGTCAGCAAGTCGGAACTCCTGAAGGAACTGACGGCGACTCAAGGGGTGGTGGAGCGCAAGACCACCATTCCCATTCTTTCCAACTATCTTTTTGAAGCGGCGGATGACCGGTTGACGCTGACGGCCACCGATCTGGATCTAAGTCTGCGGACTTCGTGTGGGACGAAGGTGAAGAAAGAAGGCTCCTGCACGATACCGGCGCGGAAGCTGTATGACTATGTGAAGCTGTTGCCGGATGGCGATATTTCCATCAAGCTGCTGGAGAATCACTGGATCAGCATCCGCTGTGGGCGTTCCAATACAAAAATGGTGGGCATGGCGCGGGCGAATTTTCCCACGCTGCCTGTGTTTCCGACCGCCGGCGCTGTGAAGATTCCGGCAAAGGTTTTGCGGGCGATGATTGGCAAGACGATTTTTGCGATTGCCAATGAAGAATCGCGCTATACGCTGAATGGTGCGCTGATGGTGTTGAAACCTGAGTCCATCACCATGGTCGCCACCGACGGCCACCGTTTGGCGCATGTGGAGCGTCCAGGCGAGAAATTTGAAGGCATCTCCGGCGAAATGAAGACGCTGGTGCCGAAGAAGGCTATGAACGAGCTGCGCATCCTGCTTGATGCCACGGATAGCGACCACATCGAGTTTGCCAAAGACGACGCGACGCTATTTTTCCGCATCGGGCAACGGCTGCTGACCTCGCGCCAGCTGACCGGGCAGTTCCCCAACTACGAGGCCGTGCTGCCCAAGGACAACAACAAGTCCATCACGGTGAAGAGTTCGGAATTTTCCGCCGCGATTCAGCGCGTGGCGCAGTTTGCGGATGAACGCTCGGGCGCGATTCGCATGAAGCTGGAGAAGAACGAGTTGAAGATTTCGTCGAGTTCCACGGAGACGGGCGAGTCGGAAGATTCGCTGGAAACCAACTACGACGGTGATTTGGTGACGATGGGCTTCAACTCGGCCTATCTACTAGACTTTCTCAAGGCGTCTGGTTCCGAGGATGTGCGGCTTGAGTTCAAGGATTCGCAGTCGGCTGGGCAGCTTCGTCCTGAGGAGGGCGAGGATTACAAGTACCGGTATATTGTTATGCCGATGCGGATTTGAGCCGGCAAGGCTGGTGTGGTCGCGGGCGCCCTCGCCCGCGTGCGTAAGTCTGGAGGAATAACCGCATGTTCCCCTCGCGCAAATTCGCCTGCGTTCTAACGGTTACTCTCGCATTTGCCGTCGCGGCTGTGGCAAAACCAAAACTCGACAAGGAACTCCGTCGTGCTTTTGTCGGCAAGACCTACACCTTAAAAAGCACCTGTCCAAAGTCGGTCTTGAATTTCAACGCTGCCGGCGAAATCACCGACGACTGTCGGCCTGGCAACTGGGCGCTTTATAGCGCATTTCACATAGACGGGATATCGCGGTCCGAGAACAAGTTGACCGTAAGCGGTAAGCGCCTGATTGGTACAGCGGTGGCGGCTGACACGGCTGTAGGGCTGGAGATCCCCGACCCGTACCGGCTTGTTCTCAATTTCCAAATCTCCGCATCTTTGACTGACGTGCCATCCGTCACAGCGGTCATAACACGGGCTTTCGAATCGGAGGAGGAAAGAGCTGCGGAGCTGGCTCCCTACGAGGCTCTCTTCCGAGCTGTGCCAATGCTGCCGATGCACCAGCCGCCAGCGAAAGCAGTGCCCCCTCCCTGCGGTGAGACAAAACCCATCGGAATGTTGGGTCCGGACCGTCCTGTTTATCCCACCCTCACGGACTACCCCGAGGCCCGGTACGAGAATCCTAAAGCTCTCGAAGCACGGGACCCTGCAAATACGGACGTCATGCCTGAGGTCTTTATCACGG
The DNA here is from genome assembly GCA_043782485.1 of Acidobacteriaceae bacterium. Taxonomy (GTDB): domain Bacteria; phylum Acidobacteriota; class Terriglobia; order Terriglobales; family Acidobacteriaceae; genus JANXUC01. The sequence goes on along the minus strand of JAYWAL010000015.1, from coordinate 6,503 downwards.
GCGATGGCGCGCTGCTGCTCATCGTTGTCAATGAGCGCGGTCGGCCAGAAATTCTCAAAATCGTGCGTCGCGTGGGGCTTGGCCTAGACGAAAATAAAATCAAACAGGTCGCTGCATGGACGTTCGATCCCGCTAAACTAGCCGGGAAACCCATCGCAGTTCCACTCTGGGTTCAGTTCACAGGCGCTAGTCACTTACACTAGCGTCCCGCTTGACTCCCTCCCTGCAAACACATACATTTCTCCCACCTTAAATTTCAGTCGAGGGAGTAACACCATGCTTTCAGGTTTCAAGCAATTCATCATGCGCGGTAATGTCGTCGATCTTGCAGTCGGCGTGGTCATCGGCGGAGCGTTTGGCGCCGTCGTTGGGTCACTCACCAAGGATCTGTTGATGCCGCTGATCGGCGCCATTGCGGGCAAGCCGGATTTTTCGGCCATTCATGCTGGTCCGCTGCTCATCGGGAACTTTATTAACGCCGTCGTAGCGTTCTTGCTGGTGGCGTTCGCCATCTACTTCTTCGTTGTGCTGCCGATGAATGCGGTGACGGCGCGCATGAACCGTGGCCAGGCTCCAGCGGCACCCACCACCAAGCCCTGCAAGGAGTGCCTGAGCGATATTCCGATTGCCGCGCGCCGCTGCTCGCATTGCGCCCAAGTCGCAGCCTAGGCTCGTGTAGTCTTCAGCTCGTCTAGTGCCGGCACCGTCGCCCGCGAAAACAAAAGTGCCCATCCTGACCGCGATCTTACGGTCAGGATGGGCACACTCGTTTTAGGGCGGCAATCGCTGGGCCGCCGCCTTTACTCTGAAACCACGGACTGCAAGCTCGTAATCTCAAAGCGCTTGCGGCAGCGCACGTTCTTACAGCCCAAAAGGTCATCGCGGCGAACCATATAGTTGCGCAGCTTGGCAAACCGAGCGCGGTCGCGCTCATCGGCGCGGTTGGGAATCTGCTTCTTCTTGGTGCGCACCAGCCAGGAGACCTCGTATTCCGCTTCCTGGCGGCAGTGGGGGCACAGGATCATGTGCTTGCGGGTCTCAGCTTTTTCGTCGAAAAACTCGCGTTCTTCCATGGGGGTTCTCTTTCCAAGAGTCGCTGGTGGTTTTTAAGCTCCCCATTATGCCATTCTCGCAGCGGCAGCCGCTATGGCAAGATGGACAGAGCGAAATGGCGAAAAAGAAAAAACAACACTTCAACGTAACCAAAGCCGTGAAGGCCGCGTCGCGCGCCAACATCGGCCCCGTGCCCGTGACCAAGCGGGTTCCGGTGAAGAAAAAAGAGCCTTCCATAAAGCACAAAATTTCGCTGGAGAAGCTGCTCAGCGAAGGGGAATGACCTACTTGGAAAGTTCCTTCTTCACCAGCTCGCTGACCAGCTTGCCATCCACGCGCAAACCGGCGGCGTTGAAGCGGGCCATGGCATTTTTCATCACTGTGCCCATGTCTTTCATTGTTGGCGCGCCCATTTCTGCGATGGCGGCGCGGACTCCGGCGGCCACCTCTTCTTCGCCGGCGGCCTTGGGCAGATAGGTCTCGATCAACACAATCTCCGCGGCTTCTTTGTCGGCCATTTCCTGGCGGCCGCCTTTTTGGAATTGCTCGACGGAATCTTTGCGCTGCTTGATCAGCGTTTGCAGGATCTGCTGCGACTCTTTGTCGTCGAGAGGCGCCATCTTATCAATCTCGCGATTCTTCAGCGCCGTCTTGACCATGCGTAGAGTGGAAAGGCGGGCCTCGGCGCGCGCCTTCATGGCTTCAACAATATCTTTCTGAATTTGCTCGGAAAGGGTCATGCCACAAGTTTATATGGCTCAGCAGGATACGGCGAATCATTCTCGCGGCGAATGGCCGGGATGCGAAAAACGGGTGGCATGTTGCGGCTGGGGCGCGATTTATCGATTAAAATGGTAGGTTCCGTACTGCCTACAAGATCGTACGCGATACCCTTCGAGAGGACTCATTCCATGTTGCGCAAAACCCGCCTGTTCACTCCCGGACCAACCCCGCTGCTCCCCGCCGCCCAGCAGGCGATGGCGTTCTACGACATGCACCACCGCACAGCCGATTTCCGCGCGCTGTTGACGCGCACCCTGGCCGACCTCAAGGAGTTCATCGGCACGCAAAATGACGTCCTGATTTTGGCCTCCTCTGGCACAGGAGCCATGGAAGCTTCGTTGTCCAATTTGACGACACCCGGCGACAAAGTTTTGGTTCTCACCGCCGGAAAATTCGGCGAGCGCTGGACCGGCCTGGCGAAGGCGTACGGCTGCGCCACCGAAGTCCTGAGCGCGCCTTATGGCGAAACTTTCTCGCTCGACGAAGTAAAGTCCAAAATCTCCGGGGCGAAAGTCGTTTACATGCAGGGCACGGAGACTTCGACCGGAGCGCGGCATGACGTGCAAGGCGTGGCCAAGCTGGTGCGCGCGGAAGCCGATTGCCTGTTGGTGGTTGACGCCATTACTGGCCTTGGGACGACGCACTTCGACGTGGATGGCTGGGGTGTTGATTTCATCATCGGCGGCTCGCAGAAGGCGCTGATGATTCCTCCGGGACTGGCCTACTGCGCCGTGAGCGAAAAAGCGTGGCAGCGTATGGAAACGGCGAAGAATCCGCGTTTCTACTTTGATCTAAGAAAAGAACGTAAATCGCAGACCAAAGGCGAGACCGCCTACACGCCGGCAACAACCCTGGTCGCTGGCATGGGTGCGGCGCTCACGCACATCCGCCAGATGGGTGCTGGAGATCTGGTGGCAGGCCGCAAAGCATTGATCGACAGTGCCGAAATGTGTGCCGAGCTAACTCGTGTGGCCGCGACTGCGCTAGGGCTGAAGCTCTTCGCGCCAACCTGTCCCTCAGCGGCCGTCACCGCGATTGTCGCGCCCACGGGCGTCGACTCCAGCGCACTCGTCAAAGACTTCCGCGACACCTTCGGTGCCGTCGTAGCCAATGGCCAGGGCGAAATGAAGGGTAAGCTCCTGCGCGTTGCCCACCTCGGCTATTACGACTATCTGGATGTTGTGGCCTGCGCGGCGGGGTTGGAGCAGGTATTAAGCCGGGCTGGAGTCAACGTAGCGTTCGGTTCGAGCGTGAAGGCCGTGCAGGAAACCTACGCAAGCAAGACCGCTGGCACACGCGAATTAGCTGGGGTTAAAGCCTAGAAAAGGCTTGCAAGCGGGTAGGCGTCGGCCAGCAAACAGGTGCTGGTGGGAGCCATCTTCAACATTTCGTTTTCCCTTATAAATTTGATCTGGAGAAGCAACATGCGAGTCGGCAAGAGTCTAGCGATTGTGATGGCGGTGGTCCTGGGTGACAGCGTCGCCAGCCGGGCGGATTTCCAGTACACCGAGAGCAGCAAGATGACGGGCGGAGCGGTGATGGGAGCGATGAAGTTCGCCAGCGTGTTCAGTAAGCAGGCGCGGGCCGCCAATGGAGCGCAGATCAGCACCAAGTCGGTGAAGGGAAATCGCCTCCGCGAGGACCAAGCGGATGGAGAAATCCAGATTATTGATCTCGATGGGCGCCGTTTCATCTACGTCGACCCAAAAGAGAAGACCTATTCCATTCTGACTTTCGAGCAAATGAAGCAACAAATGCTGGCGGCCCAGGAGCGGATGAAACAGGAGCAGGCCAAGCACGCGGAAGAGAAGCCCAAGTCGAACGTCAAGGTCACGCCGAAAATCGAAAGCTCTGAGACCGGGGCTACGCGCAATATTTTGGGGCTGGAAACGAAGGAAACAAAGATCCGCATTGAGATGTTGATGGAAACGGACGACCCCAAGGCGAAGGGCCAGCAGCTCTCAACTGCGATTGACTCGGACTCCTGGATCGCGCCGACCGTACCCGGCTACCAGGAAGTTCGCCAGTTCTTTCTCAAGATGGCGAAGGAAATGGATTGGGTCCCCGGGGCGGTGCAAGGCGGCCTAGCCAACAGCAATATGCAAGTTGGCATGATGGAGCTGAACAAGAACAACGCCAAGATCAACGGCCTCCCGATGCTCCAGACCATCAGCATGAACATGGCTGGAAATGGCTCAGCCAACACCGATCCCGGCGCACAGTCCGCGCCGCCACCACCTCCGCCAGCGGAAAAGCAGGAACCTGCCAGCGCAAAAGATGCGATTGCCCAAGGGATTGCCGGGCACTTCGGGCTGGGCGGTTTCGGCAAGAAAAAGAAAAAGGTCGAAGATGCGCCAGCGGCTGACAATTCGCCGTCGAGCGCTTCTGGCAGTTCACCCGCTGCACCAGCGGGGAGGCCGGGTGCGCTGATGGAAATGACGGTGGAGGTAACCGCGTACTCTGCCGACACCCTGGACAAAAGCCTATTCGACGTTCCCGCGGGATACGCGCTGGTGCAGCGGGATCTCAGTGCCCAGCCAGGAAAACACTGAGGATCTTCGCTCGAGCGGTCCTCATGCCGGCGGATTTTTCGGAGTCGGCTTGCATCGGCACTTGGCACACCTCTGTTAACGCGTACAGATTTCTTAAGCACTGTTTCTTAAGCACTGAAGGACAAACACTTTCATGAAAATTATTGTTGCGGAAAAGATTGCTTCGAGCGCGGTCGACTTACTTCGCGAGCCGGGCTGGGAAATTCTCACACATGACCAAGTCGCTGGCAAGCTGGAGCAGGAATTGGAGACGGCGGACGCCTTAATCGTGCGCTCCGCGGTGCAGGCCAATGCGGCCTTGCTGGAGCACGGTAAAAAGTTACGAGTGATTGGCCGCGCAGGTGTGGGCGTGGACAACATTGAGATGGACGCCGCAACGCGCAAGGGCATCGCCGTGATGAACACACCGGGAGCGAATGCGGTTGCGGTAGCGGAACATACACTGGCGCTGATGCTGGCCATGGCGCGGCACCTGTGCCGGGCGAATGAGACGATGCATGCGGGTAAGTGGGAGAAGAAGTCCCTGCAAGGCACGGAACTGCGAGCGAAAACGCTGGGCGTGATTGGCCTGGGCAAGATCGGCTTGGAAGTCGCGCGGCGGGCGCGGGCTTTCGGGATGGAAGTGGTCGCCCACGATCCCTATGTTTCGACTTCAGTTGCGCAAGCGGAAAAGATTCGCATGGGTACCGTGGAAGAAGTTTTCGCTGTGGCTGACTATCTGACGCTGCACGTGGGCCTGACGCCACAAACCGCCGGCATGATCAACGAAAAATCCATAGGGCAGATGAAGAAGGGTGTACGCCTGGTGAACTGTGCCCGGGGTGAACTGATTGTCGAGGCCGATTTGGCGGCGGCGATCACTTCTGGAAAAGTTGCGGGCGCCGCATTGGATGTATTCGAGAAAGAACCGCCCACGGGATCGCCGTTGGTGGGATTGGCGAACGTGCTGCTTACGCCGCACGTGGCTGGTTCGACCAACGAAGCGCAGGATGCCGTTGGCGTGCAGATTGCTCAGCAAGTGAAGGAATATTTGAAGCATGGTGTGATTCAGAATGCGGTCAACGTGCCTTCGGTTTCTCATGAAGAGTACGAAGAGTTGGAGCCGTACATTGCCTTGGCGGAACGCATGGGTGCGTTTCTTTCGCAGGCAACGGACGGCAATGTCGAGGGGATATCGCTCGAGTACCGCGGCCAATTGGCGGAATGGAAGACGGACCTGGTTCGGAACGCCGCGGTGATGGGGATCCTCAACCGCACTCTGGAAGAAAAGGCCAACGTGGTGAATGCCGCATCCATTGCCGCCAGCCGTGGGATTGCCGTGCTGGAATCGCGGGAAGCCAAAGGCAAGGGTGGAGCGGGGAACGTGTTATCGCTGACGCTGAAGACCAAAACAGCAGAGCGCGGCGTGAAGGGCGCGGTACTGCGCGGGAAGTCGCCGCGGCTGTTGAGCGTGGATGCCATTGATATTGAAGCGCCGCTGGGCAAGGACTTGCTCTATTTAAGAAACAAAGACGTTCCAGGTGTGATCGGGCAGGTCGGCACGATTCTGGGCAAGCATCAGATCAATATCGGCGACTTCTCGCTGGGCCGGGATGAGACTTCCGGTGGCAAAGTGCGGGAAGCGATCGCCGTGGTTCACGTGGATTCTCCGGTGGGGGAAGCTGTGCTGGAGGAGCTGCGCAAGATGGATGCGGTGAAGGAAGCGCGGGCGATTCGGCTGTTCTGAAATTAGATGCCAGACTCAATGCCTAGGCGCAACCGGAAGAGCACGCGGACAAGAGTGCCCGCGCCACACCAAACTTAGTCTTCTTCTTTTTTAGCCTGATGGTGCCGTCGGCTTTCGGCCAGCAGACTCATGGAGTGCATTAGATTCTGCCGGGTTACGATGCCGATCAGGCGTTCGTTCTCCACAACCGGCACCAGATTCAGCTTCCGCGCGTTCAACCTGCGGAACGCCGCCGCCAGGGATTCGCTGCTCTGCGCCGCTTCCACAATGCGGATCATCACCGCTTGCACATAGCCATTACCTTCCGCGCGCAGCGTGTTCACGATCGCCTGCCGCGACACCGATCCCACCAAGTCGCTGCCGCGCACCACCGGAAAATCTTCCTGCAA
>JAYWAL010000014.1:0-7385 GCA_043782485.1 Acidobacteriaceae bacterium | reverse complement strand
GCGATGCGCTGAAGCGGTTGATTGCACGGTTTTACGAAAAAGTTCCGGCTGATCCGTTGCTGGCGCCACTGTTTGCGTCCATGCCGAAGGAGCATTTTGAGCACGTGGCGCAGTTTATTGCCGAGGTGTTTGGCGGACCGGCGGAGTATTCCGCGCAGCATGGTGGACATGCGGCCATGATTCGGCATCACCTGGGCAAAGGCATTAAGGAGCAGCAGAGGCAGCGTTGGATTCGACTCTTGCTGGAAACGGCGGACGAAATGCAACTGCCTTCCGACCCGGAGTTTCGCTCGGCCTTAGTGGCGTATTTGGAATGGGGATCGCGGCTGGCGGTGATCAATTCGGCGCTGCCCATGGAAACGGCGGTTGATGAAATGCCGATGCCAGAGTGGGGTTGGGGAGTGCCGGGTGGGCCGTATCTGGGGGAGAAGACTTAGCAAACTGCGGTAAAAGTCGGAGTTCAAAATCCAGCGCCTTAAGCCGCATTTTAATAAAAGCGCTCTACGCCATCGCTGAAGCGATGGCCTGATACGAATCCTGCTTCTACCAGGGGCTGGTAAGGCTTTGAGACCACGCGGGCGAGAGCGCTCGCGAGCACACGAGCTGTTTCTATTCGTAACGCAGGGCTTCGATTGGGTCCAGGCGCGAGGCTTTGATAGCCGGAATCATGCCACTGGCGATGCCGACGAAGACGAGCAGGATGGTGGAGATCAACAGGGTGGCCGAGTCGATCTTGAGCTTAATGTCGCCTTCGCTGACGTCGTCCATAAAAGCGCTCCAAAGGGTGAGCGAGCCGACGGACCAGGAAACGAAGTAGGCCAGGATGATGCCGAGCACGCCGCCCAGAATGGTGATGGCGAGCGCCTCCGAGAGAAACTGGAACAGAATGTGACGGCGCTTGGCCCCGAGGGCCTTTTCCACGCCAATCTCCCGGGTGCGCTGGGTGACCGAGACCAGCATGATATTCATCAGGCCAACGCCGCCAATGCCGAGCGTGAGCAGGCCGATGAAACCGAGCAGGATTTTCAAGGCCACGGTGATAATGCGCAGCTCACCCAGTTCTTCGATCCAGTCGATGACGAATACGGCGCGCTTATCTTTAATGTTGAAATTATGGTGGAAGGCCATGGAGGCGCGCACGTTGTCCGCCACTTTGGCGTGCGGCCCCTCGTACTGCATGGTGATGCTATCCAGATGGTAGGTGTCACGGAGGCCGCTCATGCTGCTGAAGGGCACGTAGACTCTCCCGTTGGAATTGTCGTCGTTGTTGGGAATGATGCGCTTCAACACTCCCACGACCACAAAAGACAAACCGTCCAGGCGAACGGTTTCGCCGACGGCATTTTGGCCGGAAAATAGACGCTTTCTCACATCCGAACCTAGAACGGCGACGCGGTCATGGGCCACGTCCTCCTGGTCGCCGAAAAAGGTGCCCTCGGAAAGATCCATTTTGCTGATGCGCGAATAACAGGCGTAAACGCCCGCCACCGTGTAGTTTTGGCTGCGCGTACCGTAGGCGACGAGCGATTGCTTATCGGCTTCCGGCGAAAGGCGGACCAGCATGGGGATTTCGTTGCGCAGGTTGTCGATGTCGTCCCGGGTGAGCTTGATTTCGGTGCCCGCCTTGGTGCCTCCTGCCTGCATTTCCGTGCGCCCGCCGAAGACGGTGATTTGCTGGCCACCAAAGCTTTCAAAGGCGATCATCAGGCCGTGCTGGAAGCCATCGCCGTAGGCCAGCAGTAGAACGACCGTGGCAATGCCCCACGCCATCCCCAGCATAGTGAGAAGGCTGCGGCGGCGGTTGTGCTTGAGCGCGGCGTAGGATTGAGCTAGCAGATCTTTGAACATATGCGTCGTTGTGCGTCTTTCCTTGTGATGTCAATCCTTGCCGGACGGCCGAGGGCGGCCGTCCCCACACGAGCGAATTCTATTCCTGGCGCAGCGCTTCCACTGGTTCCAATAACGCCGCCTTGCGGGCCGGGTAGAGTCCGGCAACCACACCCGCCACGGTTAAGGAGAGGATGGCTACCACGGCGGAACCCATTACCAGGCGCGGGGTATCGAAGCCCTGGGGCGCGGGCAAAAGCGCCAAAAGCGCCATCAGGCCCGCCGCCAGCCCCATGCCAATGCCGCCGCTGAAAAGAGTGAGAAATGCGCCCTCAACAAAAAATTGCGTAAGAATATTTCTATGGGTGGCCCCCAGGGCTTTTCGCAAGCCAATTTCCCGGGTCCTTTCCGAAACAGAAACGAGCATAATATTGACGATGCCCAGGGCACCCAGACACAAGGTGACGAACCCCACCACGCCGAGAAAACCGTCCATGGCGTCGAAAATCTTAGCCACCCGCTGCGAACCCTCGATTGAATCCCAGCCATCAAACGCATCTTCCAATTTGGGATCGAAGCCATGGTCACGGGCAATGATGGCGCGAACCTCCTTTTGAGCTTCCGCGTGACGCTCCCGGGTGATGGGGCGATAGTTCATGTAAGAGATCGAGTCGGTCGCGTTTTCACCTTTGAGAGGAAACAGCACGCGCATGGTTTCCGAGGGTATGAAGATTCGGGAGTTCGAGCCGTTGAAGCCTTCGCGTTCCACTTTGGCGAGGACTCCGATGATTTCAAATTCCATGCCGTTGAGTAGGACTTGAGCGCCCAGGGCGGGACGTCCGGGGAAGATGTTCTTCACCAGCTCCCAGCCGACGATGGCGACGCGTCGGCGATTCTCGTTGTCCTGGTCGTTGAGCCATCGGCCTACACCAATCGGGACGGTGCGAATTTCGTTGTAAACGGGCGCGACCCCTACCACCTGCCCTGCCGTGGATCCATAGTCACTGACGGCGCGGATGTCATCGCGATCGATCACGGGCGATACGCAGCGCACGCTGCGGGACTGGTCGCGAACGGCAAGGTAGTCGGAATAGGTGAGATGATAGGCGCGCCCGCTTAGAGTGCTGCCTTCGACCCCGGGAATGCGTCCGGCAAAGATGAACATGGTGTCTTGGCCGAGGCTCGCCATGTTGCGTTCCTGGCCGCTGCGGAAGCCCTCTCCCAGCCCTACGAGGAGCAGAAGTGAACCCACACCCCAGGCAATGCCGAACATGGTCAAAAACGAGCGCAGCTTGTGTGCCCACAGCGTGGAGAGGGACTGGCGGACGATTTCGAGAAGTGTATTCATTCGCGTTTCGCCTCCCGGACCGCGCGCGCAGCGGCGGGAAGGCTTGGCTCTGGGCGGGAGGTCTCGATTCCCGCCTGATCGGCTAATAGCTAATACGCCAGATGAGCCGGAAAGGTTCCCGGAAACGCCTTCGATTTAGACGTCTGGACCGGAACCTTGGTTAGCGGGAAAGGCGTTTTCGCGGACTGCCTTCTCAAGGACTTCCACCACGATTCTAACCGGTTTGCCCAGGCGCTCGCCCACACGCACCGCCGTTCGGAGCGTGTCGTCATCGGTTTCCACAGCGCGAACGATTTCCAAATCTCTCATGGTCTCGACCGGCAGAACGAACCGCATGCCCACGCAACGTTCGGCACAGTGGGTTACATCCGTGATGTCGGTAATGCGCAGGGAGAATGTGCTCGAGGCCAGGATGGTGTTGGGTCGACTGATGCGATCCAAGAGAGAGAAAATTTCCAGCTTGGACTCGATTTCGTCGGGAACGGCTTCGATGACGAAATCGGCCTTGCGGACCGCGTCTTCGATGGAACTGGCGTATTCGATACGGGTGAAAGCGGCTTCGGCGTTGGCGCGGGTGACCTCACCGCGCTGAACGGAGGCGTCGAGCAATGCCCGGATGTCGCCCTGGGCGCTCCGCAAGGTGCCGGGAAGGATGTCTTCTAGAACGGTGCGGAAGCCTCCAAGGGCCGTGGCATAGGCGATGCCGCGTCCGACGCGGCCAGCACCAATGACGGCAATGGTTCCGACCGCCTGAAATGCCTGGTTCACAGCTACTCGACGCGGTCCAGCATTTCCAGCACGCCCATGACGTTAGGGTCGGACTTGCGGAAATACTCGGCTAGGCGCTTGCGGTCATCAGCGGTGAGCGTGGGCGCGGAGCTATGGATGCGGCGCAGCGTGGCGGAAATGTCGTCAACGTAGTTCATGAGGCGGATCAGTTCACCGGTCGTTTGCATGGGCGGAAGGAAATCCTTTCAGTCGTTCGGGTGGATAGGTTGTAGTTCTATTGTTCACGGCTGCGGGGAATTAGTAAAGCTGGTTTGGCCAGAAGGCGCTAGGCCGCATAGTCCTCGCCGGGACCAAGGTGGATTTGTTCCGGTAACCGGTCGGTAACCTCGGCTAGGTGCGCTAGGCGGCGGGCCAGGTCGTCATCAGTGGCACCCGGCGCAAGACGCCACGTCCAGTTGCCCGATGGAATGCTGGGCCGATTCATGCGGGCATCAGAGCCGAGACCGAGAATGTCCTGCATCGGAGTGACCGCAAGGGCCGACATGGAACTCACGGCGGCGCGAATCAAGCCCCAGTGGATGCCATCCGGGCAAGGCCCGAGATAGGCGCCAGCATTGCCGCGCTCGTACTCGCTCAGAGTCTGCCACCACCCAACGGCCGTATCAGTATCGTGCGTGCCGGTGTAAATGACGGAATCCGGCAGGCACTTGTGCGGCAGATAGATGTGAGAACCGGCGTCGCCAAAGCCGAATTGCAACACGGCCATGCGGGGCAGAGCGAAGCGCTCGCGCAGGGCGTTGACTTCGTTGGTGATCACACCCAGGTCTTCCGCAAAAAACGGGAACGACGGGATGCCTTCGCGGATTTTTTGGAAGAAGTCGTCTTTGGGGCCATCCACCCAGCGGCCATTGACCGCGGTTGGCTCGTGCGCGGGAATCTCCCAGTACTGCTCGAAGCCGCGGAAGTGGTCCAGACGAATGTAATCGACGCTTTCCGCCGTCCAGCGCAGACGGTCAATCCACCAGTCGTAGCCGTCTTCCTTCATCACGTCCCACCGATAGAGTGGATTGCCCCAGCGCTGTCCGGTGGAGCTGAAATAGTCCGGCGGAACGCCGCTGACGGCAGTGGGGTTGAGGTCGGCGTCGAGCTGGAACAGATGCGGATTGGCCCAAACATCGGCACTATCGTAGTTGAGGAAGATGGCGATATCGCCAACCATGCGAATAGAACGCTCACTGGCGTAACGGCGAAGGGCGTGCCACTGCTCGAAGAAAAAAAACTGCATGACACGGTCCGCGGCCAGGGCGTCTTTAAGTTCGCGAGTGGCTTTTTTGATGGCGGCGGGCTCGCGGCGAGCCAACTCCCGGGGCCATGTGTTCCAGGCTTCCCTGCCGTAACGCTCACGGAGCGCGCGGAACAGGATGAAGCCCTCGAGCCACCAGGCATTCTCTTCGCGGAACTTGTCGAAACGCTGGCGCGGGGAGCCGGAGGCGTTCTTGAGGAAGTTTCGCGCGGCTTCCTCGATCAAGGGCAGTTTGCGCGCGCGCACGGATTCGTAGTCAACTGCCCCGGTAGGCTCGGCGAGATCGTGCAGGCGGTCCCACGCAATCCAGCCGCGTTCCGCCAGCCGTTCCAGACTGATGAGCATGGCGTTGCCCGCGAATGCGGAAAGAGAAGAATATGGCGAGTTGCCCAGGCCTAGCGGGCTCAGCGGAAGAACTTGCCACAAACCCTGGCGAGCGGTGGCAAGGAAATTTACGAAGTCATAGGCCGCCGGACCCAGGTCGCCGATCCCGCCGCGCGACGGCAAGCTGGAGGGATGCAGCAGTACGCCTGTAGCGCGGGGAAAGGACATGGTTGGGTGGAAGCTCTAATGTATCCGATCCACAAGCCCGGAGAAGCTTCGCTGGACCTTCGTGCCGCCAATCTCTTGGGCCGAAGGAGGTAGACGGCCTGTCACGACCGTCCCCCGGTATTCCAGTCGGCGCTAAAGGCCGGTTGGCCCGAAGCCCCCGGTCAGCTGCTTCTTCTCGGCTTGATTGACGACGATTTTTCCGGACTTTTCCATCTGCTGGCGAAGGTTGGCGACGAACATTCCAAAAATTTCCTGGCGCTTGTTCTGGAGCATGCCCTCACGAACTTCGTCTTTTTTGGCAGCCATTTCCGCGGGCGCGGGTTCTTCGCGGCTGACCACTTGCAGAACAGCCCCGTTTTGCCCGACTTGGGCCGGCCCTACGATATCTCCGGCCTTGCCCGCAAATACTCCGGCTACTCCCTCGTTGCTCATGGAACCTATGTCCGGCACCTGACCTGTTGCGAGAACAGGTTCGCTGCTCTTTACGCTCAACCCGAGTTCCTTCGCCGCTTTTTTCAAGTCGTGCGTTGTGCGCGCCCGATCCGCCAGTTCCTGGGTTTTCTTTCCGAGGAGTTGAGCGCTCTGCTCTTCCTTGAATTGCTCCTCCACTTTGGAACGAATTTGGTCAAACGTTGGAGTGGAGGGAGGCTGTACCGCCAGCACTTGGTAGACAGCGTAGCCTTGCGGCGTATGTACAATCTCCGCCGGAGCCTTCTCCTTGGCCGCAAAAGCCGCAGCCATAAAGTCGGCGGCAATCCCCAGGCCTGGGAGGGTATCCCGGGCGCTAACCAGGTCCGTAGTCACGGCGGTGCCGTGCGAGGCAGCCTCAATGCCGTTGGCACGCGATTGCATGAGCAGCGTGTTGGCCTGAGCTTCGGCCTGGCTCTGCGCGGCTTGCTGCTTCAACAGCGGCTCAATATCGGCCTTTACATCTTCCAAGGGCTTGAGATGAGCGTCCTGCTTGTCTTCGAGGCGCACAATGTGGAATCCGTAACTGCTCTTGAGCACATCACTGGTCTGCCCTTTGGGCATGGAAAAAACGACTTTTTCCACTTCCGGGGAGCCGTACCGCCCCCGCTGAATCCAACCCAAAAGGCCGGCCGTATCCTTGCTGCCAGGATCTTCCGAGTACTGTTGCGCCAGCTTGCCGAAGTCGCCGCCGGCTTTCAGCTGCTTCAAAACGTCATTGGCTTTGGCCTGGGCCGCATCGAGTGCCTTGGAGTCAATTTTTCCGTCGTCCCCAGGCAGCGGAGCCTTGATCAAGATGTGACGCACAAGCGCCTGCTCGGGAACGCGGTATTGATCGGCATGCTGCTGGTAATAGGCGTTCAAATCACTATTGCTGACTGCCACCTGGGTTGCTACCTTGGTGGCATCCACCACCGCGTAGACCAACTTGCGCTTTTCCGGAATCGAGTTCGCGTAGCTGGCTTGATTGCGCTGGTAGAAGGCCTTGAGTTCGTCCTCGCCGGGGTGAATCCCCTTCTTCACATCCGCCATGTCAATGACAGCGTAGTCGAACTTCACCTTCGTGTTGCGCTTACGGACCTCTTGATCGACTTCCGAGTTGGAGACGACAGCCGATCCCGCCACCATGCTCTGGAGCTTGCGGAACAGAAGATTGTC
>JAYWAL010000013.1:0-49747 GCA_043782485.1 Acidobacteriaceae bacterium | reverse complement strand
AATCCAAACGCGGGAGCGGGAATGCAAGCAATCCTTGCCCTCGAAGATGGCCGCATCTTCCGAGGCAAAGGCTACGGCGCTAAGGGCGAAAGTTACGGAGAAGTCGTTTTTAATACTTCCCTCACCGGCTACCAGGAAATTTTCACCGACCCTTCCTATACCGGCCAGATCGTCGTTTTAACCAATCCGCAAATCGGAAATTATGGCACCAACGCAGACGACGCGGAATCGACGCGCCCTTACATCGAGGGCCTGATCGTCCGCGAGTTCTCCAAAGTTAGCTCCAACTGGCGCTCGGAGCAGGTGGCCGAAGAATATCTCGAGCACCACAAAGTTCCCGTCCTCGGGGAAATCGACACCCGAGCGTTAGTACGCCATCTGCGCGATAACGGTGCCATGCGCGGGGTGGTTTCTACGCTTGAACGCGATCCCGAGAAGCTGGTCGCCAAAGCCCGCGCTATCCGCAAAATGGACGGCACGGATTTAGCGAAGGTGGTCACCACGCAGCATCCCTATGTCTGGGATCGCGGCGAACGCTCCATTGAACCAACGGAAGTCGTCGGCGTAAAAGACACGCCCGAGCGATTCCATGTTGTCGCTTATGACTTCGGCATCAAAACCAACATCCTCCGCAAGCTGCGCAGCGAAGGCTGCAAGATCACGGTGGTTCCCGCGGAAACGCCCGCCGAGGACGTACTTTCTCTGAAGCCCGACGGCGTGTTCCTCTCGAACGGCCCCGGCGATCCTGAACCCTGCACCTATGCGGTCGACAACGTCCGCCGCCTGATGGGACGGCAACCTATCTTTGGAATTTGCCTCGGCCACCAGATCATCGGCATCGCCCTCGGCGGCAAAACCTTCAAACTAAAATTCGGCCACCACGGCGGGAATCATCCGGTCAAACAATTGAAGACCGGAAAAATCGAAATTACTGCCCACAACCACAATTTCGCCGTCGACCCCGACTCGCTCCCACAAAGCGAAGTCGAACTCACTCACATCGACCTGAACGACAACACGCTCGAAGGCCTGCGTCACCGCAACTTCCCTCTATTCAGCGTTCAGTACCATCCCGAGGCTGCGCCTGGGCCGCATGATTCGCATTATTTGTTTAAGGAATTTGTGGGAATGATGGAGGAGAGCAAGCGGTGAAAGGGACGCCCAGCAATTCGGGTCGTATCAGAGACATTCTGCGCAGTCTTTTCCTAGTATGCGCGAGTCTCTTCTGCCCTAATCTCACGGCGAGGGCTTGCACCCGAACCTTCCCCACTTACGTGGTTCAGCCCAACTTTTCAGTTTCAGTTAGGCCCCGCCTTGGTCTACGAAAGACTACCTGCGGGTTGAACGCCACCGAACTGGAGAATCAGAGCTACAAAAATTAATTCATGCCCAAACGCACCGACATCTCGAAAATCCTCATCATCGGCTCCGGCCCCATCGTCATCGGCCAGTCGGCCGAGTTCGACTACTCCGGCACGCAGGCCTGCAAGGTTCTCAAGGCCGAAGGCTATGAAGTCGTCCTCGCCAACTCGAACCCGGCCACCATTATGACCGACCCCGAGTCGGCCGACCGCACTTACATCGAGCCTCTCACCCGCGAGTACCTCGAAGAAATCATCCGCATTGAATCCGAAATGTGCGGCGGAAAGGGCTTCGCTCTGCTGCCGACCGTAGGCGGCCAAACCGCGCTCAATCTCGCCGTCGACCTGGCCGACAGCGGCATCCTCGAAAAATACAACGTCGAACTCATCGGTGCCAAAGTCGAAGCCATTAAGAAGGCCGAAGATCGCCTCTTCTTTAAAGATGCGATGCAGAAGATCGGCCTGGATGTTCCGAAATCCGCACTTGTAGCCAACGTAAAAGACGGCACCGAATTCGCCGGAAAAATCGGCTTCCCCGTCATCATCCGACCGTCCTTCACCCTGGGCGGCTCAGGCGGAGGCATCGCCTACAACCGCGAAGAACTCAGCGACGTCCTCTCGAGAGGCCTCGACCTCTCCCCCGTCCACGAATGCCTCATCGAGGAATCCGTCCTCGGCTGGAAGGAATTCGAGCTCGAGGTCATGCGCGACCTCGCGGACAACGTCATCGTCATCTGTAGCATTGAAAACTTTGACCCCATGGGCGTCCACACGGGCGACTCCATCACCGTCGCCCCCGCGCAAACGCTCACCGACCGCGAATACCAGATCATGCGCGACGCCGCCCTGGCCGTCATCCGCGAAATTGGCGTTGAAACCGGCGGCTCCAACGTGCAGTTCGGCATCAACCCCGACAACGGCCGCATGGTCGTCATCGAAATGAACCCGCGCGTCTCGCGGTCTTCGGCGCTGGCCTCAAAAGCCACCGGGTTTCCAATTGCGAAAATTGCCGCCAAGCTAGCCGTAGGCTATACGCTCGACGAGATTCCCAACGACATCACGCGCAAGACTCCAGCCTGCTTTGAGCCAACGCTCGACTACGTCGTCGTCAAAATACCTAAGTGGCAGTTCGAGAAATTCCCCGGGGCAGACGAAACTCTCGGCCCGCAGATGAAATCAGTCGGCGAAGTCATGGCCATCGGCCGCACCTTCAAGGAGAGCCTCCTCAAAGCCATTCGCGCCCTCGACACCGGCAAAAAATCCGGCTCGGAAAAGATTGAGCCTAAGATCCTGACCCAGCGCCTGGTCACGCCGCACCCCGAACGCCTCAGCTACCTGCGCTACGCCCTGCGCCAGGGATACACCGTCAAGCAAATCGCCCGCATGACCGGCATCGACCCCTGGTTCCTCCAGCAGATGAAAGAAATTAACGACATGCAGCTCGAACTCGAGAAGCATCCGATGGAATCCATTCCAGCGGAAGTTCTTCGCGACGCCAAGCGCATGGGCATCTCCGACGGCCGCCTAGCGGGAGTCTGGCGTCTCGATGCCAACAAGGGCGCCAACGAAAAGGTTCGCCACCTCCGCAAGAAGCACGGCATCATGCCCGTCTACAAACGCGTCGATACCTGCGCCGCAGAATTCGAAAGCTTCACGCCCTATCTCTATTCGACCTACGAAGAAGAAGACGAAGCCACACCGACGACGAAAAAGAAAGTGATGATCCTGGGCGCTGGCCCGAACCGCATTGGCCAGGGCATCGAGTTCGACTACTGCTGCTGCCACGCGGCTTTTGCTCTGAGAGACGACGGCTACGAGACCATCATGGTGAACTGCAATCCTGAAACCGTTTCGACGGACTACGACACCAGCGACCGCCTCTACTTCGAGCCGCTCACCTTCGAGGACGTCTTCGCCATCTACGAGCACGAAACCTCGAAAGGCGCGGAAGTCGGCGTAATCGTTCAATTCGGCGGCCAAACCCCGCTCAACCTCGCGTTGCCACTGAAAGCCGCCGGAGTTCGCATTATTGGAACAACCCCGGAATCCATCGACCTAGCGGAGGACCGCAAGCGCTTCGGGAAATTACTAGAAGAGCTGCAAATCCCGCAAGCTGCCGGAGCCATGGCGACTTCCCCGGAAGAAGCCGTGGCCGCCGCCGCGCAAATTGGCTACCCGGTCCTGGTCCGCCCCAGCTACGTCCTGGGTGGCCGCGCCATGGTCATCGCCTACGACGACGAAACCATCTCCCGTTATATGCGCGAAGCGGTCGAGTACTCGCACGACCGGCCTATCCTCATCGATAAATTCCTGGAAGACGCGCTAGAAGTCGACGTTGATGCGCTCTCCGACGGCGAAGACGTGGTCATCGGCGGCATCATGCAGCACATTGAAGAAGCCGGCATCCACTCCGGCGATTCGAGCTGCGTTCTGCCCGCGGTGGATATCCCGCAGCCGGTCCTCGAGACCATCCGCGACTACACCTTCAAACTGGCTCGCGCCCTCAAAGTCGTAGGCTTGATGAACATTCAATTCGCGATTCCGCGAAATGGAACGGACAGCAACGCTACAGTCTACGTAATCGAAGTCAACCCGCGCGCCTCGCGTACGGTTCCCTTCGTTTCCAAGGCAACAGGCGTGCCTATGGCGAAAATCGCCTCGCGCCTGATGGTTGGCCGCAAACTTAAGGAATTCTTGCCGGAAAACATAGCCCGCCGCACCGACCTTGATACCGGCAGCCACTTCTACGTCAAGTCTCCCGTCTTCCCCTGGAACAAGTTCCCCGGCGTCGATACCGTTCTAGGACCAGAAATGAAGTCAACTGGCGAAGTGATGGGCGTAGCCGACAACTTCGGCGAAGCCTTCGCCAAGGCCCAACTCGCCGCCGGCCAAACGCTGCCGACAAAAGGCATGGTCTTCATCAGTGTCACCGACCACGATAAATCGCACGTGGCGGAGCTCGCCCGCCGCTTTGTCGAACTGGGCTTCACCCTGGTCGCCACGCACGGCACCGCCGATACGCTCGAACGCTCTGGCCTCACGGTCGACCGCGTCTTCAAAGTCAAAGAAGGCCGCCCTAACATCGTCGACCTCATCAAGGGCGAAAAGATCCAGCTCATCATCAACACGCCCCAAGGCGCCGACCCCTGGTTCGACGAAAAAGCAATCCGCCGCGCCAGTATTCTCCACCGCATCCCAGCCATCACGACAATCGCCGCGGCCCGCGCCGCGGCCGAAGGCATCGCCGCCCTGCAACGTCGGCATGTCTCTGTGCACGCGTTGCAGCAGCTTCACGCGGATCGCGTCATCCAGAAATAGAAAGGCTTGTCATTCCGACCAACGGGAGGAATCTGCTCCTGCTTTTGGGTGGAGCGGGGCTTCAGCGCTGCATGAACTGTCTGGGCACAGAAGTGGCTTTTAGCCGCCGAGATGAGATTTAGACTTGTGCAATAGCCAAAATGAACACTCTGCAGCGATCTATCGGACTTCTAGTCTGTGCGGCCCTCGCCCTCACTAGTTGCAAAAGCAAACTGACGTGCGGCGAACAAGAAGGCCTACTACCCGCCAATCGCCAATTTACCGCCCTGCTAAAAGACCGCCGCATCCCAAGTGAATTCCACCCCGGCCCAGGAGGCCACAACTGGAACCAATGGAATGCGCGGCTGGACGACGTACTAGCTAGCCTATCGACGTATTTGAATTTGATGAACTGACTTGGCGGAGAACCACATCTCGCACTCATCGGTAACACTGGCGAGCACCCGCTACTTCTGCAGTTCGAGAGAAGCATAGATGGGAGAGCCCATGAACGTAAACGTTACAAACACGGATTCGTGTGCCCCAGATTCTTTCCGATGCACGCGGTAGTCTTTTCCCGCGATCACAACAGGCGCAGCCAAGGCACACTTCGCACTCAAGCCGCTGATTTTATGTTTAAAATTGCCCGCAATCATATTGCAGGCCTCGCCCAGCGCATCCTTGCAATCATCATTTGGCCCCTCGACCGGCATCTCCAGCATTTTCGAGGCAATCCGAGTAGCGGAGAGTTCATCGCAACTCAACATGAGTACACCACGTAATTCGCCCGCAAACCCGATCATCGCGGTCCAGTCCAGAGTGAGTGTTCTTTCGGGCTGAAAGACCGGCACTACCTTCGTTTTCAGCATGCTAAGGAACACTTCTCGCACCGACACCACGAGTAAGTTTTTCCAGCCTTCAAGATGGGCATCGGACAAAGGCACGACGCCGGATGCATTCGTCACGATTCTCCCTCGTCATTCTCCCTCGTCATTCTCCCTTGTCATTCTCCCTCGTCATTCTCGCTCGTCATTCTCGCTCGTCAACGACCCGTCCGCTGACCCTGTGAACGTCCAGCAGAGTGTCCCGACATCTTCCACATCGGCAACCGTGCTTTAAACTTGAGCGAGGGTTCCGGCTCTTGACAGGACGCGTCTGCCAAGCGTCGTTTCTCTCCAACCTTTTGATCCACTTTTCCGCCTCAGGGAAAGGTCGAAAGCGATGACGGAAATGGCTCTCGACGGGTCGTGGGCAAACCCACCCGCCGCCGCCCCCTTCGCTGCTTTATCATGTAAAGGCATGCTCCTCCACGGAATCCTCGCCCCCGTCACCACGCCGTTTTACCCCGACGGCCAGGTCTATTACAAAAAGATCGAGCACAACATCGAGCGCTACTCGCGCACGCCCATCGCCGGAATTGTCGTCCAAGGCTCGACTGGAGAGGCGATTTTGCTCTCTGACGAGGAACGCCGCGACGTATTCAAGGCCGCCAGCGAAGCCGCCGCCCCGGAAAAGGTTCTGGTAGCCGCCACCGGCATCGAGTCCGCCATTGAAACTCTGCGGCTTACCGAATACGCCGCCGCGCTCGGCTACGATGTCGCGCTGGTTCGCACGCCGCATTTCTATAAGAGCCAAATGGCCAAGCCCATCAACATGCTTACGTTCTTTCGCACGGTGGCCGACCATTCGCCGCTGCCGGTGCTGCTGTACAACGTCCCTGGCTTCACGGGATACGATCTCCCTGCCGAACTTGTGGCCGAGCTGGCGCAGCATCCCAACATCATCGGCATCAAGGAATCCGGCGGCGATGTGGAGAAGATTCGCAAGATGGTTGAGCTGACGAGTTCTATAAAGAGAACTGCCACCGTCACTGAGACCTTTGCCGCCGTAACCCAGCGCATGATCACCGCCGCCGAAACGCCAAAAGACGACGGCGGCGCGCTCGTCACCATTGGCGGCACTTCGGAAGCTCCCAAGGCGTCGTCGGCGGCCGTCAAAGTCGTCGGCAACCTCAAAACCCGCCAAAAAGAGGTCGGCTTCCAAGTCCTCTCCGGCACGGCCGACAAGCTCAAGCCTTCGCTCGAAGCTGGGGCCGTTGGTGCCATTCTTGGATTTGCCTGCCCCGCCCCAACCGCTTGTTTCGAGGTCTACACCGCCTGGAAAGAGGGGGACGGAAAGTTAGCTGCCACGAAGCAAGACCGCATCATCGCCGCCGCCAAAAAAGTGGTCACCGAAAACGGCCCCGCCGGAATTAAGTATGCGATGGACCTGAACGGCTACTACGGCGGCAACCCTCGCTTGCCGCTTCTGCCAGTCACAGGCGCCGTCAAGCAGGAAATTGAAACGCTGTTGGCGAATATTCGCAATTGAGACTCAGTCAGGTAATCCGTGCCCTTGCAGCCCGTAGTGAAAGTGGGAATTCAAAATCCAGCGCCTGAAGGCGAGTTCAAAACAAGGCACTTCTGCCACCGCTGAAGCGGTGGCCTGATACGAATCCTACTTCGCCACGGGCTGCTAGGCCGGTGTCTGCTGTGCACGCGTCCCGCTTGACTACTCGATTGGCTCGACCAGCAGGGCGGGTGATTGGGCGGGGTCGGGCCACTGCGCCAGGACAATCGCGCCCAGCACCAACGCAATCCCAATCACCTGGGTCGCATTCACGCGCTCGGCTAAAAACATGGCCGCTATGAGGATGGAGAACACCGGTTCCAGACAGCTAGTCACCACCGCGCGAGTGGGTTCCAAATGCTGAAGTCCCGCGAAGTAGCAGGAGAATGGGCCCAGCATGGAAATCAGAGAGAACACAGCGAGAAAGACAAACTGCGAGCGCGAGTACCCGGCTGCGGCGATTTTCCATGGCGGGTTCACGAATAGCCAGAATACCGACGCGGTCAACACCGCCCAAAGCAGAATCTTCCAGCGGTCGTAGCGCGCGAGCACGTCATGAACAGCGATGTTGTAGTAGCTGAAAGAGAACGCAGCCAGCAGGGCCGCGCCGACGCCGATTGCATCCAACCGCAGAGCGTTGCCGTGCACCAGGTCGATGGCCAGCGCGATACCCGCGATTCCCAAACCGACAGCGCCGATGCGCTGGAGCGTGGCCTTTTGCAGACCGCTACCCACCATGTAAAGCAGTACCCAAACCGGCGCGGTGTATTGCACGATGATAGCGGTGGCCACGTTGGTGCGCTGAATGGCGAGGTAATAAAAGTAGTTAGAGGCGGCCATGCCGAGTGTGCCGATGAGCACCATCGAGAGTAGATCGCGGCGCGGAAGCAGGAGAGCGTGCACGCCACGACGGGCGACGAGGATGGTTAGGAGGATGAGGCAGGAAAATGTGACCCGTCCCTGCGCGATAAGCAGCGGGTTGATGGCACCCACAACCTCTCCACCGATGCGCAGCTTGCCGGTGAAGACGGCGCGTCCCAGACTAGCCGCGATACCCCATTGCAGGGTGGCTAGGGCAATGTAGAGGAATCCGCGGAGTGGATGGCGTGTAGAGGGCACGGTGGAGGTTCTGTTGACTGGGCGCGAAATTCCAAGCCTTGCCGATCTGCCGAGACAATCCTGCCTAGGAAGACTTGCCTAACAACTGATCCAAGCGGTCAGGATCGAACCCAATCATAACCTCTTCGCTGACGGATGAGCCAATCACGAGCGTGGGGGTGGAGCGGCTGTTGTACTTTTGCGTGAGGTCTTGGACCGCGGTTGGGTCGAGCGAAATATCTCGCTCTTCGAACTCGACCCCGCGCTCTTCGAGGAATTCCTTGACCACGTGGCAGGGCGGGC
This sequence comes from Acidobacteriaceae bacterium, assembly GCA_043782485.1. Classification (GTDB taxonomy): domain Bacteria; phylum Acidobacteriota; class Terriglobia; order Terriglobales; family Acidobacteriaceae; genus JANXUC01. Next base: position 41,300 of record JAYWAL010000013.1, on the reverse strand, counting down.
AGTCCGGCTGGGTAAAGATTACGACTTTGGGTTGGCCGCCATCGGGCTGATCAATTTTAGACATGGTGGATTGGATGCGACACGCCTGAACGAAGAAGCGAGAACTTTGAAGCGGGATCTTTGAAGCGAGATCTGCGGGCAAATCTCACTCATATTCAATGGCAAATGTAATAGCAGCTACCTTTTCCAGCATGGCGGACACGGAGCAGTATTTTTCTTTCGAGAGACGCACGGCATCTTCCATCGCCTTCTTTGAAACATTGCCGCGAACTTTATAGATCAGACGAATCGCGGTGTAGACCTTGGGCGGTTCCGGAGCCTGATCGGCTTCGGCGCGGACTTCGAGAGCGGTGAAGGGTTCCCGCTTTTTATGCAGGATGCTGGCGACATCCGTGGCGGTACATCCGCAGAGGCCGATTAACACCAGCTCCATGGGGCTACTGGCGGATTTTTCACTGGACGCGGCATCCATGACAACAGAGTGGCGACTTCCGGCGATGCCTACGAATCTTGCGTTATCAGTCCAGACGGCGTTGGCGGTAATCATGGCGATTTCCTTTCGAACAAGCTAAACATCTGGAAAACTGAGGAAGAGGTGACCGGGATCACCGAAGATTGTCGGTGACCGGCTCGGGATGAATCAGGACTCGGAACAACTGCGGGGCTGCCTGCTTCAAACGGATTTCAAGTTCCGTCTGCACATCATGCACGCGGGAAAGTTGCATACCGTCGGGCAGGGTGCAGTGGCAGGAAAGATACAGACGATTGCGGACGCGGCGAATTTTAACGTCGTGCATATCGATAATTTCAGGAAAACCAGCCGCAATGGCTTTGAACTTCATTTCGAGGCTGGCATCAGCAATTTCCTCTTCGCCGGGTTCGATGGTGGCCGGTTCGCTTTCGATGTGCGTCAGGATGGTAATGACTTCGGGCACTTCGGCGCGAATCTCAGATTCGAGCTGCGTCACGCGATCGTGGGCCTCTTTGAGTTCGAAATTTTCATTGAGTTCCAAATGCTGTTCGACATGCAGCTTGCCATCCAGATCTTGCACGCTCACGTCGTGGACGTTGACGTTGTGGCGGGTGGCAACGGCGCGAATACGGTCGAAAATACTTTCATCCACTTGCGGACGAGCTACCGAATGGACCATAACATCGGCGTTGGGCAGCAATTTTTGAACGGCGGTTGTGACGTTGCTGACAATTTGCTCCGAACGCTGAAACGTTACGACCCGCGGAAGGGCGACGGAAAGGTCAGCGAAATAGCGGTTTCCCGCCCTGCGGATGCGGACTCGTTCTACCTCGACCACGCCATCCACACCTGTGACCGCGTCAATAATTCCAGCGCGGACGCCCAGCGGTGCTGCGTCCAGTAGAGCATCCACGGTGCGGCGCGCCAACCGCCAGCTAACCCAAATCACCACCCCGGCCACACAAAGGGCCGCAATGGGATCGGCATCGCGCAGCCAGGAGATCCCGGCGCGCCGACCCAAAGCCACCAGCGCCAGACCCACAATTACCACGGAACTGGACCAAATATCCGTACTGAAGTGGAGGGCGTCCGCTTCCAGCGCCTGACTGTCATACTTCACCGCAATGCGGCCCAGAGCGCGCGAGCGCCAAAAGTCAATGCCAATCGACAGGAACATGACTGCGAAGGCTGCGACGGAAGGCTCAATCTCAACGCTATGGAAGAACAGTCGGTGCTGAGCTTCGTAAATGATCCAAACGCAGGTCAACAACAGAAGGAAGGTTTCAATAAAGGCGGAAAAGTTTTCAACTTTCCCGTGACCGTATTGATGGTCGGCGTCGGCAGGCTTATCGGAAACGCGCACGGAAAAGTAAGTGACCAGCGCCGCGATCAGATCGAGTCCGGAGTGCGCCGCCTCCGAAAGAATACCCAGCGATCCAGTCGTGAAGCCCACCAGCACTTTGAGTGACGTAATCACGAGTGCCGCCACAACCGAGTTTCCCGCGACCGAACGTTTTTCCGAGCGCATCGTCAGCCGCAACTTGCGCTGCGTCACGTGCGTTGGAAGCTCGGGAGTCTCGGTCGGGGTCTCTGTCATGATAGTGGTTGGTGAGCGCCGATTTGATTATCGCCTGTGCGAGCTTCCGCGCCAAGTTGCTGTTTCGCAACGTACTTCCGGGAGCCCCTATGCTACGATGAGAGTGATCTTTTTGTGTGAATTTTCCAGCCAGATTTGCCTAGGGAGGAAGTACTCCGTGATTCTTCGTCATTCTTTCGCCGTCGTTTTGTGTGCCAGCATGGCCTTGGGCCAAGCCGCTACCACCATGCCACCTGCGCAGCCAACACCCGCTGCCGCGCCTGCCGCCACGCCATTGTCGGACACCACGCCCGTGGTCACAGTGAAGGGCGTTTGTGATCCGCCAGCCGCGGACTGCACCACCGTCATCACCAAGACCGAGTTTGAGTCGATCGTCAACGCCTTCCAACCGCAGATGAAACTTCCGCAGCAGCGCCAAGTGGGTACCAGTTATGGCCAGCTCCTGACCATGGCGGCGGAAGCCAGAAAGCGCGGGCTCGATAAATCGCCTCGCGTACAGGTAAGGACGCGGATTGCGGTGATGCAAGCCCTAGCCGGGGAACTGCGTGACAACATGCAGGACGAGGCGGGCAAGATTTCTGACGCCGACGTGGAGAAGTATTACGCTGACCACAAGGCCAACTATGAGCAGGCGGACGTGGAGCGGTTGATTATTCCCCGCCAGCCCCAAGCCGCCGATAAGACTGAGGACGGGGACGTTGATAAGGCCGCCGCACCTGCCAAAAAAACGATGGCCGCTCCTAAAGTTGGCGCTGCCAAGGCCGGAGTCAAAGCCGCCGCAAAATCGGCCGTCAAGCCCGCTGCTTTGGATGAGGCTGGATTAGCCGCACTGGCGGCAAAGCTGCGCGCGCGTGCTGCCGCTGGCGAAGACTTCTCCAAACTACAGAAGGAAGCCTTTGCCGCAGCAAACATCAAGGGTGCTGCACCGGATACGAAGCTCACCAAGGTGACTCGCGCCGCCCTGCCACCCAACGTATTTGACCTGAAAACCGGTGCTGTTTCCGAACTGGCCCCTGATGCGCGCGCCTTTTTCGTCTATAAGATGGGTGCGAAAACCACCGTTTCGATGGAAGACGCAAAGAACGACGCAAAAACAGCGCTCAAAAATGAGCGCATGCAGGCGTCGCAGAAGGCTGTTTCCGAGCTCAGTACAACGACTCTGAACGATGCCTACTTTGGGCCAGCTGAACCCACACCAGGACCGGGCGGACCGGGCCGTCCCCCTGCCGCCAATCCGCCATCGAACTAGGCGGCCGTCGTTCAGGAATGATCGAAACCAAACCGTCCATCGTCATCACGGGAGCAGCCGGCAACTTAGGTCGTCGGCTGCTCCCGATGCTTTCCGCTTATTCCGTCACTGCCATCGACCTGACTCCGCCGGAAACACCGGTCGCCCGCTACGTGCAATTGGACCTCGGCAAGGAAGAATCCTGCCGTGAGATGTTTCATTTATTTGAAGAGATTCGCCCGGTTACGGTAATCCATCTGGCCTTTGTGCTGGACGGGGTACAAGCGGGCGTGCTCGACCTGGATCGAATGTGGCAGATTAACGTTGCTGGCACCTCCCGGGTGCTGGAAGCGATTTCCGAGAGTAACCGCAACGGCCAAAATAGCATTCGCAAATTCGTTCACTTAAGCAGCGTGGCGGCGTACGGACCGGAACTGGAACGCCCAGCAACCGAAGAATCACGCCTGCGAGCGCATACTCTGCCCTACGCCATTCACAAGCAAGCGGCGGATGATGTGGTGCGGTATTGGGCCCCTTCATTAGCCCAGTCCAGCGTCTATTTGCTGCGTCCACATATCTTTACGGGTGCCAGCGTGGACAACTACATGGTTGGGGCGTTCCGCGGCACACCGAATGGCATGGGCCGTTGGGCGGACAAAATGCGTTCTCAAAACAAGCGCCTTCCCTGCATGTTGCCGCGCGACCCGCGCTATTTGGCGAAGAAGATTCAATTTGTCCACGTGGATGACGTTGCCCGACTGATTGTCCACATTGCCGGATTGGCGGAGCCGGAGACCCAACGGGTGAATATTCTGAATGTAGCTGGACGCGGCGAGCCGTTGACCTATGGGCGTTGCGTGGAACTGGCGCAAGCCAAACTTTTGCGCATGCCAGGGATCTGGGCTTGTCGCATGGTCCTGGAGGCGCTTTGGAAGTCAGGGATTTCCGCCATTCCACCCGAAGCCCTTCCCTACATGACCGGCGAATACATCATGGACACGAGCCATTTGCAGACTTGGCTCGGGGCAAAGTATCCGGAAATTATTCGCTACACGGTGGAAGACGCCTTTCGGGACACATTCGAGCACACTGCCTAGCTGAGTAGCTGCGGGCGCTATTTCTTTCCCCAAAACAGGCTGGCAATTCCGAAGGTATAGGGCGTCCACGCCACTTTCCGGAAACCGGCGGCTCGCATGCGCTCCAGCATTTCCGGCGGCTTCGGAAAACGTTCAACTGAGGTAGGCAGATAAGAGTAGGGACCAGTCACGCCGGAGAGCGCGGTCCCGATTCTCGGAAGCACGTGGCGGAAATATACGCTGTAGACCGCTCCGAAAGGACCTTCCGGCTCGCTGCACTCGAGAATGCCGCATTCGCCGCCGGGGCGAAGAACCCGCACGATTTCCCTGAGTCCCGCATCGTAGTTGGCTAGATTCCGGAAGCCAAAGGCTGAAGTGACTAAATCGAAGTGAGCGTCGGCAAAAGGAAGCTGTAAGGCGTCGGCTTCTACCCAATCGGGCCTGACAGACAGTTTCTCCGACTTCCGCGCGGCGCGATGCAGCATTGGGTGCGCGAAATCCGCTCCGACAATCTTCGCTGGGCCTCGGCGCTGGAGAGCAAACGCCATGTCTCCGGTACCGCAGCATAAATCGAGCACGCGGCTTTCAGCATTTTTCAAAATGGAATCAAAACGTCTTGCCGTCCGCCACCACCAGAGGCGGTCTATATTTAGCGACAAAACATGGTTCAGCAAATCATAGCGGGGGGCGATCTCGCTGAACATCCTCTGCACCGCTTGGGCTGCGGCCTGGGCGTCCGCGGCACCATCGGGCGTTGCACCCACCGCGCGAACCGGCGTCCGCTCCTGCACGTTCATGGCTTCACCGATATCTTGCCTGCGGAGATCTGGCGTGCGGAAATTCGCCGCACATACTCGACAGCTTCCGTGACTGCGTCGTCCGGAATCCCAGCCAGCACTTCGACCCTGCCGACCCGGGTGGGCAAAATGAAGTGCACCTTGCCAGCGCGAGCTTTCTTGTCCGAACCCAAGCGCGCAACAATTCTCTTCGTAGCAGAGAGCACGGGCGGAAGTTTTCCCAGACCGAGCACCGTTTGCGTGATGCGATCCATTTCCCCAGTCGGCAACATGCCAACAGTTTGAGCAATCCGCGCAGCCGCAATCATGCCCCACGCCACCGCCTCGCCGTGCAGGAATACCTTGTACCCTGTCTCAGCCTCCAGCGCATGACCAATGGTGTGGCCGAAATTGAGATTCCGCCGCACGCCGCCTTCGCGTTCATCCGCACCAACCACCTTGGCCTTCAGCTTCACCGACGCCGCAATCACCGTATCCAGCGCGACACCGTCACGCCGCAGAATCGCCACTCGGTGTTTTTCCATGAATTGGAACAACTTCGCATCGCCAATCACCCCGCACTTCATTGACTCATACAGCCCTGCCCGCAGTTCTCGCTCCGGCAGGGTCGTCAGCACTTCGGGATCGATGAGAACCGCCAGAGGCTGATGAAAAGCGCCGGCCAGATTCTTCCCCGCGCGCAGGTTCACACCGGTCTTGCCACCCACCGAGGCGTCCACCTGGGCGAGCAAAGTCGTCGGAATCTGCACAAAATCGATACCGCGCATGTAGATGGCGGCCAAGAATCCGGCGACATCTCCAACCACGCCGCCACCCAAAGCCAGTACCGCGCTATCGCGATCCGCGCCCAAACCGACCATCCGTTCCGCCAGAGACTCCAGAGTCCGCATGCGCTTGTGCGGCTCGCCGTCCCCGATTTCCAAAAACTCAACGCTCAACCCAGCCGCAGCCAAGGACTTCTCCAGCACGGCTCCCCACAGCTTCCGCACCGGGGCCACCGTCACCACAAAGCACCGCCGCCGCGCACCCAACAGCCGCGCCAGCACAGTGCCGGAGCGCGCTAACAGTCCGCGTTCCAGCAAAACGTCGTAGGCTCTCGGTTCTAATTTGACTCGGATTCTTTGCATGAGCCTCAATCATAACCGACCGTGCAGTATCGATATCAGCGCTAACGCGTTGCCATTCGGCTTTGGTGGGCAAAGAATGACAATGCCCAGCACTGGTCACCGGCCCAATCAAAAGTGCATTCAGCGTGACTTTTACGCGGTGAGCGCATCTAATTGAGCTACGTGAGTCAGTTCCCTTCAAAGTTCGTCTCTTGCTTGCTCGTCGCGGTGACGGTCCTGATTTTGGCCACTCCCGTGTTGTGCGCGCCAAGTCTGGCCGTGATCTCCCCGGAACCGTGCTCTGGCCACCACCAAGCGCCCGAGTCCAACTCGCACCAATGCTGTAGTTCGGCCCATGGCACGGTTGCTTTGCCCGCCGCCTTCCGCGTGGCAGGGTTGGCGATCCTTCTCCCGTCAAGGTCAGACGCGGCTCCCAGCGCTCCAACTCATGTTGAAGTTGCACCGCTTTCGCTCCTATCTTCCTCTCCATATCGCCTCATGACGCTCCGCGTTTAGACCCGCATCGCTGCCACAGCAGTCGTATCCGCTAAACACTCCCCTAACAGCTGAGCCTACCTGCGCGAATTCTCGAGGTGGATTGTGATTCGAATTTTTGTTCTAGTTTTTGCTCTGGCACCGTTGGCATTATTCGCCCAAGAACCACATAGCGGCATGGACATGCCCGGCATGAACCATGCCCCTGACCAACCCATGTCGATGCAGGCCAGCACCTTCCTTGAATCCATCGAGCAGCACACCAGCGCTGGCACCGACGCCGAACTCCTTTCCACACCTTCAGCCATGCTCATGGCGCAGAAGCATGACTGGACGCTCATGCTCCACGGCGTGGCGTTCCTCAACGAGATACAACAGTCCGGCCCTCGCGGTTCCGGCAAGCTTTTCTCTACCAACTGGATCATGCCCATGGCCCAGCGCAAGCTTGGTCGGGGCACGCTCACGCTGCGCGCCATGTTCAGTCTTGAGCCGGCCACCATCTCCCGGCAACGCTACCCCGAACTCCTCCAGCAAGGCGAAACCGCCTTCGGACACCCCATCGTGGACGGCCAGCATCCGCATGATTTCTTCATGGAGCTTGCCGCCCTCTACGACTACCGTCTTACCGATAAAACGCTGCTCTCCTTTTATTTCGCCCCGATGGGCGATCCTGCCATGGGCCCCATCGCCTATCCGCACCGCGCTTCGGCCTCTGAAAATCCCCTGGCCCCGCTCGGCCACCACCTGCAGGATTCCACCCATATCGTGGATGACGTCGTCACCGTCGGTCTTACTTACCATCAGGCGCGCCTCGAAGCATCCGGCTTCCATGGTCGCGAACCGGACGAGCACCGCTGGAATCTCGATTCCGGAACTATGGATTCCTGGTCCACTCGGTTCACCGTCAACCCCAGCGCCAATTGGAGTGCTCAATTTTCTTTGGCCCAGATACACAGCCCAGAGGCTCAGGCACCTGCGGACGATCTTCGCCGCATCACTACGTCGGTGGCCTACAATCGCCCCCTTCGACTGGGCAACTGGGCCTCACTCCTGCTTTGGGGGCGCAACCAGAGCCTGCGGGATGGCAACGTCGGCAACGGCTACTTGTTCGAGTCGACAGTCAAGTTTTTAAACCACAACGCAGCATGGACTCGCATCGAAAATACCGACCGCACCAACGAATTGCTGCTCATCGGCAACCCGCCGGGCTTCAGTGAAAAATACTTCACCCGCGTGCAAGCGTACGCGGCCGGCTACGATCGAGAACTGGGACATCTTCCGCACTTGTCCACAGCTCTGGGTGCGCAACTCACCTGGTATGGCCTGCCGGCAGTGCTGCGGCCAACGTATGGGCCACACCCTGTCGGAGTGGTCTTGTTTTTACGTCTAAGCGCGCATTGAGGGCTGGAGGTTGGTACAACTCTATTTTGCGGTTGCGGCGCGGCTCTCTCCGGCCGTTTCTTCATAATGCGCGCGCTTGGCAAAATACATGCGGTGGTCGGCCTGAGCCAGTAGTTGCTCGGCATCCGTTCCATCTTCGGGAAATACCGCAATGCCGATGCTCAACGAAATTTGCTCTCTTCCGCAAACTTCCACTCCGGCCTGGACCGCCATGGAATTGAACAGCGCGGTCTTCTCGTGAGCCGCTGCCGGGGTCAGACCAGGCACCACAATCACGAACTCATCTCCGCCCATGCGCGCCACGTAGTCATACTCGCGGCACACGTCTTGCGCGCTTTGGGCGAACATCCGCAACAACCGGTCCCCTTCCAGGTGGCCAAAGCTGTCGTTCACCTGCTTAAACCCGTTCACGTCGCAGACCATAATGGCCAGGTTCTCCTTCGACCGGCCGCAGCGAGCGATTTCTTTATCCAGATGAAGGAACAAGGATCGTGCGTTGGGCAGTCCGGTCAAATAGTCGGTGGTCGCTGAATCCTCCGCCTGCTGGTACTTCACCGCATTTTCCACCGAAAGCGCCAGTTTGGAACTGATGGCCTGAAGAATTCGCAGGTGATCTCCGCTGAACGCATCCTGCTCCACGCTATAGAGAGCAAGCACACCCACCAGGCCATTCACGCCTTCCAGCGGCAACGCCAGGGCCGAACGCAACGTCGTGAATCGACCTTCTTCGCCCGTGTACCCGGGTTCTACAGCCGGATTGCCATTTACAATCGCTTTCCGGTTCTGTGCCACCCAGCCGCAGAGACCCTCGCCCATCGGCACACGCAACGAGGAAAACAATCGGAAGTTATCTCCGCTTACATGTGCCGGAACAATCTCGTTGCCCTTCACGGTAAACGTGACGATCGAATCGTAAGGAATAAGTTTGCGCAATCGAACCGAGAGCACGGACAGAGTCTCGTCCAGGCTGAGGGACTTGCCCAAATCCTGACTCAGCTCAAATAGCATTTGCGCTTCTTGCCGAGCTGCCGCAATCGACGTCAAAAAGTCATTCTCGCTGCGCTTATCGCGTCCACCATCCGTGCGCTCAAACCCGGCCGCTGGCTGTAGACCGCGGTTGACCGGAAATTGCGCGGAAATCTCGCTCAGCGCATCTTCCACGTTGTCCTGGGCTGCCTGCGCCTCCAAGTCCTGATAACGCCGCAGAAGAACTTCCACCACCTTGGGGTCGAAATGCTTCTCCGTTTGCGCCGCCATCATACGCAGAGCTTCGTCCGTTGGTACAGCTTTGCGATATTGCCGATCCGAGGTCATGGCATCCATGAAGTCCACTGCGGCCAGAATACGCGCCCCAATCGGGATGGCGTCACCCTTCAACCCATCGGGATACCCGGAACCGTCCCATTTTTCGTGATGTGACCGCACAATCGGTGCCACCGCATAGGGGAACGCGACCCGCTCCAGAATCTCCGCCCCCACTACCGGATGAATTTTCATCTTCTCGAACTCTTCCGGGGTCAGTCGCCCAGGTTTGCTGATGATGTGTTCTGGAACGGCAAGCTTGCCAATATCGTGCAACAGCGCTGCCGCCCGCAGAGCCTCCAGTTCGTCTGAGGCCAGCCCCATCTCCTTGCCTACTTCGAGCGCAAACGTCCGTACCCGGTTGAGGTGCTTATGCGTCGTGTGGTCCTTGGCATCAATCGCCAGGGCCAAGGCTTCAATCGTTCGTAAATGTAGGGCTGTCAATTCCTCGGCGTGGCCCTTCTCCAGTTCCACGCGCCGCTTTTCGTCCTCCAGCCGTCCCAAATACAAGTGGTAAGAGCGGTAAATCCAGTAAACTACTGGCGTGATCAAGAGGGACAATTCCCAGCCAAACGAGCGGTTGATGTAAAAAATCATTCCAACCACTGCCGCGCCAGCTTGGTAGTAGGGGAACGACCAGAAGTAGCACTCCTCCCAAATGCTGCGGAACGATTTGCCTTCCGTCAGCACCACAATCGTCGTAACCAGCAACGTATTAGCGAAAAAATAAGCGGTAGCAGCAAAGGCGAGTGACAGGGGTACTCGGTTCCCCACATAGGGTCCAATGACATGGTAGGCCCAATACGCGGCCGCCACGGCGTTCGCCATCATGCTGAAAACATTAAAGATGATCTTGGCCACACGATTTGGCTGCCAGGGCGTCCACAGGCATTGTGCCAGCCCAGCGGCGCACCCGATGAGCAGCGTCTCCGCCAACGACAGCTCCAGCACTCCCAAGAGCACAAACAGGAAGTTCACGGACATGGTGCCGTCGATACCGGGCAACCGAACTTTCATCCTGGAGGCCAGAACCGCGATCGCCAGATAGCAAGAAAAGCGAACCGGATCGATGCTATGGCAGTGCGCGAACGCGCTCATGCAAATAGCAATTCCTACCACCGCGGTGATCGCGATAAACAGTCTGGCTCGAAGAGGCATTCTTGGGTCGTTCTAGGCTGCGAGCACGGCCTACGCGGACGTACTTTGGCCTTCCCATAGTTTAGGGGCGCACTACCGGAGCCGCATCTTACCTTGGTAACTTCTCGAACCACCCGAGAGGGCAGTTAACCTGTTTATTTACAATGCGTTAGCAGAATTGAGTTTTCTATCTCGATAGCCAAATCGTGGCTGCCCCATCCTCGGCCCAACCCGCACCACGGTCGTCACCCTGTGACAGAGTTTTAACCTGCTTGTCATCCAATCGCAAAGTTGGCAGGGTACACATGGAGGTATGCACCAAGTTCTGCTACAGGCACTTGACGATTTGGGATCATGGACCGCCGCCCGATACAGCCTTCCTCTTTCGAGCGCTGCATGGGAAAATCAAGGTAAGCGTCATTTCGCCGCCACCACGCACTGCCGACCCTACAGAGCTAGCGCTAGCACCGAGGTTTCCATGCCATCCGCGACAAAAAAGAAACCACTCGCTTACCTAGACTCGACCCAGCGCATCTCCGCCATCGCCCTGAGTGCCTGCCTAGTTGCCAAGGACGCGACCTTCAACGTCCGCGATTTCATCCAACAGGGCTCAAAAATGGCGCTGCTGGCCGTTCGCGATTGCGAAAAGGAACTCGACCGCATCGAGCGCCAAATCGACGATGAACTCCCCAAGGCCATCACCGATGTCAGCGAAGACGAAGCCCGCCTGTTGCTTGCCTGCTTCCGCTTTACCATCGATTTGGAGCGCATCGGCGACCTGACCTGGAGCGTCGCCCACCGACTGGAACAACTCTCCGCGCGTCTGCCCCGCGAGGATGCCCGCGACCTGGTGGCAATGACTGTTGTGATCGAAAAGATGCTGACCCAAGTCCATACCGGCTTCTTGCGTCGCGATTTGGAACTAGCGCAATCCGTGCTGCAACTCGACGCCGACGTCGATACCGCCTGCCGCGCCGTCTTCAAACGTCACCTGGAGACGACTACGGCACAGGTTGGCCCTGACAGCACCAGCATTCTGCTCATGGCCCAGGCCTTTGAGCGCGCTGGCGACCACACCAAGAACCTAGCCGAGGAACTCTTCCATTTGGTGCGCGGCGAAAGCCAGCTTCATGCTTCCAAACAACGCAAGCGTATTGAATAGGGCACGCAGTCTACCTCACCAGGTCCGATACCGAGTCCCATCCATACCAACACCTTCCGCTTTCGAATACACGTCGAACACCGAGGTCTCGTCCCAGGAATCACTCTCGGGGTCATCTTCCATGGAGCGCAAGCCCCACTCCGCTTTTCCTGTCATTGGGTCCACTGGGACTTCTCGCAAGAATCGCACTGTCTTCCCGCCGTTGATTTCCACGCCTTTCACCAGGACTTCCAGGGACTTGGGGAAACCGCTGGAATCGCCCTTCTCGCGGAACATCATCCGGTCCGAGGCGTCTTTGTAGCGGTCCAGCGCATCCCGCATCATCCGCAGGTCATAGCGCAGTTGCCGCTCTCGCTGACGCTGGATCGCCATCCTGGCCATCGGCACCGCCAAGCTGGTTAGAATCGCCAGAATCCCGATCGCGACCATGATTTCGATCAGAGTAAATCCGCGAATTCGACGCTGGCACCCTCGAGACATACAACTAGTTTAGCGCGCCAGGACCCCGCTGCAAAACACCACCGGTCATGACTTGGTCATCACTTGGGTTTCGCCCCGGTCATCGCTGGGTCATCGGCCGTCTGTGCCCGCTTTCACCCCAGCTTGGATACAATGATCCGTCACCGCATCGCGATCGATACCCGAGAGGACACTCCTGTGAACTACCGCAAACTAGGACGCACCAACTTCGACGTCAGCGACATCGCCCACGGTCTTTGGGGCATGGGCGGCTGGAGCGAATCCGATGACCACCAATCCCTTGAAGCCCTCCAGCTCGCCATCGACTTGGGCTGCAACTTCTTCGACTCCGCGTGGGCTTATGGCGACGGCAAGAGCGACGGCCTTCTCGGCCAGATGGTCGTCCGCAATCCCGACCACTGCCTCTACGCCGCCTCGAAGGTTCCGCCGCTCAACGGCAAGTGGCCTGCATCCGCGAAAGACAAATACACGGATGTCTTCCCCGCCGCCCACGTGCTCCAATACGCGGAAATGATCCAGAAGAAGCTCCGCGTCGAGTCGATTCCGCTCCTGCAACTCCACGTCTGGGACGACTCCTGGGCTGACGACCCAGAATTCCGCTCCACCATCGAAACAATGAAGGCGGATGGCCTCATTCAAGCCTTCGGCCTTAGCCTCAACCGCTGGCAGCCCGCCAACGGCATTCGGGCCATCCGCACAGGCCTCGTGGACGTGGTGCAGGTCATCTACAACATCTTCGACCAATCCCCGGAGGACGCCCTGTTCCCTGTCTGCCAGGAACTCAACATTGGCGTCATAGCCCGCTGTCCACTTGACGAAGGCAGCCTGGGCGGCAAAATGACACTCGACACTCGCTTCCCCGATACCGACTGGCGCTCCAAATACTTCGGCCCCGAAAACCTTGGAAACACCATTCCTCGGGTGGAAAAACTGAAAGAACTCCTTCCCGCGGGCATGACGCTTCCCGAGATGGGCCTGCGTTTTATTCTTTCCCATCCCGCCGTGAGCACTACGATCATCGGAATGCGTAAATTGGAACACGTCCGCCAGAACATCGCCCTAAGCGATCAGGGGCCACTGGATCACGCTCTGCTTGTCCAGCTCAAGCCGCACCGGTGGGATCGCGACGTCAAACCATGGTCGGACTGAGACTGCCCCAAGGAGACCCCAAGATGATCAATCCTTACGCCAGCTTCCTCGGCTCCCGTGACGCCCAAGCCGTCATTGCCTCCACCCCGGCCAAACTGCAAGCGCTCACCACCCAACTCGGCCCGCAGAAACTGGACCGCAGCCCGGTTCCCGGCAAATGGAGTCCCCGCGAAATCCTCTGCCACCTGGCGGACTGCGAAATTGTTTTCGCCCTGCGCCTTCGCCAGACCATGGCCGAACCGCACCACCTGATCCAACCGTTCGATCAGGACGCCTGGTCCCGTCCCTACGCTTTTTTCACGGCCGACGCCGCACTCGCCGTCTTCACCTCCGTCCGACAGTGGAACATAACCCTCATCCAAAACGCCTCGGCGGAAACCCTCGCCAAGCCCGTTTCCCATCCCGAACGCGGCCAAATGACCTTCCAAACCATCGTCGAAACCATGGCCGGCCATGACACCAATCACCTTCATCAACTGGAAAAACTGGCGTAGGAACGGTCCGCCGTCCAAAAACTATGCAAAAGGTGACACCTCAGGTACGCGACCCAGCTTTCAGGTAGCCCCCGAACCCCAATCCTTGCTATTGTCAGGCTGTTCCCAAACACATGACCAAGACCCGCCTTTGCGCCGTCATCATTACGCTCTGTGCCCTAACTCAGAGCCAGCAAACTAGCGACACCGCCAGCCTGATCGCCCTCGAGCGCATGTGGAACCAGGCGCAGGTCAGCCTTGACGCCAAAGCCATTGCCAGCATGATTGGCGACCGCTTTATCAATACCGAATACGACGGAGAGGTCAGCAATCGCGGCAAATTCTTAGCCGACTTCGCCGACCCAAAATACAAGCCCAGCCTCATGAACATTGATGACGTGAAGGTCGAAATGTACCCCAACACCGCCGTCATTACCGGCAACTACCACGTCAAGGGAACGTACGCCGCCAAGCCCTATGAGCATTTTGGCCGTTTTACTGACACCTGGATCTTCCAGGACGGAAAATGGCTCTGCGTGGCCAGTCACAGCAGCCTGATTAAGAAATAGCGCCGCTAAAAGTGCTCGTCCACCCGCGCCCGCTCGACTTTGGAAACGCCGGAGTTCTCCGCCCAGGCCGTGGTCTGCCAGTTGTCTTTCCCCTTCTTCACGGGAATCCAGGGAGGCAACGGCAACAATAAATGCGAAGCCAAAGCAAAAATATACGGCTCATACATGCTCCGCAGCCGCGTCAGCTTGCGGTCCGCCTCTTCCCCGTCCAGCAGCTTCAAGCCTTGCTGCGCTAGTGTGTCCCGAATCCGCCGCAAATCCTCCGCTGGCAGCCGATCCACCGCCAACGCCCGCGGTGGCGTCTTGAACACTTGCGATAAATCCACCACGGCGTGCCGCGCAATCGCAAACGTCAACTCCGCCTGCCGCTCACACGCTCCTTCAATCCCCACCTGCACCAAGGCGCACGTATCCAGCACCGCCGTCAGCGACCCCACCCAGGACTGGTTATCGTGCTGCGAACGAAAGTAGGCAAGCACAGGATACGACAGATGGCTCTCCATCAACTCCGCGCACCAGAACTCCCACTCTTTCAGCAGTTCCCGCAGCGCCTCCTGCCCATGCGGATAGCTATGCCGCCGCAGCAACTCGCCCGCCGTCGGAGGCGTTCCTGCTCTGGAATCCAGCAGTGAGATATTAACCTCACGCCTGGAGAACGATCCATAAATAAACGGCAAATACCCAATCACCGCCGCCAGGAACCCGAATCCCAATCCGCCTTCCACCACTACCAGCCCCCGCGCCAGGCCCGACCGCGGCACCACATCCCCCAAGCCCAGCGTAAAAAAGGTCGTCCCGCTCAGGTATAAATCCATCCAGATGCTCGTCTGCGGTCCTGAAAAGCTTACCGCCGAACCAGCGCCATATTGCAGCAAGCCGAACCCCAGCACCAGTCCGACCGCCCACACTCCCACCAATAACAGCAGCGAGATAGGTCCGAAAAATCCTATCAAGGTCTCGCGCCCCTTCCGCGAGGGCACCACGGACGAGCCCAACCTCCACAGTCCCCACGAAGTCTTGTAAAACAGCCGCGTTAGCCGAAAGCGCCGCGTCACTCTTCGCGGCAGAATAATCGCCTCGAATGCATCCCAAATCATCACCAGAATCAGCGTCAGGCCCAACACGAACGCGCCAGGAGCAGGAATCATGAGGCCCATTGTACCCGCTCGTAAAGCAGCGCACCCTGCGCAACCGAAGGCTTTTACGTATATACTTTCGCCTAGTGTTCGCCTAAACTGATGCCCCGCACCATCTTCCACGTCGACATGGACGCCTTCTTCGTTTCCGTGGAGGAGCTGTTTGACCCCGCGCTCAAAGGCCAACCCGTCGTGGTCGGCGGAGATCGCGACGAGCGCGGAGTCGTCGCCGCCGCCTCTTACGCCGCTCGAAAATTCGGCATCCACTCCGCCATGCCTCTGCGCACCGCTGCCAAACTCTGTCCTCAAGCAGTCTTCGTCCATGGCCATCCCGAGCGCTATCGCGACTATTCCAAGAGAGCGCACGAGGTTCTTTGCCGATTCTCCCCAAAAGTCGAAATGGCATCCATCGACGAAGCTTACCTCGACCTCACCGGCACGGAGCGCCTACACGGCCCGCCCCTTCGCGCCGCCCACGCTCTCCACGCCCTGATGAAAGAGCAAACCCAGCTCAACTGCTCCGTAGGCATTGGCACCTCGCGTTTGGTCGCCAAAGTCGCTTCCGCCCAGGCTAAGCCCAACGGCATCCTCTTCGTGATTCCAGGATTGGAAGCCCAATTCCTCGCCCCGCTCAAAGTCGCCGCCATTCCCGGCGTTGGCAAGGTGATGGAGAAGAACCTTCACGCTCTCGGCATCGTCACTGTCGGCGATCTCGCCAAACTCGACGAAGCTTTCCTGGAACAACGCTTTGGCCAATGGGGTCTGGCCTTGGCGGGAAAATCCCGCGGCGAAGACGCAGGCGGCTGGTTTGATTCCGAGGTCGGGGAAAACGCGGGCCCGAAATCCATCAGCCACGAACACACTTTCGATCAAGACACCGCCGACCAGTCCCGGCTGGAATCCACTCTGATGCGCCTCTCCGAAATGGTGGGGCGCCGCCTCCGCGAGCACCACCTGCATGCTCGCACGCTCCAGCTCAAGCTACGCGACACTACCTTTCACACCATCACCCGCGCCCACACCCTGGCCTCGCCCACTCAGCTCGATACCGATATCTATGTGCAAATCCGCGCGCTCTTCCGAGCCAATTGGAAATCCGGAACGAAGATTCGTCTGCTCGGCGTCCAGACTTCCAGCTTCGAGCAGCACGAGGGACAACTCAATCTCCTCGATCCCCAGCGCGACAAGTGGAAGCAAGCCCTGAGTACCGCTGACAAGCTCCGCGACCGCTTCGGAGAATCTGCCGTGGGCCTGGCTTCGGGCATGAAATCCGGTTTCCGCGAGCGCACCCACGAAAATCCAGCCGGCCTTCCCGGCAGGAAGTCCTAAGGGGGCTTCTAATGAAATCGAGAGAACTCGCAGGCCACAGGGGATCGCGTCGACGAAAGACCTACTCCGTCACCACTGACTTCACCAAATTCCGCGGGCTATCCACATTCGCCCCGTTCAACACAGCAAAGTGATAGGAAAATAGTTGCAACGGCACAGCTTCCAGAATCGGCAACAGCAGTTCCACTGCGGGCGGCACGGTCATCACGTGCTCAGCTAGATTCCCGATCTCACGGTCACCCTCGGAAGCCACCACCACCGGCTGCCCGCCACGCTCCTTCACGTACTCCAGCACGGCCAGAGTTTTCTGGTAACGCAACACCGAATCCGGATCTCGCAAGTCTCGCGTCGCCAGCATCACCACTGGCAACTGCTCGTCTACCAGCGCCAACGGCCCGTGCCGTAACTCCCCGGTCGGGAGCCCTTCGGCGTGAATATAAGAAGCCTCTTTCAGCTTCAAAGCGCCTTCCCGAGCAATTGCATAGTGCCCCCCGCGTCCCAAAAACAGAAACGCCTTCGCGTCCTTATGTACCTTCGCAATCGATAAGGCTTGCGCATCCCAGGCAGCCAACGACTTTTCAATCACCCCGGGAATCTCCGCTAGCCGGTTCAAATGCACGCGCGTTACTTCGGACGTCATTCGTCCCCGCTTGCGCGCCAGAAACAACGCAAACAGGTACAGCACCGTCAGCTGAGCCGTAAAACTCTTGGTCGCTGGAACAGCCTTCTCCAGTCCCGCGTGAGTGTGCAAAGCAGCGCTGGCCTCGCGCACAATCGTCGATTCAGCCACATTCGAAATCGCCACCGTCTTCGCCCCCCGGTAGGCCGCCTCCCGCTGCGCGGCAATCGTGTCCGCGGTCTCTCCGGACTGCGTGATCACCAGCACAATCGGATCCGCCCCGGCGTGGGTGGAGCGGTAGCAGTACTCGCTCGAATACTCCACATCCACAGCCACCCCGGCCAGATCCTCCATCATGATCTCGCCCACCAGACCAGCATGGCGGCTCGATCCGCTGGCGGCAATGATGATCTTCTTAAACGCCAGCAAGGCGTTTTCAATCGGGTGCAGCATCTCCGGAAAAAGAATGTCTCCCTCGACATTCCTGCGGATGGTCTCGCGAATCGTCCCGGGCTGCTGATAGATTTCGCGCAGCATCTGGTGCGGAAATGGCCGAACGTCCGGAGTCAAGCTAGCGGAGGCTGGCGGGTTTAGTGCGGGCGGGACAGAAGCAATGGGATCGACCATAAGGTGGGCTGCAGTCTCCAGTTGCAGTGTACTTGCGAGCGGAAAGTCGCGCAACCCCTTTAGTGAAACGTTTCAATAGGCGCAACATTCAGCGAGGACACGCAAGAGCTTACTGTGTAGGGTCCGACGATCCAGCGTCGTAGATCACCTTCCAAGTCCCGTCGGTCTGGTTCCGCCAGACGGTCAGATAATCGCCCACCATCGTGATCTTTTCGCCTTTTGCGTTCTTGCTTGCGTAAGTCCATCGCCCGGAGGTGTAGCCCATCTTCCCTGACTTATTCATTTCGGCGTGTTTCGGCTCCCAGGTTAGCGAGTAGTTCGGGTCGTCCCAATCGCTCTTTAGTTCCGCGCGGACTGCGTCCTTGCCCACAACGGCCTTGGCGCGCAGGACAACCACATCCTCCGCCATAAACTGCATCCACCCTTCCAAACCCTTTTCCTTAGTGGCTTGGTTGAAGTCGCGGTCGGCCTTAAGCAGAACATCTTCCGGAGATTGTGCGAAAGCTATCGCACCAAGCGCCGCGCTCAGAATCATGACGGCCCAAAAACGGAATCCGTGAATCATCTATTTCACCTTTCCCAGCTTCTCCATCGGCCAATACCCAAACACAGCCTTGCCGACGATATATTTCTCCGCCACCGGCCCAAACTCCCGGCTATCGCTCGACATATTGCGGTGGTCGCCCATCATAAAAAAATATCCCGACGGAATCGTTATCTCGGGCTGCGATCGCCAGTCCACATATTGCTGCGGCACATAGTCTTCCGAAAGCGGCTCGCCGTTCACGTAAACCAGACCCTCGACAATGTGAATCCGGTCCCCGGCCACGCCAATCACTCGCTTGATGTAACTCTTGGAAGTATCTCTTGGATAACGGAACACGATCACGTCGCCGCGCGCAATCGGCTCCAGATGGTAGACAAACTTATTGACGAAAATCCGTTCCTGGTCTTCCAGCCCCGGCAACATACTGGTGCCTTCCACTTTCACCGGCTGGTACAGGAAAATCACGAAGAACGCAGCCGTCAGCAGCGAGATCACCAAATTGCCCAGCCACGTGCTCAGCAAATGAACCACCGGCGGACGTCGCAAAACGGGAGTCGCGACCACACCCGCTGCCGGGGTCATCCCCTCGCTGGGCGCCGGATTGGGCTGTGGGTCATCCATGGCGTTTCACACCGCCTATTCTAAAGCAACTCCGCTCAGGGCAACGAAAATCTCTCGATACCCCGAAACGAAGCGAGGCCGGAGCCTTGGGGACTCCGGCCTCACCAACCCGCTCGGTCCGCTACTACCGGACCCGTGCCATCCAACCACCGGAATTGAAATTGGTGTCATACCAGGTGCCAGCAATGGTGGTGCCGTCCGCCGAAATTGCTAACGCGTTACTCAGAATCACGTTGTTCGGAATCTTTGCTCCCATGTACTTCAACGCATCTTTCATGAAGCGCATCTTCTGCTTCGGGAACCTTGCGCTCCAGTAGAAAGCCTGAAAACCGCTGCCGAAGAAGCTGCCGCTGGCGCCCACCACGGTGCCGTCGTTGGCGATACCGGACGCAACGCTCTGGTCCGAATCAATGTTGGCCAGCGCGCCCAGCGAAATCATGCCCAGCGCATCGGTGTAATAAAAAGCGTGGAACCCGGTTGCATCATCCGCTTGTCCAACGATTTGCGTGCCGTCGGAACTCACAGCGGTCGCTTCCCCGTTGGCGTTCGCTCCGGCAAACAAATTCACCTTGTGGCCAATCCATCGCGCTGGACGCCTGTTTCCGAAGTGGGCTTCATAGAATCCCACGGTCGTCGTGGCATCCGCCGAAATCGCACTGGCTCGGCTGCTGCGGTCGGTCGGGTGGCTCAGCGGCACCATCCCGGTAAACGCCGACCAGCGAAACGCCTGCGCCCCTGGGCAGTACCATGCCAGGCCCACCACCACGGATCCGTCCACGTTCATGCCGTAAGGCGAACCCCAACTGCCGTCCAGGTTGCATCCATTCGGGGTATGGCCCAGGCTCACCCAGCCCGTGGAGGCCTTCCAAACGCCCGCGTTGACCAGTCCATCCGCGCCGAGAATCCCAGACGTAATCGCGTTTCCGTCTTCCGACATGCCAATGGAACCGTCCGTCGGCCCCAGATCGGTATAACCCTTTCCACGCACCCAGCGGAACATCTCTCCGCCCAGGTTCACCGCCATCACATTGCCATCGGCCGAGAGCGCATAGTTCTGGAAAAACCCCTTGCCGGGAAGGTTCAACTTGATCCAAGTAGCGGGCTTCGATCCCGCGAACAATGACGAACACGCTGCCAGGCAAATCGCCGCGGTAAGGAGACACTTTTTCACTGATTCCGACTTTCTAAGGGGTTGAATTTTTCGGTGTCGTTGCCCGGGTCATTCGAAGCATTTCGAACGCACTCGGTGCCAAACAAACGACCGCTGGAAAAAACTCGAAAATTAGGCAGCCGGAGTGTAAGCCGCGCCAATGGCGGAAGTCAAGCAAATGTTGCCCGGAAACCCGCGCCCAGCGCCCGCGGTGCACTTCTCGATTCCGCCGCGCCACCCGCCAACCGAATTCGCGGTAGAATAATGACAGAAGCGTGAAAATCCAGGAAGGTTCTCCATGTCCCAGCGCATTCCCCAACGCATTCTAAGTGCAATATTCCTGTTCGCCGTTACCCTGACCGTGTCCGCCCAGCACGCTGAATCGGACAGCAGCGTCCCTGCCTACAACAAAACCCCCCCGGGCAAGGGAGCCAAACAGGCCCCAATCCTTGGCAAAGACGCGCTCTGGGGAGAAAACGGCGGCCCCATGCAAATCCATGCCTATGAACTGGCCGCCAAAATCCCTTCTGTCCTGCACCAGATGCCCTGCTATTGCCATTGCGACCGCATGGGGCATAAGAGCCTGCGCACGTGCTTCGAAGGCACCCATGGAGCTGAGTGCGACGTTTGTATGAAGGAACTCTTTTACGCTTACGGCGAGAAGAAAAAAGGCAAAACGGTGGCTCAAATTCGCAAAGGCATCATCG
Source organism: Acidobacteriaceae bacterium (assembly GCA_043782485.1). Lineage (GTDB taxonomy): Bacteria > Acidobacteriota > Terriglobia > Terriglobales > Acidobacteriaceae > JANXUC01. Next base: position 20,120 of record JAYWAL010000013.1, on the reverse strand, counting down.
ACGGACAGTGGAAAAATGTTAGCCAGGAGCAGGCGGAAGCGTTGAACTAAGCCGCAACCAGTCGGTAGATTTCCACAGCCCGATGGCGGTGCACTAGAAATCGTGCTACATGGTCACATAAGTTTGGCACCACGGCTACATAAGTTTTAGTTAAGAAAAGACCACGTAAGTCATTGAATAAAAATATGGTTACCAAAACGACAACCAAACCCACCAAAGCCTCGGCAACCTCCACCCCCAAGAAGTCAGCCCCGATCGACCCGAAATTTGCACAAGCTGTGGAATTCTATGAAGCTGGCTTGAAGGCTCTTCAGGAACGCAAATTCGACAAAGCGAAGGCCTCATTCCAGAAGGTTCTGGATGGCCACAGCCGTGAGCTGGGCGACCGGGCCCGCATGCATCTGAGCACCTGCAACCTGATGACGGTGAAGAACGAGCTGAACTTCCAAACCGCCGAAGAGCATTACGACTACGCTGTCTCGCTAATGAACCAGGGCGACTATGTAGGCGCGCGGGAGCATCTGGAAAAGCTGCAAAAAAATCCCGCGCAGCGTGACTACGTCACCTACGGCTTGGCCGCACTGGACTGCCTGACTGGGCATCTGGAAGATGCTCTGCGGCGTTTGGGCGAGGCGATCTCCACCAATCAGCAGCTACGTTTTCAGGCTCGCAACGACAGCGACTTCCACAATCTGGTCGAAGACCCTCGCTTTACTGAGCTCCTCTATCCAGATCCAGGCGCTGAAATGGGCGGCTCCGGCTACGACCGGAAGCAGTAAGAACTCGCTCGATGCCAGCGAATCACCAGGACCCGGCCACGACCGCGGGAATTCGCCCACTGCGCGTGGTGGCGATTGGCGGAGGCACGGGCCTCTCGGCGATCCTGCGCGGCCTGAAGCACTTCACGGCGCACCCGGTGTCCCATCCTACGACCCACCTGTCTCCAAATGGGCCAACCAATCGATCACCAAACAGATCGAGCGACCCCGACCAACGGCCTTGCATTGCCGAACTCTCCGCCATTGTCACCGTTAGCGACGATGGCGGATCGAGCGGGCGACTGCGCAAAGAGCTCAACATGCCGCCTCCGGGTGACATTCGCAGCTGCCTGGTTGCCTTGTCGGAAGACGAAGCGCTACTTTCGCGCCTGTTTCGTCATCGTTTCGAAAAAGGATCAGGGCTGGAGGGACATAGTTTCGGCAACCTTTTCCTGGCGGCGCTCACCGCCGTAACGGGAGACTTTACCGACGCAGTGCAGCACTCATCGGAGATTTTAGCCTCGCGCGGACGCATCTTCCCTGCCACGACCTCCCACATCGAACTCGAAGCAGAGATGGCGGACGGCACGCACGTCCGCGGAGAAACGAACATTACCGCCAGCAGCGGGCGCATTGTGCGACTGGTGCTGGTTCCGGCGGATGTGCAGCCTCTCCCGCAGACACTGGAAGCTATTGCCCAGGCGGACCTGATCACCGTTGGACCGGGGTCGTTGTTCACAAGCCTGATTCCGAACTTGCTGGTGCGCGGAATTCCCGAGGCGATTGCGGCTTCGGCGGGGATTAAGGTCTACATCTGCAATTTGATGACCCAGGCAAACGAGAGCTTGGGGCTAACCGCAGCGGACCATATTCACGCTTTGCATGAACATGCGGAGATGCGGATTTTCGATTTCGCGTTGATCAATCGGAAAGCTGTGACCCATAAGGTGAAGGCTCGCTATGCGTTGGAAGGCGCTAGCCAAATTGTTGCGGACTTGGATACGGTTCGATCGCTGGGTGTGCAACCGGTGTTAGGCGATTATCTGGTCGATGATGAGAAAGCGCGCCATGCGACAGACCAGGTGGCGCATGATTTGATTCACCTGGCGCAAATCGCTTTGGTGAACGGAAAAGAGAATGTCGTGCTGTCGGACGAGTTGGGCGGGCTGTAGTGTGGGTACTGGCTGGCTTCAGGCTTGAGCCACACTTCTTGGTGGCCGCAGGGGTCCTTCGACTACGCATTCCCGCGCTGCGCGCGCGAATGCTCGACTCAGGATGACAAATTAGGAAAAAGATGACCCCGGTGCCACCAACGCCGCAAAATCTACACCGTCGCTTTGGATGGCGGAACGGCAATGCTGGCGGCGTTTTTCTGTTTGCGTACTTTTTCGTAGACCTTGACGTAGTCCTTCGCTGACGTGGCCCAGGAAAAATCCTTCGCCATACCGTTTTTCATTAGTTTCTGCCAGGAGGTTTGGTCGCGGAAGGCTTGCAGAGCGGTCTTGATCGCAGCCAAGAGGGCTTCGCCGGTGTAGTCGGTGAATTTGAAACCTGTGCCGGTGGCGGAACGAGCGTCCCAGGGGTCGATGGTGTCATCGAGACCGCCGGTGGCGCGAACGATAGGGACGGTGCCATATTTCAGGCTATAGATTTGATTGAGACCGCAGGGCTCGTAGCGGCTGGGCATCAAGAACATGTCGGCGCCGGCTTCGATTTTGTGAGCGATTTTGTTGTCGTAGGTGATTTTGAGGGCGATCTTGCCGGGAAATGCCTTGGCCATGCGGGCAAACATTTCTTCGTAAGGCTTTTCGCCTGACCCAAGGACCACCAAAATCATCTCCTCCCGGGCGAGGCGGTCCATGACTTGGGAGACAAGATCGAAGCCCTTTTGTCCAGCGAAGCGGGAGACAATGCCGATGACCGGCAGCTTCGGGTTCGCGTCGGGAAGGCCGAATTCCTCTAGAAGATCGGTCTTACACTTGGCCTTGCCGAAAAGCTCATCGGGCTTATATCGTGTCGCGATATAACCATCGGTGGATGGGCTCCACTCATCATAGTCGACTCCGTTGAGGATGCCTGTGATCTGGGCCGTGCGCTCACGGAGGACGCCGTCAAGACCAAAGCCGTACTCGGCGGTTTGGATTTCCTGGGAATACTTCTTGCTGACCGTGGTGATGGAATCGGCGTCTTTCAACCCGCCCTTCAGGAAGTTGACCTGGCCGTAGTATTCGAGTTTATCCATGGAGAACAGATCCCACGGTAGCGCGAGCAGGGGCAAGATTTCCGAGGAGAACAGCCCTTGGTAGCCGATATTGTGAATGGTAAGAACCGTGCTGACATCGCGGAACGCAGGATCGTCTTTGTAAATGGAGCGCAGCAAAACCGGGATTAAGGCCGCCTGCCAATCGTGGCAGTGAAATACGTGCGGAACTCCGAGAATCTTGGAGGCTTCGAGGACGGCGCGGGAAAACAGAGTGAAGCGCTCGGCGTTGTCGGGGTAATCTCCGGCAGGGGTTGTGTAGAGCGATTCGCGGTCGAAATAAGCTGGGTATTCGATGAAGTAGTAGCGCACGCCCGCTTGGTAGCCGCCGCTGAGGACGGAACAGAAACGATACGTGTCATCAAAAGGAATGGTGATGCTGCGAACGACCGTTTGCGGGTCGGTCAGCTTGGTCTGGCGGTAGCGCGGGATATAGACGCTAACTTGATGGCCGAGCGCGGCCAGGGCTTTGGGCAAGGCTCCAACTACGTCGGCCAGCCCGCCGGTTTTAGCGTAAGGCACGCATTCCGATGCTGCAAAAGCGATGTGCATGAAGCTCAATCCTCCGTGGCGCCCACTGCTTGAACCTAGTGCGAAAACATGCTCGTCGCTACACAAGTCTTCCGTGCTGCGCGGGCCTCGCGTAAGCCGCTATCCCCATAAGCCGCTATCATGGAGAGGCGTCGCGGCGGATAATTTGTGGTTCAGTCAAAGTTATGAATCCTGCGCCAGAAGGCGCGCTCCAATCAATGCAATCACGGTACCGCCGAAGCGGTGCCCTGATACGAATCTTACTGGCGCCACGGACTGTCAGGAGTGACGGCCGAACGCCATGAACTCCGCAAAATGCTCCGCAAAGCAACCCCAAGTGTAAGCGTGAGAAAGAAAGAGGGTCAATGTGACAAGAGATAACGGTAGCGCACGTAAGGGCAAACCCAAGCTGGGGCAGCACTTCCTGCGCGACCCGGAGGCGGTGACGCGGATTGTAGAGGCTTTGGGGGACCTGGGCCAAAGCACGGTGCTGGAAATTGGCCCCGGTCCGGGCACCCTGACCGGACTGCTGGCCAGGCGCGCTGGGCGGCTGATTGCCGTGGAGGTGGACCGGGTGCTGGCGGCGCAACTGAGCATGGCGTATGCGCTGGTGGAGAACGTTGAAGTGATACAGGCGGACATTCTAACTATTGATTTTGATACTTTATTCGCCCCTCGGCCAGGGACGGTGCGACCGGGAATCCAGCGGGAGCCGGAGCGGGTCCGCGTAGTGGGCAATTTGCCTTACTACATTACGTCCGACATTTTGCTGCATTTATTTGCGTTCCAGCAATATTTTGACCGGGTGGTGATTATGGTGCAACGCGAGGTGGCGGACCGGTTGGTGGCGAAGCCTGGGGGAAGCGAGTATGGGTTGCTCTCAGCGACGGCGCAGCTGTATGCGCGGGTGGAGAAGCTGTTTGAGCTGCCTCCAACGGCCTTCAATCCCCCGCCGAAGGTACACTCGGCGGTGATTCGATTGACAATGGAGCCGAAGGACCTGGGCATTGCCGCGCCGGACTTGATTGAGTTTTTCAAACTGGCTTTTGCTCAAAAGCGAAAAACCCTCGCCAACAATTTAAAAGCCAAGTACGGCGACGCGGAGTTAAAGGCGGCGCTGGAGAACACGAAGATCAAAGGGTCCGTCCGAGCTGAGGCGCTTTCTCTGGAGAAGATGGCGGGGTTGGCGAGGGCGCTGGCGGGGGTTTCGTGATGCTATGGAATCGAGTCAGCGGCTGCTAGTTCAGAAGTGGGACGGCGGGGTTACGGTGGTAACTGTGAGTGGACCTGAAGGTTCTCGCGGAATTTGCCAATTTCCGGTACAACAAAAGTAACGCAGTCCTTGTATCTTCCCACACTCTGGTAGGGATTCCGGCCCTTGGCTAACGCAGCAAGAGGAGAGATCCCATGGATTTAGCAAGCAGCTTACGAACTACCGACCGCTCCGGTGCGCACCGCACGGATGAGATTCAACACGAAATTGACCAGCTTTCCAGCCGCGACTGGCAGCTCTGGTCCATTGGCGCATTGCTGATGCTGGTGATGGCATCAGGATTTTTAGCGCTGGTGCTGCCGAATCTGGCGTGGTCGCAGCGCAACCTGATTTTGGATCACCGGTTTGTGCCGCAGCTGATGTTTGGACTGATCACGCTGATCGTTCTGGTAAATATTTATCTGATCTCTCAGCGGAAATCGCTGAATTCAACGCGCGGATCACTGATTCGCGAACTGGTTTATAACCAGCGGCTGGAGAACCTTTCCCTGTATGACCCGCTGACGAACTTGTTCAATCGCCGGGCCATGGATGAATTCGTGAGCCGCGAAGTGACGCGAGTGAACCGGCAAGGGACGCAACTGACGTTTCTGATGGTGGATATTGATGGGTTTCGCGCGGTGAATTCCACCTTCGGCCACCAGACCGGCGATGAGGTTTTGGTGGACATGGCGCAGATGCTGAAGAACAACTTCCGCGGCGCGGATTTACTGTTTCGCTATGGCGGCGATGAATTCCTGGTAGTGATGCCGGAGACCAGCGAAGAGCAGGCTGAGATCGCAGTACGACGCCTGTTGCGAGGGGTTGAGAGCTGGAACGTGAGCAGCCGACGCGGCTTCGAGCTTCAAGTAAATTGGGGGATTACGGCGCACGTGGCTGGAGCGGTGATCGCTGACGTGCTGCGCGAAGCGGATCGCAGGCTGTACCAGAGCAAGCACAAGATGGTTCCGTTGTTCTAAGATTCTAGCCAGTGTTATGAAGACCGGCGGCAATGCCGTTAATGGTTGCGGCCAGAGCGTAGTTGAGGCTTTCCTCCGGCGTGCCGGAGCGTTTGCGGCGCAGCAGCTCCACCTGCACCAAACTCATGGGATCAACATAAGGATTGCGGAGCCGGATGGAGCGAGAAAGAACCGGGTTACGCTCAATCAAGTTGGTCTGACCGCTAAGGGCGAGGATGACGCGACGAGTGCGCTCGAATTCGGATTGCAAAGTGGAAAAGGTACGTTCACGGATGCCAGCATCTGTAACCAGGCTAGCGTAGAGGCGAGCGATAGTGAGGTCGGCCTTCGCCATAGCCAATTCCACGTTGCGGATCATGTTGGAGAAGAGTGGAAAATCCCGCAGCATGGACTTGAGGAGATTCTCATTCTCGGGACCCTTCGCCAGGAATTCTTCCAAAGCGTGTCCAACTCCAAACCACGCAGGAACAGCATGACGGCTTTGCATCCAGCCGAAGACCCAGGGGATGGCGCGGAGATCGTCAAGGTTGCGACTCGAAGACCGGCGGGCTGGGCGGGAGCCAATCTGCGCATGTTCCATTTCATTAACAGGCGTTGCCTGCTCGAAGTAGATCAAGGTTTCGGGATTGTCGGCGATGTGCAGGCGGTAAAAAGCGAAGGCCTGCGCAGACATGGCATCCATGGCTTGCGCCCATTGTGCGTGGGCTTCCTTGGACTGAACATTTGCGGCAGGGCGACTACCTAGAGTCACCGCTTCGAGACTGGCGGCAATCATCAGCTCGAGATTCCATTCCGCGAGGATCGTGTCAGAGTATTTCCAATTCAGGACCTCGCCTTGCTCCGTGATGCGGATTTCTCCCGTGAAGTCACCAGGGGGCTGGCCGATGATAGCGGCGTGAGTGGGGCCTCCACCGCGGCCCACCGTTCCGCCACGCCCGTGGAACAGGCGAAGCCTGACGTTACACTCGCGGGCTGTCTGGTGAAGATTCTGCTGCGCTTTGTAGAGCTCCCAAGTGCTGGTTAACATGCCGCCGTCTTTGTTGGAGTCGGAATAGCCGAGCATGACCTCCTGCTGCCTCTGCCAGGAATCGAGCAGCGGCTGAAATGCAGGGGAGGTCCAGACGGTGCGCATCGTAGCGGAGGAGGAGCGGAGGGCGTCGATGGATTCAAAGAGTGGAACGGGCTTGAGGCCGGGGTCATTGCCATCGGCAAACCCGCCGACATGAACGCGGCAGAGTTGGGCCAGTTGAACCGCCGCGAAGATATCGTGTTCCGTCTGAGCATTGCTGATTATGAAATTTTGCAGAGCTTGCGGAGCATAGGTTTTCTTCAGGTCAGCGACAGTCCGCAGGGTATCGATGAGTTCCACGGATTGGGGAGAGAGCTCCCTCTCCTTCAGCGGCTGGCTGGTGAATGGCGAGACGGAGTTCTTGAGTTCCTCCAGCGCTTGGGAGTGGATGCGGGAATTCTGGCGGATATCAAGCGCGCTGAGATAGAACTGAAAGGTACGAACCTTGCGCAGAAGTGGGTCAACCAAGCGCGTGGCCATGCGCGGCGCACGATTGTCTGCGAGGCTGGTGCGAATTAACGCCAGGTCACTCTCGAATTCGGCGGCTGAGGCGTAGGCGTGTTCGTGACTAGGATTTTCGCTGGCGAAACGAAGCCTGGCGGCAATGAAGTCAAGGAAGCAGCGATAGACTTCCGCGCCAGAAATGCGAAGCCAGCGGGAATAGTCCTTGCCCAGAGTCGCGGTGTATTCCTGAAGCTTGACCAATAGCTTTTCAGACGCGCCAACGCGGCGAACGGAGGGGCTGAGCTGGTCAGACAGGCGGAAGACTTCAGCGATGTAGTGTTCGAGGATGAGTGCACGCGCCCGTTGCAGAGCCAAGCGAGTGCTTTCAGCGGTGACGAAAGGGTTGCCGTCGCGGTCGCCGCCGATCCACGAGCCGAAGCGCAGTAGGTCGGGGAGAGTCTGGGACGCCGTCGGATAAACCGCGCGGAGCGAATCCTCGAGTTCGACGTAGAGGCGGGGGACGGTGTCGAACAGGATCATAGGGAAGAAATCGAGACCCATGTGAATTTCGTCATTCACCGTGGGGCGCTTGAGGCGGACTTCGTCGGTCTGCCAGAGAGCGGTAATTTCGGTAAGGATTTGCTGCTCGTAGTCAGCGGCCGCGGCGGCGGAAAGCGGAAGGTTATCAAGAAGTTCAAGGCACCGGGCGATGCGGCGGCGCTTGAGGAGAACGGTGCGACGCGTCACTTCCGTGGGATGGGCGGTGAAAACAGGAGTGACCTGGACCTGATGAAGCGCTTGTGTCAGTGCTTCCGGGGTAAGGCCGGATTCCTTCAGCCGGACCAGTGTTCCGCGAAATGAACCTGCCTGCGGGGGGCCGTCAACGCTAGATGTGGCGGCGCGGCGGCGGCGCTTACGGTGGTTGGTCTCGGCGAGGTTCGTCAGTTCGAAATAAATGGCGAAGGCCTTAGTGACTCGGTAAGCGTCATCGACAGTAAGGTCATAGATGATCCTGTGAGCTTCGGTTAGGCCTTCGCTGCCGGGCTGTTCGCGATATTGGATGAAGAGGCGGCGGAGTTGCTCGACGATTTTGAAGAGGCGGTCGCCTTCCTGCTCGACCAGGACTTTGCCCAATAGCATTCCCAAAAAGCGAACGTCACGGCGCAACGGAAGGTCTTTGGCGGGGTCGTTGGTTTTGGCGGTAAGTTCGGCCAAGCGCTCGGCTTGGTTGGCCGTGGCCCAGAGGGGGCCGTCTGGTTCGCGAGTTGGGTTGGTTTGCGTCATTCGAATTGTTGCCGCCGATCCATTCTACGTTGAGTAGTCAGCGTTGATGTGTACGTATTCGGCGGTTAGATCGGTAGTTAAGAATTGGAGGTTGGCTTTCCCACGACGAAACTGGACGCGAATGGACCCATCGGGCTGCGAGAGGTGCTGATGGGCGCGAGCTTCATCAAATGCATGGAAGGCACCGTTGCGACAGACTTGCTGATTCCCGATGTGAATGTTGATCCGCGCGGGCTCTACGGGAACGCCGCTGTTGCCGATGGCGGCCAGGATGCGGCCCCAGTTCGGGTCGGCTCCAGCCCAAGCAGTCTTGACCAGCGGGGAATGGGAAATGGCACGGGCGAGTTGCAGCGCCTCTTCGCTGTTGCGCGCTTGTTCAATGGAGAGATGAATGATGTGAGCGGCACCTTCGCCGTCACTCACGATTTGCTCGGAGAGTGACTCGCAAACGGTGTGGAGCGCGTTGGCGAACTCTTTGCGTGTTGTCGGGTTGAGCTTGGCACCACTTTTTCCGCTGGCTAGCAGGAGGACGGTATCGTTGGTCGAGGTGTCGCCGTCTACGGAGATGCAATTGAACGTGCTATCGGTGGCGGCCCGAAGGTGTTGTTGCAGATCGCGGGGGGTAGCGGCGATGTCGGTAAAGATGTAGGCGAGCATCGTGGCCATTTTCGGATGAATCATTCCGGAACCCTTGGCCACACCCAGGATTGTTACTAGCTTGCCTGCCAACCGGATTTGGCCGGACGCGGCTTTGGCGCGCTTGTCGGTGGTTAGCATGGCCTTGCCGAATGCGCGAGCAGAGTCTTCAGAGGAACTGAGACCTCTTGACAGTTCGGACAGCTTGGCTATGATTTTTTCGGCGGGAAGCGGAACCCCGATGATGCCGGTGGACGACGGAAAGATTTCATCGGCGCGGACTTGCAGAGCGCGGGCGGCTTCCTTGCACACTCGCTGGCAGGCGGCCTTCCCTGCTGGGCCTGTGGCACAGTTGGCGTTTCCAGAGTTGATGAGAACAGCACGAATCCCGCCCTTGGACGTTCTAAGGTTGGTACGTCCGACTTCAATTGGGGCGGCCGCTACTCGATTCCTTGTGAAGACGGCGGCTGCCGTCGAGGCCTCGTCGGCGACTGCTAAAGCCAAGTCGGGCCGACCACTCTGCTTAATTCCCGCAATCGCTGTTGCGAACGTAAAACCTTGAGGCACACGGATTTCCTCCGGCGCGCGGCGCACCGGGCGGAGAATCTGGTTCATGCTCCGAGGCTCACAAGTTGACGCCCAGCAACGCTGGCTGCGGTGCAGCTGGGAATTTCTCCGCGAACCATGGCAACTTCATCACAGCGGCGGAGGCGCGGGCAAGTGACGCAATCTTTGTTGATTTTGTCAGGGAGTTTTTCGCGCTGGGCTTCCTGGAAACCCAGGCGGGCGAAGAACTCTGGCGTGCGCGTGAAAAGGCAGATGCAGCCGACTTGGTGGCGCTCGGCCTGGGCAAGGACGGCTTCGACTAAGAGTCGTCCGCAGCCGGCTTTTTGGTGGCGCGGGTCGACGGTGATGGAGCGGATTTCTGCGAGGTGCGGGCCGTAGAGGTGGAGAGCGCCGCAGCCGATGACTTCGGGGCGGCCCTGGTCATCCTGGCGTTCGAGAACGATGAAGTCGCGGACATTTTCGCAGATTTCCGGGAAGGTGCGCGGCAGGAGCGTTCCATCTGCGGAATAGTTGGAGATTAAGCGGTGGATATGCTCGGCGTCCGGCAGCAGGGCTTCACGCGTGTACATGGGTGGCCTCCCTGAGCGCGGCCGACTTGGCGCGCGCTGCGGTGATGGATTGGCGGACGCGGTTCGGGGCGGTACCGCCCTGGACGTCGTGGACTTCGAGGACGGATTGGAGCGTGAGGGCGGCCTGGAAGTCGGCGCCGAAGTTCGGGTTGATGGCTTGGAGTTCGGCTGGGGTAAGGTTTTCCAGCTCGCAGTTTTTCTCGATACACAGTTGAACGGCTTTGCCGATTTGTTCGTGGGCCTGGCGGAAGGGGACGCCCTGGCGGACTAGATAAGTGGCGGCGGCCCAGGAGTTGAGAAATCCAGTTTTGGCGGCTTGATCCATAAGTGGGAAATTGAAGTCGATGCCGCGCGTGAAGGCGGCGGCCATGGGCAGTACGGCTAGCGCTGTTTCGGTGGCGTCGAAAAGCGGCTCTTGTGTTTCCTGCAGATCCTTGTTGTACGCGAGCGGGAGGCCTTTCACTGCGATCATGAGCGCGTTGGCTTGTCCCGCGATGCGGGCGGATTTGCCGCGCATCAGTTCTAAGAGGTCGGGATTTTTCTTCTGCGGCATGGCGCTGCTGCCGGTGCTGTAGGCTTCGGGGAGTTGGAGGAAACCGAATTCCTGCGTGGAGAACAGAATCATTTCTTCGGCGAAACGGCTCCAATGCAAGGCGAGGATGGCAAGCGTGTTGACGAACTCGAGGACGAAGTCGCGGTCGCTGGTGGCGTCCATGCTGTTGGCGGTGGGGGCGTCGAAGTCGAGCGCTGAGGCGATGGCGGCGCGGTCGAGTGGGAGGGTGGCGCCGGCGACAGGGCCTGAGCCTAACGGGCAGAGATTGGCGCGCTTGTGGGCTGCTCCGAGGCGCTGCGCGTCGCGGAGAAACATTTCTACGTAGCAGAGAAGCCAGTGCGCCACCAAAACCGGCTCTGCGCGTTGCAGATGGGTGTAACTCGGCATTGCGGCTTTGCCTGCGGCGTCAGCGCGATCGAGCAGGGCGTCGATCCAGTCGGCCAGGAAAGAACGAAGCTGGTCGGCGTTGGCACGGACGTAGAGGCGAAGGTCGGTGGCGATCTGTTCGTTACGGCTGCGGCCGCTGTGAAGTTTGAAGCCTGTGTCTCCGATCAAAGCGACGAGTCGTTTTTCCACGAAATGATGAACGTCCTCTGCTTCGTTGTCATCCAGGAACTTTGGAGTGGCGGATAGGGCGGCGATTTGGTCGAGGCCCTGGAGAATGGTGATGAGCTCTTCACTATTGAGAACAGCCACCCCTTTTAAGGCATAGGCATGGGCGCGGCTAGCTGCCAGCTCGTACGGCAGAAGGCGTTGGTCATAAGGGAAAGATCTCTGCCAGCGCTCGAACTCAGGGTCAAGCGGCTGGCGGAAGCGGCCTGACCACATCTTCACAGCGCCACCTCGACTTTCGATTTCGCCAACGCGGCAGCGCGGGAGCGCGCTGGTAGGCCCAGGATGCGGATGAAGCCGGCTGCATCTTTTTGGTCGTAGCTGTCGCCCATAGTGAAGGTGGCAAGGTCGGTGCGGTATTGCGAGTAGTCGGAGTGGCGGCTCACGATGGAGACGTTGCCCTTGTACAGTGACAGCGTAGCCGTGCCAGTAATTTCCGCTTGCGTGCTGGCTACGAAGGCGTCGAGCGATTCGCGCAGTGGCGTGAACCAGAGGCCGAAGTACGTCAGCTCGGCGTACTTGAGCGAGATGTGTTGCTTGAAGTGCATGAGGTCGCGATCGAGTACGAGTGATTCGAGCTCGCGGTGGGCAGTGATGAGTTGAGTGCCGCCCGGGGTTTCATAGCAGCCTCGGGACTTGATGCCGACGAAACGGTTTTCAACGATGTCGCAGCGTCCGATGGCGTTGCGGCCCCCGATTTCGTTAAGGAGTTCGACCAAGGCGACCGGGTCGAGCTTCATTCCATCCACAGAAACCGGGATTCCCTGCTCGAAGCCGATGGTGACCTGCTCTTCGCGGTCGGGGGCGTCTTGCGGTGAACGCGAGATTTGCCAGGTGCTGTCAAGAGGCGCGTTGCCTGCGTCTTCGAGCTCGCCGCCTTCATGGCTGATGTGCCAGAGGTTGCGGTCGCGGCTGTGGATTTTTGTGCGGCTGGCGCTGACTTCGATGCCGCGCGCGGCGGCGTAGTCGAGGCAGTCTTCGCGGGATTTGAGCGTCCATTCGCGCCAGGGGGCGATGACCTTCAGTTCCGGCGCGAGGGCCTGGTAGGCGTGCTCGAAGCGGACCTGATCGTTGCCTTTGCCGGTGCAGCCGTGGGCTACCGACGTTGCGCCTTCGCGCAGGGCGACTTCCACCTGATGCTTGGCGATGACTGGGCGGGCTAGCGATGTGCCGAGCAGATATTTATGCTCGTACACTGCGCCGGCTTGGACGGCGGGGAAAACGTAGCCACGCAGGAATTCCTCGCGGAGATCTTCGACGACCACTTTGCTGGCGCCGGTGTCATAAGCTTTTTTGATGACCGCTTCGATGTCGTCGCCCTGGCCGACATCGGCGACCATGGCGATCACTTCGCAGTCGTGGTTTTCCTTCAGCCACGGGATGATGATGGAGGTATCGAGGCCTCCGGAATAGGCGAGGACGACTTTTTCTGGCTTTTTAAACTTTTCGAGATTAGACATGGGCGCTCCTAACGGGCATACGGCTGACGCTTCCGCCGAGCAGTTGGTAGAGGATGGCTTTCTGAATGTGCATGCGGTTTTCGGCCTGTTCGAAGACTACGCTGGTTTCCGAATCGATAACAGCATCCGTGACTTCTTCACCACGATGGGCGGGGAGGCAGTGCATGAACAGCGCGTTGGGCGCGGCTTTCGACATTAATGCTTCGTTCACCTGGTACGGAGGAAATTTGGCGGCGCGGATTTCCTGCTCGTTTTCCCATCCCATGCTGGTCCATTGGTCGGTGTAAACGGCGTCGGCTCCGACGACCGCGGCGTGCGGATCGGTTAGGATTTCGATTTTGGCGCCTGTTTTACGGGCGATCTTTTTGGCATCCGCGAGAATTTGTTTGTCGACGCCGTGGTCGACTGGCGTGGCGATACGGATCTGCGATCCTAGAACAGCGCCGGTGAGCAGGAGTGAGTTGGCTACGTTGTTGCCGTCACCAACGTAGGCAAGCGTGATGTTTTTCAGATCGCCGAAGCGTTCCTGCAGCGTCATGTAATCGGCCAGTGCCTGGCACGGGTGCTCGAGGTTGCTGAGCGCGTTGATGACGGGGACGCTGGCGTGCTCGGCCATGCCTTCGATGGTGCTTTGGTCGTAGGTGCGGAGAACGATGACATCGATCCAGCGCTCGAGGTTGTGCGCAATGTCGCTGAGTTTTTCGCGGGCGTCGAGGCGACCTTGCGTTTGATCGAAGAAGAAGGAGACGCCGCCGAGGCTGGCCATTCCGGCTTCGAAGGTGAGGCGCGTGCGTAGCGATGCTTTTTCAAAGAACATGACCAACTGCTTCCCGCTGAGCGCGTCGCGGAAATCCGCGGGCCGGGCCTTCATGAGGCCGGCGAGATGGAGAAGACCCTCTGCATCTTTGGGGCTGAGATCGCGCGTGGAGATGAGGTCCTTGGGCGCAAACTGCGGCGCCGGGACGGGTATAGCCTGCGGGTGGTTGATCAGTTGGGTATTCACTTTTGACTCCTCGATCTCCTTGTCGTGGATTCGCTGGAACTACTTGGTTCAATTTTGGGCGCACATTGGTTTGCGCCCAAAGCGGCGTCAAGCGCGTGGATAACTTCATCCACGTGTTTTTTCTCGATGATGAATGGAGGAAGAAAACGCAACACGGTTTCGTGCGTGCGATTGATGAGAATACCCTTTTGCAAGAGCTGCTGGGCAACGGCTTTGGCTGCGGACGCGGAATTCAAATTCACCGCAAGCATCAGGCCAAGACCACGGACTTCGAGAACATGACTGTGTTTCTTAACGAGAGTTTCGAGTTGCTTGCTGAAGTACGCGCCGACTGTTCGCACGTGGCCCAGTCTGGCTTTGGTGGCGCGCAGGACCTCCAGCGCGACGGAGCAGGCGAGCGGGCCTCCGCCGAAAGTCGTGCCGTGCATGCCGGGATGGATGGCGGAGGCGGCTTCATTGGTGACCAGAATCGCGCCGAGCGGGAGGCCGGCGGCTAGGGGCTTTGCGACCGTGACGATGTCGGGCCGGATGCCATAGTGCTGATAAGCAAAGAAACGACCCGTACGACCCATGCCGCATTGGATTTCGTCGAGGATCAGAAGCGCGCCATGTTGTTGGGTGAGTTCGCGGGCGCGGGCTAGGAATTCTTTGCTGACGGAGCGGATGCCGCCTTCGCCCTGGATGGTTTCAATGCAGAGTGCGCAAACGCCGGAATCGAATGTTCGTTCCAGATCCGCAAGGTCATTGAAGGCGATGAAGGAAACACCGGGGACAAGCGGCTCGAAGGGGTCGCGGTATTTCGACTGGCCCGTGGTGGAAAGCGAGCCGAAGGTGCGTCCGTGGAAGGATCCTTCGAGAGCGAGGATGCGGGTCTTCCCTGCTTTCGCGGAACCATTGGTGCTCACGAATTTGGTCTTGCCGTAGGCACGCGCGATCTTGAGCGCGCCTTCCCACGCTTCCGTGCCGCTATTGCAGAAGAAGGCGCGGTCGAGGCCGGAGGCCTGACTCAGAGCCTTTGCAAGCTGCGACTGGTATTCATGGTAGTAGAGGTTCGAAATGTGAATCATCTGGCGCGACTGGCGCTGAATTGCTTTTAGAACCGCCGGGTGCGCGTGGCCGAGCGAATTAACGCCGATGCCGCTCAGGAAATCGAGGTAGCGCTTACCCTTGTCATCCCAAAGGTGAACGCCCTTGCCGCGAACGAAGAGGACCGGGTGGCGGTCGTAGGTCTGGAGCAGGAGCGACGCTTCAGCTTTCGAGGCCGAGGCAAGAGTCATGCGACCAAAACCTCCGTGCCG
This sequence comes from Acidobacteriaceae bacterium, assembly GCA_043782485.1. GTDB lineage: Bacteria > Acidobacteriota > Terriglobia > Terriglobales > Acidobacteriaceae > JANXUC01. Next base: position 4,844 of record JAYWAL010000013.1, on the reverse strand, counting down.
CACTCGACTTTTGTGAAATAGAACTCCGGTAGCACTTCCACCTTGGCTGCGGGCAAAATCCGAACCCGTCCTACGCCAAGTTGCAGGGCGCGGCGACAGGCATCCAGCTTCGGCAGCATTCCGCCGCTGATGACCGTGGAGCCAATCAGTTCATCAATCTGCGCTGTATTGAGCCACGGGATCACAGAGCCTTCGGCGTCTTTCACACCGGGAACATCCGTTAAGAAAATCAGCGCGTTAGCTTTGCACGCAATAGCGCAAGCAGAAGCCATTTCGTCGGCGTTCACGTTGTAATATTCGCCGTCAGCGCCGAGCGTCACGGGGGCCATGACGGGTACACCGTCGCGCTCCCAAATGGCCTCAACCCACCGCGGGTCGGCCGAGGCAATTTCGCCGACGAAGCCGAGATCGCGACCGTTGACAAACTTCTTCCGAGCACGGAACGCCTTGCCATCGCCCCCACACAGCCCAACCGCGGCCAACCCTGACGCCGCCATCGTGGCCACCAGCTTCTTATTCACCATTCCCGCCAGAACCATGACCGCAACATCCCGCGTCTCGGCGTCGGTAACGCGGAATCCGTCAATAAACTCACTCTTTCTCCCAAGGCGTTCCATCATGCGCGTCAGCGTGATGCCGCCGCCGTGAACCACAGCAACTTGGTGGCCATCTTCAACAAGATGCGCAATCGCCGTGGCGCACTTTTTTCGCACGATGGGATCATCGAGCGCGACGCCACCAATTTTGACTACCACCTTCACAGCAGGCCCTCCTCTTCCGGCCATCCGTACATCAAGTTCATGTTCTGAACCGCCTGTCCCGCCGCGCCTTTCAGCAGGTTGTCCAGAGACGAAACAACGATCAATCGCTGCGTGGATTCGTCCAGGCAGAAGCCGAGATCGCAATAATTCGTATTCAGCGAGAACTGAATCTGCGGCAGCGTGGGCGCGTCGAACATGCGGACCCAGGGCTTGCCCTTATAGAAGCTTGTGAAACAAGATTCGATGTCGGCAGTCTTCGCAGGATGCGTCAAATGCGCGTACACCGTGGATAAAATTCCGCGCGGAATGGGTAGCAGGTGCGGCGTGAATGTCAGATCGGCCGTCTGTAACCCGAGTTGCTCGACGATCTCCCCAACATGCCGGTGCCGAAACGGCGCATAAACGGAAAGGTTGTCGGCCACGGAGACAAAATGTGTCTTCGAAGTTGCTTCCTTCCCTGCCCCGGAAACTCCGGATTTGGAATCGGAAATGATGCCGCGGTCGCGATCAATCAGTTCAGCTTGCAGCAAAGGCACCAAAGCTAGGATCACCGACGTAGCGTAGCAGCCGGGGTTGGCGACCAACTGAGCCTTGCGGATGCAGTCACTGTGGAGTTCAGGCAGTCCGTAAACCGCTTTTTCCGTCAATACGTCGGCGCGCGCCGGATCGGTGTCGTGAAAGTCGTAAACTTCACGATGCTCTGGCCGACGCAAGCGCCAAGCACCGCTAAGGTCGATCACACGCAGGCCGCGGGCGATGGCCTCCGGAACCAGAGCGCGCGAAGTCTCGTGCGGCGTAGCCAGGAACAAAAGCTCAATCCCGCTCTCAGCCAGAGCCTCCCATGTAAACGGCCGCACGGGCAAAGGCACCTTTCCGCTGAGAACGGGAAACATTGCTGCCAGGTCTTCGAGTTTCGGTTCGGCAAATCCGTCAGCTTCTCGGCGAAACAGAACGGGCGTGGCAACGCCGGGATGCCGCAAAAGCAGCCGGGTGAGTTCGCATCCGGAATACCCGGTCGCGCCAGCGACCGCCGCCCTGAGCTGCGCGGCCATCAGTTCAACATCCCGCGAATCTTCTTGGCTAGGCCATTCGCGCTCTTGGTGTCCACGCAAATGATTAAAATCGTGTCATCCCCGCCGATGCTCCCAAGTTGCTCAGGCCACTTCTGAGCATCGAGCGCAGCTGCCACAGGCTGAGCGCTCCCGACGGACGTTTTCAGAACAAGCAGATTCTGTGCCGCCTGGATATTGGTTACAAACTCCCGCACTAATCGCGAAACAGGCGGCAACGCGGCGTCCGACGACCCACCATTCTGGCGGACGGCATACCCGCTATCCGTCTTAACCAGCCCCAACTCATGGATGTCACGCGACAGCGTGGCCTGGCCCGCGTCCACGCCGCGATGGCGCAACGCACGCTGGAGTTCCCACTGGCTGGCGACGCGTTGCTGCGTCACCAGGGAAAGAATCGCTTCCTGTCGGGCTGGTTTGGTCATATGGATACTTATCCAGTGATATGAATCTTTATTCATCCATGGTCGGACAGATTCGGCCCTATGTCAAGCAGAAATCGACTGAGGTTACTCCCACTTGGAAATCGAAGGACCACGTTTTAATAGCTTGAAGTGTTCCGAAGAGCCACCAAGCGCGTTCCCGGGGAGGCTCTCCGAAGCAACAAAAAGCCCGAAGCCAGGTTCCACCGGCATCGGGCTCTTCCAAACTCGCGGCGCTCCTATATTTTAAGCAGCGTCCTGCTTACTGTCTTCCACCTTGTACCCAGACTCGAAGAACTCCACCAGGCGGTGGATCAACTTCTGACGGCCGCCAATCATGTGCAGGCCATCCTCTTGCTGATGCTCATCCAACAACTTGGAGAGACTCTCTTCTAATGCCATAGCGTCAATCTCCCTTCTCTCCTGATACTCTAACGGGTCGCAGGAGCCAGGGAAAACCGAAAAAATCGATGAATAGCATCGAAAAAACGCAGCCCCAAAAACCTGCCGTTATTTGGATGTCGCCGCCAACTGGCGAACCGCCGCAATAAACGTCGTGGTGGCCCGCGTCAGCGTCCGATCCCGGCGATAGGCCAGGCCCAGTTCCCGCCACAACTCTTCGTCCTTATCGCGGCAGGCAATCAACTTCACGCGCCCGGCCAGCACCTGGTCGCGTGCAAAACTCGCGCTAATGAGTGAAACCCCCATCCCCGCCGCCACAAAGCTCTTAATCATGCCCACACTCGGCAGCTCCATTTGGATTTGCAGCTGGTTCACAAATGGCCGAAATAGCTTATCCATCAAGCGGCGCGTATATCCAGTTTTCGGCAGCAAAATCGGTTGCTTGGCAATTTCCTCAATCGACACCACATCGTGCTTAGCCAGCGGATTCTGCGGATGCACCATCCACATCAGTTGGTCGCGGAAGATGGAATGTGTTTTCAGGCTGGGCGACTTCACGGGCAAGGTGACAATGCCCACATCGATGGTCCCGTTCTCCAGCTTCTCGACAATCTTGTAGCTAAAGTTCCGGTAGATGCTCAGCTGGACGCCCGGATACAGGCTGCAATACTTGGCGAACACATCGGGCAGCACATAAAGACAAGTGGCCTCATTGGCGCCAATCACCAGTTTGCCGCGCGGCGCTGTGCCGTGATCTGCCACCGCCAAGCGCGATTCATCCCTCATTTGCAGCAGGCGCTCGGCATAGGCAAACAGCACGCGGCCTGCGGGCGTCAGCGAAACATCCTTGCCAGAGCGGTCCAGCAATCGGTCGCCGTATTCATGCTCCAGCTGACGAATCTGCGCGCTCACCGCCGATTGCGAACGAAACACCTTCTGCCCGGCGCGCGAAAAGCTGCCGAGCTTGGCGACTTCGAGAAAAGTCACTAGCTGATCAAAGTCCATAGTCGGACGCGATTATAAAGCGTACGCGGCTAAATGTCTCCGTACTTTATCGGTTTCGGCAGTTGCACCAGCGGCGCGGGCGCATCTGGCAGGTGCAGTCCGCACTCGGTTTTGCCGAAGTTGGACCACCGTCCCGAGCGCGGATCTTCACCCGGCAATACCGCTCGCGTGCAGTGCGTGCAGCCGATGCTGGGGTAGTTGCGGTCGTGCAAAGCGTTGTAGGGCACGTCATGTTTGCGCACGTAGTCCCATACCTGCTCGGAGGTCCAATCCACCATAGGATTAATTTTGACGATATTGGCTTTCGGATCCAGCTCCACGCGCTTGGCCTTTGCCCGTGTGGAAGTCTGGTCCCGCCGAATCGCCGAAATCCAGGCGCGCAGCCCGGCCAGCTTGCGCTTCTGCGGCTCCACCTTCCGGATGCCACAGCAAAGATCCGGATTGCGCCCCCACAGCGCCGCGCCGTGCTCTGCTTCCTGCTCGGCGGGACTCAGCTTGGGGAACTCGCGCTCAATCTTCATCCCGTAACGCTTCTCCACGCGGTCCATCAAGTCATAGGTTTCCGGAAACAAAAAATCGGTGTCAATGGTAAACAATCGGAACCCTGGATGAATGCGCGCAGCATGATCAATCAGCACCATACCTTCCACGCCAAATGCCGACGCCATGGCAACATCGTTGCGGTAGGTATCAAAGGCCCAGCGCAGGGTTTGGTCCAGGCTCCAGCCTTCCGCCACCGCCTGGATTTCCTCGAACTCTTTGGTTACTTCCAGCATTTCAGTCTCCGCGCAGGAACCCATCCTGCGTTCCAAACTCTAACGTCTCCCCATCAGATGCATCTGCCCCCGCGAGGGATTCCGGCGTCCACCACGCGCTCTCGGATGCCAGCGTGGCGTGGGCTGCCAGGCGAACCACTTCGCCCACGAAGAGTAGCGTCGGGGCCGGGAGTTGCGGAGCATCGCTCAGTTCGCCCAGCGTCGCGCGAAACACGCGTTCTCCCGGAGTCGCAACCTGCGAAACAATGGCACATGGCGTTTCCGCCGAAAGCCCCGCCGCAATCAGCCGGGCGCTCATCGTGGCATAACCGTACCCCGGCATATACACCGCATACGTCGTTTTCGGCGAAAGCTGCTCGATCACGCCGTCAGCGCTTTGGCCCTGAGCATGGTGCCCCGCCAGAAACA
>JAYWAL010000012.1:0-19675 GCA_043782485.1 Acidobacteriaceae bacterium | reverse complement strand
GATCGCCGGGTCGGCCGCCGTGTTCCTCGACGCTCGCGATCGGATCGCGCCGCTCGTCGCCGTCGGCGTGCTCGTCGGGGTCGGTCCGGGTCATGCCTGCACGTCGCGTGGCGTGCTCGGCATCGGCGTCCCACAGGTCACCGCGACCGTGGACTGCGCCGCGGCCCGCGACTTCCACTTCAAGAAATCCGGCAAGTACGTGCCCATCATCACCGACGGCGGCATGAGCACCGGCGGCGACATCTGCAAGGCGTTCGCCTCCGGCGCCGACGCCGTCATGGTCGGCTCCGCCTTCGCCCGCGCGAAAGAAGCGCCCGGCGGCGGATTCCACTGGGGCATGGCCACGCCGCACCACAACCTGCCGCGCGGCACCCGCATCCGCGTCGGAACCACGGGCAGCCTCGAAGAAATCATGAACGGCCCGGCGCGCACCGACGACGGCACGCAGAACCTGGTCGGCGCGCTCCGCACCTGCATGGGCGCGGTCGGCGCCAGCAACATCCGCAACCTGCAGCTCACCGAAATCGTGCTCGCCCCCGAAATCAAGCACGAAGGCAAGCTGTTCCAGAAGGCCCAGAAAATCGGAATGGGAAAATAAGACTCTCATGATCGTCATCCTCGACTTCGGCTCGCAGTACACGCAGCTGATTGCGCGCCGCATCCGCGAACAGAACGTCTTCTCTGCTGTCCTTCCTTGTAACGCTTCGCTGGAAGAAATTAGCGGCTATAAGCCTGTCGGCATCATTCTGTCGGGCGGGCCGAGTTCGGTGTACGACGCGGACGCGCCTCCGTCTGACCCGCGTGTGCTCGAACTTGGGCTGCCTGTGCTCGGCATCTGTTACGGTCTGCACTTCATGGTGCACACTCTCGGCGGCAAGGTGAAGCCCGGCACCAAACGCGAGTATGGACACGCGCAGGTGGAGGTCATTGAGCAGTCTGTTCTATTTCAAGGCCTGCCGCGTGAGCTTTCCGTCTGGATGTCCCACGGAGACGAGGCCGAAGCGCTGCCGCAGGGCTTTCGCCGAATTGCGCAGTCGCCAAATGCGCTGGCTGGAATTGAAAATGCCGACAAGAAGATGTGGGCGGTGCAGTTCCATCCCGAGGTCCATCACACGCCCCTTGGTGCGGAAATTCTTAAGAACTTCGTCTTCGGAATCTGTGGGGCGTCGCCGAATTGGACGCCGCTGCACTTTATCGACACGACGATTGCTCAAGTCAAACAACAGGTAGGCAACGGACGCGCCATTTGCGCCATTTCGGGCGGAGTCGATTCCTCAGTCGCGGCCGTACTCGTCGACCGCGCCCTCCGCGACGAGCAAGGCAAGTCCCGCCTGACCTGTATTTTTGTGGATAACGGCGTCCTGCGGAAAGATGAGTTCGCCAAGGTTCAGCAGAGCCTCCGCGATAAGCTGGGCCTGCACATCGAAGCTGTGGATGCCAGCTCTCGCTTCCTGCGCAAATTGGGCGGCATCACCGAGCCGGAGGCCAAGCGCAAGATTATTGGCAACGAATTTATTGCCGTGTTTGAAGAGGAAGCCCACAAGATTGTGGACAGCGCAGCAGGGAAGAAGAGACCCTTTGCTCCAAAGACCGGCGAAGCGAAGGCGGACGAAAAGCTGGAAAACTTTTGGCTGGTGCAGGGCACGCTCTACCCGGATGTGATTGAGTCGCGTTCTGTCCGCGGGCCTTCGCAAACCATCAAGTCGCACCACAATGTCGGCGGCCTGCCAGACAAAATGCAGCTCAAGCTGATCGAACCGCTGAAAGACTTGTTCAAGGATGAAGTTCGCCGCATCGGCCGCGACCTCAACATGCCGGACGACATGTTGCAACGTCAGCCGTTTCCCGGCCCGGGTCTCGCTGTCAGGGTTTTGGGTGAAGTGACGAAAGACCGCTGCGACATTCTCCGCGAATGCGATGAAATCGTAGTCGCGGAAATCAAACGCGCCGGGCTTTATACCAAGATTTGGCAGTCGTTTGCCGTGCTGCTACCGGTCAAATCGGTCGGTGTGATGGGCGACCAGCGCACCTATGCCTATACCTGCGCCATCCGCTGCGTGCATTCTGAGGATGGAATGACTGCGGATTGGGTGTTTCTGCCGCACGAAGTTCTGAAGACCATGTCCAGTCGAATTGTGAATGAAGTGAAGGGCGTAAACCGCGTCGTCTACGACGTTACCTCAAAACCGCCAGGCACAATCGAGTGGGAATAGGGGTTACTACCGCCGCTGCTCCTGCACTCGTCGTGCCACCGCCGCTGTCCAACTCCTCGGCGCCAACCGCGTCGACTGCGCCACCAGCCAATTCATCTTTCCGGCAATCACGGTACTTTTCCCCTTTAACATCCCGCGATAGCCAATCTCGGCCACCGACTTCGCATCCATGAACGGAGCCTTCATGATGTTGGAAAGATCCATCGCCGCCCGCTTGTGAAACTCCGTAGTCGTCGGCCCCGGACAAAGGCAAGTCACCGTCACCCCCGTGCCTCGCAGCTCGTTCGAGAGCGCTCCGGAAAACGACAGCACGTAAGCCTTGGTCGCGTAATAAACAGCCATCAAAGGCCCCGGCTGAAACGCGGCGGTCGATGCCACGTTCAGAATGCGACCGCGTTTGCGTTCTACCATTGGACGCAGGTATAGCTTGGTCAAATGCGTCAGGGATGCGATGTTGAGTTGAATTTGCCGCAACTCTTCCTGTAGATCGGTCTCGACGTAATAGCCAAATTGGCCGAAGCCAGCGTTGTTGACCAAAACGTCGACGTCAATGGCCGTCTTCCGAGTCGCGGCAAAAACCTGCTCAGGCCCGTCGGCGAGCGCGAGGTCAGCGATGACGACGGCGGCGCGAATCTTGTAGGCCTTCTCCAGTTCCGCGGCGAGCTGGGCCAGTTTATCTCCGCTACGTGCCACGAGGACCAGATTGTTGCCATCACGCGCGAACAATTTGGCAAGTTCATAGCCAATGCCGCAGGAAGCGCCGGTGATCAGAGCGGTCGAGCCCATAAGTTGTTCCGTTCGCCTCCTATTTGCGTTTCCCTTTTGTTGCGTGCAGGATTCTTTCGATCTGCTGTAAATGGTTGAGATCATGCCCTGCCACCAGATTCATAAAATGGGAAACGGTTTCTTTTCCGCGTTCGGCGTGAATTCCGAAGCGTTCCATAGAGCTCTTCGGCGCACTCTTCAAGAGCGCGACGTTGCTCCCCCGCAAAACGCGAAATGTTCCCAACGAAGCCCCAGGGTCGCGACGGCGATAGTTGAACGTCGAGGCCCATACGTCTTGATCGTAGGGCTGGATCGACGCGCCGTTCGAGGCGAGAATCAGTCGCAATCGCCAGCCGATGACCAATTCCGAGTCGGCCAGGTGCGCCAGAATTTCCGCTACCGACCACTTGTCGGGTGCCGGGCGTTGCGTGAGTTTCTTGCGATCAACGCGATTGGTTAGCAGTGCAAGTCGCTTTGGCGTCGATTGCTGGATACGGAGAGCTGGCTTGCCCGCCAGATATCCTAGGAGTCGTTGCGTGTATTGCTGAGCGGTTTCCGGCATAGGATCTCGCGCTTGGAAGGAGTGGAGGCTTTCCTGGGGATTATATGACGGGAGGGATGAGGTGAGCTACGTGGGGCGGTTTCGCAGCTGGATGGCTAAATCTGGAGGATCGCAACGCAGTGTGGGCGGAATTGAGTGTTTCAGAAACAATTAGCGCTTGAGCTGCGCCAGATACCCATTCTGCTTTTCATAGTTCTTCGTCGTATCTTCCACGAATTTCAAGAAGAAGCGAAGAGTATCCCGCTCGCTCGCGTCCATGTTGGTGTACTTCAGGCGCACGCCAAACGTGGGATTGTTCTCGGTTACCACGCCAGTGATCACAATGCCTTTAACCCACACCTTGCCATTGTTGGCCCACAGCCCGATCTCCAGCTTCGTGCTTTTGCGGACAGGTTCCAGAGTTTCAATATAGCAACCGCCCGCGCTCACATTCGCCAGATTCCCCCATACCGGTGCGTCCCAGCCTTCGCAACGCAATTCGACCGCAATGAAGCAGCGCAGCCGTGGGAACGTACGGCGGTCTTGCCCAAAAGAGGGTGTGAAAAGGTCAGGCACAAACGGCGGTCGTACTACTGGTGATGGGGCCATGGCCGCGGGTGGTTCCGGCAAAGCTTCTGCCACTTCTTGCCGCGCGGGTGCTGTTGCGGCTGCGGTGGCAGTGGAGGCTCTCGGTGTCGGTATGGAACCACCAGCACCTGCGCGAATCTTCCGCATCGCCGCTACCAGCGCCTCTTCCCGACGGTCCGGCGCAGCTTCACGATACGCTTGCAGCAGCGTCCCAATATGGCCCACCAGTTCCGGGTCCGTTAGGAGGCGTGTCCAGTCCGTTTCCGGCTTTTTGGCCGCCAGGCTCTGGTTCTCCGAACTCTGGCTATCCGAACTTTTGTTGGCGTCACTCATGGCAGACTTCAGCGTAGCGCTAGCAACAGGCAAACCTTCGCCAAGGGCTAGGTTGCGCTGATTCGGTCACATCCGCAAGATGACCAAAGTCACCGCCCGCTGGGCCGCCGTTATTTCTGTGGAACAGAGTAGACCCGAGAAACGGGCGACTTTCCCGACCGCAGCGTGATCAGGGTTACTTCCGGGTCGGCGAGAATTCGAATCGGCACCACTATCGTCCCCAACCCAACGTTGGTGTACAGCGCGGTGCGGCGAATTTTCCGGAATCCCCAGGGATACTTTCTCCCAAGGTAGGGCAGCATTGGCGGCCCGAGCAGCGGCAGCCGCACCTGCCCACCGTGTGAGTGTCCGGAGAGTTGCAGATCAATCGGATACCGCGAGGCGTGATCAGCAAAATCAGGCTCATGGGCCAGCAGAATCGTGGCCTCCGGCGACGGGATTGCGGCTACGGCCTCCTCGACTTTGGCGAACCCCGCCAGTACGTCTCTTACTCCAGCCATCCAAATGCGTGCGCCGTTCCGTTCAACGGGCAGGGCCTGATTTTGTAACACGTGAATGCCGCGGGATTGCAATGTTTCCGCCACGAGGTCCGCGTCGGTGAAGGTATCGTGGTTGCCCAAGACCGCGTAGACGCCAAGTTTGGGTTTCAGGGGTGCCAGCAATTCGGCACAGGGGACGGCGTGCTCAGCCGAGCGCTGATCATATTTCTGAAATTCAGAGACCGTAACAAAGTCTCCGGTAAGGGCGACCAGATCCGGCTGCAGCCCCACTGCCAGCTCCACCGCTTTCCGAATCACTCCCGCGCTAAAGTAGGCGTGGTAGTGGAAGTCGCTGAGTTGCGCGACGGTCAATCCATCCAGGGCCTCGGGCAGGCGATCCAGCGTCACATCCAGGCGTCGAAGCACCACGTTCGACCGTTCGAAAAGTCCACCATAACCCGCGGCCGCCAGCCCAACGGCCCCTGACCACTTGGCCGCCGCCCGCAAGAATTCGCGCCGCGTCCACCGGGTAGCCGCGCGCAATCCAGAATCTGCCGTTTTTTCCGCCATTCTTCTTCAGTATATTCCCGGGTTTGCGATGCGATCGCCGACCCGGCCACAACATTTCCTGCAACCCAATCGGCGTCTCTCGTTCCAATCCAGACGAGAACGCCGCGAACCGGGTATCCTTCCCGAAGCGCGCTCAAATGGCCTGAGGTGACGTCCATGTTCCGATCAATGAGATTTCCGACCGAAACTCACATCGTCTCACTGGCCGCGTTGGCACTGTTCGCATTTCCGTTCACGGCGTGCGGTGGAATTTCCTTTTCCAGCGTCACGCCGCCAGCAAGCGTGGGCATACACATCGCTCCCGACTCCCTGAGCGTTGCGGTGAATCAGAGTGCCCAGATCGTCGCCACGGTCTTCAACAGCGCCAATCCGGTGGTGGTATGGCAAGTGAACGGAGTCATCGGCGGGGATGCCACGAACGGCAAGATTTCCAGTACTGGCCTCTATACGGCCCCAGCCCTCATTCCTTCGCCCGCCGCGGTCAAAGTCATTGCCATTCCTCAAGCCGATTCCAGCCAGTCCGCACAGGTGATGCTGACGGTGGTTGCGTCCTCGTCCTCTCCCGTGACCGTTTCACCCGTTTCCGCGGTCTTGGATGCCGGTTCCGCCTATACCTTTGCCGCGGCCATCCATGGAACCCAGACCACCGCCGTTACTTGGCAGGTCAACGGAGTGCCCGGAGGCGATGCGACGCACGGCACCATTAGCTCCAGCGGCCTCTACACGGCCACGCTTAACCCTCCGCCAACCGGTGGAGTCACGGTCACAGCCGTCGATCCGGCAGGGGCTGGATCGGGCGATTCTGCTGCGACCGTGGTCTTTTCCAATGCCAGCCTTCACGGAGCCTATGCTTTTTCCTTATCCGGAGCCGATAGCAGGGGTTTCCTGGCAGCAGCGGGGAGCTTCACAGCGGACGGCAAGGGCAATATTACGGGAGGTTTAGAGGACGTCAACAGTAGGACCGGTGTTACAACCAGTGTCGCATTTACCGGCGGATCCTTCGTGTTTCCAGAGGGCCGGGGGGTGATTTTTATCAGATTTCCCGGTGATGTGGCTGTGTGGAATATCGCGCTAGTCAATGACCAGCACGCCGTGCTGAGCCGAGCCTCTGGTGCCGGAGCCAGTGGCCCACTCAGCGTCGTCACCGGCAGCCTTGATCGGCAGGATGCCAGCGCCTTCAACGTCGCCGCACTGAACGGCAACTACGTCGCAAGCTTTTTCGGAGTTGATGCCACCTCCGGAAACCTCAGGCAAGCTAGCATCTTAGCCGCGGATGGCGCAGGTGCGATCACGAACGGCGTCCTCGACCAAAACGATGCGGGCGTTTCCGCCACTAGCCTGCCGATTTCCAACGCCACCTACACCCTCGCCTCCACTGGGCGAGGCACGCTTTCCTTCACCGCTTCGGGAACAACGCAAACCTTTGCCATCTACGCCGTAAATCCCAACGAATTCAAGGCCGTGGAGACCGATTCTGGCGTCGCGGTCGTGGGCGAACTCAATCGACAGGCCTCTGGCCCGTTCAGCAACGCCGCCCTCAACGGAGGTTACGCCTTCACCGTGGATGGAACCACGGCGAACGGTGCCTATGCCCTGGGCGGGGTATTTACCGCGAACGGCGCCGGAGCGTTGACGAGCGGCATCTTCGACGAAAATGACGCCGGAACGGTCACCTCGGCATTTTCTTCAACCAGCGCGTCCTATGCGGTTGCGGCCAACGGCAGAGCTACAGCTTCGATGGCGCTCAACGACAATACTGGCCGTACCCTAAATTTCGTTCTTTATCCTAAGGCCGATGGCTCGGTTGCCATGCTCGACATTGATTCCAACGTGATCCTTGCCGCAGGACAAGCAATGCCGCAGACCGGCCCTTTTGCCGCGTCAAGCCTGGACGGAGCGTTTGCGTTGAATTGGAACGGAACTCTATTCTCGACCCCACCTGCGGTAGAAGACATTACCGGAGTGCTCGTCGGCGCCAGCGGCAGTCTCGGCGTCATTTTGGACGTCAGTACGTTCAACTCGAAAGCGGGCTTTACCCAGACTGCCAGCGCCAGCGGACCTTTAACCGTTGCACCCAACGGTAGAGGAACGGCTGCTCTCTTGGAAGCCAACTCTAAAGTGCCCTTGACCCAGGCGCTCTACCTGGTGAACCGTGACACCGCCCTCACGCTGGACATCGATTCCGTGCGGGTTCTGACCGGCGCGATCCGGCGGCAGTATTAACGGTCGGCTGGTTGATTGGGAAGAGCAAGAATGGTGCGCCCGAAGGGACTTGAACCCCTAACCTACGGCTCCGGAGGCCGGCGCTCTATCCAATTGAGCTACGGGCGCGCCCACTTAGTGTACATCCCAGCCGCGCCGCATACCAAGCAGCGACCGCCCACATGTTTGACCATGCTGGGACGGTCGCTCTCGACCAAACACAAATAGTCCAGAACTACCGCAGCGTAGCCATGTCTATCACAAACCGATACCGCACATCGCTCTTGATCGTCCGTTCGTACGCTTCGTTGATTTTATCCATTGAGATCACTTCCACATCGGAAACAATCTTGTGCTGGGCGCAGAAATCGAGCATTTCCTGCGTTTCGCGAATGCCGCCTATACACGATCCCGCCAGACTCCGACGCCGACCAACCAGGGGAAACGCCTGCAATGGTGTGGGATCAGGTATACCGACCAATACCATCGTCCGGTCGCGCTTGAGCATGCCCAAGTAGTCGCTGTAATCGTGCTTGGCGGAAACCGTATCTAGAATGAAGTCAAAGCGGTTGGCATTTTTCTGGAACGCTCCGGCCTCTTTGGTGGCCACAAAATCGTCCGCGCCCAGTCGCAAGGCATCGTCCCGTTTGCTCGGCGAATGGCTCAGGACGGTCACCTTCATGCCCATGGCTTTGGCGAGCTTTACGCCCATGTGTCCCAACCCCCCCAGACCCACCACAGCCACGGCCTCACCCGCCTTGATGCCGAAGTGCTTCAGCGGTGAATAAACGGTGATTCCCGCGCACAACAGGGGTGCCGCTCCCGCCAACTCCAGACCCTCGGGAATGCGCAAAACGTAGTCTTCGTTGACGGTAATGCGCGCCGAGTACCCTCCCTGCGTCATCGTTTTACCGTCGCGTTCGTAGGCGTTGTAGGTGAAGGTGGGTGCCTGGTCACAATACTGCTCTTCGCCAGCCCGACAAGGTTCGCATTGGCGGCAGCTGTCCACAAAGCATCCCACGCCAACCGTGTCGCCGACCTTCCACTTCTTCACCGCGCTGCCGACTTTGCCAACTTTTCCAATAATTTCGTGCCCTGGCACCATGGGAAACTTGGACTGGCCCCACTCCCCGCGTGCCTGATGAATATCGCTATGGCAGACGCCGCAATACAGAATCTCAATCAGCACATCGTTGGGACCAGGCTCGCGGCGCTCGATCGTGAAAGGCGCAAGCGGTGTGGTGGCGGACGTCGCGGCATAGGCGGCAGTGGTTAGCTGGGCTGGCGTGGGCGTGCTAGTAGCGGAAGCAGCGGTAAGCATGTGGTAGATCCTCTCACTATTTAAGAAATAACGACTCGAAATTAATGCCAGCTAGCTAGATTCACGACTCGGGCCGAACGATGCTGCTCCGCGAAAAAAATTCGCTGAAAATTAGTTCACCAGCACAACCAGCCCAAACAAATACACCCAAAGCCCAGCCATGAAGTGCCAGTACCATCCTGAAATATCGACCACAATCCTCCGCGTGTCCCACGATGCCCCGCCGACCGCGAGTCCCGCCGCGCAAAGCAACGCCAGCAAGCCCGCACCCAAGTGGATGGCGTGCAGAATCGTCGCCAGGTATATGAATGTTGCGTTCGGAGTGGTTGACAAATAAATGCCGCGCGCAGCCAGAGTGTGCCAAGCCCATGCCTGCCCAGCGACGAAGCCCAAACCCAGCAAAATCGTTGCTGTCAGCCACGGAAGATTGCGTTCCTTACCCAACGACACGCCCGGTATCCTTGCCACCGGAGCCAGCGCGGCTTGCTTCGTTATCTGGCGGCGAGCCATTTCCATGGTGAAGCTGCTGAGGAGCAGCAAAAGCGAATTTGTCAGCAACAGGCCGACCGGAAGCTGAAGATGCGTCCAATGCGCGACTCGCGTTGGCATGGAGGAATCCACACCCGGCCAATCCTCAAAAAAACGCCGCAAAATAAAAGTTGCGCTGAACACCGCGAATGTCGTCGTCACCATGGCAATGCCCAGCCCGAGACCCAGGCGGGCGCGGTGCAGCCGTGAAAGGAAGTCGGGAATTTCACCGTTTGATCGTCGCAGGACGGGGAGCAGGCTCATGACCTTTAGCTCGAAACTTATTCCTTCATGGTATCGCACTCGTGGAGTGTGCTTTCCGCGGGTCGAGATTTTTTGCGCAAGCTTTGAGCACTTAGAAAAAATTGCTCGCAGTTTTTCCCCGCGATCCTCTACGGGCTTTACCCGATGGGCTGCACCCCTCCTGGCGGAGTACAAACTGGGAGTACAACTTGAAGGCACGGGAGCGGACAACCATCCGCAATCGCCTTACGCAACTTGTTCAAAGGAGAGCATTCATGAATAAAGATCAGGTTACCGGCAAAATTGAGCAGGCTGTTGGCAAAGCAGAACAAAAAATAGGCGAAACCGTGGGTAGCGAAAAGCTAGCGAATCGCGGCGTGCTTGACCAAGCCAAAGGTGCGGCCAAAGAGACTTGGGGCCACGCCAAAGATGCAGCCGAGCAGATTCACGATGTCAACAAAGAGACGGTCGCACAGAAGGCCGATGATGTGCGCGAAAAAATCACCCAATCCGTTGCCGATGCCAAAGACAAGGTCAACGCCAAAATCGATGACTTCAAAGAACGGCACACCGCTTAGGGCCGCAGAATGATTCGTATCAGGCCACCGCTTCAGCGGTGGCATAGGGGGTCAGACTGAGTGCGCCTTCAGGCGCTGGATCTTGAACTCCGACCGAAACACGGGGCTTGTTCAACGCTTACCGAGGCCGGCTCGCGCGGAAGTTGAGTCTCCAGTAGTCGAGTTCAAACGGCGGACTGTCGCCCGCAGCCTGCCTCGTAAGCTCGTCTAATAACTCGCCGCGCAGCTGTGGCTCAGGAATTTGCGGCAGATACGATCGTAGAATCACGGACTCCACAAACTCACGATAGACCGGGCCGCTCTCAAATTTGGCAGGTGCGGCCTCCAAGCTGGTTTCGATCCCGAAAAATCCCGCCTTGCGAAGCCGCTCCGCCGTTTCCACATCCGAAGCATAGGTCCACGGGCTTTTTGCGTTCTCAAGGAAAGGTCGCAGCGTGGCGGACGACGCAAGGGCCGCGAAGCGCCGCAAGAGGCGCGCGAGATTATCACCGCCACCACATTGCGCGTGAACCCAGCCTCCCGGGCGCAGCGCAAGCAATAGATTTCGGAACAATAAGTCGTGATCGAGCACCCAATGAAACGTGGCGGTGCTGAAGATGCCGTCGAACGAGCTCGCCAGCGCAGGCTGCTCCGCGAGAAGGTTGCCCAGATCCGCCGCGACAAAGCTCACGCGGTCTCCAAACTCCGGCCGCAGATTTTCCTCCGCCGTTTGCAGCATATTACGCGAAACGTCGAGAGCCACCACCCGGCCCTGAGGCAGCCGCCGCAACAGTTCCGCCGTCAGTCGTCCGGTGCCGCAACCAGCGTCCAGCACGGTCTCGTCCCCACGCAACCGCAACCGGTTGAGAACCTTCAGCCCCCATTCGAACTGCGGGTCCGAGACGCGGTGGTAAACCTCGGCATTCCATTCGCGGGATGTCATCCTCTGAAGCTCCTACTTCTCGTTCCACTCAATCACGCGTCCCGGAGTCCAGGGTGCACCAGCCTCTTCCATGCCATGCTCCAACGCAGCCAAGTCGACCTGAAGCAAATTTTTCAGTCGAGCAGACAGCGTCGCCAACTCCTGGGAAGCAATCGCATAGTCATGCATATGAGTCTGCGTCGGCTTGGCCAGCGAAAATCGTTCGCCTTCCAGAATCCCGGTCACACGGTCATTGATCGAGGGCGCGATGTTCTCATTTCTGGCCGCGAGCGCCGTATCTCCGCGCAAAGCCCGCAGAATTTCGTTGTTCTGCTTTTCCATAGAATCCGCGGCGGGTCCCAACCTCTCCTCCGCTCCAGGAACCTCATGCAGCGCCGCGCGCACCGCCGTGAGCTTGCTCTGTAAATCGTTCGCCGTATTTAAAGCGCCATTGACCGCTCGATACAAGTGCGCTGTCTTCTTCATGAACTCCCGCTGCGCCGCAAAGTCCTGCGGGGACATTGCCGACGCCCCATCCACCGTGACAGTGAAGCTCTGGGGAGTGCCCACCTCCGTGGTTTGCCCGTTGACTTTGCGGAACATCCGCGTCGAATATTTCCCTGGCAACACCAGCGGCCCGGTTGTGGGCGCTCCTGCAAAGTCTTCGTCGGCTTCGCCTTCCGGAGGTGGTGGCAACGCCTGCGTGGCGTACCGCAGATCCCACGCCAATCGGTGGAACCCTTCTCCTGTGTCCGCCGCCACCCGCCGAATGGCCGCACCGGACTCGTCATAAATCACAAAGTACAACTCCGGTTTCTGTTCCTCGGCCTCGGCGCGTAGGGAATCATTGGAGGGATAGGGAAGCGAAGCATACGGACCCTTCGTATCTTTCTTGGCAGCATCCTTTTCCGCCGCCTGGCGCTGTTCCTTCAACGTCTTGATCTTATCTTTCAAGTAGTAAGTGATGGTTGCGCCGAACGCGGGATTGGCGGCCTCAAAGTAAGCATCGCCCTGGTAGCCCTTGCCCGGCCCACCCAGCGCGCGGCGCTCGACGTACAGCACCGAATCTTTCACCGGAAACGTCGCCACAGCCTGTTGCAAATTGTCCGCCGAGGATTTCCGCAACGCGGTTAAATCATCCAACACGTAAAACCCTCGCCCAAATGTGGCTAACACCAAATCGCCTTCCCGTTTTTGGATCACCATATCTTTAACAGCAATGGTGGGCAGTCCGCCTTTCAGCTGGACCCACTTCTTGTCATCACGCGTGAAGAATGCGCCGAACTCTGTTCCCACGAAAAGCAAATTCGCATCCACGGTATCCTCGGCAAACGCAAGCGTAGGGCCATTTTGCGGCAAGTCGCCCGTGATCGACGTCCAGGACTTTCCCGCGTCGGTGCTCTTCATTACATAGGGCTTGAAGTCGCTGTATTTGTGATTTTCAAACGTCGCATACACCGTATTGGCATCGAAGCGGGAGGCAGCCAGGCGGCTTACGTAAGCCATATCCGGAACGCCGGCGAACTTGTCGTACTTCGCCCACGTGGCGCCGCCATCCTGCGTCACCTGCACCAACCCCTCGTCGGTGCCCACATAAATAAGCCCTTCCTGAACCGGCGATTCGCTCAGAGCCACAATATTTCCATAAAAAGAAGTGGATTGGTTCTTCGCCACCGCATCCGGACCCCACACCTTTCCCATCACCGGCAGCTTGTTGCGGTCAATCTGCCGCGTCAGGTCACCGCTCACGGAGCGCCACGTATCGCCGCGGTCGTCGCTGCGGAACAGTTTATTGGCGGCAAAATATAGGCGCGTATGCGAGTGCGGACTCACCAGCAGCGGCGAGTCCCAGTTCCAGCGCAGCGCCGGCTCGCCTTTGCCCGGTTGCGGCTGAATCAGCAGTTCCTCGCCCGTTTTCTTGTCATAGCGAATCAGAACGCCGTACTGGGCTTCGCCGTAAACGGTATTCGGATCTTCAGGATCCACCGCGGCGTGGAAGCCGTCGCCTCCCGTCACCGTGTACCAATCCGAATTCACAATGCCGTAAGCGCTGCGCGTGCGCGAAGGTCCACCCCAGGTAAAGTAATCCTGCGTTCCTCCGTACACGTTGTAGAACGGCAAAGCGTTGTCCACGGCCACATCGTAAAACTGGATCGTCGGCAAGTTCGCCTTAAACTGCCAGGTGGAGAAGCCGTCGAACGACTCGGAAACCCCGCCGTCACTGCCCAGCAGGCAATGCTTGGTATTTTCTGGGTCAATCCAAATCGCGTGATTATCTCCGTGATGGTTCTTCTCGTTAATGGTGTGCAGCGTCTTTCCGCCATCCAGAGACTCGCGCATTTGCACGCCCATCACGATAATGCGGTCCACGTTCTTCGGGTCGGCGATGATCTGCCCGTAGTACATGGCTCCGTTGTTGAATTCATTCTGGCGCGTCCAGGTAGCGCCTTTGTCTTGAGAACGAAATACGCCGCCCTTCCCGTCCGCAGCCTCAATCGTCGCATAAACCACGTTTGGGTCTGCGGGAGACACCGACAGCCCAATGCGGCCCATATCCACGCTCGGCAGCCCCGACTTGAGCTTGTTCCACGTGGCGCCAGCATCGGTGGATTTGTAAATCGCGCTCTCCGGCCCGCCATCAATCAAGGTAAACACGTGCCGACGCCGCTGGTAGGACGCGGCGTAAACAATGTCGGGATTCGACGGGTCCAGCGCAACCTCCACAAAGCCAGTGTTCTCGCTGATGCTCTGCACGGCCTTCCACGTCTTCCCGCCGTCGACGGATTTGTACAGCCCCCGGTCGCCCCCCGCACCCCAAAGCGGTCCCTCGGCTGCCACGTACACCACTTTGCTGTCGCGCGGATCAATGGCAATGCGCCCGATATGCTCCGACTTCTTTAGCCCCATGTTCTTCCAGCTCTTGCCGCCATCGTCCGAACGGTACACGCCATCGCCGTATCCCACGCTGCGCTGGCTGTTGCTCTCGCCCGTCCCCACCCACACCACCGAAGGATCGTTCGGATCCAACGTCACCCAGCCAATCGAGTAAGAACCTTCGCCATCAAACACCGGAGTCCAGGTTGTTCCGGAGTTGACGGTTTTCCAAACCCCGCCGGCGGCCACGCCCACATAAAACTCGTGGGTGTTCTTCGGATTCACTGCAATTGAAATCACGCGCCCGGAAGCCACGGCTGGCCCCAGCGAGCGGAATTGCAATCCCGCGAACGTGTCGCTGTCGAAGTCTCCAGGTTTGTGCTCAGGCTTAGGTTTTACGTCTTCCGCCTTGGGTTCCTCAGGCTTGGGTTCGTCCGTGGCGTGTTTCTTGGCTTCCACCGCCGCTTCTTTCGCTCGCGCATCCGGTTTCTGTACGGCATCCTTCTTGGCCGGTTTCTGCGCGGAAGTGAGGGCGGCTGCACACAAAACGAGCACAAGGCAGGCGAGGAGTTGCTTTCGATTCACTGGTTTCTCCATTTTCTGGCGTGCTGGGCGAGTGCGGGTGGACAGGCCCATGCAATCGATAGGTATACAGGATTTTTGAGAAGAAATGAACCTGCGTGTGGCACCATCCACACTCCGCTTCCATCCTCGTAACAAAAGCCAGCAAAACCTTTACAGGCAGGTGACACAGATTTGACGTAAGCGTGACACTCCTGTGTGACGCTCCTCCTAGGCTGACTTCATGGTTGATCGAACGCGCCGGACTCGGTTTGCCAAATCCTGACCGAACGCAATTGGAGTGTGCACGATGGCCACAAAAGATGTTTCCGCCACTGTCTCGTCCGCGACGACGACTCAACCCGTGGGTGAGACCACAGAATCGCCCATGCAAAAAGGATTCGAACGACGCTCATTTCTAAAAGGACTCGGCGTAGTAGGCGCCACGCTGTCAGCCAGCGCGCTGTTAACTGGCGAAAGCGAGGCCGAAGATTCCGATATCACTAGGGGCGATGCAGCCATTCTACGTTTTGCCGCAGCCGCCGAAATCCTGGAAACTGACCTGTGGCAGCAGTACGCCGAACTGGCTGGAACCCAGAACGCCGAACTCCCGGGCCTCACTGGCGGCAACCCGCTCTATACCCTCGCCTTGCAACAGCTGGATGGCGACATGGATCAGTACGTCAGCGACAACACTGAAGACGAACTCACCCACGAACAATTCATCAACGCCTATCTCATTTCCAAAGGCGCGGCCCCTGTGGATCTGGATAAGTTCCGCACCCTGCCCAGCAGTAAAGCCACTGGCGCGCAGAATATTGGCCGCTTAACTAACCTCATGCAGCTGAGCGTGGATACCTCCTGGTGGACGCGTTATCGCAGTCGTACCAAAAATCCCGACTTGCACGGCACCTTCGCCCATGCCATTCCCACCCTCGCTGTCGGACAACACACCGCCATTCCCAGAACCGATGCCGATGTGCAAGCCGATCCCACTAAGCCCAGCGGCGTATCCGACTTTACTCAAGCCATCGCCAATACGGCTGGTTTCCACTTTGTCGCCATCGAGCAAGGTGGTACCAGCCTTTATCCGGCGCTTGCCCAACGAACCAGCAGCGCGGAGGTGCTTCGCATTCTACTCAGCATTGGTGGCGTGGAAATCTGCCATTTCCAGACCTGGCACGATAAGGCAGGGAATGCCATTCATCTCGATAACGTCATTGACCCCGTCACTGGCGTCCACGTGACGTTCCCGGATCTCAATGCCGCGCCCTTCGGCGGCGAAGACTTCCAGACCAACCTCATCATGCCCGAGCCAACGGTGTTCCTAAGCCGGAAGTTCCCGCCGTGCTCCATCATCCGTCCCACTGCTACCAAGGGCGTAGCCATGGGAGCCGTCGCAGGTCTGGCGGCCAGTGGCTTGTTCCTCGGTCAATCGCCAGCGTTCTTCGCCTTCGTAACGCAACTTGCGAAAGAAGCCGACGCAGCAAGGCGGGAGATGTAATTCACAATGCCTGTGGCGGGCGGGCGTCCCCGCCCGCCAGGCCTTTCCCTGACCCTATTTCACCAACCGGTTGTACTTCCTCAACACTTCCCGCAGCCTGTCATGCGGCAGCGCGATCACCGTTTTGCCATTGATCCCAGTCATCGTCTCCGCCGCCACCATGGCGTTCACGATAGCCTCCTCGGTCGCCTGAACCGTGGCCAGAAATACCGGATCCAGCTCGTCGTTCGCCAGCATCGAAATCTGGTGCAGCCCCGTCGGTTTCCCCGCCCCTGGGTTCGCCGTCGAAAAAGCAATAAAGATATCCCCAGATCCATCGCCAGAGAAGCTCCCATCACGTCCCAATCCGAGCGTGGCGCGACGGGCCAGGCGCTTCATCTGCTGACCCACCAACGGAACATCGGTGGCAACCACAATGATGATCGATCCCAGATCTTTATCCTGAAACTGCTTGCGCTCCGCCCCATCCTGAATTTCTTTTCCCACCGGCGCGCCAGCGATGCGCAACTGGCTGCGGATGCCGTAGTTACATTGCACCAGTACGCCCACGGTATATTGTGCCGTGCCCACCTTCACCACCCGTGATGCCGTCCCAATCCCGCCCTTGAATTCACTGCAAACCATGCCCGTGCCGCCGCCAACGTTGCCTTCGTCCACGGGCCCACCGCGCGCCGAATCCAACGCATGGAACGCATCTTCCGCCTTCACGTGGAACCCATTCGTGTCGTTCAGCTCCCCATCCCAGGTCTCCGCCACCACTGGCAGCGACCACCAATAGCCCGACTCATCCGGCGGCCCATGCTGAATGCGCCACTGTATCACCGCATCCCGCACCATCCCCACGCTGTGCGTGTTCGTAATCATGACTGGGCCATCCAGAAAACCCGACTCGTCCACCCAGGTTGTCCCCGTCATCTCGCCATTGCCGTTCAGACTGAACCATCCGGCGAAAACCGGATCGTTCAGGTTCGCCCTCCCCCGCGGCAAAATCGCCGTCACGCCCGTCCGCACTGGGCCAACGCCCACCTTCAGCGCCCCGCTGCCGGAGATCAAAGTCGTGTGCCCAACCTCCACCCCAGCCACATCGGTAATGGCGTTGAGCGGACCAGGAATGCCGTCAAACGGCACGCCCAGGTCACGCGCGCGAGGCTTACCCTCCGCGGCCAACGCCACAGGGCACAACAGAGTGACCGCAAGAATCCCACGCCACCAACCAAGTCGCATCATTTTGCCTACTCCTAACGTGACTTGGCAGTATAAGGCAGACGCGCTATCTTGAATGTTCTGGAGGAGCTGCCATGCCAAGCTGGAAGCGAGTCTTAATTTTCGGATCAATGGGCGCCGGTGTCGCACTATTTGTTTCAGGCCGCCGTTCGGCGGGCGCGGCCCTGGCCGGAGTTGGCCTCAGCGGATTGCTCTACGAAAACCGTGCAACCCTGGCCCACCTAGCCAACGATGTTCCGCAATTCCTGGCCAAAGGCACCCAAGTCGTCCAAACCATCACAGCCCTCAGCCAGCGCCTGGCCGAAGCCCGCCGCGCCTAGAGTTTGTTTCATAAACGCATCTTGTCAACACAGCTTCGCAGGCTGCTGGAAACTGCTCTAGTACCAGCTTTTGGGCGGCGCAGCACTTCAGTGCTGCGATAACTGCTTTGTAATGAATGGGCTTTAGCCCCCGCGGTAAGGGGTTGATTGGGTCAAGATCATGCAACAAGATCTAAGTCTTAAACCTCGATCCCCAACTGCTCCTTCGCCGCCGCGCTCAACCGCTCCGGCGTCCACTGCGGCTCCCAAACAACCTTGACGCTGGCATTGGCAATCCCTGGAATCTGGAGCAGCCGCTTGGTTACATCCTCGCTGATCTGCACATGCGAGGGGCATCCCGGCGAGGTCAGTGTCAGGTCAATCACCACATCCTGCGCCGCGCCGTCAGCTGCAGGCGTTAACGCCACCCCATAAATCAGCCCCAAATCCACAATGTTCACCGGAATCTCCGGGTCGTGGCAATCTTTCAAAGCGGTCAACACTTCTTCCTGCGTAACAGGCATAAACACTCCAATCTGCTGAGTTGAAGTGTATCGCATCGAGGGATTCGTCCGCATCAAACGCCCCAGCCCGGCTGCCCTTCCGATTGCCTACGGATCTGGAACGCCCTCCGCCGAGCGTGCTACCGTATTGCCATGCCAAGCGCAGTCAAGAAGCGCGTGCAATATATCTTCATTGCCGCCATGCTGGCCGCTGCCACCCGCACCGGATGGATCCTCTACGCTCGCCACCAGGAAGCCCGCCAGGCCCTGGAACAGGAACAACAACGCCAGCGCAAAAAAGACACCCTGGACGCCGACTACTACGTCACCCCCCGCAAGCTCTACGCCTACGATCTAGCCGGAGCACAAGATGTCACCAAAGGCCCAGTCTGGGTCCGCATCGGCTATGGCACGTTCTACTATCCGTATGATCCCATCGCCAAACACGCCGATTTCGCGCACGACGCCGGATTGCTGGGTCCGCTGGAAAAACTCCAGATCACCGAAGTCGTTTTCGACCGCGCCCCCAAAGCCCCGGGCCAGAAGCAAATCATGGCCGCCTTCGCCAAGGGCGGGAAGCACTACGCTTTTTCCATCGGCGCGCAGCAGGGCAGCAACTTCACCCTCTACGCCAATGAAATGCTGTTCCTAGATGATCCCCACGGCATGTACAAGCACTGGTCCCCAGAAGCCTGGGCCGCCATTGATCGCCACGAAGTGCTCCCGGGCATGAACGAGCTGCAAGCCGCATGTGCCGTGGGTTTGGGCCTACTCGAAGGCAGCGGCCTGGGCGAAGACCGCACCCTCCACTACGCCAACGGCGGCGCCCCGCTAACCATCACGTTCCACAAAGGCAAAGCTGCGGAAATCAAAAAGGACTAACTGATCTCGCTAAAGTGTATTTCATAAACGCCTCGTATCAGGGTATGGCTTCAGCCGTGCCGTCCGGTGCGCATCGTTTGGCGGCTTCAGCCGCTGCGGCCATAGCGGATGCTGAAACACCGTTTCAGCATCCGCTTTTGGGTGGCGCTGCACTTCAGAGAGTGAGTACTCCTTGCAAGCGCCAGATACGGTGGCACCGGGCTTCAGCCCGGTGACTTATCCCCAAAAAATTAAGAGGCTTTAGCCACTGCGATAAGGGCTTGACCTGCCAACCATGACTCCTTCAGCAACCACTTGCCTTGACATACTAAAGAGTATTCGTGGGACCGCTTCCAGCCATCGGTAGCTGAGCTTGAAAAGTCCGTCCCGCACCACTCTGCCACCTTAAAGCTATTCCTACTGCTCTTCTCTTCGTCATTAGTCCCCCCTACCGCAACCGCGCCGAATTCTCCGTAGCCTCTTTGTCCTCGCTCACCCGGATCACGCCACTCTCATCCCCAAAAAACGCCCGATGCGCCGCGTCGTACACTTTCGGCGTCAGCGCCAGGCCATAGCCCGAGCCTTTA
>JAYWAL010000011.1:0-2850 GCA_043782485.1 Acidobacteriaceae bacterium | reverse complement strand
GCGATCGAAGACGGTGCCATTCAAGCAATCGGTGCTGAGCTTCCCGGCGCCCGGGAAGAGATCGACGCGCGCGGCCTGCACGTTTTTCCGGCCGTCATCGATATCCACCTGCACTTTAATGAACCTGGCCGCACGGAGTGGGAAGGGGCGGCAACCGGTAGCCGGGCGCTCGCGGCCGGGGGCGGCGCGGTATTTTTCGATATGCCGCTCAATTCAACTCCCTGCACGGTCAACGCGAAGGAATTCGATCGCAAGCGTGCGGCGCTCGAAGCCGCATCCATCGCGGATTTTGGTCTGTGGGGCGGACTGGTACCCGGATCGACCGGCCAGATGGCGGAACTCGCCGACCGCGGAGTCGTCGGCTTCAAGGCTTTTCTCTGTGACTCGGGACTCCCGGAATTCCCGCGCGCCGATGACGATACGCTGTTCGAAGGTCTCAAGCAAGCGGCGCAGTTGGGACTACCGGTCGCAGTTCATGCCGAAAACCACGAATTGACCGCTGCCCTCTCCAGCCGAGCAAGGGAGCAAGGCCATTCGACGGTTCGCGATTTTCTCCGATCGCGTCCGGTCATTGCCGAAGTGGAAGCGATTCAGCGCGCCACATTGCTAGCGGGAGAAGCCGGCGCGAAATTGCACATCGTACACATCAGTTCCGGCCGTGGAGTCGCCGCGGCCGCCGAAGCCCGGGCTCGCGGGGTAGATGTCTCAATCGAAACCTGCGCACATTATTTGTTTTTTACAGAGGAAGACCTCGAACGCCTTGGTGCTATCGCCAAGTGCGCTCCCCCGCTCCGTGACACCACTCAGCAGAACGCGCTGTGGTCGCAATTGCTCGGCGGGGTCGTCGACGTGGTGGCTTCCGACCACTCACCCGCTCCGCCGGAAATGAAAACCGGCGATTTCTGGAAGGTCTGGGGCGGCATCGCGGGTGTACAGTCTACACTGGCTGTGCTGCTCGATCAAGGTTTTCATCGGCGCAAGCTCCCTCTAACGGCGCTTGCTAGCCTGCTCGCAGAATATCCGGCCCGGCGCTTTAGAATTCCTAAGAAAGGAAGTCTGGCCTTGGGCAATGACGCCGACGTGGTGCTGGTCGATTTAGCGGAAAGTTACACGCTTCGCGCCGAGGATCTTTTGCAGCGGCATCCGCTCACTCCCTATCTCGGCAACACATTTCGCGGGATCGTGCGCGAGACCGTCCGACGCGGAGAAACTATCCTCAAAAACGGCGCCATCACCGCGCGCGAAACCGGCAGGCTGGTCCGTCCTCAAAGGAATCATAATGCATGAATTCGGATTAACACGCAGCTCGTACCGTCGCGATCACCTTCTCCAAACACCCGACACCTTTGTCCGGGCGCCGTTGCCTGGAATGAATAAGGCTACGGCCGTGGTCCATGTAGCGCCCTCCATCGGCGCGAGATTCATGCAATATACCGCGGAGTTTGAGGCCGGCGGCACCCTTGCGCCGGCAGCCGTACAGCGATTCTTTTATGTGCTGGAAGGTGAGGTGCTATGTCCCGGGCATGGAGTGCTGCACGCCGGCGACTACGCCTACTTTCCCGAAGGGTGCGAGACCAGCTTGTCGGCCACAGCGGCGTCGCGCGCCGCCGTTATTGAGAAACACTACCAAATCCTAGAGGGCGCCGCGCCGCCGGTGTTTTTCGCGGGCAGCGAAAATTTCATCCAAGCGCAGCCGCTCATGAATGACCCAAGTCTCGCTGTGCGTGCCTTGGTTCCTGACGGCGTGAGTTTTGATTTCGCCGTAAACATCATGACCTACCAACCTGGCGCGTCGCTTTCCATGGTGGAAATGCACGTGATGGAGCATGGCCTCCTGATGCTGGCCGGTAGCGGCATTTACCGCTTGAATGATTGCTGGTATCCCGTCGCCGCTGGAGATTTCATTTGGATGGCCCCCTATTGCCCCCAGTGGTTCGGCGCTCTGGGCAAGACTCCCGCAAAATATCTCATCTACAAAGACTGGAATCGGTGAACGTAAGCATCCATCAAGACCGGCTGAATCGCGAACTACACGAACTCGCGCTGATTTCGGATGTTCCCGCCCCGGCTGTAACGCGCGTTGTGTTTACGCCGGCCGATCTGCGCGGCAGAACCTTCGTGAGGGAACTATGCCAGGACGCCGGCTTACAAATTCGCGAGGATGCGGTAGGCAACCTGTTCGCCCGGTGGGCGGGCTCTAAGCCGGAGTTGCCGGCCGTAGCAACCGGGTCTCACATCGATGCCATTCCCAATGCCGGGATGTTCGACGGAACCGTCGGCGTTTTGGGCGGATTAGAGGCAATTCGCGCGCTCGTTCGCAGCGGGTTTCACCCGAGGCGTTCCATCGAACTACTGGTTTTTACCGCGGAAGAGCCTACGCGCTTTGGTGTGGGCTGTCTGGGAAGCCGTCTGCTCGCCGGAACTTTGGACGCTTCCGCGGGCGAGCGTTTTAAGGATCGCGATGGCAACTCGCTTGACGAAGTAAGGAACAAAGCCGGTTTCCATGGTCCTCTTTGGGGAGTGCGGCTCCCGGCCGGATATTATCACGCGTTTGTCGAACTTCACATCGAGCAAGGTCCTGTTCTTGAGCAGCAACAGCTCGGGCTTGGCATCGTTACGGCCATTGCGGCCCCGGCCAGCCTGCGCGTGTCGATCGAAGGCCCCGGAGGCCACGCCGGCGCGGTTCTGATGCCCCAGCGGCATGATGCCTTCCTGGCCGCGGCGGAAATCGCGCTAGCCGTCGAAGCGGCGGTGCTGTCGAGCGGCTCCGAGGACACAGTCGCCACTACCGGAGTTTGCGAAGTCTTTCCGGGAGCCGTCAACAGCATTCCCAGCCGGGTTCACCTGGAA
>JAYWAL010000010.1:0-2862 GCA_043782485.1 Acidobacteriaceae bacterium | reverse complement strand
GCATGGTCCGGGTTCGGAACGCACGATCTGTGGATGCATCGGACAGGTGTACTCCACCTGCGGTTCCGATTTGGTTGCTACGACTACGGACGGCGTAGATTCTCTTGACTTCAGGTAGCGATCCGGGTTGGCTCGAAACTTTGCTGCGCACCCCGCACTGCAGAAAGAGTACGTTGTACGGCGATGCTCCTGAGAGTCAGCGGCACCGCTTGGGCTCACGCTCATGCCGCAAACCGGATCGACGACCGATGCCGGGGCAGATTGTTGATCGATCATTTTTTGTCTTCACTTCCTTCTGGGGCGAGTGGACGCGTGGACATTCCAATCGGTTGACGCTAGCCGCAGCAGCAGCCACTCTTATCGCTCTTCGTCCCACCCCTGGATTCGTTCAAATAGTGTTCCGGATCTTGATCAAACTTCTTCTTACAGCCGGAGCAGCAAAAATAGTAGGTCTCTCCTTTGTATTCGCTTCTGGCACTGTCGGCAGTCATTTCGACGCTCATGCCGCACACTGGATCTTTCGTCGACGTTTTGGTCATTGCAGGTCTCCTCATAACGATCTTTCTATCTTTACCGAATTTGCCCTCGGCTTCTTGGTTATTCGGGCGAGTCGCCGCCGAGTTCCACGCGTTCCGCTGCCCGCCGGTCCGATTTGGGCCCTTCTTTGTCTATGCGCGTCTCAGCCCGATAAATGGCTCATGCTGGCATCCCCAGGTGCATCGGTTGCCGAATCGACTGCGAACAGGTTCCGCTCCGTTTGAAGCGGACCTCTGACCAATCATGGTCAAATGACCGAGCACGGTCGAAGTCTTTAGACGTTTGAATATGACTCTAGGCCCTCTGCGGCTTCTCGCAACAGACCGGCGCCGGTGAAATCAGCGGCCTTCAGCGCGGCTATGATCGATGCGGACTCACAGATCTCACCTGCGTGGCCGGAATATCAGGACCAACGCAATGATCGCCACGACCCCGAACATCCACATCCAACCCGAGTTCCATCCATCCATCCCATATCCGTGCATCATAGGGCCTTCCCATCCGTTCGTCTTGATCGTCGCCGCGCCCTATTGCTTCTCTGTCGCTGCGCTACTTTTTGGGTGCATGTCCATCGGGCCCGACATCATGGCCATTCCAAGGAGCATTTTCTGCATGTGATCCGTCATGGTTTGAAGCTGATTGATGACCGCGTGCTGTAGTTCCATCTGGCTCTTCATGCTGGCTTGTTCGGTCTCCATGTGGGTCTTCATGCCGGCGTCGGCAGCCTCCATTTTGGCCATGCTGTCCTTCATAAGAGCCTGCATCTGTTCCATCTGCGCACGCATTTGCTCCATCTCCAACTTCATGGTCTTCATGTCCATGGCGGAACTTTGCGCCGGAAGCATTGGTTTGGGCTGGTTCTGTTGCGCGAGTGCGCCGGTCGTGCCGAGCGCGGCTGCGAGCGCGATCAACGGAAGGACTTTCACGGTCAATTTCATACTAGCTACCTCGTTTGAGGTAGGGCATGCGAAGGGCCAACGTCGGAACTCCACGACAAAAGTGTCCCGGCATTCAATGGAGTCTGTCAACTCCGGAGAATTGTGCCGAATCGCGAACCTTGCGGCATTAGGACCTCGAGATCAAGCGATGCCGCCCGTTCCAAACTTTACGATCCCACCTTCAGTACAGAACGCCATTATGGGAATCTCGAGGGCTTCAATTTTGAGCTCAGCCCTGCTTCCCACGCAATGGCCAAAGCAACGATAACTAACAATGCCGCGGTCAGAAGGTACGGGGCGTTGATCTGCCAGGCGAAGAGCACCCCACCAAGTATCGGACCGCCGGTTTGACCGAGGCTGTTGGCGGCACTCTGGGTGCCGAGCACCGCGCCAACACGCCGACTGCCACCGCTCTGGGAGATCAGAGCCGCCAAATTCGGGGAAATAATCGACGTTCCAAATGCGATTACCCCGACGACTGCAAATACGGAGAGTTTAGTATGCGCCACAACCAAAAGTGCAAGGCCGGCCGCAATCAAGCCGAAGCCCATGCCTATCTGGCAGAACTCCTTAATGCGTCCCGCGAGGAAACCGACCGCCCCAAGTTGAGAGACGGTCATCACGAGCCCGCACACGACGAAGGCCGCTCCGACCTCCGCTGGCCCGTAACGAAACTTCGCCTGTGCATAGAGTGCGAACGTTGACTCGAAGATCGCGAGTGCGAATTGGGCAACGAGCGCCATGCCGAGAAGCGGGGCGAGGATTCGCGCCAGCGCTCGCCAATCTGTCTTTTGCTCTGCCGCGTGTGGTGCATGTGCGGCCAACGACTCCGGCACCCATCGCATAGCAGCGACCAGAGCGACCAGTCCCAGAACCGCTGCTGCAAAGAACGGAACCGAGAAGCTATCAAGCATGAAGCACCAAAATCGTGTTGAGAAATGGAGGTCCTTACGAACCAACATTCCGCCGAGCGCTGGACCCACGACAAAGCCGAGGCTTGTCGCCGTTCCCAGCGCGGCCATCCCCTTGCCGCGCTCTTGTTCCGTTGTCATGTCGGCGACGTAAGCTGCCGCAACCGGAAGTGCCGCTGAGGACAGAATGCCCCCGAGAATGCGCGCCACGTAGAGCAACCAGAGCGATGTGGCAAGACCAAACAGAACCTGCGCAACGGCGTAACCCGCAATCCCAATAAGCAGGAGCGGTCTTCTTCCCATTCGATCCGACCAGCGTCCCCAGACGGGGGCGAAGAGGAGTTGGCCGAGCGCGAACACCCCGGTTATCAGGCCGATGTGCATTGCTACCGCCTGCCGTGAAGCGCCCTCTCCCAATGCCAGCCGCTCGACATAGAAGGGAAGCACCGGCTGCGTAATGCCCAGCCCGATCATTA
>JAYWAL010000009.1:0-50026 GCA_043782485.1 Acidobacteriaceae bacterium | reverse complement strand
GTTCCGCGAATATATTGATCGAAATTGTCAGCGCTTTGGGAAAACCCTTCATTGGACGAAGCGCTATAGGACGACGATGCCCCGGAATGTGCCCGGTTCGCCGTCAAACCCGCGTCAATCCTCGCTAGAAACTCGTCATTCTGCGCTGAGATAGCCCGACTCCGCTCACCCGCCGCTCGAATGCTGGCATAGCCCGCAGCCAACTGGTTGTTGTAGACCTCCGTCTGCATTTTTTGCACTTCCGCATAACGCTTTTGCCATGCCGGATTGGCCTCAATCGAGGTAGCCACAAAGCCGAGAAGGGGACGCGCGGCTTCGAGCTTGCCAGCTTTTGCGCCCAGGCTGTGCACAAGCATCAGGATCTGGTGGTATTCCGTCATTTCACCCGCCGGAATCGTCACCCGCTTCGGCATGAAGCCATAGAATTCCTCTTCTACCGGGCCGCCATCCTGTTCGTATTGCACGCGCATGCAAATACCTTCGCCTTCGGGCACGCCTTGGCTGAATGCTTTCGGAAACGCCTTCGGCAAATTGTTGACCGGGCGATAGCCAAGAATGCGTAGGTTCTTCTTATTTCCCCGATTTCGCCCCACCACATACCGCGCCATCGCTTCCGGAAGCTGGATGTTGGGATGGTGGATTCCCCCTACGCCAGGACCGGGACGATCATGCGCCGCGTCGAGCCACTCGAAGAATTCCACCGGAAAGAATTCGATCCAGCTCGCTCCGTCGGGCGCTTCCGCGCGAGCGAAAATGTGCACGGGTAGAAAAAAATCGTTGTAGTTCCAGATCACGCGGCTCGTGACTTTCCAATCTTTGGGAACAGCCATCCGGCTTACCACCATGCCTTGTTTCTCATCCATAACGTCGTAGGGACGGAAACTTGTCTTCGGCGGCGCTTTGGGCCCGCTGGCGGTTTGCGCCGAGGCGTTCCGCGAAGTTTGCGCTCCAGCACAAGCCCCGCAAATCATCATGGCCATGCCCAGCAGGGATACGCCAAGCATCTCCGCTCCGGTTCTTGTTCCTGTCACGTTCCTCAATTTCATGCGCCCCTCAGAAGTTGCAGTCCTGTGGATTTATGAATCCAGAAGACCAGATATCTGCCAAAACACTGATTAAGTCCCTGGCCGCACGTGCCTTGAAAGGGCACGGCTTCAGCCGTGCCGCCAAAGCCCGATAAAATCAGGGGCTTTAGCCCCCGAGGGCCGGGGTTGGTCGTGCCAGGTTTTTCGTCAAAGACTCAATCAGCCCCTCCCTAGTTGACCGTAAACTTCGTCGCGCTATTCGCCACTCCTCCCGGCGTAGTAACCGAAATCGTCACCGCTCCCGCCGCCAGTCCGGAAGGCACAACCGCCGTTACCTTCGAATCCGATACCACGGTGACAGTCGTCGCCTTCACCGCTCCGAACTTTACCGCGCTGGTTTGACCTAGTCCCGTTCCGTTAATCGTCACGAGCTGCCCCACGTGGCCGCTCGTCGGCGTGACGCTGGTAATCTTCGGCTTCACTTTGTAGGTCTGCGGGCTGGTCAGCGTCGTCGCGCCCGTCGTAACAGTCACCGGACCCGTGTGCGCTCCCGCGAGAACCACAGCGGTGATGTAGGTTGTGCCAGACAACGTGACTAACGTCGCCGCCACGCCTCCAAACTTCACCACCGATGCGCTGCTGAAACCCTGCCCAAAGATGCCCACGCTCGCGCCCACAAAGCCCGTCTTCTGCGTCGGCTCCAGATTCACAAACGCCGCATCGCCTGTCGCCACGCTGAAGAACGTGCCGTAGCACTGGGAGCTCGGTGTACAAAAACTGTTGGTCCCGCCGGAAGGAGTTGTTCCATATACCAGTCCGTTCGTATTCTGAATCAGCGTCCCAGCGGGCGAATTTCCTTTAACGACAGGAAAAGGGAACAAGAATGCCGAGAACACGTTCGCGGAAGTCAGTTTGTAGATGCTGCCCCCGCCACTGCCGCTAGGCCCGTAAGCCGGGTTCACTCCGTAGAAACTTCCGTCCGTGACCTGCGTCAGGTTCAGCAGCACCGTATTGGCATTTTCATTATTGACACAGGATGCATCGGTCGGATTGTTGAAATCGTGCAACACGGTATGGCTGCCACCGGCTGTGGTCAGCTTGTAGATATCTCCGGTGCCATTCGCCCCTCCCTGGTTCGTCGCTCCATACAGCTTTCCATCCTTCCCTTGAATCACACCGGTACAGGGATTGGAGCCGGTCGTGCCCTGGGAGAAGCCGTAAATCTCTTTAAAAACGCCGCTCGTACTGATCTTGTAAACGCATCCTTGATTGGTCCCGGCGATTGAGCAGCTGGAAAGCGTGCCGTAGAGATTGCCATCGCTGGCCTGGAACAGAATTGAAGAGTGGCAGTCATTGCCGGAAAACGTGTGCAGAGTCTTGTATTTGCCAGCGGCAGTCAGCTGGTAAA
The DNA here is from genome assembly GCA_043782485.1 of Acidobacteriaceae bacterium. Classification (GTDB taxonomy): domain Bacteria; phylum Acidobacteriota; class Terriglobia; order Terriglobales; family Acidobacteriaceae; genus JANXUC01. The sequence continues at coordinate 47,593 of JAYWAL010000009.1, read as the reverse complement.
CAGTCCCGCAGACGCCCAGTTCCGGAGTTCCAGTCGTACCATAGAAATTGCCATCACTAGCCTGGATGGGCGGCTGTTCAGGAAAGGCGTCGCCAGTCACGTTAGTAAAGTCATGCAGATCGGTGAACACCCCAGATGGAGTCACCCGGTAGATGGCGCCGAAATTGGTCGAATTCCCGCTTTGGCACGTGCCGTAGAAATTTCCGTCGCTGCCCACCGTCAGCCCGGAGTTACAACCGGCCCAGCCTGTAGGAAAGCCGGCGATAACACTCTCCACTCCGGTCGGCGAAATCTTGTAAACCCCGCCGAAAACATTGACCCCGCCGGGTGCGCAACCACCCGTCCCGTACATGTTTCCGTCGCGACCTTGCACAAGAACGCCTTCTGGTAGGCAGGTGTCTCCGTTGTAAGCTGGGAAGTTGTAGATTACGGTGGGCGTCTGCGCCTGCGCTGGCACCGCCGCGGAGACAAGCAGAAGCAGGAACATCGCTAGGGCAACAGCAGCGCTAATACCTTGGTGACTCTTGACCTGGTGGCGATTGCAATTCATGGCAACATCTCCCGTGAGGTTGTCTTTCTCGTTCGTGGCCCCGTGACCCGCGATCCCTTCTTCCGCTGTCCGCGCGACTCTTTTGACCTGGCTACCGCACGAACCCGTGAAACTCCGAAATCGAGCCCAGGTAAAATCCTGCGATCGTCCCCGCCGTGTTGATGGCAAAGGGGAACGTGCCCTGTCCATTGCCCGTACCCGCCCCCGGAGCATTGAACGTCGTGAACGTGCCATTGGCGGCGCGCACGAAGCCATGGCCCACACTGCCCGAGTCGATGTAGATTCCCGTGATCACGCCAGCCGTGTTCACGCCAAACGAATCCGTTCCCTGGCCTTTGCCCGTCCCCGCGCCCGGAGCGTTGAACTTGGTAAACACGCCACCGGCGGAACGCGAGTAGCCGTGGAGAACGCCCCCAGGGTCGGAGTAGAGTCCGACAATGAGCCCTGTGGAGCTGATCGCGTTCACCCGGGTTCCCTGCCCAATTTTGGTACCCGCGCCGGGAACGTTGAATTTTGTTATGGTGCCGTTGGCGGCGCGAACAAAGCCGTGCACCACTCCGCCGGAGTCAAAATACTGCCCGGCAATCGTGCCCGCCGTGTTGATGGCGTAGGCAATCGTTCCTTGGTTAATGCCGGTCCCAGCTCCCGGCACGTTGATGGCGGTGATGACGCCGCTGGCGGAACGCACAAAGCCGTGGTTCACCGATCCGGAGTCAGAAAACTCCCCGGCGATGGTCTTGGCCGTGTTGATCGAGTGGGAGACAGTTCCCTCACCGGCACCTGTTCCCGCCCCCGGCGCGTTAAAGCTCGTGATCACGCCACCGGCGGAACGGAGGAAGCCGTGGTTCACATCCCCTGAGTCCGTGTAACTTCCCGCAATGGTCCCACCCGCGTTGATGGAGATCGCACCAGTTCCCTGGCCGTTGCCAGAGCCTGCACCCGGCGCGTCAAAGGTGGAAATTGTGCCATTGGCGGTGCGGATAAAAGCGTGACCCAACCCGCCCAGGTCGACGAAGCCTCCCACGCTGACTCCTGCCGTGTTGATGCTGGCGGCAAAGGTGCCCTGACCGGTTCCCGTGCCGGCACCCGGCGCGTTGAAGGTCACGATGGTCTGCGCTGGGGCGGTTTGTGCTGGGGCAAAAACACTTGCGGAACAAAGGGTAAGAAGCGTGAGGGCAGCGACGGTGCTGCCAGTTCGGGCGTGGGGGTGACAACGATTCATGGCGAACCTCTCCTCAAGGTTTTGCGGCGGTGACGTTTGGACTCTCACGAGTTCGGCGGGGAACCGACCCATGCTCCCGAAACCCTTTCGGCCAGGGCCTTCGGTAACTAGAGCACAACTCACTTTCGCAAGTTGCGACCGCTGCGTCAAGCCTCTGATGGTCACGCCTCAAACAAGCCTCGGTCACGCAACAATTGTCTTATTTACATAGAGATACAAGAACCGGTCACGCAGTTTTCACCCTCCCCGAATGGGCCAGTTTCAGCCTTGGCGGACCCGTGCTAACCTAAAGGTCCTCCCTCGGGCTGGCCGCCTACGCCCATGCATATCCCTGTCTCCCATGACGCTGTCATTCGCTTCGGAGTCTTCGAGGCCGACCTGCGCTCGGGCGAAGTTCGCAAGTGCGGCGCTAAGATTAAGCTCCAGGAGCGTCCCTTTCAGGCGCTTAAGCTGCTTCTGAGCCATCCCGGCGAAATCGTGGATCGCGACCAGCTGCGCCAATCTCTCTGGCCCGATGATGTTTACGTTGATTTCGACCGCGGCGTCATCAGCGCCATCAACCGGCTGCGAGACGCTCTGGGCGACTCGGCCGAGAACCCAATCTTCATCGAAACCGTTGGCCGCCGCGGCTACCGCTGGATCGCGCCCACACAGGGTCCGGAACTAGGATCACCGTCGGTTAGGGAAACTGACCTCGCGGCGCAAGGAACTCAACCAGGTTCGTCCGAACCGACGAAGGCCCCAACGCTGGACGCACCTCTCGCGCCCACAACGCCCGAACCGATTCCGCCAGCCTTCGCCATCGCCGCGAGCGCCGTATCGCCACTCCGATGGATCTGGCTTCTCTTCATCCCCACCTTGATGCTCTCGGTCGTTGGAGGCGCTTATCGCCTCGGACATCATGCCTCCACGGTCGGCGTCAACGGGACACTGATCGGCTCAGGCGCGATCGGCCCAGGCGCGACCAGCTCCCACCCTGAAGGGAACCGCGAAGCCGAAGACTTTTACCTGAAAGGCCGCTTCTTCTGGAACCAGCGGACCCCGGACAGCCTGAACAAGGCAGTGGACTTCTTCACCCAGGCCATTGTTCACGACCCCACCTACGCTCCGGCCTACGTTGGGTTGGCCGACTGCTACAACCTGCTGCGGGAATATTCCGTGATGCCCGCTTCCGAGGCCTATCCGCGTGCCCTGGCCGCCGCCAAGAAGGCGGCGGAACTCGACGACCACTCCTCCGAGGCCCACGCTTCGCTCGCCTTTGTGGCTTTTAACGGCATGTGGGACGCGGCCACCGCCGATCGGGAGTTTCGGCGTGCCATCGAGCTCGACCCGAACAACGGCATCGCCCATCATTGGTACGCGACGACACTGGCCGCGCTCGGCCGGTTCCCGGAATCCCTGGCTGAAATCGAGCGCGCCCAAGCCTTGGACCCGGCTTCCAAGTCCATTCTTGCGGACCGAGGGCGGATTCTTTGGGTGGCTGGCCGCCATGAGGAGGCGCTGGCGCTTCTCAAGCAACTTGAGGCGGCCGAGCCAAAATTTATCTCTCCCCACCGCTACCTGAGGGTTGCGTATCTCCAGAGCGGCGACTATCCCGGCTACCTGTTGGAATTCAAGCAGGAAGGGCTGTTGACGGGGAATCGCTCGGATCTGGCCCTGCAAGAAGCGGCCGCCAAGGGATTCGCGTCAGGAGGCGGAAAGGGCTTGTTTGCCAGCCTTTTGCGGGAACAAAAAAAGCTTTATGAGGCGGGAAAGTTTTCCCCCTTCTTCCTGGCGGAAACCTGCGCCTACATGGGCGATCCGCAGGGGGCCCAGGAATACCTGGAAGTGACCTACGCCAAGCACATCGGGGATTTGGCCGACATCAAATCCGATCCCGCATTTCAAGGCATGCACGGCACCCCGGCGTTCCAGCGGCTAATCGCGAAAATCGGCCTGCCGCCCCTCAGCTAACCCTCGCGAGAGCGGGGAGGCAAGGGCTAGCAAGTTTCAAAACAAGAGACTTTTCAGAGCCTCGCTAGCCCAAAATACGACCATATTTTTTGTATGGTTTTATGCTAAAAATATGGTCGTATTTGGTCTAAACACCATTCTATTTTGGCATATCCCGGTGGGAGATTTTCACGCGGTACCCGGCCTTGCGCAGCGACTTGCCGAGATCTTCCGACATCATGACGGAGCGGTGTTGCCCGCCGGTGCAGCCGATGGCAATCGTCAGGTAACTCTTCCCTTCCCGGACATAATGCGGCATCAGGTAAATCATCATCTCGGAGATGCGGCGCAGGAATTCCAGCGTCTGGGGGAATGAGCGGATGTAAGCCGCCACCCTGGGGTGGCGGCCGGTCAAAGGTTTGAATTCTGGAACAAAGTGCGGATTCGGCAGAAAGCGCACGTCAAACACCAGATCCGAATCCTCGGGCACTCCCTGTTTGAATCCGAAACTGACGATGGAGACCAGAATGCCCTTACCAGTCGTTTTTTTGGTGAACTGCTCGAGCACATGCGCGCGTAGTTCGTGGACATTGAATTTGGAGGTATCAATGACAATGTCAGCCAGTTTACGAATCGGCCCCAGCCATTTACGTTCGGCCTTGAGCGACGAGCGCACAGGCGAATCGGTGCCGAGCGGATGCGGCCGCCGAGTCTCGCTGTAGCGGCGCAACAGCACGGCATCGGCCGCCTCCAGATACACGACCCGCACCGGCAGCAGCTTGCGAACTTCCTTGAGAATTCGCGGGAACTTCTCGAGGGCGTTGCCTTCGCGCACGTCCACCACCAAGGCCCCGCGCTCAATCTCCTTCGATGCGAGCACCAGCTTGGCGAATTGCGGCGTCAGGTCCACAGGAAGGTGATCCGAGCAGTAATAGCCGAGGTCTTCGAACGCTTTGAGCGCCGACGCCTTGCCCGACCCGCTCATGCCGGTGATGATGACGAGCTCGGTGGAGCGCTTTTCGGGAGGCTTCTCCTCGTGACGTGGGCGAGCCGCGTTGGGGGTTCGGACCTTGGCGAGGGCTTGCGAAAGCTTTTCCAACTTCAGCTTGCTCGGAATTTTCCGTTGGGCCATGTTGCGATGTTAGCATTTGCCGCAAAATCAAAAGGCACCCAGGAAAGGGTGCCTTTGAGTTGTTCCGTAAAGCCGTGCTCGCCGCGAGAGTCAGATGACCCCAGCGGAGTTAGTTACTGAGGCGGTGGGACCGGCGTGCTGGCCGGATCTGGCGCCATGTTTTCATAGTGCTCGACGACTTTGTCGAGGTGGATGGTGCCGGGGACGGAAGGCATTTTGGTGACCTTGCCACTTTCGGCGTCGGCGATGTCGATGCCGAGGTGGAGGAGGGTTTGTCCGGTGACGCGGTCGAGTTCGACACGAGCCTTTTCGTAGGCGGCCATGGCGCCGACCAGGGTGGTGGCCGATTGCGTCAGGTCGCGCTGCGTACCCAGGACCAGAGTGTTGGTGGAGGCCCCGAGGGCGTACTTTTTCTGCTCGGCGTCTAGGGATTGCTTGGCCAGTTCAACGCCAGCCTTGGCGGCGTCCACTCGGGCGCGGTCTTGCTGGACGGTGAATTGGGCGTTCCGGACTTCGATGCGGACTGTGTTTTCCTGCTGTTTCAAGCGCATTTCCGCCTGGCGATATTCGAGCTGGGAGCGGATTTGGTCAGCCTGGGCGGCGCGATTGCGGAGCGGGATGGTGAGCGAGATGCCGGCCCCCTTGTCGGGGGCAGTGCTATTGAAGAGGTTGTTGACAGTGTCCCCATAGCCCACCGTCGGAACAGGCGTGTTACAAAAACCTGTAACAGTGCCAACCGTTGGCAAACAGTTCGGGTTCTGCTTTCCCCCGAGCGCAGACGCACCGTAGAAGGCGTACAGGTCCAGAGTTGGTAAAAGAGCATTTTTCGCGGCTTTGTTTGTGATGCTTCGGTTGGTCAGATCAATCCGCGACTCGGTCAAGTCTTCGCGGCTTTTCAGGGCTTCCGAAACCAAGTCTTCCGTGGGGGTGATGGCTTCTCTTTCAGGCACCTCCATTGTGTCAGTAGGAACCACTTCGGCGTCGGCGAGATGGGGGTCAGTGAGACTGCGGCTGATGGCGTTTTTCATCAGCAGCTGCTGAAGCTCAAGATTAGTCTGCGAAACGATCAAATCCTGCTGGCGTGTGGAGGCGTCACTTTGAGCGCGCACGATTTCAATCGGCGCCAACGTTCCAATTTCCACCTGCTTCTTATTGTCGGAAAGCGTCTTGTTTGCCAGTCCTACGGAGCGTTCCTTCACCTTGACGTCTTCGTAAGCGTTGACCAAGTCCCAGTAAATGTTTTGGATCTGGTTTACTGTGGTGATGATTTGGAGGCGAAACGCGGCGTCTGAAATCTGACGGTTGTTCTTGGCCGTGATGATGAATCGGCGATTGGGAAGGAAACCGAAGCCTTGGAGCAAATGCTGGCTCAGCGTAAAACGAAAATTGGAGTTGAGAGCCGGACTATAAGCGGTCGAGGCGCTCGTGGTCGTAGTTCGTGTGTTATCGAAACTCAAGCTCAAGTTCGTGCCTGTCTGGAATCCCTGCTGATAGCCAAAATTCGCCGTGCCCGTGTTCTGCCCTGTTGTTGCTCCATTGAACAATTGAAACGAATTTACGCTCTTGCTATGTTCCAACTGCAACGTTCCTGTCAGTACCGGATCAAACGAGCTTATGGCCGAGCCCACACCGGAGGTCGAAGTTACGATGCCCGAGGTTCCTGAACCCGCCCCGCCCGTGCCTGACGAAGTGCCGCCAGCACCGGAACCAGAGCTGCTTGATCCAATTGATCCAACGCCGCCTCCCGGGGTGTTTTGCACGACGCCGGTATTGACGCCGCGGGTGCTGCCGCCGGACTTCGCGCGCAGTAAATCGGTGTCGGCGATGTCGAGGTTGTAGCGGGCAATGGCGATGTCGAGGTTGTTTTCCAGCGCCAGTGCGATGGCATCATTCATGGACAGCATGAGCTTGCCGTCTTTCATCATGGGATCGATGCGCGCAGTGTTGGTCAGGTTGGGGGCGGCCACGGTGCGCGGCGTGTAGGGCGCAAAGGGGTTGGGAAAGTGGGATTGCGGCTTGCCGTAATCCACCTGCTGGGCTGCGAGGGGCAAAGCCATCGCCAGCGCCGCCAAAACCACTCGACCAACCGACATCTTCAATAATTGCTGCATTTCGTTTCTCTCCATTTGAAACTGGACTGCCCTGGGGCTAAAGCCCCAGGTTTTATAGATTCTGGTGGCACGGCTAAAGCCGTGCTCTTACGATTGCTTTTCGGAGGTGGGCATCCGCCAAAAAATCTAACGTGGGCCTGTGTATCTAACAACGCTCTCATGGCGATGGTACGTAAAGTTCGGCTGCCGGGTTCCGTCCCCGGCTCGAAGAGGCTGGAGTTTCTGGTCGCCACCCGTTTCATCGACCCACGTTTCCTGCGACAAAGGAACTAGTAGTATAGCGAATCAGGCTTACCCAGACCTCTGGTAAACCCTTTGGATGACGGCACGTAGAGAAAGGTTCGATTTTTACAATGTCTGACAATCGGGCTGAAAAGTTCGTTGAGTGCCCGGCGGGTGGCGACCCGGCAAGTCATGGGCCAGAGACCGCGGTTGTTGGGCTGGCCGTGCGTAATTTTAAGCTCACTTTGGCTTATGACGGCACCGACTTCTCTGGCTGGCAGATTCAACCGGGTCGCCCAACCATCCAAGGATTGATGGCGTCCGCTATTGGACGGGTGACGGAGGAAAACGTCTTGCCACAGGCGTCCGGGCGGACCGATGCGGGGGTGCATGCGCTGGCTCAGGTTGCGACGTTTGCCTCGCGGTCTCCGATTCCTGTGGAAAACCTGGCTAAGGCCCTGAATGCCGCCCTGCCTGAGGCGATTCGCGTGCTGGCCGCTGAGGAGGTTGGGGCTGAGTTTCATGCGCGAAAATCCGCGCGGGCGAAAACTTACGAATTTCGCATGTTCCGCGGCGCGACTTGCTCTCCGTTTTTGGCGCGGTACGTTTGGCACTATCCATTTCCGCTGGACGAAGGCGCGATGGCCGAGGCGGCTGGCGTGGTCGCGGGAGAGCACGACTTTACCTCTTTTGCGGCAGTGGATCCGGAAAAGATGAGTGAGACGGCGGAACCGCGCTCGAACGTGCGGCTGATCCATGCTTCCAGCTGGCAGCGACGGGGGGAGGAGTTGGTGTATACGGTGCGAGGCTCGGGATTTCTGCACCACATGGTGAGGAATCTGGTGGGAACGTTTGTGCTGGTGGGTCGGGGGATGATTGACCGGGAGGGTTTGCGGGGTATCCTTGCAGCGCGGAGCCGGGCGGCGGCTGGAGCGACGGCTCCGGCGAGCGGGTTGTTTTTGATGAACGTGGAGTATTGAGCGGGCGAGGCGTTAAACTGAGCAGTGGGGAGGCGTGTTCCTTAAATGGTTCAGACAGTTACTGCCATGGCTTCCGGTTTGATGGTTGAAACGCGGCGCTTTGCCTCGGTCAACCCGGCGACTGGGGAAGTACTGCGCGAATTCGAGTGCGCTTCGCCGGAACAGGTTCAAGCGCGCGTGGCTCGCGGGCGGGCCGCGCAACCTGCCTGGGATGCGCTGGGTGTGCAGCGGCGGCGGCGGATTCTGCGCCAGTTCCAGCGCCTGTTACACCAGCGCAAGAGTGAAGTCGCGCGGCTGGTGAGCGAAGAAGCCGGAAAGCCCTACGCGGAAGCTCTGATTACGGAGCTGATGGTGGTGCTGGACGCGGCTCGTTTTTGTGTTGAAACGGGTTATTCGTTCCTGAAGCCCGAGCGCATTCGGCACGGCAATCTTATTTTGCAGGCCAAGGCCGGATACCTGCTGCGCGAACCCCATGGCGTGATCGGGATTATTTCGCCGTGGAATTATCCGTTTTCCACGCCCGGCAGCGAAACTTTGGCGGCGCTGGTGACCGGTAATGCCGTGATTCTGAAGCCTTCCGAACTCACGCCCCTGGTTGGGCTGAAGCTGGAGGAACTGCTGCACGCCGCTGGCGTTCCACGCGATATTTTTCAAGTGGTGATTGGAGATGGCGCGACTGGCTCCTCGCTGGTGGATTCGGCCGTCGACAAGATCATTTTTACCGGCAGCGTCGCCACGGGTCGCCGCATTGCGCAAGCGACTGCGCCCCGCTTTCTGCCGGTTGTTCTGGAACTGGGCGGGAAAGATCCCTTGATCGTTCTGGATGATGCTGACGTGGACACCGCTTCGAGCGCCGCGGTGTGGGGTGCGTTCATGAACGCCGGGCAGACTTGCCTTTCCATTGAGCGCTGCTATGTGCATCGCAGTCTCTATGAGCGCTTTGTGGAGGCTTGCGTCGCCAAGACGCGGCGACTGCATGTGGGCAACGGGCTGGAACCCGCCACCGACATGGGGCCGATGATCCACGCGCGGCAGCTAGAAACGGTTGAGGCACACTTGCAAGATGCGATCGCTCAAGGCGCGAGGGTACTTTGTGGTGGCATGCGACTGCCTGGACTAGGACCCAATTTTTACGCGCCCACCGTGCTTACCGGAGTCACGCACCAGATGCGCATTATGACCGAGGAAACTTTTGGGCCGGTTCTGCCCATCCTGTCGTTCGATACGGATGACGAAGCCGTTCGTTTGGCGAATGATTCTGTGTATGGACTGGCCGCCAGCGTGTTGACGAGTGACCGAGCGCGCGGGGAGGCCATGGCGCGACGACTGCGCGCGGGCACAGTGATGGTGAACGACCTGCTTGCTGGTTTTGCCATTAGCGAAGCGCCGCACGGAGGCCCCAGGGACAGCGGCCTGGGCCGGACGCACGGTCGCCTGGGCATGGAGGAGATGGTGCGCGTCAAGTATGTGGACAGCGACCGCATTCCACGAATGAAAAAGCTGTGGTGGTATGGATACGGCGCGGCATTTGCGGCGCAGATGGAAGGCTTTCTCGATTTCCTTTTCGCGCGGGGGCCGGTAGCGCGCCTGCTCGGCGGATTGCGCTCACTGGGCGCTGTCTGGCGCAAGAGCCAACTCTAGATGCGCTGGATGCTACAACCGGTTGATACGGGGTTGGCCGATGCCCTGGCTGAAAAGCTGCGCGACCTCCCGGAGTTGCGTGATGGCGCGGGGAGCCTGATCGCCCAGCTCCTGCTCGCTCGCAACGTTACTACAGTGGAACACGCGGCACGGTTCCTGAACCCGTCCCTGGAGCAGTTGCATTCGCCTTACGACATGCTGGGCATGGCTGCCGCCGTAACCCGCCTGGAAGCTGCGATTCAAAACAAAGAAGACATCCTCATCTACGGCGACTATGACGTGGATGGAACGACCGCCATCGTCATCCTGAAGACGGCCATTGAACTGCTGGGCGGTACCGCGGACTTCCATGTTCCGCATCGCATTCGCGACGGGTATGGCATGAAGGACGACGTGATTGAACAAGCCGCCAGCGCTGGCGTTCGGCTGATTATCAGCGTGGACACCGGCATTCGCGCGTTTGCCGCGGCGGAAACCGCCCGGCGGCTGGGACTAGACCTGATCGTTACCGATCATCATTTGTCGGGACCGGAAGGGGTTCCGCACGCCTGCGCTGTTCTGAATCCAAATCAGGCGGGGTGCACGTATCCGACCAAAGACCTGTGCGGCGCGGGCGTGGCGTTCAAGCTGGCGCAGGCGCTATTCGAAAAATCCGAACGCGAGCGCCTGCTGCCGTCGTTTCTGAAAATCGCCGCCATCGGCACCATTGCCGACATTGTTCCGCTGGTGGGAGAGAACCGAATCTTCGCCAAACTCGGCCTGGCGGGGCTGCGGAACCCGGTGAATGTCGGCCTGAAAGCCCTTTTCGAAGTGGCCAAGCTCAACGGCAAGCGGCCTATTTCCGCCGGGGATATCGGCTTCCGCATTGGGCCACGCATCAACGCGGCGGGGCGCATGGACGTGGCCCGGAGCGTGATTGAGCTTTTTGGAACAAAAGACCCAGCGCAGGCTCGCGACATTGCCGGACGGCTGGACCAGCTCAACTACGAGCGGCAGGAAGCGGAGCGCAAGGTGCTGGAGGCCATCATCCAGCGCATGGAGGATACTCCCGCCCTGCGCGAAACCTACTGCACCGTGGTGGAAGGCGAGGGCTGGCATCGCGGCGTTGTCGGGATCGCCGCCTCGCGCGTGGTGGAGCGCTACGGCCGTCCCGCGCTCGTAATTTCCACTGACAACGGGGAAGCGCACGGTTCCGGGCGGTCGATTCGCGGATTCCATTTGTTGAACGCCATCGAATCCTGCGCCCAGCTGTTCACCCGCCACGGCGGTCACGCCCATGCCTGCGGATTCTCGCTCCCCGCGGACCGCGTTCCAGAGCTGCGTCAACGTCTTGACGCCTACGCGCGCGAGCGGCTCACGGAGGCCGACTTTGAACCAGCTCTGGATATCCACGCCGAGCTGCCGCTGCAACAGGTGAATGATGGCTTGTTCCAAACGCTGCAACGACTGGAGCCCTTTGGATTGGGTAACCCAGAGCCGGTCTTCGCGGCCTATGGTGTCAGGCTCACCGCCCCACCGCGCCTGATCCAGGAAAAGCATATGAGTTTGAAGCTTGCCTCGACCGAGAGTCGGGCCTTGAAAGCAATGGCGTGGCGCTCGGCGGAACGCTTTGCTCAATCGCAACTGCTGGCCGGGGACACGCTCGACATTGCCTACACGCTCACCCACAATGATCATCCCGACTTCGGCGGACTTGAATTGACGTTGAAGGATTTCCGCAAAACGAACACCTAGGACAACGGCCTTCCATTCTGCAATCTGACTTCTGCAATCTGCCTTTTCAGCTACACTGTCCCCATGAAACTAGCCCTGTTTCTCGCCCTAGCCGCCACGCAATGGCAAACCGTCACCGTACCCAGCCAAGCCAGCTTTCGCGGCCTGAGCGCCGTCGATGACAGCATCGTTTGGGTCAGCGGCACGGAAGGCACGGTCCTGCGCACGACAAACGCGGGCAAAAGCTGGGATGTACTCAAGGTGCCGAAAGCAGAGGGCCTGGATTTCCGCGGCATTCGCGCCTTTGACGACAAGACCGCCGTCCTGATGAGTTCCGGCCTCGGTGAGAATGGCCAAGCCCGCATCTATCGCACCACCGACGGCGGCAAGACATGGAGTCTTGTTCTGGAAGAGAAAACTAAGGGAGCGTTCTTCGATTCAGTTGCGTTCTGGGACGCGAAGCACGGCATCCTGCTGGGCGATCCGGTCGAAGGCCACTTCATGGTTTACACCACGGGCGATGGGGGAGAAACCTGGCAACGCATAGCACCGGAAAAACTTCCTCCGGCGCTTCCCAACGAAGGCGCTTTCGCAGCCAGCAATTCCTGCCTTGCCCTGGAAGGCTCGGGTATGGCCTGGTTTGGCACAGGCGGAGGTTCGGTGGCCCGCGTTTTTCGTTCCACTAACCAGGGTGAGAGCTGGTTCGTGTTCAATACGCCCGTGCAGCCGCATAACGACTCCACCGGCATTTTTTCGCTGGTTTTCCAAGGCGAGTTCCACGGCATGGCTGTCGGCGGGGACTACAAGCAGCCGGATGCTCTGTTTCCGAACCCGCTCAATGCCAACGATGGAGGCCGCGCCTGGCAGCGCATTGGCCCGCCACAGGGCAGGTATCTGTCGTCCATTGCGGTCGCGCCTGGGGTTGGCCGGATGCCCGGCTCTGTCTATGCCGCTGGACCCAGCGGAATTTATAGCTTGTCGTCGTTCGGGCAGTTTACGCAGCGCAGCGATTTGAACGTCAACGTGATCGCATTCCCCAGCGCAAAATCGGGTTGGGCCGCCGGACCCAAGGGACTGATCGCCCACTGGAACATAGAAGTGGCCGCTGGTGTCCAAAAGCCTTGAAGGGCGTGGTTCGCTACGTCCACCTGAGTAAAGCGCTACTTTCCTTAGAGTAGGTGCCATTTCAAAATGGCTCCAATCCAATTTTGCAAGTTTGCCGGCCAACCCCGTTCCAAAGCTAGCATCAGACCTAACGGAGGAACCTCATGCGCCTGCTCCCGTCCATCTCGTTCGCCATTGCTCTGGCTCTGGCACCCCAAGGCCAGGCCCAAAGCCACGACTCCGGTCGACTGCCAGTTAAGCGCGTCGTTCTGTACAAGAATGGCGTCGGCTACTTCGAGCACGCTGCTCGCGTGCAGGGCACTCAGGAACTCAACATTGACTTCACCACGGCGCAGCTTAACGACGTGCTGAAGTCCCTGACCGTGGTTGATTTGGGTGAAGGCCGCATTTCTTCGGTTCGCTATAACTCGATCGCCCCGCTGGGTGAGCGGCTCAAAGGCCTGCGCCTGCCGTTTGGCGAGGATGTTGGCCGCGATGATTTCCTGAGCGCCATGCGCGGCGCCCGCGTGGATGTGCGCAGCGGCGCTGTCACTTCTTCCGGCAAGTTGCTTAGCGTCGAGAAAGTGAAACATCAGAACGCCAAAGGTGAAGACCTTTATGAAACCACCGAATTCGCCATCGTGACGGACTCCGGTGAAATGCGTAGCTTCGTGCTCAGCCCGCTCGTGTCGGTCCATTTGGCCGACCACGAACTCATCAGTGAAGTCGGCCGCTATCTGGATCTGGTGGGTTCTTCCCGCGCGAAAGACCTTCGCCAGATGACCATTACGGCCACCGGGACAGGCGAGCGCAATATTTTTGTCAGCTACATCAGTGAAGTTCCCATATGGAAGAGCACCTACCGCATCATTCTGCCGGACGACGCCACTTCCAAACCCGGCGCGAAACCGCTGTTGCAGGGCTGGGCCATTGTTGACAACACCATCGGCGAAGACTGGAAAGACGTGCATTTATCGCTGGTTGCCGGTGCGCCGCAGTCGTTTGTGCAGAATATCTCTCAGCCTTTTTACGCAAGGCGCCCGGAGATTCCTTTGCCTCAATCGGTCCAGTTGACGCCGCAGTCGCATGAGGCGACGGTGGAGGACGAGGGTGCTCCTGCGCCGCCTTCCGTTGTTGGCGGAATTAGATCAGCCAGCGGAGCCGGGAATGGAAATGGGGTGTATCGCCTTGGTGGCGGCAACGTCTTACAGGGAGTCGTCAAGGATCCTTCCGGCGCAATCATTTCCGGGGCACGCGTCACAGTCAGGAATGACCAGGGGTTTTATCAGTCCACAGTCGCGGACGCAAGCGGACGATACGTCTTCAACGACGTTCCCGTCGGAAAGGCGAGGGTCCAGGTCGATGCCCCTGGATTCAAAACGCAGATCACCAACAGCTATATTGCGAGTAATTTCTCAAACCAGGTGGATTCGAAACTGCAACTGGGTACGGCATCGGAGGCCATTGAGGTAAGTGGAGAGGCTACCACCGTCGACACAGAATCGACAACACTTAGTGAGGCGGCGGGCAAGCAGGGTACTGAGGCCGAGGGGAAATCAGCGGGCGACTTCTTCGAATACGACCTCAAACAAAACATCACCATCGGCCAAAACCAATCCGCGCTCGTACCGATTGTCCAATCACACTTGGAAGCTGAAAAAGTGACGCTTTGGAACGCGGAGTCCGTTCCCCTGCTCGCGGTCTGGATCAAGAACACCAGCGGGCAGATGCTCGATTCTGGCAGCTTCAACATCCTCGAGGGCAACACCTTCGCGGGAGAAGGCGTTCTCGAAGTCTTGCATCCCGACGAACGGCGCTTACTCTCTTACGCCGGGGATTCGGCCCTGCACGTGAAGACACTCAGCGATTCCAGGAGCACGCCATACACCAGCGTGCGCATCTTCAAAGGCAACATGACCATGGTCCGCGAAGAACGCAAGAGCACGAAGTACACGCTGCGCAACGCCGATTCCAAGCCGCGCGTTGTAGTCATCGAACATCCTTCGCAGGAGAGCGGTGGATGGAAGCTGAGCCCAAGCACGCCCAAGCCGGAAGAAACCACGGCTTCGTTTTACCGCTTCCGTGTTCCCATCGAGGCGGCGAAGACCTCTGATCTTGCGATTGAAGAATTCCACACACTTTCGGGAACCACTGAGCTTTCGGATCTTGACGACGATCAGGTCAAGGTTCTTGTCGATCAAAATCGCATCACGCCCACCATGAAGAAGGCTTTCGATTCCGTGTTGGCGCAGAAAAACAGAGTTGGTGCATTTGATCTGCAAATCAAGCAGCACAACAACGAAGTTACGAAAATCAACACCGACCAAACCCGCCTGCGCGAGAACATGAAGGCCCTCAAAGGCAGCGCCGAGGAGAAGGCTCTGCTGCAGCGCTACGTGCAAGAGTTGAATTCGCAGGAAGACCGCCTGGCTTCTCTGCGCAAAGGCAACGAAGATATTCAAGCGCAGCGAGATCAGGCCCAGGACGACTTGGACAAGCTCATCGAGGGCATCGACCTCGACGAGCATTTTTAACCCGTCGAGAACAGTCGAGAACAAACAATGGAGGCACGGCGTCCCCGCCCGTGCGCACGGCGTAACAGCGTGCTCGGATAGCACAGGCGGCGTCATGTGATAGCAAGGGCGAGGAGCCCGTGCCTCCATCGGCGATTGGTTGGCGGCGATTGTCGAGCAACAGGCGTCGGGGGCGATTGTCGAGCCAATCAGCCCTTCCCCCTTCCAAACTTCCTCCCAGTGCGATATATTTTCGCCCCATGAGCGTAGCCACCGTTTTTTGCAACCAATGCGGCGAGGCCGTCAACGCCGCTGCCAGTTTCTGTACCCGCTGCGGTGGCACTTTATCCCCGGCAGTCCCGGGACTCACGGCTCCCGGCACAACGCAATATGGCGGATTCTGGATTCGCTTGATCGCCCACGTGATCGACTCCGCCGTGGTCAACATTGTGGTCGGTCCCATTGCCGGTGTGCTGCTGACCGGATATTTCGCGACTCATCACATCAGTCAGGACCAACCGCCCGATGTCGGTTTCTTCGTGCTGATTGGCTTGGTGGCGATCCTGGCGTTTTTTGGCACCTGGCTCTATGAAGCGCTCATGGTCAGCTCGGCCAAGCAAGGCACTCTCGGCAAGATGGTGTTTCGACTGAGAGTGACCGATCTCAATGGCGCTCGAATTTCGTTTGGTCGCGCCACCGGGCGTTTCTTTGCCAAGATTCTTTCCGGCATGCTCCTGATCGGATACATCATGGCCGGATTCACGGAGCGCAAGCAGGCACTGCATGACATGATGGCCGGAACCCTGGTTGTGAGGAGTTAGACTTGCCGGAAGGAGACTTGCCGGACAAGGACTTGCCTGACAACGGCTTGGCAAAAGGTGTACACCCTCAACCAGAGCCCCTCCAGCAATCGGAGGCAGCACTTCTGCCCGGCAGTTATGAGTTCACCCTCGGCGGATATGCCTCAATGCCGCTCGGAACTGCGGGCTATGCCAGTTTCGCGCGGCGATTTGCCGCCATGTTTTTGGATGGCATCTTAATGATTCTCGCCATCTTTCCCTCCGCATTTATCATTGGACTGGTGATCGGTGTCGCTGGTGTTCTGGTTCAGATGCCATATCAGGGTAGGCTTCTGGTAGCCAAACTCTCGGGATTTGTTTTCGCCGTACTGGTGCGCTGGTTCTATTTTGCGGCCTGTGAGTGTTCCGTCTGGCAAGCTACTCCGGGCAAGAAGGCACTTGGCATTCGCGTAACCGACCTCCAGGGAAACCGCATTTCGTTTGGCCGCGCCACCAAGCGCTTTTTTAGCAAATACATTTCGAGTCTGGCGCTGGGATTTGGATTCTGGTGCGTGCTCTGGGATCAACGTTCGCAAGGATGGCACGACCGCATCGCGGACACGCTCGTCCTAAACCGTTAGGCCTCGTATTTGTCTAAGCGCCATTCGGCTAGACTTGTAGCATGCCCTCCGCCGTCTCCCGCCTGCGTCGCTGGATCGCGCTTGCCGCCTTCTTAGTTTTGGCGGTTGTGGGGGGATTCTACGGCTATGCGCGCTGGCGCATCCACTCCGTCGTGCAAGGCCTGCCCGCCAAGCTCACTAAACTCGGTCTCGAAATCAAGCAAACCGCAGACGGGTTTTCCGTATCGAAATCTGAACAAGGCCGCACCATCTTCACCGCCAAAGCCAGCCGCGCCGTGCAGTTGAAGGACGGAGGCCGGGTGGAGCTGCACAACGTCATCATCACCGTTTACGGTCGCGACGCCGCTCGCTACGATCAAATCTCCGGCGCTGATTTCGAATACGATCCCCACTCCGGTGACATCGCCGCCCGCGGCCCAGTCACCATAGATCTCGTGGCCAATCCCAAAGGCTTGCTTCACCCCGATCAAGCGCCGCCGGAAGACTTGAAGGAGCCGCTCCATATCCGCACCAGCGGCCTCGTTTTCAATCAAAAGACCGGCAACGGCTACACCCATGACAAAGTCGAGTTCAGCATGAACACTGCCAGCGGATGGGCCGACGGCGCAAGCTATGATTCCCATTCCGGCGAGCTAAAATTGGAACGCGCCATCCGCATCGAAACCACGTCTCCCAGCGCCGCCGAACTCACCGCGGCCAGCGGCCTCATTACCAAAAGTCCGCCCCAGGTTCTTCTCGCCCACGTGCATCTAACGCATGGCCCGCAACAGGTGCAGGCCGAAAAAGCCACCGTGTTCCTGACCGAGGCCAACACCATTGAGCGCGTCTTGGGCCAGGGCAACGTGCAAGTTCAGGCTTCGGGAGAAACGCAGCTGGCCTTGCAATCCGAGCAGGCAGAAATCTTCCTCGCTGGCCAAAAATCCGAACTGCACCGGGCCGTCGTCTCCGGCCACGTCCACATTGTCACTTCCGGCGCGCAAAGTACGGAAGCCTTCGCCGACCGCACCGTTCTGGATTTTGTTGGCGGAACGCAGCTCTCGAAGGCCCGCGCCGAAGGCAACGTCAAGCTCATACAGAAACCTTCCCCCCAGCCGGATGCCCGCGCCACCGCCGCGCAGCAAGTACAAATCACCGCCTCCGCCATGGATTTCCTGGCCAAGAACGGCCGCATCTCCGCAGCGCAAACTTCCGGCGCGGCGGAAATCACCATTTCCCCGGCTAGCGGTAGTTCCGGCCAGGTCACCCACGTTACCGCCGGCCAATTCACCGCCACCCTCGACGACACCAATCGCCTTCACACGCTCCACGGCGCTCCCAATGCCGTCATTACCAGCACCACTCCGGGCCAGCCCGACCGCGTCAGCACCAGCGCCACGCTCGACGTCGCCTTCCGCCCCCAGGGAGGCATCGAGAGCATGGTGCAGCAAGGCGACGTCCGGTACCACGATGGCCAGCGCCAAGCCTTTGGCAACAAAGGACTTTTCACCCCCGCCAACCACCAGATCATCCTCTCGGGTTCGCCCCGCGTGACCGGCCAGGGCCTGACCACAACCGCCGATGCGATCCGCCTCAACCGCGAGACGGGCGAGGCTACTGCCGAAGGCAACGTCAAAAGCACCTACAGCGAACTGAAGCCGCAGCCAAACGGAGCACTGCTGGCCTCCTCCGACCCCATCCACGTGACGGCCAAGACCATGCAAGCCCGCCGCGACTCGGGCGTGGCGCGTTACTCCGGCGGCGCGCGCCTTTGGCAGGGGCCAAACGTCGTCCAGGCCTCGGCCATCAGCTTTGACCGCGAGCGCCGGTCCATGATTGCAGAGGGTATCCTCGGGGGCCAAGCCCCAGCCAGCCCGGTAACGACAGTCTTAGTCCAAACGGGTGCCGACGGCAAAACTACTTTGGTTACAATCACTTCCCAGCGCCTAACCTACACCGATTCGGAGCGCAGCATCCACTTCGATGGTGGCGTCACTCTGCGCAATACCGACGCCACCATCACCAGTCAGAGCCTCGACGTTTACCTCGCGCAAAGCAAGCAAGCTCAATCTAATCAGCAATTTACCCAGCAATCCACGCCCAGTCGGCTGGAGAAGGCCATCGCTCACGACACCGTCGTCATTACTCAGCTCACGCGCAAAGCCACCGGCGAAACCCTGACCTACCTCGCTGCCGAAGACAAGTTCACCCTGGCGGGCGGACCTCCGAGCATTTTTGATGCCGAACGTGGCCAAATTACCGGCGATTCGTTGACTTTCTTTAGACACGATGATAGGGTTCTGGTGGAAGGGGGAGCTAACTCCCCTGTTATCACTAAGACACGAGTGGCACACTAAATGCATGTCTTGGCCACCGACGAGATTGGCAAGACTTATCGCGGCCGCCGGGTGGTCAAAGGCGTCAGCCTAAGGGTCGAGCAAGGCGAGGTTGTGGGCTTGCTGGGACCGAACGGCGCCGGGAAGACCACGACGTTTTACTCCATCGTCGGCCTCCTTCCGCCGGACACGGGCCGAGTGCTTTGGGACGACGAAGACATAACCGACGTCCCCATGTACCTGCGGGCGCGGGAATACGGCATCAGCTATCTCCCCCAGGAACCTTCGATCTTTCGCAAGCTGACCGTGGAGGAAAACCTACTGGCGGTGCTGGAGAACCAGCCCATTTCCTGGCACGAACGCCGCGAAAAGCTGGAGCAGTTGATGGAAAAGCTGGGCCTGGAGCATGTGCGCAAGAGCAAGGGCTGGGCCTTATCCGGTGGCGAGCGGCGCAGAGTGGAGATTGGTCGAGCGCTGAGCATCAATCCGGCGTTTATTCTGCTGGATGAGCCATTTTCGGGCATTGACCCGATCGCCGTGTTGGATTTGCAGAAGATCATTAGCGACCTGAAGGCCAGCGGAATCGGCATCCTAATTACTGACCACAATGTACGCGAGACGCTCACGGTGACCGACCGGGCCTACATTTTGATTGAAGGACGGATTTTTCGTCAGGGATCGCCGGAAGACTTGGGCAGCGACCCGGAAGTTCGGCGGTTGTACCTGGGCGAAGGCTTCTCGGCGGCCTAATTGGAACTGGTCGGCTGGCCCGCAAGTAACAAGAAGGCACGCTACTTTGGGTAGTGTCGCGATGGATGGCGTGGACGTTATGCTGGGAACGGTTGCAAAGAAAGGTAAACGATACTGAATGGGTAGTCTGAAACACAATCTGAGCCTGCGGGTATCGCAGCGGCAAATTCTGACCCCGGGGCTGGTACAGATGGTCAGCGTCCTGGCGCTCAACAAGCTTGAGCTGAAGGACATGATCAACGCCGAGATTGTGGAGAATCCGGTTCTGGAAGAACTGGAAGATTCCGTACCGTTGCTTGACCAGGCCACCGGACGCGACGAAGACGCGGTAGCGGCGGCCGCGGCCGCGGAAACCGTTCCGGAAAAGAAAGACCCGTTCGACGAAATCGATTTTGGTTCGTATTTCCAGGACTACCTTGACCCGGGCTACAAAAGCCGCGCGGAGATGGAAGAGATTGAGCGGCCTTCGTTTGAGGCGTTCCTTTCCAAAGCGCCCAACCTTACCGACCATCTGATGTGGCAGATTGGATCGCTGATCTTGAGCGGACCCGTGCGTGAAGCGGCGGAAACGGTCATCGGCAATTTGAACGAAGACGGCTACCTGTTAGGAACAGACGAAGAACTGCTCGGCCTGGAGCAGGCGACGGTGGAAGTAGTTCCGGTAGAAAAAGTTCGCGGCGGAGCGAAGGCGGCGATCAATCCCACCCTGGCAAGTCCGGATGTGGCTGACGAAATTCCCGGACTCAGCGCCGAGTCGGCGTTTGATTATCTGGCAGACTATTCCGCGCAGAGTTCTCTGGATTCGGCGGTCTCGGCGGATGCGATTTTTCCTGGCGTGCTGGTTCCAGCGATTGACATGAGCGTTGCCGCGCCAGCGGCTTCGACACAGACCGCAACCGCAACGGCTCCCGCAAAGACTCCTTTCCAGCACGAGTTTCGCGTCAATTTTAATCGCGAGGAGCTGTATGAGGCGATTGCCGCGGTGCAGCAGCTTGACCCCCCGGGCGTGGGTGCCCGCGACTTGCGCGAATGTTTGCTGGCGCAAATTCACTTTTTGCAACAAGTCCGCGGCCAGCACAGAGACGAAGACTTCGCCGCCCACGCGCAGCTACTGACCGACGCCGAGAACGTGGTCGACCAGCATCTGCACGCCATGCAGCTTAAGAACTACAAAGAAATTGCTCGCGCGCTGGGACGCCCGGCCGAGGCCATCACACAAGTTCTGGAACTGATTCGCACACTCGACCCGCGGCCCGGCCTTCGCTACAACGCCGTCAACGCCCGATTGATTGAGCCGGATGTAGCTTTCGTAAAGCAGGGCGACGAGTGGCTGGTCATGTTCAACGACGACGACGTGCCCCAGCTGCGCCTGAATCCCGGCTACAAGAAGCTGATGAACCGCGACGAGGCCGAGCGCGACGTGCGCAACTACGTGAAAGAGCGCTACAAGTCGGCCATCCAACTCATAAAAAATATCGAGCAGCGCAAGCAGACGATTTTGAAAGTCTGTCTCTCAATTCTGGAACGGCAGCACGAGTTTCTCGACCTCGGCATCGACATGCTGAAGCCGATGATGATCAAGGAAGTTGCGGAAGAGATTGGCGTACACCCTTCGACCGTAAGCCGCGCCGTGGCCAACAAATATGTCCACACACCGCAGGGCGTGTTCGAGCTGCGCTACTTCTTCTCGGAGAGCGTGCAAGGGCCGGAGGGCGGCGGGACTTCGTTGTTGATTCTCAAGCGCCGCGTGAAAAAGCTCATCGAGGACGAAGACCCCGCCAAACCGCTGACTGACGACCAGATCACTGCGATTCTGCAGAGCCAGGGAATTCAGGTCACGCGGCGCACCGTCGCGAAGTACCGCGAGGATATGAAGATTCCCAGCACGCACCAGCGACGGGTGAAGAAGAAGTAGGGGGCGGCTTCCCCTCGCAGTCACACTCTCCGCAGGTTCTCTCCCATATCTCGCGTCGAAGCTGCTAAACCCTCGCGCTCCATCCAAGATGTGACTATAATGACTATCGTGACCATATAACAGGAGGCGCTGCAATGGAGACGCAAAATTGGACCGTGGCGGAAGCCAAGGCAAAATTCAGTGAAGTCATTGAGAGCGCCATGTCGAAAGGGCCGCAGACGATTACGCGTAACGGACGCAAGGCCGTTGTGGTGGTTGACGCGGAGGAATGGCAACGGAAGACGAAGCGCGTCGGGACTTTGGTGGAATTCTTCGCGAACTCTCCGCTTCGAGGATCGGGGATTCAGTTGCGGCGAATCAAAGGCGACTTTCGGAAGATTAATTTGTGAATTTCCTTCTCGACACTAACGCGATTTCGGAACTGATGAAACCGCGGCCCAATCCGGGCCTAATGGCGTGGATTGACGGCACGGACGAGGACCGCATTTTCCTGAGCGTGGTTTCCCTGGCAGAATTGCGATATGGAGTTGAACGCATGTCGGCGGGAAAGAGTCGCAGGCGGTTGGAACTGTGGTTACTGGAATTACCGCTCCGATTTGAGCGCAGGATCCTCCCCGTCGATTCCGTGGTGGCGGATGCCTGGGGGCGAACGGTATCTCGCAACGAAGCAGCGGGACGTCCAATTGAGGCAATGGATGCTTTGCTGGCGGCCACCGCTGAAATGCACAATATGACGCTCGTCACAAGGAACGTGTCGGGTTTTTCCCTGCTGAAGGCTGTCCTCAATCCTTGGACTTAGTTTCGGGTTGGTTGACCCAATCCCTCTCGCGCGACTTCAGCATATGGCAATTGGCGCACAGACAGGCGAATTGCTCACGGTTCCGACGCCCTTCCACGTGGTCTAAAGTAAGCACGCGAACATCTGCATGCCCGCAATGTTCGCATCGATAGCGCTGCGTGCGTGCTGCCAAAAGGGCTGCCGAACCGTACCTATTGCGCTCACTACCGTTCGTGCGGGTGTAAAGCCAACGCACCAAGACTCTTTCCGCCGCGTCAAGGGAAGGGATAGCCTTTAACATTCGATCTCTGGGCAGATTGATCGGGCCATCCGCGATCAAATAGAGATACCGCAAAGTGGTTCGCAGTGACCCGGCGACGGCGGGCTCCAAGTCAACAACTCGCTTTTCAATTTCATCGATGTTGTCGAAGCGATCTGTCGGAAACAGGAACGCTGAGATCATATATCCTCAACTTGATGATGTTTGGAACAAAGCTATCACAGAAACAGTTTGGAATTTCTCTGACCAGACTGCAGGAGACTCGCACCGATCCCGCCCTTTCGCTGGCGCAGCAACGGCGGGGCACTGCGGGTGATTTCTTGTCCAAGGCGCAATCTTCGGGCGTCGGGTACGGCGTACAATCGTGAGTCAATGCTCTCTTCTCGTGGCTTAGTCCGCGTTCTCTCCTTTCTTCTGCTCACGCTTCCCGCAATCGCGGCACCGGGTGGCGCGTCGTGGAAGGGAGTCCTGCGCGACATCGACGGTGCTCCCCTTGCTGCGGCAACAATCGAGTTGCACTCTCCCTCCGGAGGGGAGCACTACTCGGCGAGCACCTCCGCTGACGGCTCGTTCACTTTCCCGACCATTGCAGCGGGAAAGTATGACGTCTCAGTTAGCGCCAAGGGCGTCGAGTTCCAAGCAAACGCCGCGCTCGAAATCCAGGACGGCGCAGCGCGAACCGATGGATTGCAGTTGTCATCTCCGGAGAAGGCTCAGGTTAGCGTTGGCAGCTCGCCAGAAACCGGCGCGACCCCGCAAGCCACCGGCGGCGAACATCTTTCCAAAGATGAGGTCTCCAGCCTGCCGCTCAATTCGCGCGACTTCAGCAAGCTGCTTCTGCTGGCCGCCGGAACCATGACCGACGCCAACGGCGCCGCCAACTTCACGCAACAATTTGCCGTAAACGGCCAGCGCGGCACCGCGACCGTCTTCGCCATTGACGGTGCCGACACCACCGACCCGGAGATGGGTGGCGCGACCTTCTCCAACTTCAACGTCGATGCCATTCAGGAAGTGCAATCGAACTCTGGCGTTCTGCCTGCGGAAATTGGGCACGGCGGGGCCAGCTTCACCAACGTCGTCACCCGTTCCGGTACCAAGGACCTGCACGGCAGCGTGTTTGAGTTCCTGCGCAACGCCTCGCTCGATGCGCGCAACTACTTTGACCACGTGGGCCTGGATCACCGCCGCATTCCGGCTTTTATTCGCAACGAATTTGGCGGCACCATCGGCGGCCCTGTTGTTCTCAGTGACAAGACGTTCTTCTTCGGCGAGTATCAGGGCTTCCGCCAGATTCTGGGTACCACACAGGTTTTCCCAGTTCCCACAGCCGACGAACGCCTGGGCATCGACACCACGACGTATCCGAAAACCGCCACGTCGCCCGGAGACACGCTCCTGGTTCCAGTTGCGACTGCGATTCAGCCGGTGCTCGATGGCTACCCGCTGCCGAACGATCCCGCCGGACCGTTCGGCTTGCATACGTACTCCACCTCATCGAAGGTCAAGACGCGCACCGATCAGTTCTCAATTCGCATCGACCGCCGCATTTCCGATAAGGCGCAGCTGCTCACGCGCTTCAGCCTGAATCAGATTAACGGCCCAACAACGAATCCGGACCAGACTGCGATTGACCCCACCCTTGCCGTACAGTTTTACGACCACCAGCGCAGCGCTGGCGTGACGTACACACGCACCGTTAGCCCGCATTTCACCTGGCAAACTTCGCTCGGCTACATTCGCAGCACGCCGTTTTTCCCGGCGGCCAACCACACGCAACCCGCGATTGGCTTCGGCGACGGACTTTACCAAAGCTTTGGCGCTCCCGCTGGTTCCATTTTCGGATCGTTCTCGAACCTATACCAGATCAAGCAGGACATTACCTGGCTGCGCGGCAACCACAACTTTAAGTGGGGAGTGGAGATTCGCGTGAATCGCGATTCTACTATTTTTGGAACAGCGCCCAATGGGGCGTATTCGTTTGGCGGTGGCACGGCCTACGCCCCCTACGCTATTTCCTCGGCTAGCGGCCTGCACGACATCAAGAAGGATGACCCGCTGCCGGATTCCCTAACCGGGCTGCTGACGGCGACGCCGTACTCTTACACCATCAGCGCGGTCGCGGACAACACCCCTGGTGGCGCCAAGTTCGATGAGGCTGGGGTTCGCCGTGAAGCCTACAACTTCTATTTCCAGGACAATTGGAAGGCCACTTCCCGTCTGACGCTCAGCTACGGCCTGCGCTACGAAGTCAACAGCCGCATCCACGAGCAAACCAAGCGCACCTCGTCTCCGTATTTTTTCGATGCCAATGGCAAGCCCACTTCCTACTGGGACCACAACGCCACGCAACGCTATATTCTGAACCCGCAGCCACCGTACAACCAGGATTGGAACGGCTGGGGTCCGCGGCTAGCTGCGGATTACGCTCTTTCGAACCATACCGTCCTGCACGCCGGCGGTTCTATCACTACGATTGTCCCGAATCTTTGGCAGGACAATTTCCTAACCGCGTCGATTCCTTTTGTCTTCAATCCGTTCTTCACCGCCGAGCCGAACACCCCAGTACCGTTTCAAAACTCTCTGATCCCGGAAATTCTGCCCGTCGCGTATGACCTCCACGGTCAGCTCGCCCTACCCAACGGCAAAAGCTCCAGCGCCCGCCCCAACACGGAAATCGATCTCGCCCGCTTCCAGGCCGACCTGGCCGCGGGCACTCCAGGCCACCAGCCGCAACTGCCCTCGGTTGCTGGCTTCGCGCAGAATTTCCAGAACGGATACATCGGCAGTTGGACGCTCGGCATCGACCACGAATTTCGTGACGTGAAGGCCTCAGCCGCCTACGTCGCGACCACGGGAATTCATCTCCCCAGCGTGTTTTCACCCAACAGCTATTCCGGTGCCGACCCCGCCTTCGCGCCGTTCACCGTCTTCGACCCCACCGGCAAGAATCGCATCGGCGGCTACAGCAACGAAAGCATCATGACGAGCGGCTCGCATTCTTCCTACCATTCGTTGCAGGCCAGCGTTTCCAAAAACTCAGCCCGCGCGGGCGTCGGCTTGCAGGCCAGCTACACCTATTCCAAATCGCTCGACGACACCAGCGCCGTGCTGGGCGGCCTGTTCGGCACTGCTGGGGTCATCCTGCAAACTCTGCCGCAGGATCCCTGGAATCCGCGCGCGGAAAAAGGGCCTTCCACATTCGATGTCACCCACGTCGTGACCCTAAGCTGGATCCAGATTCTTCCGCTGCAACGCGTGAGCTTTCTCCGCTCAATACCGAAGGCACTCACGGGAGGCTGGCAGTTCCTCAACATCACAACGCTAACGACGGGCTCGCCGTTCACCGTTTACTCCGGCGTGCAACAGACCGGCGCTGGAGCGGGCGGCACGGATCGTCCCGACCTGGTGAAGGTGCCGCACTTCTCCACCAGCCGCGCCGCACGCGCCGACTACTTCGGACTGGGCGCGGATAACGCGTCGTTCTTCTCGATCCCCATCAACGTCCCCGGCGGGACCGGACCGAACCAGGGCCGCTTCGGAACTCTGGGCCGCAATACGTTCCGCGGGCCGGGTTTTCACGATTTTGATTTTGCGTTGGTCAAGGACACGCCGTTCGGGCGCAGGGCGAACGGAGAACTTGGCACGCTCGAGTTTCGCGCTGAGTTCTTCAACGCCTTCAATCTGGTGAACTTCGGCTTGCCATCGAACATCGTTCGCGGGAGTGGATTTGGAATCATCAGTAAAACGGCAGGGTCGTCGCGGCAGGTGCAGTTTTCGGTGAAGCTGATTTTTTAAAGAGCGGATCGGCGCTGGAATCGTCCCGGCCACCCCCGGACCGGGACATGCCCAATCTGCCGTAGCTCAATCCGCTGTGACTCTTTCCGCCGCGATCACGCCCAGAATCTGCACGATCACATTTCCATTCGTGTCGTACTGCGTCAGCGTAAAGGTTCCTGAGTAGTGGTTGCCGGTGCTGTCCACGGTCACCCGCTCGCGGATGTTTGCCGGGCCAACAAAGGTGGTTCCGCTCGGGTCCCAGCTTAGGGCAATGTGATTGAGCTTGAAGGTGCGGTACCCAACCTGTTTCCAGGCACCCATGCAGAAGCTGCCGGTCATCGGAGGGCGGCCCGAGTTCATGATCTCGGTGCCATCGGCGTGCCAGGTGGCATAGCCCGCGTCGATTGGAGCCCCGTCCGGAATGTTGGCATTGCCCTTGGCGGTGAACGAGAACTTCCAAAGCCCGGTGATGACTGCGTTGCCCTCGGAAATTTGCTCGACGAAAGCGGCAGGCTTTAGCTTCGCCGTCGGGCCGTCATAGTATCCGCACCCGGTTTGCGATTTCGACTGGGCCGAGAGTCCTGGAGCCAGTGCCAGACAAATTGTGAAAAATCCAAGGAACAGCTTGATACTCCGATTGTTTTTCATTTTCGTGTCATCCCCTTTTTTTTTGAACCATGGCTGATTCAGCACTACTTATCGCTCAGCCCGCTGGAGGGGGCAATGCAATACGGATCACATTGACAACACCATGACAACACGGCGTAAGTGATTGATTATAAGCATTGTAATTACTTTCTCCCGGTGTTCTTCCACGCTCATTGCGCTAGTTTCTTGACGGCGACAGCGGCCACGCTCAAAATAAAAGAGCGCCTCGTCTGAGCCTCTCAGCCTCGCTATGAAAGCCGCCACCCACCTTATCGCCTCCTTCGGTCCCTACACACTCGACTTGCACTCGAGTGAACTTCGTAAGTACGGGACCAAAGTGAAGATGGGAGAACAGTCGTTCGTGATCCTGAGCCTTCTACTGGCCACCCCGGGGGAAATGGTGACTCGCGAAGAGCTGCGGGCGAAGCTGTGGGCTGAAGATACCTTTGTGGATTTCGATCACGGCCTGAATTCTGCCGTCCAGCGGCTACGCGATTGCCTCTCCGATTCGGCCGGGGCACCACGCTGGGTGCAGACGATTCCGCGCCGGGGCTACCGATTCATCGGCGAACTCGTTTGGGCGGAAGGCGTGGCCGGGGCTTCCTTGCCCGAACCCAACGGCGATTCTTCGAATGGCACTCTGCCATCCGGCGCTTTGCGGGCAGAAGTCCGCCCTATGTCGTCCGGAACTTCACAAGACCCGTCGCCACAGGAGGCCGCGGGCGCCAAAAGCCGCAGCATCTTCGTTGTTGTTGTTATGGTCGCTGCCATCCTGCTCTTCGCCGCCGCTCTACCCGTCGCCAAGTTGATTCGCGATCAGCAATCCAAACGGCAAGCCCGCCGAATCCGCTCCATCGCTGTGCTGCCGCTGGAAAACTTCTCCAGCGATCCAGATCAGGAATTCTTCGCCGATGGTATGACCGATGAGTTGATTACAATGCTGGCCAAGAACCCAGCGTTGCGCATCACTTCGCGAACCTCGGTCATGCAGTATAAAAAGGCGCGTCGGCCGTTGCGAGAAATTGCCAAAGAACTGGGTGTGGACGGAATTCTGGAAGGCTCAGTCGGTCGTGCCGGAAACCGAGTGCGCGTAACTGCACAGCTCATCTATGCCCCGACCGATACGCACGTCTGGGCGGAGAGCTATGACCGCGACGTCAAAGATGTGAACTCGCTCCAAAGTGAAGTTGCGCAGGCGATTGCGCACGAGGTGGGCGCCTCCGCCTTGAGCCCCGGGGCTCCGCCCAGACCGGTATTGCCCGCTGCCCACGACGCCTATCTCCTGGGTCGTTACTACTGGTCCGCTGGCCAATTCGACAAGAGCCACGATGCCTTCCAGAAGGCGATCGATTTGCAACCCAATTACGCCGCGGCCTGGAGTGGTTTGGCGGATGCCTACACCGTAAGCGCCGTCGCTGAAAAGAAGAGCCCGGAAAGCGTAATGCCCCAAGCCGTGGCGGCTGCGAGGCAGGCTTTGGCGCTGGATGATTCCGTGGCCGAAGCGCACAACACGATGGCGGCTCTGGATATGTTTTATTTGTGGAACTGGCAAGAGGCGGATGAAGAGTCGGCGCGCGCGCTGGAACTGAATCCCAACCGCGGAGAATCCCACCATTTGCGGGCGTATGTGTTGACATCTCTGAATCGCATGGACGAAGCCTTGCAGGAAGAGCGTAAGGCGGAGGAACTCGAGCCTCTGGCCCGGCCCTGGGCGCTGGGCCGGGCATTAATCCGTTCTCACAAGTTCGCTGAAGCCGTGACGGAACTACGCCTGCGTAGCGAAGCTCAGCCGGGCGATGTCGCCGTTCACTTCTTGCTGGCGACCGCGTTTGACTTTCAAGGGATGAGCAAGGAATGGGAAGCCGAGTGGAGAAAACTGCTCGTTGATGACAAAGAAGAGGCCACAGCCTTTCAGCAAGCGTTCCGTGCCGGCGATCTGACCTCCGGACGGAAGTGGTACCTCGACACTATCAAGAGCCGATCCGCAAGAGCTTACGTATCTCCATATGATTACGCTCAGGCCTACGCGCGACTTGGACAGAAAGGCGAGGCGCTTCGTTATTTAGAGGAGTCGTATCGCCTTCGAGCCCCCTGGCTGGTGCATGTGCAGCACGATCCCAGCTTCGATTCCTTGCGTAACGAGCCGCGCTATCGGGCCATGGTGGCGAAGATGGGCTTGCAGCCAGTATTGTGAACGCCGATCGGGGGTTGGCCCAAATCGCGGTGCACAAGGATTGATTTAGATGCCTTAAGGGATGATTGTTTTGATCCAAACAAGGCAGCCTCCATGGTGTTAAACGTTCCGACTGGCGGCGCTCTCCAGCCATAGCACCATCGGGCTCTCCACTCCTCCCCAAAACGGTGTACTCTGAATCTGTATTCGTGACACCAATACCTGATTGCAATGATCGGAGGGTGCCCGTGAACGTGGAATACACTGGTAGGCATTTCGAAATTACCCCTGCCCTCAAGAAGAACGTCGAAACCGGCCTGCACAAAATCAAGAAAATCCTGGGTGGAGCGTTTGAAGCCAGCGTGATTTTGGCGCTGGAAAAGCATCGCCACAAGGCGGAAATCACCATCACGCCGCGCAACGGCACCATTGTTGGGCTGGCGGAATCGACCGAGATGGGTGTAGCCGTGGGCGAGGCGCTAGGGCATCTGGAAAAGCAGTGCCTGAAGCATCGGGCGCGTTCGCGGACTAAAAAGCGGCATCCCCGGCCGGGCACAGGTAACGGCATGAAGGACTGGGGTTTAGCCACCGACGTGCCGCGCTCCGGTGCGCAGGACGATCCGGCGCTGGCTGGGATCGTGCCGAATGGAAAGAACGGAGCCAGTGTGCCGCTCGTGGTACACAAGTTTCAGGCTAAGAGCAAAATGGCGGAGGTGCATGTGGTCCCGGCGTCCGATTCTGTCGCCATGCGACCCATGACCCTGGAAGAGGCAGTGAAAGAGGCACACTTTCGCGACCGTGACGTATTCGTGTTCCGCGATCCCAAGGGCAGGGTCAAAATCCTGCACCGGACGCGGGATGGCAAAATGGAGCTAATCGAGGCTCCGTAAGGCGCTTTTGGCCCCGCAGGTCGCTGTTGCTCGCTTGAGATCAAGGCGTCGCTCCTAGGGGCATTTGTGACTCAAGAATAGGGCATCTGGGCGAGGTTCACGGGCACTCTTTTGGGTGGCTGGTGTGAGGCCGTAAGCACGTCTTGGGCCTGTCCGTTCGGTCAGTGCGGTAACCCCGCCCCGCGCCGGGTGTAAGTGACTCTCCCAGAGTCGGTTAGTCCAATATCTTCCGTAACTTGTTGATTCTACTAGGGCAGATTTACAGTCTTTTCAGGCGAAACATCCTCTGGCCGTAAAGAACTCTCCCTAAGCTCTTGGTGGGAAAGCACTTAGGTTCCGTGGATTCCCCTTAGGAGACAATATGCGATCAACAACGAATCGTGGATTAGCCGTGGTGGCGATGGTGGTATTTGTGGCGGGTTTGGCAGTGTCGGTGAACTTTGCCTTGCATTGGACCGGCCACAGCCTGCATTTGGGCATCCCTGAGCCAGTTAGCCTAGCGTTGGCTGGGCTGGGATTGGTTGGGCTAAGCCAGAACCTGATGCGTCGATTTGGCAGGGCCTAAGAGCCGAATTTCATCATTCCTGGCTTACCTTCAGATCCCTACCTCAACTTCTCACTTTCAATTCCTATTTCTCGAGTGAGGTCCACCTTCCTAGCGAAGCTGGGCCTCGCTTTTTTGCTTCCAACCTTGAGCATCGTAAGACGACACACCGCGATCAAAATTCCCTTGGCCAACTCCGCCGTTTTTTTTGCGTCGAGCCCCTCGTCCATTGGGGCGCGAGAATGCTACTGTTTGTGGGGCTTTCCCAAAAGCCCAGATTCGTAGGACAATGTCTACATAGGCGCTAGACTTTGCTCCCAGCTTTGCCTCCAAGGAGATTGGCCATGAAAATCGCTCGCGACGTAACCGAACTGATCGGCAAAACCCCTCTCGTATTTTTGAACCGCGTGACCGAAGGCTGCCAGGCGCAGGTCGCGGCCAAGCTGGAATACTTCAACCCGTGCGCGAGTGTGAAGGACCGCATCGGCAACAACATGATTGACGTGGCCGAGAAGGAAGGGAAAATCACTCCGGGCAAAACTGTTCTGATCGAACCGACCAGCGGCAACACAGGTATCGCGCTAGCCTTTGTGGCGGCTGTGCGCGGCTATCGCCTGATCTTGACGATGCCGGAAACCATGAGTCTGGAACGCCGCATTCTGCTGCGAGCGTTCGGCGCGGAAATCGTGTTGACGCCCGGCCCGAAAGGTATGAAGGGTTGCATCGCCAAAGCGGAAGAGCTGCTGGCGCAAACGCCCAATGGATATATTCTGCAGCAGTTCGCCAACCCCGCGAACCCGCAAATCCACGTGGAAACCACCGGGCCGGAAATTTGGAATGACACCGACGGCCAAATTGACTTTTTGGTTTCCGGAGTAGGAACGGGCGGCACCATTACTGGCGTCAGCGAATACATTCGCCCCCGCAAGCCGTCGTTCAAAGCCATTGCCGTGGAGCCGAAAGAAAGCCCCGTTCTCTCCGGCGGAGCGCCTGGACCGCACAAGATTCAAGGCATTGGCGCGGGCTTCGTTCCCGACATTCTGCGCACCGATTACATCAGCGAAGTGGTGCAGGTTTCGACCGACGAATCCGTCGCCATGGCCCACCGTCTGGCGCGTGAGGAAGGCCTGCTGGTTGGTATTTCGTCTGGCGCGGCTGTGACCGCGGCATTGCAGGTGGCCAAGCGTCCGGAGAATGCTGGCAAACTCATCGTCGTCATCATCCCCAGCTTTGGCGAGCGCTATCTCACGTCGTACATGTTCGACGCGCTGCGCAAGGAAGCCCAGGAGATGACCGCGGTAGCGGTCTGACCGAATGCCGGAAACCCGCCCCGCGGCAGAGAACGAATCCCAGCCCGGATTTTTCGCATCCGTCCGCGAAGATGTGCGCGCCACGTTCGAGCGCGACCCAGCCGCAACTTCGTGGCTGGAAGTGCTGCTGTGCTACCCAGGATTGCAAGCCGTTTGGGCACATCACCTGACGCATAGTTTGTGGACGAGCAACATGCACTTTGTGGCGCGGCTGCTCTCGCAATGGGTGCGCTTTTGGACGGGCGTGGAAATCCATCCCGGCGCGGTCATTGGGCGGCGGCTGTTCATCGACCACGGGATGGGCGTGGTGATCGGCGAGACCAGCATTGTGGGCGACGACTGCACCGTTTACCAAGGCTGCACCCTGGGTGGCACGGGCAAAGAAAAGGGTAAACGCCATCCGACGATCCGCAACAACGTGACGATCGGTGCTGGCGCGCGCATTCTGGGCAACATCACCATCGGGGAAAACTGCCGCGTGGGCGCGGGTTCGGTGGTGTTACGCGACATTCCGGATAATTCCACGGTGGTCGGCGTCCCGGGACATATTGTGCTGCGCGACGGCAAGCGAGTCGTCATCACCGATCCCAAGGAAATCAGCGATCCGCTTTCCGAGGTCATTATCCGGCTGGCTGAGGAGGTTCGGGAGTTGCGCCATCGCGTGGCGGCGCACAACCACGAGCCTTGCGGACCCGACCCGGATTTAGGGTTGGAGGAGAGCGTTGCACCGCCCGCAACGGCCCGGAATCCAGAAGGATAGCCGCGTGCTGCTTTCCGTCGTGCTCATCACCTGCAACGAAGAAGCGAATCTGGCGCGGACGCTCAACAGCGTCGCGCCGCTCATACGCGGCGGGGCGGGGGAGATCATCGTCGTGGATTCTGGTTCCACGGACAGAACCATCCCCATTGCACAATCACTCGGGGCGGTGGTGTTGCAAGAAGCTTGGAAGGGCTTTGCCGGGCAAAAGAATTTCGCCCTGGACCAGGCGTCCGGCGATTGGATCCTGAGCCTCGACGCCGATGAAGAACTGAGTCCGGAGGCGCAGGGCTTCTTACAACGCTTTCTGGCCCGTCCGGCATTCGGCCAACCTGGAGGCGTGCGATTCAACCGGCGAAACTATTTTTTAGGTCGCTGGATTCGCCACGGTGGATTTTACCCTGACAAGAAGTTGCGCTTGTTCCGGAAAGGTAACGGTCGATTTGAAGACCGTTTGGTTCATGAGGATTTGGCACTGACGCCGGGGTTACGCGTGGAAGATTCCGGGGTGGATCTTGTGCATCACGCTTATCCCACGCTGGCTGGCTACATTGAGCACATGAACCACTATTCGTCGTTGGGCGCGGAGATGGCGGTTGGCCAGGGCCGCCGCAGCGGACTGAGTGATCTGGTGTTGCGTCCCGTGGCGACGTTTTTTTACAACTACTTCCTGCGTTTGGGATTTCTTGATGGGCGCAAGGGCCTGCTGCTTCACCTCAACCACGCGGCGTATGTATTTTGGAAATACGCTAAGGTGTGGGAAATGGCGCGGGTGGGGGATCGCTAGTCCCGGGTGATTCTCTAGTCACCCGTCTTTCCGGGAAATCCCCGCCCAGTGGCTGAAGCCACAAGGACGGGGCACCCCACAGGCTTTCGTGTAGTTTACGCGGGATGCTTTTCGCGAAAGCTTTTCAAACATGCTCGCGCCGTTTCGATTTCGGAGAGGCGGCTGCCTTCCTGCTCCACCAGATAATACTCCACGCCGCCGACGCTCTCCGCGACTGCGAAAATCCCTCTCCAGTCCGCAACGCCTTCACCGAAGAGCACTGAGTACCCCTTTTCTGGCTCGGGCGACCACTCTTTGCAGTGGATCGAGCGGATGCGACCGGGATTCGCGCGAATCCACGCCACCGGATCGGAGCCTGCTTCCAGGCACGTGCCTACGTCGAGCTGGAGCATGATGGATGGCTTGGTGTTCTTGGCCAGGACCTCGATAGGGCGCTGGCCTTGCAGGGGGCGGAACTCAGGCTGATGATTGTGGCAGCCTACGCGCAGGTCGGACGGCTCGAGTGTGTCGGAAACCCCGTTGAGACGGACTGCAAGCTTCTTCCACTCATCCAGAGTGGATTTTTCTGAAGAAGAAGCTAAGACCGCGTAATGACAGCCGAGCATTAAATTCCGGTCGCGGACTTTCCCGAGGTTCTCCGGCTGGAAAAATGATTCGTCGTTGTGCGTGGAGAAACAGCGGATACCCAGGTCGCCCATCAGCGTCTTCATCTGCTTGGTCTCGTTTTCGGTCCAATCGAAATAGGGGGCGTAAAACTCGACGCATTCATAGCCCATTTTTGCGACGGCTCGCACGGTGGCGGCGGGGTCGCGTTGCAGTTCTTCGCGAACGGAGTACATTTCGAGGCCGACCGGGATGCGTGTGGATGCGTTGGCGCGCAACGCCAAGGGAAGCGCGGCGGACAGTGCGACGAAGGAACGGCGTGAGAGAGCCATGCGCCAGATACTACGCGAATGTGAGTGCATTGTCATGGCCGCGCTGGACAAGGTTTGTGTCTGCGAAGAGCAGGTCCCTCCACTTCGGTCGGGATGACAAATGAATCAAATGGTCCTTCGATGCTGGAGTACTCCACGCTATGCTGCGATGACCTTTTTCTGGAACCGACGAGCGGCGGCGAAGAACAGTAGGGCACCCATGATCGTCAGCATGAGTCCATCAAACCAAAGGTGCCGCAAACCGGCGCCGCGCAGAATGATGCCGCGCGTGATGTTGATGAAATAGGTAGCGGGAACAAACATGCTGATGATGTAGAACGGCAGCGGCATGGTTTCACGCGGGAAAATATATCCCGAGAAAAAAATGCTGGGTAAAAAGGTGAGGAAGGCCATTTGCATGGCTTCCGCCTGGGACCGGGCTTTGGTGGATATCAGGGTGCCAAACGAGAGTGAAACGAACAGATAGGGCATGGAGAGAATTAAGAGCAGGATCACGCTGCCGTGAATGGGTACGCGGAAGATGTTGACCAGAGCCAGCAGGATGATGCAAAGCTCGGTAAACCCAATGGCGAAGTAAGGCAGGATCTTGCCCAGCAGCAGCCCCATCGGCTGCACCGGCGTTACGAAGAGCTGTTCCAGAGTTCCTTTTTCTTTTTCTTTGACGATGGCGAAGGCCGTTAGAAACGTAGTCACGCTGAGGAGCAAGACGGCAGTGAGTCCGGGCAGAAAAAAGTTGGGTGAACGCGAATCGGGATTGAACAAAACCTTAGGACGAACTTCCACCGGAAGGATTTGCCCAGCAATGAGCACGCGCTTCAGCGATTCATCCAGGCCGATACCGGTGGCCACGTTGATGGCCTGACCTGCGACCGAAGAATCTGAGCCATCAATCAGTACCATGACTTGTGCGGTTTCGCCTTTGAGTAAGCGGTCGGAGTAATCCCACGGAATCTTGATGCCCACGCGCGCATAGCCACCGATGATGGCTTCGTTCATTTCACGGTCGGAATAGACGTATTTGACGATTTTGTAGGTGTCGGTGTTGCGCAGGCGGTCCGCAAGCTCGCGACTAGCCTTCTTGTTGTCGTTGTCGAGGATTACCGTTTTTATCTGGCGAATGTTGGTGTCGATGCCGAAACCTAAAATCGTCATCTGCAAAATCGGAATCATGAGCGCGAAGACGATGGCGGTGGAATCGCGCTGGATGTGGATGACTTCCTTATAGACGACGGCACCGATGCCTCGAAACGGATTATGCACGCTGGGCCTCCATTTCGGCCTGACGGCGGTAGGTGAGTTCGACGAAGACGTCTTCGAGGCTGGCGGTGAGGGGACGGACTTCCGTGATATCAATTCCCTGCCCGCTCAGCATTTTGCCCAGCGCACCTTGATCGAAAGAACCGTCAACGAGCGCGTGAACCGATTGGCCGAAAACCGTTGCACTGAGGACGCCGGGGAACTTGCGCGCGAGACGAAGCCCGCGCGTGACTTCCGTGGTGCGAATTTCGAGGCGCTTGGTGCCCGGAGGATTCACATCCGGCATCGATTCGAGCTCCAAGGGTGTTCCGTCGGCGATCAGCTTTGAGTAATAAATGTAGGCGACGTGACTGCAACGCTCTGCTTCGTCCATGTAATGCGTTGTGACAAAAAACGTGATGCCCTTGCCAGAAAGGTCAAAGAGCAAGTCCCAGAGCTGGCGGCGCGCTACAGGGTCGATGCCCGCTGTGGGCTCATCGAGGAACATGATTTTCGGTTCGTGCAGCATAGAGCAACCCAGGGCGAGGCGCTGTTTCCATCCGCCGGAGAGCTTGCCAGCTTGGCGGTCGACATAAGGCGCAAGGGCATTCTGGGAAATGATGTCGTCAATGCGCGAGCGCAATTTTTGCGGGCGCAGGCCGTAGATGCGTCCGTAGAACGTCAGATTTTCCATGACCGTGAGGTCGTCGTAAAGGGAAAACTTTTGCGACATGTAGCCGATGTGCTCGCGAACGCCGTCGGGGTCTTTGCGGACATCAATGCCGTCAACCCATGCATTGCCGCCACTGAGCGGTAGAAGGCCGGTGAGAAGCTTGATGACGGTGGTCTTGCCGCTGCCGTTGGGGCCGAGGAAGCCGAAAACTTCCCCGTGCTGCACGGTGATGTTGACGTCGGCGACGGCGGTGAAGTCTCCGAACTTGCGCGTGAGGTTTTCGGTGCGGATGGCGATGTCGCTCATTGGATTTCCTTCAGAGTCACATCCGCCGCCATGCCGGGACGAATTCGACCCTGGTCGTCATGGACGCGGATTTTTACGCCGATCATCTGATGGACTCTCTCTTCGCGGGTTTGCACGTTCCGAGGCAGGAATTCGGACTGCTGGTTGATTTGCACGACTTCGCCCTCGAAAGGCTGTTTGAGAAAAGCGTCGAGAGTGACGGAAGCTTTTTGTCCCAGCTTAACGCGCCCAATCTCTGTTTCCGGAACGTAGATTCGAATGTAAAGCTGGTCGCGCTCGAGCAGCGTGACGATGGGGACATTCGGGGCGATGAGGTCGCCGGGGCGGAGATCCATGACCTCGACCGTGGACGCCGTGGGGGAGACGACCTGGCGTTCACGGTAACGAGCTGCATCGTATTCATACTGCGCGCGGGCTTGGGCAACATCTTCGCGGCGGCTGCCCCGCGCGTACTCCTGTGCCCTGGAGGCGGCATCTTGGTAATGGTGCTGGGCCGAGGCTACTTCTTCCGGACGGAAACCGTGCTGTAACGCCGCCAGCTTCTGCTCGACGGAACGCTGCGAGGCTTGGGCATTTTTCCAGGCCCCTTCGGCGTCGTCGCGCTGCTGCTTGGAGAAAATATCCTGATTGGAGAGATCGCTGACGCGCTTCCAGGTGCTTTGGGTGCGGACGGTGTCGGCCTTGGCGCGATCGGCATCGGCTTGTGCGGCATCGATGTCTTCTTGACGCGCGCCGTTCTTCCTCAGGTCGTAGTCGGCCTTGGCTTGCTCGGCTTGCGCGTTTACCTGCTCGACTTCTTCAGGACGAAAACCGTGTTGGAGCTTTTGCAGGTTGGCGAGCGAAGCATCCATGCTGGCCTTGAGTTCGCGATCATCGAAGGTGGCGAGGACTTGTCCAGCGTCTACGCGATCCCCTTCGCGCACCAGCACCTGCTCGATGCGACCTCCAACTTTGGAACCAACGCGGATATCTCTCGCCTCAACGGTTCCGGAAGCGACGAAAGGCTTGGGCCGCGACGACGCCCACACATACGCGGCCACGCCGAGCAGCAATACGATTGCGATGAAGATCAGTCTCTTACGCTTCATGACTCACTCCTAACTGCTGGCGGGGCATTCACGCCGGACCAGAAAAAATCGAAACCGTCGTCCAGCCACTTCTCCAGCGGAGGCGGTGGCGTTTGTAGCGTTTGTAGCGTCCACAGGAACATGCATCCGAACAGGGATTGCTGAAAGCGGACGGCAAGGTCTGCGGGATCGGCTTGGCTGGGAATTTCGCGTCGGCGCTGGCCTTCGCTAAAAATCTGCTCCAGCTTGCTCCGGCCGGTAGCTAGGCCGGCGGTCAGGAAGTCACGGACCGCTTCGCTGGTGAGGAACACCGTAAACAGACTCCGAACCATCTTGACGCTGCTGCCCGACTCGGCGGGAATGGCATGAAAAAGCCAATGGATGGCGGCGCGGGCGTTTTGGCTTTGGGCAATTTCGGCGGCCTTGTCGTACTTGGCAACCTGCACCTGGCCCAGCACGCTGAGGATGTGCTCCTTACTAGGGAAGTAGTTGAAGAACGTGCCCTTGCCCACATCGGCGGCATTGGTGATGTCTTCGACGGTGGTGTTGTGGAAGCCGCGCTCGCGAAACAAGTCCATGGCGGCGCTGAAAAGGCGCTCGCGGGTTTCCGAGCCGCGGCGTTCACGGCGGCTCATGTCTTCCGCGCCGACCGCGCCGTTGACTTGGCCGCGCCATGCGCTTTGAGCCTGGAGTTTCATTAATATGACTATAAGTCATATATGAGGCCTGGTCAATGATGGGCGCAGGTCTTTTGCGGCTGGGTGCGCTTAAGCGGTTGGGTCGCTTACACTCGACGCTGGAGACGCGGGATATGGAGGCTGGATTTCAATGCGCGGGCTGCGGGGAGTGGAATGAGACTACGGTGGATTCCTCGGCCGGGCGGCGGCAGCAGTATGTGGAGGACTGCCAGGTTTGCTGCAAAGCCAATGTTTTGAGTGTGAGCTGGAATGGCGAAGCGGCGGAGTTTTTGATCTCGGCGGAGTTGGAGTAGAGGTTGCGCGGGCGCACCTAGTTCAATACGGCATCAACAGAGCGGAACCGCGGGCTGGTGAAATAATTGGTAGGTAACTCAGTCCATCTACACTCGAGGCGACCATGACGACAAGCTACCGGCAACCGGTGATTCACACAATGGTGACAACCGGATTTGAACTTGACAACTTTCGTGTGGTGCGAAATTTGGGTGTGGTGCGCGGGATTATCGTCAGATCTCGCTCTGTTTTTGGAACTATTGGCGCCAGCTTGCAGACGCTAGTGGGCGGGAACATTACCCTGCTGACGAATTTGTGCGAGAGCACGCGGTCGGAGGCGTTCGAGCTGATGCTGCGGCATGCGTCGGATTTGGGCGCGAATGCGGTGATTGGCGTGCGTTATGACGCTACCGAGGTGATGCAGAGCGTGACGGAAGTGCTGGCGTACGGGACGGCGGTGGTGGTGGAGCCGGTGAGTTCGTAGTGATTTTTGGTTTTGTAAAGCTATGCGCCTAGAATTCTCCGAAGGCGAAGTGAACTGGAGCGGTAGGGGTACCTTCGGCAGGCTCAGGGCAGGCTCTTCGACTTCGCAAAGCCTTCACTTCGTGAGGGCTTTGCTCCGCTTAGGATGACATGGCTTTTAAAAAAGGGTTGGGAAGCGGCAGCCACCGCTTCCCCAACCCAGTGCGACGACATAACTAGCGCACTGCTCTTAACATGGACGATGGTCGGAGCAGAACTTTGCCCGACCTCGCCCGCTGGAGCGCTAGATTCCTGGGCCTGATTCCGGAGCATCGCCGCCGTGCATGTGGCGCATCATACGGTCCTCATGGCGATTCATGATCTTGGTGGCTTTAGTTCGCTGAGTCGGCGTGAGAATCGCGAACAGTTCCGACTTGACGCGAGCCTTCATGACGATCAGTTCGGTCATGGCTTGAGCGTGCTGCGTGGCCAGGGCGCGAACCGCGGCTTCGTCAAACGGAGTGGCCTCTTCGAGAGCAC
This sequence comes from Acidobacteriaceae bacterium, assembly GCA_043782485.1. Taxonomy (GTDB): domain Bacteria; phylum Acidobacteriota; class Terriglobia; order Terriglobales; family Acidobacteriaceae; genus JANXUC01. The sequence continues at coordinate 7,939 of JAYWAL010000009.1, read as the reverse complement.
GGATTTGCTTGTGGCCATCGGCCATTTGCTGAATAAGAGGCTGGAAGTTGGCTTTTTCCCTGGCCAAAATCTCTTTGGCCTGTGTCTGTTGCGCGTCCGTCAGGTCGAGCGCATCGGTCATGAAAGCAACGATGTGTTCCGGGCTAGGGCCGAAGCCATCTCCCATTCCCATGCCACCGTGATGGGCGATGGCCTGCGAAACGGCGAATGCTCCCGCCAGGGCTACTACGCCAATGATGCTGAGAGCTTTTGTGGTGCGATTCCATTGCATGATTGATTTCTCCTTGTGCAACTACAGTGATTAGACGCGCTGGACTGGGCTTGTGCGGTAAAGAGTCGGTCAAGGCGTGTAAAAGTTTGTCAACTCCGCCGGGAGGCTCCCGTATTCGCGGTCGGTCTGCGCCGATTGACACTTCTTTACACCATATTGCGCGCATTTGGCGCAATATAAGAGAGTTGCGGCCAGAAGCGAGTTGCGTCGCCACCCGAGTCACAGCCACCTATGGATCGAATCCTGGTAATTGACGATGATGTGGAGCTTTGCCTTCTGGTAGCGGAATACCTGGCTGGAGAAGGCTTTCAGGCGGATTGCATCCATGCCGGAGACTTAGGCCTGGATCGCGCGCTGAAAGCCGAACATGTTCTGGTGGTGCTCGATGTGATGCTGCCGGGCCTGAATGGCTTTGAGGTCTTAAAACGCCTGCGGGCCACTTCCCGCATACCCGTGCTGCTGCTGACCGCGCGCGGAGAAGATGTGGACCGAATTCTCGGTCTGGAACTCGGAGCAGACGACTATCTGCCCAAGCCCTTTAACCCGCGGGAGCTGGTGGCGCGCATTCGGGCGATTCTCCGGCGCACCCAGAGTTTAAGCGAAGCCAAGCCGCCCGTGCTCCAGGCCGGCGGCGTGGAGCTGGATACGGCAACCCGAATCGTGCGCCAGGCGGGAGCGGCGGTGGAACTCACCTCCGTGGAGTTCGGACTGCTGGAGGTGTTGCTGCGCTCGGCCGGGCAGGTGGTGACCCGCGAAAAACTAGCGGTCACCGTGTTGGGGCGCAAATTCGCCCCTTTCGACCGCAGCATTGACATGCACATTAGCAAAGTACGAAAAAAGCTGGGAGATACGGGCGGAGCGGATGACCTAATTAAGACGGTGCGCGGGTCGGGCTATATTTTTGCCGCGACGCTGGAGAATGCTTCGCCGGATCCCCGATGAGAAGCCTTTTTCTGCGCATCTTCCTTTCGTTTTGGATCGCGCAAGCACTCTTTGTGGTATCAGCGATTTTGCTGACCATCGCGCTACGCCCGCGCGAAGAGGACGTTTTGCCGGCGGGCATTGGCGCGCAGGTGGCTGCCACCTTTGAAGTGAACGGGCAATCGGCGCTGCGGCAGGAGCTGCGCCAGATTGAAGAGCCGCGCCGTTTGCGTTTGTTTCTTTTTGATGGCTCATGGCACGAGGTTTCCGGACGCCCGGTTCCCGACTGGATGGAGGGCCTGCTGAGCGGTCGGCAGCCGAGGCCGCGCGGGCTGCCGGGCCTGTTGCTACCGTTCCATTTTGTGAAGCAGCAATCCGTGGGACTGAGTGGGCGGCCCTACACGCTGGTGGCCGAGCTGCCGCCGAATCCCATATTTTTTCTGGGACGGAACAACGCCCACGGATGGGGCGTGCTCATCGCCGTGCTCACTTCTGGGCTGGTTTGCTATCTTCTGGCCAGCTACCTGACGGGGCCCGTGGTGAAGCTACGCGCCGCCACGCAGCGACTGGCCGCCGGAGACCTGAGCGCTCGCGCCGGAGCTGCTGGCCTGGGCCATCGCCGCCGCGACGAAATTGGCGGTCTGGTTCGCGACTTCGACGGCATGGCGGAACGCCTGGAAACGCTGGTCAACGAGCAGAACCGCCTGCTGAATGATATTTCGCACGAACTGCGCTCTCCACTGGCTCGCCTGAATGTGGCGCTGGGTTTGGCGCGGCAACGAACCGGGCCGGAGGCGCTCAGCGTTCTGGCGCGCATTGAACTGGAATCGACGCGGCTGGAGGAAATGATTGCCCGGCTACTCATGCTCTCCCGCCTGGAAGCCGGACAGGCCCTGCTCGACCTTTCGGCTCTGCGGTTGGGCGAACTCATCCAGGAGATTGTGAAGGATGCCGACTTCGAAGCGCAGAGTCGCCACTGCCACGTGCGCTGCCACATTGCGCGGGAGGCGCAAATTACGGGCAGCCCTTCCCTACTCCGCAGCGCCATTGAGAACGTGATCCGCAACGCCATGCGCTACACGCGGGAAGGTACCGATGTGGATGTAAGTTTGGAAGGCTCCGCAGACACGGCGCTGATTCGCGTGTGCGACCATGGCCCTGGCGTGCCGGAAGCCGCGCTGGATAAGCTGTTTCGCCCGTTCTTCCGCGTGGATGACGCGCGTGGCCGCCAAACCGGCGGATCGGGATTAGGACTTGCGATTACGGATCGCGCGGTGCGACTGCATGGCGGGACCGTGGTGGCCTCGAATCAGCCGGGCGGCGGGCTCTGTGTGGAGATTCGGTTGCCGATTCAGGATGCTTAGAAAGCCGGTTGGTGAAAAGTCAAAATTCAGCGCCTGAAGGCGCACTCAAAGCAAAACGTTTCCGCCACCGCTGAAGCAGTGGCCTGATACGAGTATCATCCGCGCCATGGTCTGATCGTTGGGGACGACCAAGGCGGCCGTCCCTCCGCAAACTAGGCACGCATCCCGCTTAGGGAACCAACTTCATCGCCGGATCGCCGAACAACACATAGGTCCGTCGGACGTCATAGACGTTGACTTTCGCCTTGGCTGCCCGCACCGCATCGCCCAGCGCCGCCGTCTGTTTCGAGAATACCGCGCTCACCGCCTGCTTATCCAGCTCGGCTTGCGGCTCGGCATCGTTCAAGCCGGAGGACGACCAAACCGCCACAGCTCCTCCATTCGGCGCCAACAGCAGGCTTTCCGCCATGCTGGTAGTCGAGACATCCTGGAAGAATCCGTTGAGGCAGTCCATGATGAAGAACACCGGCAGCTTGTTCCCGTTCGTAAACGAGATGGCATCGGCATCCGACAGCAAGCCGCCCGACCACACTTCCACCGATCCGTGGCCCAGGTAGTTGACCAGCAGTTGCCCGCTGTTCACCTGGGAAAGGATCTGCGCGCGTGTGGCTATCAGGCCAATGGTGTTGGCATCCGCCACGTTGGCCGCAAGCGACGGAGGCAGCAGATTCTTGATCGTTAGCGTATCCGCTCCGAAGGTTGCGCCGCCGTCCACGTCGGCTACGAGCAAGGCCTGCTTCGCCCAGCCTCCGGACGCCTGGTCGTGGCCCGTGATTTTGCGGATCACGGTTTGCGCGTCCGCTAGCGTGCGCACCGGCAACCGCCCGGTGGCAACTTCGCCGATGCCCGTGTTCTGGAAGTCGGAGAACCATTCGTCCGACGCCGTCTTCAGGTAGAAGGTCTCCACAATGCGCGTGGGCACAAAATCAAAGCTGCCCAGGCCCAGGTAATTCCGCGGATCGAGCGAGGCATCGCCCATCAGCAGCAAGTATTGCGGATGCGTCTTCCAGTTCGCCTTAGCCGCGGCCAGGAAGTTCTTGATCGCGTAGGGGCTGCGCTCGCCGAAGTTGAATTCGTCGTAGACATCCTCCACGTTGATCACGGACACCGTTTTGCCCTGGCTCTGGCGCAGTCTCACCAGCGGCTGCAACGCCGCGGCGAACTTCGCATGCGACAGCATGACAATGTCGCTGCCGCTTTGGGCCGTGTGCCAGCTCGAAGGCTGGTTGGCCGTGGCTGCCGCGTGGGAGAGCTGGCTTGAGGCCAGCGCCAGGAAAGTATGCGTTCCAGATACGGACGTTCCAGAGACAGACGTTCCAGAGACAGACCAGGGAGCATTCACATCCAGAGCGTAATGCCCAGCCGTGCCCGTGACTACGGGTTGCAGATTCACAGGCCGCGCCGGATTGGTGATATCCACCAGGCGCATCGGCCGGGCGGTAAAGCCCGTGACCTGAACATGCTCGCCCGCCGCCGCCGTAAAGCGCAGCGCATCGGATTCCGCCGCGTACGAGTGCAGGTAGCGCACGGTGATGTGGTCCACGACGCTAACGTCGTTGTCGCCGTTTTGCGCGGTCAGGGTTACGGTGTTCGCGCCTTCCAGCAGTTGTCCGGCGGGGATATTGAGCACGGCCTTCCCCACTTGCTGATCGGCAAAGTTCACCACGCCCAGGAAGTTTCCGTTTAGGTTCACGTTCACCGCGTGCGCCTGACCAGTGGTTGCGCCTTGCAGCGCCACTTCCATCGTCGTGCCCGCCGCTGAGGCGTTGGCCACGTTGCGGGTGGTCACGAGCTGATCCACCGGCGCATTGGTCACAATCGCGCCGAAGAAGTTGTCATTGTCCTCGCCGTTGAGCAGCGCGGCGAAATAGGTGATTCTTTGGCGCAGCTCCACCGCATAGGGGTAGCTGGCGCTTCCCGAGGCGCCACCGGAGTTCGCAGCGTCCGCAACGCGCAAGCCTGCCGCGTTGCCCGCCACCAGCCAGCCCACACGCGCATCCGAGAATGGCGTATCGATGCCCGTGGCATAGAACTCAATGGCGGCATTCGGGCCGAAACCGCCCGGACCATTGCCCGCCCCGGTCACGCGCAGAGGCTGCTCCAAGCCCTCCGTGTAGAGGCGCAGGAATTTGGGATCGACACCGGCATTCAAGCCCGCGGCCACCAATTCCTTTTGTGAAACGCGATACCAGCCTTCCGAGCGTAGAGCCAATTTCACCGCCGCACCGGCTGCCAGGCCGAATTGGGTCTGGCGTTGTTGCGCAGTTACCGGCAGGATTTTGGCAAAGTGGGGCAGAATCCGGCTGGTTTCAAAGCCAGAGCCTCCCGCCTGAGAGAGCTGGCCGGAAGACTGGCTCACTTCCGCCAGGGTCACCGAACTTGCAGCCGCGCTTGTGGCCGACGCTGCAGCCGTTGCGCTCGAGTCCGCGTAGACCGGCCCGTGCATCGTGCGCGCGCCGTTGATCTCCACGTCCTCCAGCCAGTACCCGGTTCCGTTTTTGGCATCCGGCCATGCGTAGCTGAAGCCGCTATGCTGTTCCAGCGTCTCCCGCATGCGCAGCGCCGAGCCAGCAATCAGCGAGGCGTTCACCTTCACGCGGCTTCCGTTTTCCTCGCGATATAGGTTGAAGCCCAGGTTATGTTTCTCGCCGCCGGTCTGCCAGCGCACCACTGTTCCAGCACCCACACGCTGCGCCGAGAAGGATCGCACGGCCACGCTGGTTGGGAAGGTGGTGACGGTGTTCACGGTTGACGAAACTGTATCCACGAACGCGGGCACGCCAGTGTCCGTTAATGTGGCCGTATTCGCAACTTTTGCGGGTGCTCCGGTCGTTACGGTGACGGTAATCACCGAGCCGGCTCCCACCGGGAACGCGGTATAGCTGCAAGTCACCGTTGGCGTGGCAAAAGCGCACGTTCCGCCAGTCGCACCGCCGGAGAGTGTTGCGCTGGAAGAAACAAACGTTACGTTGGCGACGGGCAACGGATCGGTTACCGCAGCCGTGCCACCATCATTGGGACCTGTATTGCCGACCGTAATCGTGTAGACCATGTTTTGGCCGGTCCTTACCGAGGTCGGGTTGGCGGTTTTCGAAATCGTAAGCGCCGTGCCTACAATGTTAGTGGGATCGCTGTCAGTATCATTGTTGGTCTGGACTTCTCCGCCTCCGGAAACCGTGGCGATGTTCGTCAGCACGTTCGATGGCGGATTCGCTGCCACCGTGACCGTAACTTGAATTACCGGATAACTCGCCAAAGCTGCTAGGGCGTCCGACCGCGTACAGGTCAGCGTACCTAAATTGCAACTCCATCCGGTCCCGGCAATCGCTGTCGCGGTTAGCCCGGTGGGCAGCGTATCCACCACGGTCACCGTGTTCCCGGCAACAATTGGAGCGGATGGACTGGCGTTCGACACCGTAATCGTATAAAGGTTGCCGGTGCTGCCGTGAATCCAGTTGCCCGCGTGGGACTTATTGATCACGCAATCCGGCGCAGCGCATTCCACACCGGAACGCACGCCCGCGACCTGGGACAGCTTGGCGCTGTTGACTGGTGTCGCGCCAGCGATGCCCGCGGTCGCGCCCCACTCAAACGCGTTAGTCTCGGTGGTTCCAAAAGCGCCACCGGCTCGATTCGAGGCAGCGGGATTGCCCGAAGTGATAATGATGCCGCCGCCGCCGCCGCCGCCCGGTCCGTGAACGCCGGCGGTAAACACTCCTAATGTAACGCCGGTATTGGTACTTCCACCCTTGCCGCCGTTCACGTTGAGCGTCAAACCATTCTCGCCGCCCGCTTGGGAGAGCACGATGATGCTTCCACCCGCGCCGCCGCCGCCGCCCCCGTCATTGGCTGTCGTAGTAAGGTCACCGACCGAACCATTGGCCGTAATCGTAGCTGTGCCGCTCAAGAAGCCCGCACGGATCATGACAATGCCACCGCCCGCGCCTCCAGCACTTGCGTCAGTAGCGGAGTTATTCCGACCGCCCGCGCCGCCGCCGCCGCCCATCACCACCCGGCTGATCGAAGCTGGAAATGCCGCACTCGGAACACCGCCTGAGGCCAAATCCACAGCCTGGCTGTTCCCGCCCGCGCCACCGCCGCCGCTGTTTGCGCCGCCTGATCCGCCAGAGTTGTTCGAGTTCGTGGTGGTACCGACAGCATCTGTACCGCCGCCGCCCGCATTGCCAGGCGCGCCGCGACCCATGCTGCCATCCGCCGAGGTTGCGCTATCGGGATAAGAAGAACCACTTAACAACTGGGGCGTGACCAAACTGGGCATATCCACCCAAGTCGGCGTGCCCGCAATGCCCTCGCCTTTGCCACCGTGCCAACCCGTACTCGTTCCCGCTGTATAGGGCGAGGCCGGCGCGATAAACACAAAGTCCGTATTGGCAGCCGCCGGTGTGAACGTCCCACCCACCAACTGCAACCCCGGCGCCCCGCGGAAGCCCAACCCGTCCACGCTCACCGTGACGCTATTGAGCGTTAACGTGTTCTGAACATCAAACGCCAGCACGCCGCCGGCAAACACCAGCCCGGTCGTTCCGCCCCACGGCAACGCCGTTAGCGTTGCTCCCAGCGTGGCCGTCAAATACTGCGGCACGCGAATCACCTGGAACCTGCGCTGGCCCTGCGTCGTGGTGGCATTGGCATTGGTGTAGCTATAGATCAACCCGCCAGCATTGCCCGCGCCCGCGATGCTAACCGAGCCAGCCGCAACCGCTGAGGTCGCCTTCACATATTCATAGTTACCCGAACCATTCAAATTCGTCGAGCCTGACCCAGCCCCGCTGCCGTCGCCGTAGGAAGTACTATTCGTGGCGTTGATGGCCGCATCCTGCATCTGCATCACCAGCAGCAAATCCCCACTGGCAATTGCCGTCGCCGAGCCTACCGGCGTGCCCACCGAAATCGAAGTCGCCCCCGACGCCGCGCTGGCGCTGCCCGGGTAATAGGTGTTCACGATCCCGGCCAGCGTTCCGCCCGCTCCATCTTTACCAGGAGTGGCGCATACCACCGACTGCACGGGCACCGTCACGCTAAACGTGTTGTTACCCGTGTACAGGTCCGTAGTGGTCGAGGAAACCGTCGCCGTTGTCGTGTAGTTCCCTGCCGTGGCGATGCTCGCCTTGATCGTAACCGTCGCGTTGGCTGCGCTGGCGATGGTGCCCAGGTTGCAGCTCACCGTGGTCGTGCCGGTACATGCCGAGCCTTGGCTTGGAATCGCTGAAACAAAGGTTTCTCCCGCAGCCAGAGGAAAGCTGAGGTTCACGTTGAGGGCATCCGACCAGCCATTGTTTTGCAGCGTAACGGTGTAGGTGGTTTGCGCACCGGCGATGATCGCGCCCGTCGTCTTCACCGTCACACCCAGGTCCGCATTCAG
>JAYWAL010000008.1:0-19958 GCA_043782485.1 Acidobacteriaceae bacterium | reverse complement strand
GGCGGAAAATCGCGGCCCGCAACTGCGGCGAGTAGTCTCCCGCCGCCACAAACCCGACCGCCTCAATGCGCGTGCCCAGCGCAACCCGCGTGAGTTGCTCCGTCTGCACGTACACGCCCTGTTGCCCGTCTTGCAGGTAAAAAGACTCGCCCAGCTCCTGGTGGGTTACCGTTCCCGCCACTCGGATGCGATGTTCCAATTGCCGAGCAACCGAAAAGCGCTGAAGGCTGTCCAGCGCTTGCGTGGGCAGTCGGAACGGATCGCTGGGAGCCGCTTTGAGGATGGCAAGATCTCGCAAATCCGAAACAAACAGCCGCAGTCCAATGAACTGACGCCGTTCATTGAAATTGGTGCCACATACGCCGCGCACGCTCACTTCCGTATCCACCAGCGATGACGGATCGAATCGTGCAGGCGCCTCGAACCGCGACGATCCATCGACGGGCGGAAAGTCGTGGACGCGGGCCGTAATGTGGCTCCCCCCAAGGTCAATATCCAGAAAAAGAATACTGCGCCCCCAACTCGGCCCGGTCCACGCCGCCTGCACCACGCCCCGCACCCGAATCCATTGGCTGTCCATCTGTCCGCCCACCAGTTCTTCATAGGTGCGCTCAGCCGACACCGGCAACAGGCCGTGGCCCAGCACGCGGACCCGGTACGACACGACGACCGGCGCAAACGACCCAGCCGCACTTTTGCCGTCGATTTCGATCCTGTCGCCTGGTTGCAATTCGGGAACGGTATCCCGCCGATCATCCTGCCGATCAACAGAGATCCCGAACTGGCCGTCCGTAAAGAAGAACGAGTTCTTCCAGCCCGAGAGAACCAGAACCTGTCCACGTAGTCGCACTGCCCTACCCAGCCGCGCCTGTTCCGGCGAAAGCCCCCGAATCTGCCGCACGCTCGTCAGCACCGCGGACGCAGTCACCGGGGACGTGTCCGACCCAACCAAAGACGCGGCCCGCCCCGACGTCCCCGCGAGCATGACCGCGAGAAATCCTGCGCCAAGCGCCTTCCGTATTGCCACACGGCCGCCTGCAAGTCGCCCACGATCAAAACCGCGACCGCAAAGCGCATCGTAGAAAGCGTAGCCAGTGCTCACACCGGCCTACATCGGCAAGAAGTCAACGATTCTTTAACAACTAGTAGCGATCCTTTAATAACGAGGAAAAATGGCCCGAACTTTACGATGGAAATGGATGCCAAGGTTAGGAATGGCCGTAAATCTCGCCCACCACCCGCCAATTTTCACTCATTGAAACATTAGGGAACGTTCCGCCTCTCATCAGAGGCCTGCCCAGGAAACTTGCCGCCAAGTGGAATGAAAATCACACCCTATGATCATCATGTGAAGGCTCCTTACCTTCCCAGGTTCTTGTTCGTCAAACCAAGCATGCTGAGTTTGAGGAACCTTCCTCCTATCCAATCAACCCAATGGCAAGTTGATAAAAGCCGCACAAGCTGCCCGCTGGCACAGCCCGCAAGAGCCAACCCCAAGCGCGGCCAAAGCCCGCAGTCCCCGGGGGTCAAAGGCGTAAGCCTCCCGCGCCCGAAAGGGCTGCTTTGTGAGGTCTTGCGGTCGAAAAGTGACAGAAGGCCGAAACCAGCACCCTGGTTACCTCCGTACTCCTTATTTGGTCTAGGTATGATTTGTTCCGGGTGCGGCAGGGTATTCTATCTGGAGAACGAAGTCTACGTTATTGGGCCCGAAGTAGAGTTTGGGGCGGAGGCACGAATTCTCCGTTCGGGTGAGCAGTTTGAAGGACAGCACGAAAGATGAACGCGAGCACCGGGTTTCTGCCGGTGTCGAATCACAGGCGCCTCGGCAGAACTATCTTTTGACGGAAGAGGATGCCGGGTTTCGTACGCTGTTCCTGAACAACCCGCAGCCCATGTGGGTATTTGATGTACAGACCCTTCAGTTCCTGGCCGTGAACGAGGCTGCAGTTCGGCACTACGGCTATTCGCGCGCAGAATTTCTCCAGATGAAGATTTCCGATATCCGCCCGTCAGAAGATGTCCCGCGCCTTAAAGCAGAGGTGGCCCGAACTCGCCGTGAAGAGCAATCCCAGGGCGAGTGGAGGCACCGGGTTAAAGATGGCAGCCTGATTGATGTGGACGTCGTTCGGCAGAACGTCACCCTCCGCGGTCGGGAGGCGAAGCTGGTGGTGCTGCGGGACATTACGAAACAGAAACAAGCCGAAGAGGCCTTACAGCAGGCGGAAAAGAAATACCGGCTGATTTTTGAGGAAGCCCTGGTCGGCATCTATCAGAGCACGCCCGATGGGCGAGTGTTAAGCTCAAACCCGGCCATGGCCCGCATGTATGGCCTCAATACGCCGGAAGAGTTCGTGGCCTACATCACCGACGTGCAATCCCAAATCTATGTGGATCCGTCGCGTCGAACCGAGTACAAGCGGTTGATGGCGGAGCAGGGCGGGGTACGAAATTTCGAAGTGCAGGTCTACCGTAAGGACGGCACTAAGATGTGGCTCGCGGTGAATGGTCGCGCCGTGCGCGAGGGCGATACCATCGTCCGCTACGAGGGTTCGGCTGAGGATATCACCGAGCGCAAGGAGCTTGAGGATCAGCTTCGGCACGCGCAACAACAATACCGTTCAATTTTCGAGAGCGCGGTTGTGGGGATTTTTCAGAGCACTCCAGAAGGGCGGTATCTCAAGGTCAATCCTGCCATGGCAAAGATGCTGGGCTATGACTCTCCTCAAGAGTTGATCGAGAGCATTACCAATATCAACGAGCAGGTATATGTCGACCCGAAGCGGCGCGAAGAGCTCAAAGAACTGGCTCGACAGGGAATGGTGAAGGATTTGGAATGTGAGGTCTACCGCAAAGATGGCAGCACGATGTGGATTTCCGCCTACGTGCGGGCCATCATGGAAGACGGCGTCGTGGTGCGATACGAGGGGATGAACACCGATATCACGCGACGTAAGTTGTTGGAAGATCAACTCCGCCAGGCGCAAAAAATGGAAGCCGTAGGTCAGTTGGCTGGGGGTGTGGCGCACGACTTCAACAATGCGCTGGCTGTAATTACGGGCTACAGCGACCTGCTCCAGATGAGCCTCGCACCAGAATCCGCCTCGCACCGGCATGCCGAAGAAATCGCCAAAGCGGGCCGCCGGGCCGCCGGGCTCACGCGGCAACTGCTGGCATTCAGCCGGAAGCAAGTGATCCAACCGGTGGTTTTGGACCTGAACACGGCGACCTACGACCTGGAGAAGATGCTGCGCCGTTTGATCGGCGAACACATCGAAATCTCATTCAAGCGCGGCCCAGATCTGGGGCGGGTGAAGGTGGATCCCGGTCAGGTGGAGCAGGTGCTGATGAACCTGTGCGTGAACGCACGCGACGCGATGCCGCAGGGAGGACGCTTGTGGATCGAGACGGCAAATGTGGAATTGGATCAGGCCTATGCTCGCCAGCATCCCTACATCGTGCTGGGTTCCTACGTGATGTTGAGTGTAAGCGACACGGGCTGTGGCATGAGCCACGAGACCCAAAAGCGCATCTTTGAGCCGTTCTTTACGACGAAAGATCTCGGCAAGGGGACAGGTTTGGGCTTAGCAACGGTTTACGGCATCGCCAAGCAGAATAACGGATACATCATTGTGGAGAGCGAAGCCGAAAAGGGAGCCACTTTCCGGATCTATCTGCCCCGCGTGGCAGAAAACGTAAAGGTTCCCGCCGCCGTTCCGATACTCCAGGAAGTTGCCCGTGGTAGAGAAACCGTGTTGGTGGTGGAAGACGAAGAGGCCTTACGGCAACTCGCGCGCACTTGCCTGGAGAGCAACGGCTACAGGGTTCTGGACGCACCCGACGCCGACGCTGCGCTGCGATTGGCGGAGGTGGAAGGCATCAGCATCGACTTGCTGCTCACCGACATGGTGATGCCAGGAATGGGGGGACGGGATCTAGCGAAACGGATGCTGCTTCTGCATCCTGACGCGAAAGTTCTCTTCATGTCCGGCTACAGCAACGATCTCCTCAATCAGCACCAAAGCTTCAAGCCGGACACGGAGCTTCTGGAGAAGCCTTTTACGCTCGTGGCGTTGTTGGACAAGGTCGGCAAGGTCTTGCACGGCACAGCAGCCGCCAAATCCAGAGCAGCCCATCCAGGCGAGTAAGTCCCATGGCTACGATCCTGATCGGTGGGTGGCCGAGCCTTCCTTGGTTTCCCTTGCTCTTCTCTCCAACTAGTTTGAACTAGTTGGCGCAGTGGCAAAGACGGAAAGATGCTCACCCAGCAACCCTGTATCCCAATGGAAGCAAGCAGCTTAGGCATAATTCCCCACCAAACTCGCCATTTTCTCCAAAACGACAAAAAGCGCGGGCAGGATGCCCGCGCTTAAAAATTCCGGCTTCACTCCTAGCAGCGCACAATCTTCGGCGACTTGATCCCCTTGGTCGCGTTCCGGGTATCTACCACCAGCTGCGACTCCTCCACGATCTTTTTGAAGTCGTAGTCGCTGTGGTCGGTCACGATCAGGACGCAGTCATACTGCTCTAAGTTGTTGAGCGGAGTGGACTTCATCTGCAGGTCGTACTTGCGGCCGCGGCCTACGGAAGGGAAGTAGGGGTCGTTGTAGCAGACGTCCGCGCCTTCCTTTTGCAGCAGCTCAATAATCGTGAGCGCTGGCGACTCGCGCAGGTCGTCAATGTCTTTTTTGTAGGCCATGCCCAGCATCAGGATCTTGGAGCCGTTGAGGGCTTTCTTCTTTGCATTCAACGCGTTAGCGACCGAGGCGATGACAAAGTAAGGCATCCCCACGTTGATTTCGCCAGCCAGTTCGATGAATTTGGTGCGGAAATCGAACTCCTTGGCCTTCCACGAAAGGTAGAACGGGTCCACCGGAATGCAGTGCCCGCCCAGGCCTGGCCCTGGATAGAACGGGTGGAAGCCGAACGGCTTGGTCGCGGCCGCATCGATCACTTCCCAGATATCGATGCCCATGCGCAGGCTTAACTGCTTAAGTTCATTGACCAAAGCGATGTTCACGCAGCGGTAGATGTTCTCCAGCAACTTGGTCATTTCCGCAGCGGCTGGGGTCGAAACCCTCACGACCTTCCTAAAGATGACGTTGTACATGGCTCCAGCCAGCTCGCCGGCTTGGGTGTCGAGGCCGCCGACCACTTTGGGAATGTCCTTGCGGGCCACGCTGGTGTTGCCGGGATCTTCGCGCTCGGGTGAGAAAGTCAGGAAGAAGACTTTGTCGTTCTTGACGCCGTCGCGGGAGGCCTTGAGGCCCAATTTGTTGCCCTTTTCCAGGATCGGTAGCAAAACTTCTTCGGTGGTGCCGGGGTACGTGGTGCTCTCGAGGACTACGAGGTGGTTTTCCTTCAAATTGGGGGCGATCGCGTCGCCGGTGGCGGTGATATAGCTTAGGTCGGGTTCGTGGTACTCGTTGAGGGGCGTGGGGACGGCGATGACGACGGCGTCCACTTCGCTCAGGCGGGTGTAGTCCGACGTGGCGGAAAAGCCTTTCTTTTGCGCACTTTGGATCTCTTCCGGCAAAATCCGGTGGATGTAGGACTGGCCGCTGTTGAGGGCCTTAACTTTGTTTTCGTCAATGTCGAAGCCGAGGACCTGAAGCTTTTCCTCACTGAACATGAGGCCGAGCGGGAGGCCGACGTAGCCCAGGCCGATGATGCCAATCTTGGCGTTGCGGGACTGAATTTTGGCGAGAATTTCAGAGACAGGTGTAACCTGTTGCGTTGGCATAGGGATGATTTCTTCCGTGAAAAATAAATTTTAGCACACGGGCGAAGCCGGGTCTGTGACCCCTCGTGACGCAAGTAACCCTTTTAGAATCAGGAGGCTTGGATTGCCAAAATCGACAGGAAACGGCCTCCGCTGGCTGGTTTTGCTGGTGGCGGCTGGGGTCGCTCTCTACCGGGCAGGTGGATGGCTGGTGGTGGACCAGCCGCAGGCGGCAGACGTGATCGTTGTCCTGGCCGGGGAGACTGAGCAGCGGCCCGCCAAAGGCCTCCAGATGTTCTCCAGTGGCCTTGCGCCGCGCCTGGTACTCGACGCCCCGGCAGCTGCCAGGATTTATCGTTGGAGCCAACTGGAGCTCGCCCAGCAGTATTTTGCGGGCCTCCCGCAGGCTGCTCAACTTTCTGTGTGCCCGATTGTTGGGCTTTCCACCAGGGATGAGGCGCAGGATGTGGCGGGATGCCTGAAGACCCAGGGAGTTCGCAGGGTTCTGCTGGTGACGTCGGATTTTCATACGCGGCGCTCGCTGGCTGTGTTTCGGCATGAGATGCCGGGGGTGGAGTTCAGTGTGGCGGCGGCTTATGACAGGACGCAGTATGGTCCGCGGTGGTGGGAGCATCGGCAGTGGGCGAAGACGTTTGCCGGGGAAGCGGTGAGGCTGGTGTGGTGGTATGGCGTGGACCGGTGGAGAGGGTAGGGAATTGTTAGGCGGGAGTCCGGATCGAGCAGGGGTCCTTCGACTACGCGGGAGCATCACTTCGTGACGCTCCCGCTTCGCTCAGGATGACAGATTTCGGGTGCTAGATGAAGGACGTTCTAGATTTCGATTCGGGGGATGTGGGGGGCGGCGGTTTTGGGTACCTTGCCCGTCAGGCGGGGGTCGTCGGCGACCTCGATGGCGCGCTTGTAGGGGACGAAGCCGGCTTTGATGTAGAAGGCTAAGGCTCGCGGATGGTCGAGGGTGCAGGTGTGAACCCAGACGCGGCGCGGGTTGTTGGCCCAAGCGGCGGTTAGGCCCTGTTCCATCATGTAGCGGCCAGCGCCTTGGCCAACCAGGTCCGTGGTCAGACCGAAGTAGGCGATTTCGACTTCGGATTCGGAACCGCGGTCGAGTTCGAGCAGGCCTTTGTCGCCTTGACCGTCTTGCGCTAAGGCGTAGATATCGACGTTGGGGTGGTGGATCGCGCGCCCCAGCTCTTCGTCGCTCATGCCGAGGCGCCGGAACCACAGCCAGTCTTGCCCAACCGCGCGATAGAGAGTGCGGTACCAATCGAGGGCGGGCACCTCAACCTTGCGGAACGTCAGGCCCTGGGGAGGGTTGGTAAGGGGTTGTTGCGGACGCTCTCGCATTTCGAGATAGGTCACGACTGAGGCAATCTTGCCGGGAGCGAGGTCGGTGTAGCCATGAGGGATCGTCATGGAGTCAGCAGCGCCCAACTGAAAGGCGTCCCCCGTTCGATGTCGTGGGATGCTGATTTTCCCAGAACCTCAGGCAAGTGCCTGGGATGCAGACCGTCCGCGGGCCGAATCGAGCGCACGTTCCATTCCGTGAATAATTCGCCCTGCTTCACGTCCTCGACCACAAACAAAGACCGCCGAAACCTGCGGCTGTTGACTTCGCTGGGGCTGGGCGTGAACTGGGCCGATCCCAGGGCTTTTTCGGCGACGCGCACCGCTTCCACCATGGTCTTGAATTCCTGAGGCTCGAGGGAAAATGCGCCATCCGGGCCGCCATCGGAACGGCTGAGGCAGAGGTGTTTTTCCAGGATACAGGCGCCCACAGCCACGGCGGCCACCGGAACGGCCACGCCCAGGGTGTGGTCCGAAAGTCCGGCGGGGCACTGGAATCGCCGTGCCAGTTCCGGAATCGTGAGCAGGTTGGCTTCTTCCGGGCGGGCGGGGTAGGCACTGGTGCATTTTAACAGGGCGATTTGCGTGGCACCCGCGCCGCGCGCGGCTTGCACAGCCTCGGAGATTTCCTCCTCAGTGGCCATGCCGGTGGAGATTATCAGGGGCTTGCCGGTGCGGGCCATGGTTTGGATGAGTCCGAGGTCGACCAATTCGCACGACGCCACTTTATGAGCGGGAACGTTCATTTGCTCTAAAAACGCTACGGCGGTGGCGTCGAACGCGCTGGAGAAAAGATCCATGCTCAGATCTTCCGCAATCCCCTTTAATTTCGGCTGCCATTCCCACGGGGTATAGGCCTCCTGATAGAGGTCGTGCAGAATACGCCCGTCCCAAAGGGTGCCGCCCTGAATGCGGAAATATTCCTTGTCACTTCGTAATGTGATGGTGTCGGCGGTGTAGGTTTGCAGCTTAACCGCGTCGGCTCCAGCTTCGTGCGCAGCCCGCAGAATTTGCACGGCGTGGTCAAAACTCTGATTGTGATTGGCGGAGAGTTCGGCAATCACATAGCAGGGAGAGCCCGCTCCGATGGTGTGGCTGCCGATGCGAAAATTGTTTTCCATCAAGAACGCACCTTTTCGATGAGTTGCAGCGCCACGGCTTCCGGAGCCAACGGCGCGCGCCGTCCGCTGCGCAGAATTGGCAAAGCGTTTCCCCCTTCATTGAAGAGCAGATCGAGCACGCTGGCAAACGGCTGAAAGGGCGGAAAGAGCTGGCGGTACGAGGGATGTTCGTAATTTTGAAACGACACCGCAACACCCCGGCTGGTCAGGATTTCCAGCTCGTGCAACAAGTAGCCAGCCGAGCCGAGCGGTGAAATATACCCGGTTGCGCCCAGGGAACCGCAGATCTCCGCCAACAAGTGCGTGCGCTGTCCGCTAACCCCAAGCGCCGACGCGCGGACCACCGGCGTGGCAATGCCAAGGCACTGGGCGAGCCACAAGAATAACGAAATTGTGAGTTCGGCCAGGCTCGAGCCTGAGGCCTGCAACCGCGCGCTGAATTGCGGGTAGTAGTGATCAAAAAACGGGGAGCGCCGATAGCTGAGCTCCACAGCACGCAGATGATCCCGCCAGAATTCGGCTTCCCGAATTTCGACGTCCACGATCCGTTGGTTGAGCCGTCCCCGGAACACGACCGGCACGCTGAGCCATTGCAAACCTGTGGGCGCCTTAATGCGGTTGCGCTGCTGCCAGGATTGCTTTTCAAATTGCACGGTATCCAGGAGAACGAAATGGTCGACTTGATCCAGCAAGTCGAAGTAGCCGAGCCATGGCAAATAGGTTGGTTGCGCAATTGCGATCTTCACCGTGCGCTCCCGCTCGATTCGTTCCCGCTCACGGCGCTCCCGGTTAATACCAGGCGATCCGTCACTTTGCGAAAGCCCAGCGACTTCCAGAGAGCCGCCGCGGCGGTCCGGCCCTCCAGTACTTCGAGTTGGATCTTGGAGGGCTTGTGCGTCCAGAGCTCCAGGATCGCTTCCAGCGCGCACGCCTTGGCGAGGCCGCGCTTCCGAAATTCAGGCAGCACAAAGAGCTCGAAGATGGCGCCGGTCACTCGCGGCAGGAAACGATGCTTCTCGAGTCCGAACAAAATAAATCCTGCGCGATGTCCGTCGCAAAGGATCCAGCGCAGGAAATATTGGGGGTTCGCGAGAATTGTTTCAAAATAGTATTGTTTCCAGTCCTCGTGCGGCACAAAGGAGGAATCCAGTTCGGAAAAGTGCTGCGCCGCCATGGCGAGAAATGGCTCCCGCTCGGGTTGGGAAATCGGTTGCATCACCATCAGCGTTGGCCCATGCGGAGCATGGTTGCGACCACCCGCGAAGCTCCGCGCCCGTCCACCAACGTGGCGCCGAGAGCGGTCATCTCCGCGAGCGCTTTTGGGCAACCGGCCAGCTGCTGTATCGCGGCCACGAGTGGCGCGGGCGCAAATTCGCGAGTCTTCCCTAGGTTTCTGATCATGCCGCGTTCCGCCAGCACCCGCACGATGCGGGCTTGCACCGCATTTCTAGAATAGCTCAACACCGCGCACCGAGTGGAGAGAAGTTCCCACAATGTGCCTCCGGCGGCGATGATGGCTATGTCGGATTCCAACATGCACTGGGCAATTTTCGGGGTGTTGACGAGGATGCGGACATTGCTCAGAGTTTGCAACTCGTCCACGCTGGCATAGCCCGCACCGGCAAGGGCCGTAACCTCCATGCCTGGGCAATTGGCAAGGGCCGCGGCAATCTTCAGCGTCATACCGTCGGGATCGCTTCCGCCGAGTGTGACCAGAATCCGGTTGCCCGTTTCACGGGTGTTGCGTTCGCGCGTTGCTTGCTCGCGCGCGGCTTGCTGAAATTCGCGGCGCAGTAAGATATAAGAAGGTCCCGCGCAAACGGCCGCGCCCGCGCTACGATTTTCATAGGCTTCGCTGGCTTCGTCCAGATTGGGATTGACGATTAGATCGGCCGGAAATGACTTGCGCGCGGCAAAGTCCTGGCTGAGTAAGTCGTCCGCCAGCAAGTCGTCCACCAGTAAGATCCGCACACCACGGCCGCGCACGTGCTCCAGATACTCGCTGCTAAAGCGGTCTCCATCAATGACGATCCAGGAAGCCCCGGTGCGGTTGGCCAGCAAATTCGTGGCAAGCGCGTCTTCGAGACTTCCCGAGGCGGCGGTGATGCCGGTTACGGCAACATGCTCAGCCTCCAGACGCGGATGGAGCGCGGCGGGCAATTCCGCGGCTGCCAGAGTCACCGTGCCGCCAGCGTCCTGCCAGGCCTGCGCCAGAGCCAGACAGCGCATGACATGACCTGTGCCAATTACGGAACCGGCGTCGGCCCGAATCAGAAGCATGCCAGGTTTCATCGGCTCACCTCCGGGCGCAATTCCAGGGGCGACTGTTCCACGCGACCATGTAGGATCACCGCACCTTGAAGACGGGCTGGATCGCGCCGCCTTCCAGATGCGCCTCTGGATGCGGGTTTTGGAGATACGAAGCCAGGGTTTTGCAAACCTCGGCGTAAATTCGCAGCGTTTGCTCGATGACGAGCGGGTCGTGCGCTGAAGTCATGTTGTGCGTGGCCAGCAAGAGCACGCCGCGCTTGACGCACTCCTGGGTGAAGAGGCTGCGCACGAGGAGACTGTCTTTGCCGTCGGCGTCCAGAAATTTGATCAGAGACCAGAACGGGTAGCCGATGCAGCGAATGCGATCCTGGAGTCCGGCCTCCTTGGCCAGGGCGTTGAGGCCATCCTGGAGGACGCGGCCGTTGGCGGTCATGGAGGAAAGAGCGTCGGTGGTTTCCAGAATGTCGAGAACCTTCATCGCGGCCGCCATGGAAGCGACTTCGCCGCCGAAGGTGAAGCTGAAGAAAATTTCCTCGAAGACCTTCATGACATCAGATTTTCCGACCACGCAAGCGATGGGGAAGCCGTTGCCCATGGCTTTCCCGAAGCAGGCCAGGTCCGGGGTGACACCAAACTTTTTCTGTGCGCCGCCCAGGCCGAAGTGGAAGCCGCTGCAAATTTCATCGAAGATGAGGATGGCGCCGTGCTGGCGGGCCAGGGCTTGGACGCCCTCCAGAAAGCCAGGGGCGGGTGCCCAGAAATTGACCGGCTCCAGGATGACGGCGGCGAACTGGCCGGGATGCGCGTCTAGGAGTTTGCGCAGAGAATCGAGATCGTTGTAGACAAACGGATGCGTCAGCTCGCGAACCGCTTGTGGAACGCCCGCGTTGCGCGTGGTGCTGCCGATGAACCAATCCTGCCAGCCGTGGTAGCCGCAGCAGGCGATGCGTTCGCGTCCGGTGAGCGCTCGGGAGGCGCGCACGGCGCCGGAGGTGGCGTCGGAGCCGTTCTTGCCGAAACGCACTTGTTCCGCGCATGGAATTAGGCGCGTCAGCCGCTCCGCCAGTTCCACTTCCAGCGGAGTGGGCAGGGAGAAACTGTGTCCCAGCGCCAATTGCGCGGCGGCGGCGGCGTTCACCTCATCGTGCGCGTAGCCCAGAATGTTGGGCAGCAGTCCCTGGATGTAGTCAATGTATTCATTGCCGTCCACATCCCAGACGCGGCAACCCTTGCCCCTCGCCAGAAACACGGGAGCCACGCCGAAAACGTGCTGGTTTGCGCCCTTGCTAAAGGTTTGGGAAGCGCCGGGAATGACCCGACGGGCGCGTTCCAGCCACGCTTGCGATTGGCCCAGCGGCCGCAACGGCACGGCTGTGGCATAGGCGTCCGCGTAGAGGCTTTTGTAGTAGCCGGAGTTGGAAACAATTTCTGAATTCATTTTTTCGAGGCCGGGGTTTGCATCCAGAAGGTGGAGAATGTCCTCCATTCCAAAAATTGGATTTTCGCGCAGCGCCTGGTAGACGGCGCGAACAAATTCGAGGTCCGCTGGTTCATCCACTGTCCAGCGGTGGTGTTGGTGCACACGCGCCGTTTGATTTTCCACGTTGGCGGTGCGGAATTGTCCCGAGCGCAGGTACGGCGTAACGTGCTCTCGCTCGGCGGTTTTATGGGCTTCGCGCCAGGCTCGTTCCAATACGGAAAAAGAAAAGACTTCCGTGTCGAGTCCGTCCGGGTAACTCCGCACCATGGCGTTGGATACGTAATCCACATCGCCGCGTTGAAAGCGGCGCACCACGCGGTCCACGATTTCCGGGTCGATCAGCGGGCAGTCGGCCGTGATGCGTACCACCTGCGCGGCCTTCTCCTTGGTGGCGGCGGCGTAGAAGCGGTCCAGGACATCACTTTCACTCCCCCGGTGGCAGGGGACGCCAAGCTCCTGGCACAGGGCTTCGATGGCGTCATCGGCGGGTGCCGTGGAGGTCGCCACCACCACGCGGTCAATCAGCCGCGCGCGCTTCACTCGGTCGATCACGTGCCACAGCATGGGGTGGTTTTCGATGTTGGCCAGACTCTTGCCCGGTAGCCGGGAGGAACCCATCCGTGCCTGAATGATGGCCACCACGGGACCGGTGGGATGAGTGCTCGCTCCGTTGGTTGGCGTCGTCGGAGTGGTTGTCGAAACAAACGGCGCCGAGTCCGCCACGGCGTTCGAATCCGGCCCTGAATTGCGATCCGTCATGCGCCCTAGTCTACCTTAACCCTCGGTGTCTGTTCCGCCGCCAATTGCGCATATTTCTAGAACCGGTCTCTTTCTAGAACCGGTCTCATAGATGGCCTTTGGTAGGTCACGGCTTTAGGCGTGACACCAAGAGTCATAAATGACTCGGGGCTTAGCCCCAGAGGTCAGGGCTTCCAACCCGCGAATCATTTATGTGCGAGACCAGTTCTAGTGTTGCAGTCGTTTCCCCTTGCGGACTGGGGCCTCGCCTGCGGTTTTCTTCCTTTTCGGCAGCTTGGCCGCCACCAGTTCGTAGGACGTCACAATTAGAGGTTTCAATTCGCGCACTGTTAAGGTATCGAGCGACTCCAGGCCCACCCAACCGTAGCGCCCAACATACGGCGCTGGTGCCATGCCGTCGCGTTCCGTGAGTTCGGCGAAGGTTTCCGGAGTGCACTTGAAGCAAAGGCGCGGACGGGCTTCGATTTCCAGAGCCGCCACAACGAACATCTTTCCCATGACTTTGAAGCACAAATCGTGGCCCCACTGGATATTTTCCGTCGCGTGGGGAAAGGTCAGGCAATAGGCGCGAAGCGATTCGATGTCCATTCATTCCTCCAAATTAGGTGGCGGCACGCTCATAGGCTGCCGCTAATGCCACCACCATTGCCTCCGCGCCTGGCGCGCCGGCGATTTGCAGGCCAATGGGCAAACCTTCGCGCGTCCGCCCGCAGGGAACGGAGATCGCCGGCCAACCCAGCACGTTGAACGGGCGAGTATTGCGCAGCGTCAACTGTTCCTTCTCGCGCAGTGTGGCTGAGCCTGCCAGATCGGCGATGCGGAAGGGCGGGACGGCTGTGGTGGGCGTGACCACCAAATCGACATTTTGAAATACGCTGAGTGCAGAATGGCGCAGGGCTTCCAATTCGATAACGGCTGCTTCGTAGTCCTGTTTTTCCACGCTGGCTCCCGAGCGAATTCTTCTGAGTGTTTCCGCCTGGTAGAGGTCCGGTGTTGCCTCCACGTGCTGCCGGTGGTAGGCGAAGGCCTCGGCTTTGGTCAGCAGGTTTCCCAGATCGTGGTGCATCTCCAGGTAGATTTCGGTCTGGCTGTGGGTCAAGGTCTGCAATACGAGAAGAGCCGCCTCCGTTGCCGCTTCAATGTCAGGATGCAGACCGTCGTAGAAATGCGCTCGCGGAACTCCGATTCTCAGCGCGGACAGTTCGTGGGCGTTGTTGGACGCCATGGGATGCGGCGCCATCGCCTGCAACAGCAGGGCCGCGTCGGCCACCGTGCGCGCCATGGGGCCAACGTGATCCAGAGACTTCGACAGCGGCACCACGCCACGCGCGCTGATCCAGCCATAGGTCGGTTTCAACCCCACTACGCCGCAGAACGCCGCTGGTTGCCGAATGGAGCCTCCCGTATCCGTGCCAACCGCCGCATAACAAAGCCCCGCCGCCACCGCCGCCGCTGACCCGGAAGAAGAGCCACCCGCCGAATACTCCAGGTTGCAGGGATTCCGCACCGGACCAAACGCGCTCACCACGGAACTGGCTCCGAAAGCAAACTCGTGCAGGTTCAGCTTACCCAGGAACACAGCACCTGCCGCCTTCAGGCCCTGGACCACATCCGCATCGACCTCGGGAATCCGATTACGGAAAAAGTTGCTGCCAGCCGTTGTCGGAATGCCCGCCATGTCCACCAGGTCTTTCAGGGCAATCGGGATGCCATGCAGAGGCCCGCGCCACGCGCCGGACTGAATTTCGCGCTCCGCTGTGCGTGCTTCCATCCGTGCCGACTCCTCCGTAACCGTGATGAACGCATTCAGCTCCGGATTTCGCTCCGCAATCCGATGCAAACAGGCTTCGGTCAATTCCACAGACGAAACGCGTCTCTCTCGCACCAGGCGTGATGCGTTAGTCAACGAGAGGTCCGCCAGCGCACCGTCAAAGGCTTCGTCCATGGCCAAAATTATCCCATTCTCGGAGGCTTCCGGGAAATTGCAAGCCTCAGGTCTCGCGGCATCCACAGTTTGTGCTCTTAGCGGTCTCTTGAGCGCACCTCCGAGTCCGCGTATGATTCCTTTTGAATTTTGACCGAGTAGCGGAGAACCAAACCCAATGGCCCCGAGCTTGACCGCAAATGCCCAGCCCAGCATCTCCGAAATTCTCAACGCCTACAATGCCGGCGCCCCCCTCGCCGAAGCGCTAACCATCCCCGCCCCTTGGTACACCGATGACCGAATCGCCGCTCTGGAGCGCAAAACCGTCTTCAGCGGCACCTGGCAAGTGGTGGGCCGCGCCGATCAGGTTACCAAGCCGGGCGACTACCTCACGGCCAATATTGCGGGCGAGCCAATCGTGGTGGTTCGAGGTCCGGACAACCAGCTGCGAGCGTTTTTCAACGTATGCCGCCACCACGCCGCCGCCGTAATGACCGAGCCTTGCGGCCATGCCACCATCCTCCGTTGCCCCTATCACGGCTGGAGCTACGGCCTGGACGGCGCGCTCAAAGGCGTTCCAGAATTCGGCGGTGTGCAGAATTTCGATCCTGCTAACAACGGCCTGGTCCCCGTAAGCGTCGATACCTGGGAAAGCTTCGTCTTCGTGCACCTGAATCCGAATCCGGTTCCATTGAAGGAATTCCTGGGATCGATCGTTCCCCGCCTCGCGCCTCTCCAAGTCTCAAAGCTGGGCTTCTTCCAGCGCAAGACCTACAAGCTCGATTGCAACTGGAAGGTCTACGTCGACAACTACCTCGACGGCGGCTACCACGTGCCGCACCTGCACAAGGGCCTGAACAGCGTCCTGGACTACACGCACTACACCATTGAAAACGACGTCCGCTACTGCCTGCAATCGAGTCCCATGGTCTCTTCGTCCGAGGGCACTCCGGTCGAAGACGCCGCCACCTCCGCCACCCGCACCGGCGACCGCGCTTATTACTACTGGCTCTATCCCAACTTCATGATCAACTGCTACGCCGGATACATGGATACGAACCTGGTGCTGCCCATCGATACCGACCACTGCCAGGTGGTTTTCGATTTCTATTTCTCGGACGTCAGCCAAGCCGCCAAGGCCTACAACACCGCCAGCGTCGACGTAAGCAACCGCGTGCAGACCGAAGACGAAGACATTTGCGCCTCCGTCCAACGCGGCCTCAAATCCAGAGCCTACGGCGCAGGCCGCCTCTCCGTCCGCCGCGAAACCGGAGAACACCTGTTCCACCGTCTGCTGGCCCAAGACCTAAAATCCAGCGAAGAGTAGCATCCCGTGTAGCGCGTGTGCCCACGCCCGCGAGGTCTTGAGTTAACCTCGGCTCCTGGTGAGAATGTGATCCATCAATCAAACACAGTTCGTCGCCTTGGTGGACATATGCCTCTGGCGACCTGTCTGCTTTTCGCCGTCGCTGCCCTAACCACAACCTCCTTCGCTCGCGATGTCGATTCCCACAAAGCCCACTGCTCTGACAACACCTACCGCTACCTCCTTTTCCGTCCACCCGTCGATCAATCCACGCAGCCCATGCCCGCACTGTTGCTCCTGCACGGCGCTGGCGACCGTCCCGAGAACTTTCTTCCTGCGTGGAAGAATCTCGCCAGCAGGGAACGCATCTTCCTGATCGCCCCGGAACTTCCGCTGGCCCCGACCTTCGAAGACGTTGCGCCGCAAGTCTTCCGCTGCATCGTCGAAGATGCCAAAATAATAACCAGCATCGATCCCCGGCGCGTCTACATCTTTGGCAACTCCATGGGCGGCTACCTCGCCTTCGACGCCGCCATGCTGGCTTCACAGTATTTTGCCGCCGTTGCGATCCACGCCAATCACATTGCGGACGACTACGTGGGCATCGTCGGCAAGGCCACCCGTAAGACGCCCATTGCCCTGTACATTGGCGACCACGACCAGTTTTTCACCGTGAAACAAGTGGAACAAACGCGCGATCTCCTCCTCAGTAGGAAATTTCCGGTTCACTACGTCGAGCTCCAACACCACGACCACGATTACTACGCCATCAGCGACCGCATCAACCAGGACGCCTGGGACTTTCTAAGCCAACAACGACTTCCTGGCTAGATGCGTGCGTGCGGTGCGCGCCTCGCCATTCGCGACCGAGCGGGGCCATTTCCTCGGTACCTCAATGCTCGCCATCAGCGTGATGGAGCCGTTGGCGTCCAGGTCGGTGTAAGGGTCATAGTCGTCATCGGGATACCACTCCCCGCGGAACAACGCTCCTTGACGCGCCACGCTGCAACGCTGCATATGAACCGCATCGTAGAGCTTATGTGGCTGGCACGGCGTACCCCAATCTCCGCCCCAAATCAGCCTGTGCCGCTGAGCGATGACTCTCAGAAACGAAAAGTCGCCCTCCCACGACGGCGCTCCGCACACATCCCGAACCAAATCACAGGCCAGACCGTAGTGATGCACACCCACCGTGTGCAGCTGCGACTTGCCTTGATCGAAGAGATCGAGCTGGCGGTCCTGGCTGCGGTAGGTTTCAAAGGGCATCAAGGAAATGCCCAGCGTAGCCGCCTCTTGGATTACCTGTTGCACCAACGAGCGCGTGACCGGCTCGAGTAAGTCCAATCCGCTCAATGGTTTACGGGAGTGAAAGCGTGCATCCTGTTGAAGCACACTGGTAAAGAAGTTCACGGCTCGCCACCCCCTGGCATGGTTTTCGAATCAAAGGGGCCCACCCAGCGTGGCTGCCTGCGCCAGCAATCACCTACTACGATTCTCAGAGCGGAACGTGTTCTAAGTCAACTGAATTGTGAAGATATTTTGAGACGAGAACGGATGCCACATGCGGCAGGACCGCGAAATGAAAAACTTTGCACTTAACAGGAAAGAATGTTCCACTTCCGGCAAGGCTATTGGAAAATTACCGTCTTGTTTCCGTAGAGCAGCACACGATTCTCCAGATGCCAGCGGACGCCGCGCGAAAGCACGACCTTTTCCAGGTCGCGCCCTTTCTGCAACAGGTCGTCGAGTTCGTCGCTATGAGAAATGCGCGCCACATCCTGCTCAATAATCGGCCCGTCGTCGAGAACCTCGGTTACATAGTGGCTGGTAGCGCCAATCAGCTTGACTCCTCGTTCGAACGCCTGGTGGTAGGGCTTGGCACCGACGAAGGCAGGGAGGAAGGAGTGGTGTATGTTGATGATTCTATTGGGGTATTGGCGGATGAAATCCGGACTCAAAACCTGCATATAGCGGGCCAGGACGATCAGGTCAACGCGGTGGCCGCGTAGAAGTCGTGTTTGTTCCGCTTCAGCCTGAGGCTTGCTGTCTTTGGAAACAGGGATGACGACGAAGGGGATTTTGTAGAAGTCCGCAAGTCGTTGACAATCCGGGTGGTTGCTGATGATGAGCGGGATGTCGCAGGCAAGTTCTCCACTTTGCTGGCGGTAGAGAAGATCGTTGAGGCAGTGGTCGTACTTGGAAACAAAAATCGCCATGCGCTGGCGCTCGGTAACTTTGGCGACGCGCCACTGCATCTGGAACCGCTCGGCGATGGGAGCGAAGGCCTGTGCAAAGTTTTGCAGTTCCAGATCGAAGCCGTCGAGATGCCACTCGACGCGCATGAGAAAGCGGTCGAGTTCGTCGTCGGTGTGCTCGTCGGTGTGGACGATGTTGCCGTTGTGGCGAAAGATGAAATCGCAGACGGTGGCGACGAGGCCTTTCTGGTCGGGGCAGGAGATTAGGAGGACGGCGTTGTTTTTCATGAAGGACTGACCATGGAGAACAGGATTGTGTTCAGTTCGATACTATGTTAACTTAATGTAGCTTATAAGCTACGAACTCGCGGGATACGAGTCGAGTGCAAGTGCAGCCTAGAAACGTTGAGGTTTACGAGACCGCATCCGGTCATGCGCCTTTTGACGACTGGATGCGCAATTTGCGCGATGTCCTTGGGCGGGCTGCGATTGATGCTCGATTGGCTCTCTTGCGAAGGGGATCGCTTGGGAACAAGTATCGGGATGTTGGGAATGGCCTGATCGAATTGAAAATTGATACCGGCCCCGGCTACAGGGTTTATCTGGCAGATGATGGGAAAAACTCGCTAATTCTTTGCGCGGGCAGTAAGAGAACGCAGTCGCGGGATATCAAGGCTGCCAAGCAATTTTGGAAAGACTACAAAACGAGGGAATAGACCATGCCACGATCACGGCCATACACAACGGGACTGAACGAGCGACTCAAAGATCCGAACCATGCCGCTGCCTACCTGAATGCGACGAAGAACGAGTCCGCCGAGGTTTTTCTGTTGGCGTTGCGCGATGTGGCCGAGGCCCACAAAATCAGCAAAGTAGCAGCTGCGGCGGGGGTTAACCGCGAGACGCTCTATCGGACACTGTCTCCTCGGGGAAACCCGACCTTGGCCACGCTCGACAGCATTCTCAGCGCGGTCGGCGTTGAGCGTGAGTATCGGGCGCGGGTGAAACGCAAACGCTCGGCGTCGTCGGGCGGCGCGAGTTAGGGCAGCGCGAGCTGCACGACGGACGCTTGGCTTTAGAAGTAGGAGCCAAAGGGGAATTTACTGATGCGCATCGAAACGATTACTCGCAAGGGCAAGGAATTCGCGGTGATTCCTATGGAGCATCTCCGGAAGCTGATGGACGACGCGGAAATGCTGATCGACGTGAAGGCGTATGATGCGGCGAAAACGCGTTTGGAGGATGGCGAGGACGAACTCATCCCTCTGGAGATGACCGAGCGCAGATTGCGGGGAGAAGCTCCGCTTCGTATTTGGCGGGAGTACCGGAAGCTGACTCAGGAGCAGTTGGCGAAGGTGTCGAAGGTATCCCGCGTGCTCATCGCGGCGATTGAGACCATGCGAAAGGCTGGATCGGTTAGTACTTGGAAGAAGCTGGGGGTTGCGCTGGATGTGGGGTGGGAGCAGTTGGCGTAAGTTACCGAGCTGGCTCAACAACGTTGTGTCGGCAGCATCGCAACCCACCTTTGAAAAAGCCAAGGGTGGGACACCCGGCTTGTCTTTCTCCAGAATTCGGATGCCACCAGAGATCTTCCAAAACTCTACCCTCCCAAGTTGCACCTACTTTCGTAGCCTTGACGGCTCACGACCTCACTCCTATGGTGAGCACACCCACTAATGGGAATGCCAGATTTTGACTCTCGCGCATTAACGCAAAGGGTGGTCCGGGTGTCCCGGATGTGATCGTGGGTTTTTAAAAAGGAGAAAGAAACTATGAAGGCCATTTCGATTCTCTTGTTGTTCCTAAGCTGTCTGGCTC
>JAYWAL010000007.1:0-113152 GCA_043782485.1 Acidobacteriaceae bacterium | reverse complement strand
TACCGTTTCGCGGCAAGAAGTTCAGAACAGCGGCGAAACGCGCGTAACGCCACTGTATCTATTCTCTGCATGGAACGATTCTAAGTCAAGAAATATTTCTGGTATTTTCGGTCAAAAGGCAAGCGGGACGGGGGTTTTGAGTGACGGGCCGCTGGCATTGGTGCCGGATATTCGGCATTCTGCGAGCTATTCAGTACGGAGGCAGCGCTCCATTGCCGCCACACGGCTTGGTCTGGCAGCAGGTGGTGAAAATCGAAGGTCAAAAACCAGCGCCTGAAGGCGCAGTCTGAACAAGACGCGTGCGCCACCGCTGAAGCGGTGGCCTGATACGAATCTCATTTGCGACAACAGGGATGCCCGCGCTTTTGAAGCAATTCACCACGGAGAAACGGAGAAACAGAGAAACGGAGAAAAAAATAACCCGATGCCTCACTGAGGGGCATCGGGTTGGACGGATCGTTGTTAGCAATTCGTTGTTAGCGATTCGTGGTTAGCGATTCAGCGGTTATTCGGCGGATTCTGAGGCCATGCCTACTTCTTCTGCGGCTTCGGAATGCGCTTCCGCGTGGCCTTCGGTTGCGGCTTCGGCTGAGGCGGAAAGATCGATTACTTCCGCCACCGGGGCTGACTCATCGCCTTCTTTTTTCTTCACGCGGACATTGGTGATTTTCGTGAAGCCTTCCTCGAAGGTTGGGGCTTGCAGTTTGGAACCCATGCGGCGCATTACGTCTTCGGCTACGACGCGCTGGCGTTTGCGGTTGCGGTCGAGGCAGACTTCGAGCGGGACATCGAAGTAGACGGCGTGGACTTCGTAGCCGTAATCGTGAGCCAGCTTGATCCAGCCCTGGCGTTCGTGGGGCGAGAGGTTGGTGGCATCGACGTAGTTCATGGGACGGCGGGCCACTAATCTCGCGCGCAGGAGCGAACGCAGGTTGGAAAAGACCAGGTCCTGGAAGCGCTGCTCGTTGGGATCATCGAAGAGCAGGCCGCGGAGCAGATCACTGGAAAGCGGAGTGATGTTGTTGCGCTTGAACCAGGAACTCTTGCCGGAACCAGGGAGTCCGATGGACAGGACGACCACGCCTTTGTACTTTTTGGGGACGTTGGGGTCCGACTGGGCAACCGCCGCCCGAGACTGAGGGCGGGGCGTGGCAAAATCGGGATCGGCCATGCGGTCCGACATCGGGTCCGACATGGAACTGGGGCGCAGCGGAGCTGGCGAGGCGCCGTCCATGGAGACTTCCGAGGGCTTGGCGCGGCCACGGCCACGGCGGCCACGACGGCGGCGACCACGGCCCGGACCGGCTTCGCGGCCTTCGGCGGACTGCGCGGGACGTTCAGCTGAGCGTTCAGATGGACGTTCCGGAGAACCGCCTTCGCTCGGCTCCGGGGTGGAAACAACCCTGGGGGCACGAGGCGTGGAGACCCTGGCGGGAGCCTGACGTCGCGGCGGACGTTCGAACGAGGAGCGGGACGAAGCGCTGCGGGGCGGCGGCGGCAAAGGATCGGCGTCGATGCGGTTCCAGCGGTTGTCGTCGTCAATGGGGGGAAGGCTGACCGGTTCCGGTTGACGTGAAGCGGTTTCGCGGACTTGGTTGCCGAGATTCTCGGTGGGTTCGGCTGCACCCTGGGCCTCGTAGAAATCGGGCTGCAAGGGGGCTTGTTGCGGTTGTTCGGAGGAGGCCTTTTCGGCGTCCCCATCCTTCTTTTTACGTCTCATAAGTCGGTCACGCATCCAGTTGCGCATAATTTTGGTTCTAGCATAAGCATATACCTTCGGGCAATCGCGCGCGAGTGCGCGCCCTTACAATAACCGAATCCGATGAGTTCGGCGGCACCAAAGCGCGAAGTAATCTCTTCGGAAGTGATCCCTCCGGAGATGGACCAGCACCGGATTGCGTGGCTGGCGACGGAGGGTGGAGAGGGCGACGCGACGGTCAGCCGGATTCGATTCGCGACGGACGGGGGGAAGATCTACACCGTTTTGCGCGAGGAGTCAGCGTGCCTGCGGCAGATCGAAGGGGGTTCGCGGGTGCGGATTTCTTTGGGCAGGGGCAACCGACGGGTGAAGGGGCCTGAGATTTCGGGTGTGGCTATGGTTCTGGCGGGTGACGAGGCTTCCTGGGCGCGACATTTACTGCGGCGGAAGTATTGGTTGTTACGGGTTCCGCTGATGTGGGGACGGGGGAGGGTGCTGGTGGGGATTCGGTTAATTTAGGATCTGGAGCTTCCTCCTAAGACCCGCAGGACAGTCCCGCAGGCGAGGGCGCCTACGGCTACGCGAGCGTTGGTGCTCGGCGTTGGTGCCTCGCGGTTATCGAAAAAATTGATGCGGCTGATTTGTCCGCGCGCCGCGCTGGGCGTCGCGTTGCCGCTATCCGCTTACCCTGCTACCATCTACAGTTCGCGCACAACAGTTCGCACACATTCCAAACTCTTCATACGCACGGAGGAAATTCATGGCTACCAAGGTTGGCATTAACGGATTTGGACGCATTGGACGCAACGTCCTGCGGGCTTCGCTGAACGACCCGAACGTGGATATTGTCGCTATCAACGATTTAACGGACACGAAAACGCTGGCGCACCTGCTGAAATATGACTCGGTTCTGGGCAACCTGAAGCACGACGTGAAGGCAGGCGACGGGTTTATCGAAGTGGATGGCAAGAAGATTAAGGCCTACAAGGAACGCGATCCCGGGGCGCTGGATTGGTCCTCGGCGGGCGTGCAGGTGGTGGTGGAATCGACGGGGCACTTTACCGATGCCGAGGGCGCCAAGAAGCACATGCGCGGGTCGGTGAAGAAGGTGATTATTTCGGCTCCGGCCAAGGGCGAGGACATCACGATTGTGCTGGGCGTGAACCACACTGCTTACGACGCGGCGAAGCACAACATTATCTCGAACGCGTCTTGCACGACGAATTGCTTGGCTCCCGTGGCGAAGGTGATCAACGACGAGTTCAAGATTCAATGCGGCACGATGACCACGATTCACTCCTATACCAACGATCAGGTGATTCTGGATTTCCCGCACAAGGATTTGCGGCGGGCGCGCGCGGCGGCCTTGTCGATGATTCCGACGAGCACGGGAGCGGCGAAGGCTGTGTACCTGGCGATTCCGGAATTGAAAGGCAAGCTGGACGGGTTCGCCATGCGCGTGCCCACGCCGAACGTTTCCGTGGTGGATTTGGTGGTATTCGTCGAGAAGAAGACGACCGTCGAGGAAATTAACGGAGCTTTGCAGAAGGCTTCGGAGGGGGGACCGCTGAAGGGATACCTCGGCTACGAGGAGAATGAGTTGGTTTCGAGCGACTTCAAGGGGAATCCGCTGTCTTCGATTGTGGATGCGCCGATGACGCGCGTGGTGGCTGGAAATTGCGTGAAGGTGATTGCCTGGTACGACAACGAGTGGGGTTACTCCTGCCGTGTGCGGGATTTGATTAATTACCTTGCTAGCAAGGGTTTGTAAGAGGCTAGAGATTTAAACCGGAGCTGAGCGGAGCTTGGCTGGGCAGGCGAGGGCGCCTGCCCCAACGTGGGTTGTGGTGATGCGAAGAGTTTCTTATGGCAAAACTTTCGATTCGTGATTTGGAGCTCAGCGACCGGCGCGTATTCATGCGCGTGGATTTTAACGTGCCGATCGAGGATGGCCGGGTCACGGATGACACGCGTATCCGCGAGACGCTGCCGACGATTGAATACGCGCTGCGGCACGGGGCGAAGCTGATTTTGGCGGCGCATTTGGGACGTCCCAAGGGGAAGGTCAATGCAAAATACAGCCTGAAGCCAGTGGCGGAGAAGCTGCGCATACTCCTGGACAAGCAGATGGGAGGAAGCCAGAACGTGGGTTTCTGTCCGGACTGCGTGGGGGAGCAGGCGTTGGAAATGGCGACGAATCTGGAGCGCGGGCAGGCCCTGCTGCTGGAGAATCTGCGCTTCCATCCCGAAGAGGAAGCCAACGACGAGAAGTTTTCCAGAGAGCTGGCGAAGCTGGCCGAGTTCTATGTAAATGACGCTTTTGGAACGGCGCATCGGGCGCACGCTTCCACTGTGGGAATCACCAAGTTTGTGCAGAAATCAGCGGCGGGGTTGCTCATGCAGAAAGAACTGGAATACATGGGCAAGGCGATGCGCGACCCGGCGCGGCCCTTTGTGGCGATTTTGGGCGGCGCGAAAGTCAGCGATAAGATTGGCGTGATCCAGCACCTGCTGACGAAAGTGGATGCACTGATTATCGGCGGCGGCATGGCTTATACATTTCTGAAAGCGATGGGACAGACGATTGGAAAATCACTGGTGGAGGACGACAAGCTCGAACTGGCCAAGCAGCTTTTGCAGCAGGCCAAGGCCAGCAAGGTGAAGTTCCTGCTGCCCGTGGACCACGTTGTGGCCGATAAATTCGACGCGACGGCTAAGACTCTGGCGATTGGCGAAGGGCAGGCGATTCCGTTTGAGATGATGGCGCTGGATATTGGCCCCAAGACGATTGCGCTATTCACCGAGGAAATTTCCGTGGCCGAAACGATCGTGTGGAATGGACCAATGGGCGTGTTTGAGATGGCTCCGTTTGCCAAGGGTACGATGAAGATTGCCGAGGCCGTGGCGGAGAATATTGGCGCGGTTTCGATTGCCGGCGGGGGGGATACTGTCGCAGCTGTGCACAAGGCTGGCGTGGCCGATAAAATCACGCATATTTCGACGGGCGGCGGGGCTTCGTTGGAGTTTTTGGAGGGCAAGAAATTGCCCGGGGTGGAAGCGCTGAACGAAAAGTAGTGCTGGTTCGAGCGAGAGCGGATTCCTCCCGTTGGCCGGAATGACAATCTTCAATCAACAACATTGAGCTGGCTCGTCAATCACACGTATCGAACTCGCTCTTCAATATTTATTGTTCCTAATTTGAAAGGATTTCATGCGCAAGAAGCTGATTGCCGCCAATTGGAAGATGTACAAGACGCCGGACGATGCGCGCGCGTTTGTGCGCGACTTTTTGCCGTTGGTCGCTGGGCAAACTCGGGACGAGATCGTACTGTGCCCGCCGTTTGTGGACCTGACGGCAACGCTAGAAGCAGTGAAGGGTTCAGGAGTGTTTGTTGGGGCGCAAAACGTTCACTGGGAACAAGAAGGCGCTTTCACCGGGGAGACTTCGACGGGAATGTTGCTGGCGCTGGGTGTGACCCATGCGATTATCGGGCACTCGGAACGGCGGCAATATTTTGCCGAGACCGATGACACCGTGAATCGTCGGTTGGAAACGGCGCTGGCAGCCGGGCTGACGCCCATTCTTTGCGTAGGCGAAGTGTTGGAAGAACGCGAATCGGGGCTGACGGACGACGTGCTGCGACGGCAATGTACACGGGCATTTAGCGGGATTTCCGCAAAAAAAGCCGCGAAACTGACCATTGCCTACGAGCCAGTGTGGGCCATTGGCACGGGCAAAACCGCGACGCCGCAAATCGCCGCCAGCGCTCACGCGGTGATTCGGGCCGAGGCGGAAGAAGCCTTTGGCGCGGAATTCGCCGAGCAACTGCGCATCTTGTATGGCGGCTCGGTCAAGCCGGATAATGCGAAGGCCCTGATGTCGGAAGCTGAAATTGACGGAGGCTTGGTGGGTGGGGCGAGCTTGGATGCGAAATCGTTTGCGGCCATTGTGAAGTACTAGAGCTGATTTCAAGAACCCCCCACCGAGAGCGGATTCCTCCCGTTGGTGGGAATGACAAAGCTTTTTTCCTCTGCCATGCCGTTTGCCAATCTCAGAAGCGTGCGGTTGCACTATGCCTTGACGGGTCCCGACGACGCGCCAGTGGTTGTATTTTCCAATTCTCTTGGCGCGGACTTGGCGATGTGGAACGCTCAGGTGCCGGACTTTTGCCGGGGCTACCGCGTGCTGCGGTACGATACGCGCGGTCATGGCCAATCTTCCCTGCCCGCTGGCCCGCACAATCTGGCGGCGGTCGCTGGCGACGTACTCGATTTGCTGGACTATCTGACGATCCCAGTCGCGTCTTTTTGCGGGCTGTCTCTGGGCGGAATGACGGGTTTATGGCTGGCCGGGCGGGCACCGAAGAGAATTCGCAAGGTGATCGCTTGCAGCGCGGCCGCGAAAATCGGCACGCAAGAAATCTGGAACGCACGCATCGAGCTGGTGCGGCGCGAGGGGATGGCTGCGGTGGTGCCGGGAATCCTAGAGCGCTGGTTCACGCCAGCATTTCATACCAGTTCGCCGGAGACGCTCCAGGCGATGAAGAGAACGCTGGAAACTGTGGACGTGGATGGCTATGTTGCAGGATGCGTGACGGTGAGGTATGCCGACCTGCGCGATGGACTCGCGACCGTAACCGTGCCGACGCTCATCGTGAATGGCGCAACTGATCCAGTGACTCCCCCAGCGGACGGGCGAGCGCTGGCGGCGCAGATCCCGAAAGCCCAATACGCGGAATTCGCGGGTAAGCATCTATTCAACATGGAAGCTGCACCGGACTTCAACGCGGCCGTTCTTGCGTTTCTAGCTGCGTCCTGACCTGGCTGCCGTTGCGGGGTTCGTGGCGCTCTTGCGATACTGCTACTGAGGAAACCGATGACCTTTGAAAACATTCTATTCGAGAAAAAGAACGGAATTGGCTATGTGACGGTCAACCGTCCCAAGGCGCTGAATGCCTTGAACATGGCGACGATGGAAGAGTTGCGCACGGCGTTCACCGACATCCAATTGGACGCCAGCGTGCGCGCGGCGATCCTGACGGGCGCGGGCGAGAAGGCATTTGTGGCCGGAGCGGACATCCACGAACTGGCGCAACAGGATGCGGTCTCGGGCAAGGCATTCGCGCATCGCGGACAGTCGGTGCTGGATTTGATTGAGAACCTGGGCAAACCGGTGATCGCCTGCATCCATGGCTTCGCGTTGGGGGGCGGTTGTGAGCTGGCGCTGGCTTGCACCCTGCGGCTGGCTAGTGAGAACGCCAAGCTCGGGCAGCCCGAGGTGAAGCTTGGCATTATTCCAGGCTACGGCGGTTCGCAGCGGCTGCCGCGGCTGGTGGGCAAAGGCATGGCCATGCAGTTAGTGCTGACCGGGGAGATGATTTCCGCGCAGGAGGCCTTGCGAATTGGTTTGGTGAACGAAGTGCTACCGGCAGCGGATTTGCTGGCGCGAGCGGAGGCCATCGTAGCGAAGATCGCGGCCAACGCGCCGTTGGCGGTCCAGTTCGCGATGGAAGCGGTGAACCGGGGCATGGAGATGCCGCTGGCTGAGGGGTTATTTTTGGAAGCAACACTATTCGCGGCGTCCTGCGCCACCGCCGACAAGCAGGAAGGCACGTCTGCGTTTTTGGAAAAGCGGGCGGCGCGGTTTCAAGGGAAATAGGTTTTTCCAGACATGCTCGAAGAGTCCCTGCCTAGCTCGTACTACTGGTCGCCGGAGATTTTCGCGCGAGAGAAAGAATGCATTTTCTCGAGCGAGTGGTTCTGCGCGGGACGGGAGGAGGACTTGCCGTCGCCGGGCGATACGCTGGTTCTCGAGGTCGCCGGGGAGAGTGTTCTGGTGGCCCGCACCAAGGCTGGCGAGCTGAAAGCGCACTACAACGTGTGTCGCCACCGCGGGTCGAGGCTTTGTACGCCGCAGCAGGATGCGAAATGGAACGTCAAACTGCCGGGGGGCGTGACTTCCGCGGGGACGATTCGATGCCCGTATCATCAATGGACTTACAGCCTGGACGGACAGCTTCTGAGTGCGCCGTTTCTGAATGAGACTGAGGGGTTTTCCAAGAGTGACTTCTCCCTCTACCCTGTGCATTTGCAAACTTGGGGTGGTTTTTTTTACTTGCACCTTGCCCGCGAAGAGCCTTCCAAAAGTTTGTTGGAGCAGCTCGGTGAGGGTGCCGCACGACTCAGTCGCTATCCCTTGCAAGCGCTGCGGACTGGACACGAGATTGTCTACGATGTCGCCGCCAACTGGAAATTGATTCTCGAAAACTACAACGAGTGCTACCACTGCGGCGCGGTGCATCCGGAGCTTTGCGAAGTGGTGCCGGACTTCAAGCGCAATGGCGGATTTAGCCTGGATTGGGAGCGCGGAATTCCGCACCGCGTGGGGGCTTATACATTTACCGCTTCCGGAACAACTACTCGCGCGCCGTTTTCTGGCTTAAATGAAGACGAGAAGGAGAGGCACAAGGGTGAGCTGCTTTATCCGAACCTGATGTGCAGCGTGAGTTGCGATCATGTGGCGGCGTTTCTGCTATGGCCGCTTGCACCCGACCGGACGCGCGTTGTTTGCCGGTTTCTGTTTCATCCGGATGAAATGGCCAAAGCCGGCTTTGATCCTTCCGATGCGGTGGAGTTCTGGGACTTGGTGAATCGGCAGGATTGGGCGATTTGTGAGCGCGTCCAGCTCGGTGTGCAGACTCGCGTGCA
The DNA here is from genome assembly GCA_043782485.1 of Acidobacteriaceae bacterium. Taxonomy (GTDB): domain Bacteria; phylum Acidobacteriota; class Terriglobia; order Terriglobales; family Acidobacteriaceae; genus JANXUC01. The sequence continues at coordinate 104,745 of JAYWAL010000007.1, read as the reverse complement.
CGACCACGGCTACTACGCGCCCATGGAGAACCCGAGCCTGGATATTCGGCGCTATGTGCGGGAGCGGTTAGCAGACGGTGGTGAAAGTCGGAGTCCAAAATTCGACGCCTGAAGTGGGTGCTGAAAAGTCCGCTTTACCAGATCACCCCTTACGTCGGTGGCGAAAGCCCCTCATGACAAGGGACTTATCGCAGCACTGAAATGCTGCGCCGCCCCAAAGCTGATGTTCGAGTGAGCTTTTCAGCAGCGCCTGAAGGCGCGTTCCAAGGTAAGCACTTATGCCACCGCTGAAACAGATCGGGGCGATCGTTTAAAGCGCATATCCCGTCGGACGCGTAATCCCATAGGCCCAAGGTTCCCGCGCGGACGGCGACCCCAAGCTCTCCCTTCTAAGCGCTGAGGTTGGTTCTTTTCCGTCGCTTCAAGTGATAGAACCATGCTCCCGTACCCAGCAAGACTCCAGACGATCCGATAATCTTGACCACAGCTAAGGCCTTGTTGGGTTCGTCGGGAGGCGGAATGAGGGAAAGGACAATCGTAACTAGCGTCGTCGTGAAGCCGACACACGCTACGAGCTTGGCCACACCGACGCCTCCTGGAACGCGAATGACTTCCGGTCCGGCGGGCGCTGTTTGCAGCTTGAACAGTGCAGCAAATAAATACAAATAGGGAACAAAATACGTAAGAATTCCCATACTCACCAGAATGTCATAGGCTCCCTTAACGCTGGTCCCAGCCTGGGCAAGGAAGATAAACAGCGCGCCAATGGCGGCTTGCAGGATCAGCGCCACGTACGGCGTGCCCCAGTGGGGATGCAGGCGTCCAAAGGCTGGCGGGAGAAAGCGGTCGATGCCGGCTACAAATGGCAACCGCGCCGTGGCCGCCAGATAAGCTCCGGAAGAGCCGAGATTGCTCAAGGCAATCAGCGCCGCCGCCACCGGAATCACCGCGTACCATCCCACTTTTCCCGCCGTGGCGGTGATGGCTTGCATCAATCCCTGAAGATCGTTGACCTGGTGCGACGGCAAAGCCAGCAGCACGCAGATGGTTCCGCCGATGTAACAGACGGCCACCAGCACTCCCGCGCTCAGTAAAGCTCGGGGCATGGCGCGGCGGGGGTTCTTGATCTCACCGGCGATGAACGACGCTGTCTCGCATCCGCCGAAAGCGAAGATCAGCGTCGCCCATAGACCCATATCTTTCCATTGCGTGTGCGGAATCATCGCCCGTGCCGTAAACGTCGTCGCTGCGCCGAAGCGATGCCACGCATAGACACCCATGACCATCACAATCACCGCCGGAATCCACATGCCAAACGCGCCGACGTTGTGCAGCCACTTGCCAATGTCGAGGCCCACCAAATTCAACACGGTGATCAGCGTCAAGGCGATTAACGAAAACCAGATGTAGTAGCTGGCTTTGCTCGCCAGAAAAACCCAGCGGTCTCCCCGGATGTACAGCGCGTTGCTGGCGGCAAAGTAGAGCACGGCGGGAAAGTAGGGCAGGTTGCTGGTCCAATAGGAAAAGCCCGACATGTATCCAGCGAAATCGCCGAACGCGTGCTTGCTCCAAACGTAGAGTCCACCTTCATCCGGATAGCGAGAGGAAAGCTCGAGCACGGAGAGCGCGAGCGGCATGTAGAAGCAGAGCCAAGCAATGCCCCAGATGGCCACCGAACTAGGGCCGGCGGCGGCGGCGGTGGCGATCCAGCGCAGGCTGATTCCGGTCACGACGTAGAACAGCACCAGATCGCTGAAGCCCATCACGCGGGGCGGTTGGGCGGCACCGGCTGCGGGCGCGGCGTCGCCGGTGGGAAGATCAGTCATCGGCGTACTCGTATTCCGCCTTGATAGGCTTGCCTTCGGCAAAGCGGCTGGGACGGAAGGCGGAGATGTCGATCGTTTTGCTTGCGCCGTCCAAGATCAGCTCCGCCATCACCAAGCCAATCGCCGGTGAAATCTTGAAGCCCATGCCGGAGAATCCGGCGGCCAGGTACAAGCCGGGAATGCCGGGGACCTCGCCAAGGATGGGACGGGAATCGGGTGTCATGTCGTAGACACCCGTCACGCCGCGCATGACTTCAGCATGTTCCAGTTTTGGCATACGGCGGCAAGTGCGCTCGATGATGCTTTCCACCGATTCGTCGGCGGGGCGCTGAGGGAAATTGCTGGGGTCGGCCCCGCGCTTGCCGTAGAAATCCCCGACCAGAGTCTTGTCGCTGGCGTCGGACCGGAAATACGTTGTCGTTACGGAGTCGATGCAAGCACTGCCTCCACCCTTCATGTCGGGCGGATTGCGGAGAACGACGACCTCGTGGAACTCGTTTTCGATGGGAAGGTCGGCTCCGGCGGATTGCAGCAGCGGGCGACTCCAGGGACCAAGAGCCACGATCACGACAGGAGCTTCAATGATTTCTGGCCCGATTTCGACACCGGTAATCCGGTTTATGGCCGTGTCGTTATTAACCCCGTTTCGACCGCTTTTGCAGGTCAGCAACCGCGTCGCCAGCGTGCGTCGGCGGTACTCGACACCGAGTTCGCGGGCTGCGGCCATGAAGTCGTTGGCGACGCAGGAGCCATCGCCATAGCCCGAGTCCGGCTCATACGCGGCAGCGGTAATGTCTTCGAAGTTCCACTCGGGTTCAATTTCCTGCATCTGCTGGCGATCGACGATTTCCACGTTCACGCCCAGACTCTTTTGCATTTGCACATTCGCTCGGAGCAGCGCAAGATCCGTCTCAGGAACAATACGAAGAAATCCGGTGCGATGGAAGTCGCCGGTTTGGCCGGTCAGTTCCTTCCAATGGTTGAACATCTCCAGGCTCTTAACTGCCAGCCGTACCTCCGGCGGAAAGCTATAGTGCATGCGGACCAGCGCTGAGGATCGTCCGCTGTTTCCCTGCCCAATATTTTCTTTTTCCAACACCACAATGCGACCAGCTTTGAGTTGGGCCAGGTGGAACGCAATGGACGCGCCCATCACGCCCGCGCCCAGGATGATGACGTCGGCAGTGTTGCCGGTGGTCGTCATGCCACTTTCCCCTTACCGGACTTCGAGCCACGAAAATCGCGCAGCACTTGCTTCGCCGCGTTGTGGCCCGGCGCGCCAGTCACGCCTCCGCCCGGATGCGCTCCCGCGCCACATAAATACAGGCCGCAAATGGGCGTGCGGTATTGCGCCCAGCCCGCCACGGGCCGCATGAAAAATAACTGTTCCAGACTCAGGTCGCCATGGAAGATATTGCCTTCGGTCAACCCGTAGGTCCGCTCCAGATCCAGCGGAGTCAGCACCTGCCGCGCCACCACGGCACCGGGCACGTTGGGCGCATACTCCGCGATCTTCTTAACCACGCGGTCCCCCAGCAGCTCGCGGTTTTCGTCCCAAGTGCCTTGCCGCAGCTTGTAGGGGACGTACTGCACGAAGCAGGTCATGATGTGGCGCCCTTTGGGGGCCAGCGTGTCATCCACCGCCGATGCCACCACGCAATCGACCCAGAGATCTTCGGGAATGCCGCCAAATTTGGCAATGTCGTAACAGCGCTCGGCGAATTCCAGCGAGGGCACCAGGGTGGACAAAGCCCGCTCCCCCGGCGGAGCGCTGGCGGCAATGCCCCGTACGCGTGGTTCTTCAGAAAGAACAAAATTTACTTTCGCGCAAGGGCCGGCCATCTTGATGCCGCGAATTTGCCGCACAAAGTCTCCCGGCAATTCCCTTTCCTCCAGCAAGCCGAGAAAGGTGCGCTTGGGGTCCGCATTCGAAAGGATAACCTTCGCGGAAATCTCGGTCCCATCGTCAAGAGCCACGCCAACGGCCCTGCCATTTTTGACCAAAATCTGCGCCACGCTGGCGGAGGTATGAATCTCCACACCACGCTGCCGTCCGGCGGCCGCCAAGGCGCTGGTAATGGCTCCCATGCCGCCAATCACGTGGCCGCTAAAGCCCTGTAGGTCATGCTCGCCGCCGCTCAGCAGGTGAAAGAGCAGCCCAAGCGCTGTACCCGGCTGGTAAGGCCCGCCGTGCTTGCCATAGACGTTGTTCGCCAGAAACAGCGTCTTCACTTCTTCCGATTCGTAATTGCGGTCGAGAAATTCCCCAAGGCTGCCCGTCATGAAGGCTACTAGCTGCGCAATCTCGTCTCCGGAAATGGAACGAAAGCGTTTGCCCACACGCAGAAGCTCTCCGAGCGCATTTAGGCCGCGCGCCTCGATCTTCGGCGGCGGTTCCAGGAAAAACGGTTGTAAGTAGCTGGCCAGCTTCTTCAGCTGATCATCGACGCGGACAAAGGTCTTGGCGTCCCGTTCCGAATACTTGCGAAACTCCGCCACCGTAGCCTCACGGGTAGGCTGCCAGCGAATCACGCGGCCATCCGGAAACGGCACCAGAACGGCCGGATCGCAGGCCACCATGCGCAGTCCATGAGAACCCAGGTCCAGATCGCGGATGACTTCAGGGCGCAGCATACTGGCGATATACGACGTGGTGGAGGCGCGGCACCCCGGCGCAATCTCCTCGGTAACGCAGCAGCCGCCGACGATCTCGCGGCGCTCCAGTACCAGCGTGGAAAGGCCGGCACCAGCAAGGTAAGCGGCAGCGGTTAAGCCGTTGTGTCCGGCACCGATAACAATGGCGTCATAGCTGGTTCGTGAAGTTGGCAAGCAGTGTCTTTCGTGGAAGTCTCTAGCAGCGCCAACCATCCTAACCGCAACAGCGGTCTTCGCGCATCTCAATGTGATGTTGCCCTTCCCCTGGGGCAATTGTTCGCGTATGATCCGTGAGGTTTTGCTGTCCGCAATTTTTCGACTCGAGGGCCATGAATGCCGAATTTGACCGCAATCGACTGGACCATCATGATCGTGTACTTCACGTTTGTGATTGGAATTGGCGTTCTGTTGCGCCGCAAGGTGAAGACCAGCGCTGACTTTTTCCTGGCGGGACGAGCGATTCCGGCGTGGGTGTGCGGGCTAGCCTTTATTTCAGCGAACTTGGGCGCTCAGGAAGTGATCGGCATGGCGGCTTCTGGCGCCAAATACGGCATCGCCACCAGCCATTTCTACTGGATTGGCGCGATACCCGCCATGGTGTTCGTCGGGGTCTTCATGATGCCGTTTTACTACGGCTCACGGGCGCGTTCGGTGCCGGAATATCTGCGGCTGCGGTTTGATGAAAAAACGCGCGGCTTGAACGCGATTTCCTTCGCCGTTATGACGATTTTTTCGTCCGGCATTTCCATGTATGCCATGGCGCGCTTGATTGAGATTTTGCATTTTCTGGATGCTCCATTTCAGCGACTGGGCATCCCGCAGAGCTACATATTCCATTTCAGCATCGTCGCGTCCGCCATCATCGTGCTGGCGTACATCCTGCTGGGCGGACTTTCCAGCGCTATCTACAACGAAGTGGTGCAGTTTTTCCTGATCGTGGCGGGCTTTCTTCCGCTGACTTGGCTCGGACTGAAGAGTGTGGGCGGCTGGCACGGCATCGTGCAGAAGCTGCCGACGGCGTTTACGCACTCGTGGGTCGGCATGGCGCACGCTTCGACCAACCCGCTGGGCGTGGAAGTGTTTGGTTTGGCCATGGGTTTGGGTTTTGTTTTGTCGTTTGGCTACTGGTGTACGGACTTTCTGGTGGTACAGCGCGCCATGGCAGCGGATTCCATGAGCGCGGCACGCCGCACTCCGTTGATCGCTGCAATTCCGAAAATGTTCTTCCCTTTCCTCGTGATCCTGCCGGGCATCATTGCCGTTTCTTTGCCTACGCTGCCGGCTTCGATACCGACGGGCGCAACGATCACGGCAAACATGCCGACCGCAATTCCCGGGTCCATGGGCATTATTCCGCCAAAAATGAATCCCGCCACCTCGCAACCGATGGTGGACAGCAACGGCAAGCCCGTCATGGACTACGACCTAGCCATCCCGAACATGCTGCTGCACTACTTCCCGACTGGGTTGCTGGGGCTTGGACTGACTGCGCTGCTGGCCAGCTTTATGTCCGGAATGGCGGGCAACGTTACGGCCTTCAACACGGTTTGGACCTACGATATTTACCAGTCGTATATTCGCCCCAACGCTACCGACGAGCACTACTTGTGGATGGGGCGGGTGGCAACGGTATTTGGTATTGCCGTATCCATCATAGCGGCCTATGCGGCTACGCGCTTTAACAACATCATGGATATGCTCCAGTTGGTGTTTGCGTTTGTGAACGCGCCATTGTTTGCCACGTTCCTGCTGGGTATGTTCTGGAAACGGACCACTGGCCACGGGGCTTTTGTGGGGTTGCTCTCCGGCACGTCGGCGGCGGCTTTGCACCACGGGCTCACGCTTTCCGTGGGGGCCACGCCGGGCATCAAGGGAGCATGGTTGGGTTCGGTCATGCACCTGTACCCCAGCGAAATGGCACAGAACTTCTGGACCGCCATTTGGGCATGGACGGCGTGCTTCACCATCACCATCGTGATCAGCCTGTTCACCTCTCCACGGCCGGAGAAGGAGCTGGTGGGGCTGGTCTACTCGATGACCGAGCGCCCCAGCGAAAAAGACGTGAAATGGTATTTACGGCCAGCGGTTCTGGGCATGATCGTTTTGGCCATGACCGCCATGCTGAATCTCATCTTCTGGTAAAGGGGAAACTCGTATGGGACTCGATATCCGACTACCAATTGGCGCGCTATTTTCGTTTCTGGGCGTGCTGCTGGCGGGCTACGGCTTGGTCAGCGACAGCTCGATTTACGAGCGTTCGCTCGGCGTCAACGTCAACCTGTGGTGGGGTCTGGCCTTGCTGGTGTTCGGCGTGGGGATGTTTATTTTTGGTCGGCGCGGCAGCGCGGAAAAGCCCTAGAACAGGTCTCGTAAATAGTCTTTGGTAGGTCACGGCTTTAGCCGTGACATCAAGAGCGATGAATGACTCGGGGCTTTAGCGCCAGAGGTAAGGGCTTCCCCAAGCCGCAAATCATTTATGAGACCAGCCCTAGCGTCCTACCACTCCGCGTAAGGCGTGCCGTCGCTGGAGCGCAGCGGACAGATGCTGTGCACATCCGTGATTCCGGGCTGAGTCTGATCCACGGCCAGCAAAACATCTTCCTGGTCCACTTTCCAATCTTTTTGCTTGGTGCAGGGATCGACGGGAATTTCCTTCAGGTAGCCAGCTTGAGAGATTTCATCGAGCGACTGCGGAGCGCGTTGCTTATCCAGCGTGAATTCCTGAATGGTTTGGCGCAGGGTAAACAGATTTTGCTTCATGGACGCGTCCCGCGCCCGCTGAATCGACGTGGTGTAGTTGGCCACGGCCATGCTCAATAGAATGCTGATGATGGCGATGACGATCACCATCTCGATCAGCGTGAAGCCAAGCGAGGTGCGCGCGAAGTGATCTTTGCGGCGATTTCGGTAAGGCGTTACCATTCTTTATATTTCGTCCCGTCGAGGGCTGTGCCCTCGGATTTGGTGTACACGTCAAACAAGTTCTGCCCGCCCCAGGAATCCGACTGAATATCATCCTGCATGGAGCGCATGCCCCATTCGTTCTTGCCGGTCATCGGATCGATCGGAATCCGGCGCAGAAAACGCATTTTCTTGACGCCCACATCGACACCCTTCACCAAAGTCTCCATGTCCGGAGGATAGCCTTCACTGCCCACCTTGACCTGGAACGAACCTCGGTCAGCAGCATCCTTGTATCGGTCAACAGCGTCACGCATTTCCCACAAGGCCTGCCGCAGTTCGCGCTCCCGCTGCCGCTGCACCGTCACCCGAACCAGCGGAATCGCCATGGTGAACAGCATTAAGGCAATCGTGGTCGCGGCCATCAGTTCGATGAGCGTAAAACCAGCGGACAACGACCTACGTTGCCGCCCTGCCAATCTTGCCGCGTCTTGACCCGTCATGCTCGCCACAAAGAATCCCCTACTGAATATTAATCGCCGCCTGCGCCGGCGAGACAGAAATTGCCTGCATCCCCGGGTCGCGCGCGCCGCCCTGCGTGATGGTCACCATGGATCGACCGTTGGTCTTCGCCATGAAGGTCAAGGTGAACACCGTTCCCTGTCCGGCTACGCCCGCCGATCCCGGCGGACGCGTCGCGCTCACCTGAATCGTGCCCGACGCCGGATCCTCACGATGAACGATCGCTACAGCCTGCCCATCTTGCGAGAGAAATCCGCCGTTCGAGATATTCACGACCTGAAGCGTCTTAGGGTCAAACGCCAACTGCACCGGAACCGAGTACACGTTCTGGGCTCCCGAAATCAACACATTCATGGCAAACGTGGAGCCTTGGGCTACATTCACGGTCGGAGGATCCATCATGAAGGCTGTGCCGGTGGGCGGATTCACGACAGGCGGAGCATCCGCTGGCGGCGCACCCGCTGGGGCTGGCATGGTTTGGACCGGCATGGTTTGAACAGGCATCGCCTGCGGCGGTGCGGATAACGTAGGCTGTGCGGAAATCGGCGATGAGACAGCCGGAGCCGGGCGGCTGGCATGGCGTAATCCAATCGCGTTCCCGGTGCCAACCTCAATCGTCCGCTCGTTCAGGTCGGAAAGCTCCTGGCCGCGAACGATGTGCGGAATCAACACAAAGACAATTTCGTTCTCTTTATGCTCGGTATTGGTTGAGGAGAACAAATACTTGAGCAGCGGAATTTGAGATAGGCCCGGCAACCCGCTGATCGACTTAACATCCTGGTTCTCAAAAATTCCACCCAGCAGATTAACTTCGCCCTCCTTCAGGCGAATCTCGTGCTCAATCTTGCGCTGGCCAATGATGGGCTGCGAAATTCCGCCAATGTTGCTGTTTCCGGTGACGGCGGAAACGTCCATCATCATCTTCAAAGTGACTTCGCGACCGGCGTGAACGTGGGGCGTGATGTCGATGTTGACGCCGACATCAAGGTATTGAAATTGAGTATTCACCAGTGGGTTAATACCGACTCCGCCGATACCGGGCTGGAACGATCCGGTCGCCACCGGCACGCGGTCGCCGATTTTGAGCGAAGCTTTTTGCCCATCGAGCGCGCGAATCTGCGGGTTCTGAATCAGCTTGGTGCTGCTATCGCTGAACAGCGCCTGGACCGAGGCCTGCGGAATCGTGACTTGAAAGTCAGTAGCGTTCAGGTGGGCCAGGCTGTTCAGGTTGATGCTGCCGTTGTTGCTGGCGGTGCTGGTCGTGTTGTTGTTGTTCGTGGTGCTGGTCGAAGTCGAGGTCGTGATGTTGGGCTGCAACTGCACGTTCACCGAAGTCGGGGGGTTCACGCCCAGGTTGCGCATCTTGTCGCGGCTCACCTGCATGATGACCACTTCCACGATCACTTCGGGCTTGGCCTTATCAATATCGCTGATCAGCTTTTCCGCCAGGGCAACCTGGTCCGGAGTGCCGCGAACGACGATGGCGTTCTGCGAGGGCAACTGCTGAATGCGCGGAATTTCCAAAATCTGCCGCATGGCATTCACAAGGTCCTGCAGCTCGGTGGGCGTAGCCACATTCGAGAGGTAAAAGGTCTTGATAACGTTGGTCTCAATTTCCTTGCGCTTGGCTGGGTTATCGGGCGCGACGAAAATGGTATTCGGGGTGACGGCTCGCCAGAAGGTCTTGGATTCGAGAGCGACGACGGCCAGGGCGTCGTCCAACGTCACCGAATTCAGCTCGATTTTCAGGCGGCGCGAGGTGTAATCAGGATCAAACAGGACGTTGATGCCAGCCAGCTTACCGACCGTTTCGTAGATCACCTTGGTGTCATCCGTCACTTTCAGGGTGATGGGCACGTTGGCGATGGGCGCAAGGTCCATGGGTCCGGCAGCCTCATCCAGGCGCTTACGGAGAGAACCCGCGCTAGGGTTGACGGCTGCCTGCGGCGGTGTACCGCTCGACGCTGCGTCCATCATCTTCTGGGTTCGTCGGACTTCCTGCTGAGCGATGAAGCTGGAAGGGTCAATGTCGGACGCCATCTGAAACTCGGTCAGGGCCTCGGCCAGTTTTCCGGCATCCCGAAGGTTCTGGCCGCGGTGGACGTGGGAAAAGCCAGCCTGCGACCGCATCCGCTCAAAAGCCGAGCGGTAGCGCAGGTCGGTGGGCTTGGCATCGTAGGCCTGCTTGTAGAGCGCGTAGGCATCCTCGTACTTCTGCCGGGCCTCGGCGTCACGGCCCTTCTTGTAGAGCGAACCAGCGTTATCGGCGGCCTGTATGGGGAGGGCGAGCATCCCTAGAAGTAAAAAGAATGCTGCCGGGCGGAAAAAACGTCTCATGCTGGATTCCTTGGCAAATCGCGGCCGCCCCGACCAGGAAGCACGGGAAAACAGCGCGGCTTGGCGACTGGAGGATTTTGGTGCAAAAATTGTCGTTTCCGCGTGATTATAGCACCCACTCGTAACCACTCCGAAGTGACTGATGTGATAGCATTTAACTCACTAGTGCAGTGCACTTTCGTGTCTCCGCATGGCCCGCCAGCAGCTCCACTCCACCCAGCCCGGGAAAGAGAAGAATCCCAAGCGCGAACCGACCGCCGCAGGGCAGCATGACGCTGCCGTAAATAGGATCGCTTCGCATAACTACTTCTTGCTGGAAAAATTTGAGGCCGGAGTTGTGCTGTCGGGAACCGAGGTCAAGGCCATCCGGGGGGGGAAGGCGACACTGAAGGACAGCTACGGGCTGGTCAAGGACAACGAGCTGTGGCTGCTGAACTGCCACATAAGCCCCTACGAGCACGGCAGCTATGCCAACCACTCGGCAGTCCGCACCCGGAAGCTGTTGATGCATAAAGAGGAAATTCGCAAGCTGATCGGCAAAACCCAGGTCAAGGGCCTGACTTTGATCCCAACGCGCATCTACTTCAAGAATGGGAAAGTTAAAGTAGAGCTTGCACTAGCGAAGGGTAAACAGTTGTGGGATAAGCGCGAAACCGAGCGCGGCCGCACCGCCGACAAGGAAGCCCGAGAGGCGATTGCCCGGGGTAGAAAGACGGCTGGGGAACGGTAGCAGAGGAGCTAGGCTTCAGCGCTTGGGGTTGGGTGGAGCGCTTACGACGACGCCTTGGCATCAAGAGTTTGAGGCACTGCCGAGATTGGAATATCAGCCCTAAAATGCGCCATCTGGCGCTGCCACGCGGGGCAAAACCCTCACGAAATGCAGGACTCGCGCAGGGTAAGAACCTTCCGAGGCAGTCCCTCCTAATCCGTTGACAGCCAGCGCGGACCGAAAGCGCACTATACCTTCGTGATCTCCTCTTCGCGGTAAAGACCTCCGATTAAACACTAGGGGAGTTGCCTGGAAATTGGGAACTTCCTCGCAGATCAGGGGAGTTTATGGGTCGCCAAAAGCTACTGCTGCTCTTCGTCGGCCTGTGCCTCGGCCATAGTTCCTTATACGCGCAAGATTTCACGCTACTCCACCGCAAATTCCAGGTTCATGGCTTCGCGTCGCAGGGATTCATCCATACGGACAACAACAACTGGCTGACACTGAACACCAGCCACACGGGCAGCGGCCAATTTACTGATTTCGGCGCGAATATCTCGGTACAGGTCACCCACAAGCTCCGCATCGGCGGGCAGATCTACGATCGCAACCTGGGCCAGCTCGGGCGCTGGCACCCTTCGCTCGACTGGGCGTATGCCGACTACCGCTTCCAACCCTGGTTCGGCGTTCGCGGCGGCAAAGTCAAGACGCCGCTCGGCCTGTACAACGATACGCAGGACCTGGATTTTCTGCACCCATTCGTACTGCTTCCGCAAAGCGTCTACCCCACCGATCTTCGGGAGTCCACCATCGCGCACACGGGGGGAGATCTGTACGGCACGATCCGGCTGAGGAACTCTCTGGGCTCGCTTTCCTACGTTGCTTATGCCGGACAACGGCAAGACAGCCACGATGGCGGCTACCCTTATCTACTCAAAGGCGTCCAAATCTTCTTCAGCAGCTACGGCGGATTGCAGTACGGAGGAGACCTGCGCTGGACAACGCCTCTGCCGGGCCTGATCATTGGCGGTTCTCGTTTGAACGAATCTATTTCCGGGAAAGGAACCGCATTCCTCCCGGGAACGACGGTCATCACCCCCTATGAAGAGCATTCCATCGCCGATTGGGCCAATCAGTTCTATGGCAGATATTCTTTTCGCAGGCTGCAATTGGATGCGGAGTGGCGCCGCTATTGGCGCGACCAGAGAATCGCTGGCGGATTCTTCGAGGTGCAAAACGATGTCCGCGGTGCCTATCTGGCCGGTTCCTACCGCGTCAAGAAGTGGTTTCAATTGGGCTCTTACTACTCGCGCTACTCCATAAATCTACCTGTGTTCACGGTTCCGGGTCTGCCCTATCACAGCGGAGACAAAAGCCACATCTACGACAGAGTCGTGGCCGCCCGCTTCGACCTCAACAGCTACACAAACTTCAAGATTGAAGGCCACTTCATGGATGGTTTCGGGCTTCCGGCGCAGTATCCAGCCGGGTTTTACGAACTCGTAAATGAAAAAGGCTTCCAGCCCAAGACCAACGCCCTGGTCCTCAAGACGGGCTTCAATTTCTAGAAGGGAGCGCAAAGCAATGCGCACGGCTAAGAATGGACTCAGACATCTCGTTGCTACTTTCGTCGTCGCATTGCCGACCAGTGTCGTCGCAGCCGAGGTCCGCATCATCGCCAACCCCAGCATCAAGGCCGACGCCGTTTCCTCGTCCGAGCTCAAGGCGATTTTCCTACAGGAGCACAACTCCCTGCGCGACGGCGCTCACGTCGAACCTGTTTTGGAACGCAAAGGGCCAACCCATGAAGCCTTCCTTAAGGAATACCTCCGCCAGTCTGACGATAGCCTTCAGGACTACTACCGCTCGCTCGTCTTCACCGGAAAAGCCGCCATGCCCAAAATTCTAGCCAGCGACGAAGAGGTTGTCGCTTACGTGGCCAAGACCCGCGGTGCCATTGGCTATGTTGGGGCCAACGCCTCCGTGGACGGCGTCAAGGTGCTCGAGGTTTCCTTCGGGGAAGTGAGTTCCAGAAAGCTCTTGAACCGCATCGAGCCCAGCTACCCTGACCTCCTGAAAATCAAACGGATCGGCGGCACAGTACGCCTGAAAGTCACCGTCGCCGCCAACGGCAACGTCGAAGATACCTTGCTCCTAGGCGGCAACCCCATCCTCGGCGACGCCGCCATCGCTGCCGTGAAGCACTGGACTTACAGTCCGAGTCGTTCGCGCACCATCACCGAAGTCAGCCTCAGCTTCGACCCCAACCGATGAGCGGTGAACGGTTCGGCACAGGGAGGCCTTGAGACAGTGCTGCAAGCCACCCATCAGGTTCGTATTCGAGCACACCTTGCAGAGCCTTGGCCTGACGAGGTTGAAAGTTGCAGTCCATGCCACGGTGCTGCTTTAGATCGGTTGGACCCTCCCAGGGCCTTGTACCCCGCAGCTCCTTACTGCCTTGCATTTGTAATGACATACGCCCGATACTAAGGGTATGACCATGAAGATGCCATTTTCCTCCAACTCCTCCGCCAGCCCTTCGACTTTTGAAACCGAATGCCTCGCCGTTGTGGTCTTAGACCGTGGTGAAAAAGACAAACCAGCCGTTTCGGTGGAAAGTTCCGATCCCGCCGTTCTCGAGGCCGCTGCCTCCGTCGTCGCGTCTGGAGACGTGACTGGCAAGCTCTACGAGACCACGCTGGTACATGCTCCCGGCAAACTGAAAGCCAAGCGGTTGCTGCTGGTCGGGGGAGGCAAAGCCAAGACCTTTTCCAATGCCGACCTGCGGCGCGTAGCCGGGGCTGCGGCGCGGACGTTGAAGGCTAAGAACATCCGCAACTTCGCCTTTGTTGCGCCCCCGAATTCCCTGCCTGCCGAACTGGCCGTTCGCACCATCGTGGAAGGCCTCTACATCGCCGATTTCGACTCCGACACCTACAAGACCGACCGCAAGGACCAAAGCCTCCAGACGGTGAACGTGCTTTCGGCGGGCGATCCCGCCAAGTTGCAGCAGGCGATGGATGAGGGTCGCATTCTGGGCGACTCGCTGAACTTTTCCCGCGACCTGATCAACGAGCCCAGCAACCGCATGACGCCGACGATCCTGGGTGAGCGCGCGCGCAAGATGGCCGAGGAAGTCGGGATAAAGTGTGAGGTGTTTGGCGCGGACAAGATCAAGGAACTCAAGATGGGAGCCTTCTGGAGCGTGGCGCAAGGCTCAGATGAGCCGCCAGCCCTGATCGTCCTGCGCTACGAGCCTGCGGATGCCACTGGACCCGTTCTGGGCCTTGTGGGTAAGGGCGTGACGTTCGATACGGGCGGTATTTCCATCAAGCCCGCTGACGGCATGGAGAAAATGAAGTACGACATGGCTGGCGGAGCGACCATGCTCGGTGCCATGAGGGCAATTGCGCTGCTGAAGCCGAAACGCAAAGTAATTGGCATTGTGTGCGCCACCGAGAATATGCCGTCCGGCAAGGCACAGAAGCCAGGCGACGTGCAGATTGCCATGTCTGGCAAGGCGATTGAGATCATCAACACCGATGCGGAAGGTCGGCTGGTGCTAGCGGACGGTTTGCACTATGCGCGCCAGCTGGGTTGCACGGAGTTGATTGACGCTGCGACTTTGACCGGCGCTGTGGTGGTGGCGCTGGGGCAGATTCATGCGGGCATTTTCTGCAACAACGACGCGCTTTATGAGCGTTTCCAGAAAGCGCAAAATGCGCAGGGCGAAAAGATGTGGCGCCTGCCGCTGGATGAGGAATACCGCGAGCTGATTCGCTCGAACATTGCCGACATCATCAATTCAGGCGGGCGGTATGGTGGGGCGATTACGGCGGCAATGTTCCTGAAAGAGTTCGTTGAGGATACGCCTTGGATTCATCTCGACATTGCCGGGACGACCTGGATTGAAGACGGGAAGCCCTGGATTGCCAAGGGGCCTTCGGGAATTGCGTTGCGGTCGATTGTGGAATTTGCGAGGGGCTAGATGATTTGCCGGACGGCTGAGGGCGGCCGTCCCTGCACGAACCACAACTTACGAACCAAAACAACTAAGCCACGGTGGACAGTCTGGCGATCTGGTTGGATCGCTGGACCGGCACCGTGGCTTTTTAACGTCTTAACGTTCGATTTAACGTCGATGCGATTCGCTTACTTCTTAACTTTTTCTTGAGCTTTTTCCGCAGGTACAGACTTTTCGAATGCGTCGCGGAACTGACGGAACAGTGGCATCTCGCCTTTATCGAGCCCACCGCGTGCCATTACGCGCCACAAGTAGTTCGCGCTGCGGCCCATGTTTGGGTCAAAAACTGCTAGTTCATCTTCCGAGCCGCGCCGTTGCACGACCAGAATCATGTCAGCATCCCGCAGCTCCTGGACAACGGTCAAGTGTCCCCAGTCGCGAATTGCGTCTTGAACTTCACCAATGGCTGCGCGATCCTCCGGCAACACGTTGGAATTCCACTGCGAGCCGTCAAAGCTGGTTACATAAACGAAACGAGCATTGCGAAAAATCCCAGGGAATGGCGCAGATTCGGCCACCGCCAAGGTCGTGACGAGCATCGTCATCAACGTGGCCGCCACAGCGAATAAAGCTATATGCTTTTTCATGTTTGCAACCTCCCATCCCAATCTCGATAGTAATGAGATGCGGGTTGGGCTAGCGATGTTGCCTGGGGCGGCCGCGACGCAGCTAGTGAGTGGGTGATTCTGTGGTCACATGTCTGCGGAAAATCCCCGCACTGTGGCTAAAGCCACAAGGACGGGGCACCTCAAGTACACACCCAAGCAGGTGCTTCAAAACGGCGTCTAAAACAATCGGCCCACCGAGAAATTCACCTTGGCCCGTCCTGTGGGACTGACGCTGCCAGCAATGGCCACGGGGCCGAAAATGGTTTCCGCGAGTACGCCCAGGTTCATGCTGTGGCGAACGGAAAAGTGATCGAACGCCTCAAACGCCGACCCAGACTCCCAAGTTCCCACCGCATAGATTTTTTTTCCGACCAGTACCGGTAAACGAAACAACTCATGCCGATAGCCGACTGAGGCGTAGGCATAGTGGTTGCCGAAAAATTCATCCCGGCTGTAGGCGCCCAGGCGAAATGGGCCTCCGAGTGAAAATTTCTGGAAATATCCCGCCGTGTCATTGAAGCTGGTACCGAACGCGGCGGAAATAAACGCCGATCCTTTGCGCGATACCGGAATGAACTGCGAGCCCGTGAGATTGAGCTGCTCAAAGGAATGGGGCGTTTGCGGCGCGTGGATGATGTGATCGAGTTCCACGGTCCAGCGGGCACCGCGGCTGGGAATGTTGGGGTTGTCCTGGCCTTCGAAGACGAACTTGGCGCGCAACAGGCCATTGCCTCCGCTGACGTTAGGTTGCGAAGGCGATGCACCCACCACGGTCGAAAGGGTGCCATCGAAATATTCATAGCCGACGCGAACTTCACTGCGGCGACCGGAGTTATAGCCCACATCGAGTCCGGCTCCCATGCGGCGGTCATGAAACTCGGCCTGTTGGCGCGATCCGAGAAATGCTCCGCGGGCCTGCTTGAGATAGAAGGCGCGTGGCGCCACGAAGAAGTGGCTGGTCCCGATGGGTTGGTAGAGTTCTGATTCCAGAATACTGGCTCCGCCCAGGACGAGGTCATTGCGCCACTCGCCGCCGTGCTTGGCGACATCGAACATGGTCATCCGGACTCCGGCGGAGAAATCGAAGTTGCCCGTACCGGAGCCTTGCACGTTGACGGCAAAATCGAGAAACGGCGGGCCGTAGGACTTTTCATGCCCGACAATGCGCAGGCCATCGCCCGTGGGCGTGGCAAAACTTTCGTAGCCGAGAAGATCGAAGCGGCCCTCTCCGGTGGCGCGCGTCAGGTCTCGTTCCAGACTTTTGGCATCCAGGTCTTCCCCGGAAAATGGCTCCAGGGTCTCTTCCAGACGTTGTTTTTCTCCGCCCGTGAGGCCGACAATCTCAACCTTTTCAATCTTGGTGCCAGGAATGTGTTTGCGGGCGTAACGCTGCTGCAAGTGCTGCTGCCACAGTTCTTCCGTGAGCGCATAGGGCATCAGGGCCGCCATGTTCTTATCGGCCGCTTCATAGCCGCGGCGCATGATTTGCTCAGCGCTGTAGAAATCCGCGGCCGTGAACTTGCCAAGATCGGGGGCGATGATGACATTAGCCAGCGCCAAGCCGCGACGCTCGTTCTCCAGGGTCACGATATCCAGCGTTTGCGCAATGACGCCGCCCAGTGTTTGCAGCTCACTGCGCGGCGCCAACGCGGAGGCCACATCCACTGCGATCACCATTTGCGCGCCCATTTCGCGCGCTACATCGGTGGGAATGTTATCGACAAGACCGCCATCGACTAAAACTTTGTCGCCCAAATCCACGGGCGTAAAAACACCGGGAATGGCCATGGTCGCCCGGAGCGCCACGGTGAGAGACCCGTCATCCAGGACTACTTTGTTGCCGGTGATCAGATCCGTGGCAACACAGCGAAAGGGGATGGGGAGATCGTTGAACGTTTTAATTTCAGAATATCCATAGGCCGCCCGGTCAAAGAGAAGAGCCACGCCATGGCCGGCGTTGAAGCCGTTGGGGCCGGTAAGGCCGTGCTTCAACCCCAACTCGATGCCGAGCTGGTAGGCGCGGCGGTCCTCTTTTCGGCGGTAGGCGAGTTCATCGTAGTTTGGCTCGGGCAGCAGGGCCGTGTCCCAATCAATGGCGGTGATGAACTTGTGCGCCTCGGTGGCCGTCATGCCGGTGGCATACATGCCGCCAATCAGGCCGCCCATGCTGGTGCCGGTGACGATGTCCACGGGAATGCGGTGCTCCTCCAGCCATTCCAAGACGCCGACGTGGGCAAAACCGCGCGCGCCGCCGCCGCTGAGAACTAGCGCAATTTTGGGCCGCTGGGGAGCTTCCTGTGTCCAGGCGGGGCCAGGAATGGAGCCGACGGTCAGTAACAGAAGTATGGTTGGTAGGACTCGGGTGCGAGTGCGAGCGCGAAACGACATCGAACCTCTCCACGTAAAACGGAATGCAGATGAGCGGAAAACCCATCAGTTGTCATTCCGAGCGCCGCGAGAAATTCGCTGAACCACACGCTGGAGCAGATTCCTTGCTACGTTCGGAATGACAAATCGATTGGGGTTCTTCTAGAAGGTAGCAGGAACGGCGGGACGAATTACATGACGGGCGGAACCGGCATGCCGAGGAAGCCGAGCACGCGCACGAGTTCCCTTCGCACGACGGAGGCTGTGGCTAGCAGGAACAGCTTCCGGCTGGCATCTTCCTCAGCCAGGATGGGGTGGTGGTGGTAGAAGGAATTGAACATTTGCGCCAGTTGGAAAGCGTGTTTGGCGGCGTAGGCGGGCTCGGAGGTGGTGATGCATTGTTCGACCACCAGTGAGGTGCGGGATGCTGCGAGCCAGAGGGACCAGAGTTCGTTGTCGGTGAGGTATTTGGCGAAGTCGATTCCGGTTGGGGAGAAGGTATCGGGGTCGAGGCCGCCTTTGCGGAAGATGTTAGTGGCGCGGACTACGGCGTATTGGACGTAGGGCCCGGTCTCGCCCTCGAAGCTGAGGGCTTCCTTGAAGTCGAAGGCGATGACGGAGGGTTTGGTGAACTTAAGCATGAAGAAGCGAAGCGCGCCGACGGCGATGAGGCGGGCGGTTTCCTGGCGCTCGGCTTCGGCGAGTTCGGGGTGGCGGGAGTCTACTTCTTTTTGTGCAGACGCGATTAGGCGATCGAGGAGGTCGTCGGCTTTTACGCCGAACCCTTTGCGGCCTGAGACTTCTATATAGGAGCGGCCTTTGTCTTCGTCGGAGAGCTGGTAGCCGAGTTCTTCGGCGCAGCGCGGGGTTAGCGCGACCATTTCGTAGGAGAAGTGGGTGTAGTGGTCGGCCTTTTCGCTGTGGCCTAGGCCGCGGAGGGCTTCGATTACGGTGTTCTGCGCTTCGGATTGGCGGGCGTCGATTACGTTGTAGATTTCGGCGACGTCGCCGAAGTGAGGATGATCGGATTCGCCTTGGATGGCCGAAATCCAGCATTGCTGGCCGCTGGCGTAGCGGTGGAATTTGCCGTAGCCGAAGTCTTTGCCGAGCAGGCCAAATTTCCACATATGGTACGCAATGTCTTTGCCGACGTAGCCGACGGTGCCGTTGGAGCGGACGATGACTTTTTGGTCGTCCTCAGCAATTTCGGTGGGCGAGGCTGCGGGGTCTTCGGGCATGCCTTCGAGGGTGGCGGCAGCTGAGGCTTCGGCATCCTGCTTGGGGGCGAGACCGGCGCGGCGCATGACCCAGCAGCCATTGTTCTTGCCTTCGGTTTCGAAAGCTAGAACGCCTTCGTCCTTCAGGCGCTCGAAGGCGGCGGCCCAGAAATGCAGGTGCAGGATTTCGCTCTCTCTTGGGAGAAAGTCGTATTGAATGTCGAGGCGGTCCATGGTCTCAAGATGGCGGCGCAGGACGGCGGTGGCGACGAGTTCAGCGATGGCGGAGGTTTCGTTGTTACCAGTTTCGAGATCGTGGAGGACCTCGGCGCGTCGAGCGCGGTTTTCTTTCGCGGCCTCGTACCACTGCGCGACTCGAGCGTAGAGGTCCCAGCAGTAGTAGTCGAAGCGCGGAGCTTTCACGAGCGCTTCGATTTCGGCGCGAGATTTCTTTTCGATGCGGAGGAAGCCCACGATGACATCGGCGACTTGGACGCCGGTGTTGTCGATGTAGTTCTGCACATCGACCGTGCGGCCCGCAGCGCGGAGCAGGCGGACGAAGGTGTCGCCGAGAATAGCGTTGCGCAGATGGCCGACGTGCGCGGCTTTGTTGGGGTTGATGCTGGAGTGCTCGACCAACACCTTCCCTGCGGGGATTTCTACAGGCGGCTTTTCGTCGGCAGCTACGGCCGCCGCGACGGTGGCGCGATTCACGCGGATGTTGATGTAGCCTACGCCTGCCACTTCGATCTTGAATATTTTCTCAATGCCCGGAAGCGCGCCCAGGCCTTCGGCAATTTCTTCGGCGATTTTCTTGGGAGCCTTGCGGAGCTTTTTGGCTAGTTCGAAAGCCAGCGTGAGAGCGTACTCGCCTAGCTCAACGTTCGGAGGCTGCTCGATGGAGACATTCGCGACTTCGAGATCGTATTTTTGGCGCAGGAATTCGCGGACGTGGGCGGCTAGGTTGCGTTGCAGATTGCGGTACAAGACGCTCCTCTAGGTGATTGCGGGAAAAGCGATTGTAACAAACGTCGCTTGAGCCTCAAACCGGGAGGACTGTGAGTGCGGTTGCGATCTGTACATTATCGGCAGCGCTACTGATTTGAGCTACCATGCACGTACGCGCAGGGGACTCGGGTTGGTGCTACTGCTCTCAGGAATCGCGGCTCCGCAGTCAAAGCCTCCCCGGCAGGATTGGGAAGTGGTGCGGTCAGAGCCGAATGGGTCTGGAGGGACGATGGATCTGGTGGTCGTCCCGGAAGCAAAACAGCGCGATCGCGAAAACTACCAGCTAGCAGCTAACGCGATCTGTGGGACCAAGATCACTTGTATGGTGAGTTTTTGGACTGACCGCGCGCATATCCATAAAGCGAAGTCAGGGTGGATATCCGTAGAAGATCTCGCTCTCATGACCGCCTCTTACGAGCGACATCCAACCTAAAAGGAACCCGTGCTAAGCCTCGCGTGCCGGCTCTACCCGAGCAAGAAAGCTGGCGAGGCCGAGAAGTGTCAGTATTTACCGGGTGCCAAGCGACCCCCAGACAAATAGTCTGACGGCGGGCTGCCGGGCGGGTGGCCGACCCTTTTCCGGGTTTTGACTTTCCTCGCCAAAACGGAATCTCGGGTGCCCCGTCCTTGCGTTTTTTGCAAGGGCGGGATGCGATACTGTGGAGATTGCCACACTTGTTCCGTTCTTTCGAGATTCCCACTCCCGCCCTTGCAAAGAACGCAAGGACGGGGCACCCGTTGTCCGGGTGGGTCGGCAGAGATCAAGCGCAAAGGCTCGCCCACCCACCAATAGTTCATCCTCGCCGCAAAGCCGCATCGAACTGCGACTCAGGTCCTTCAATGCGAGCGGCCAAAGTGTTTTGCACATGCTCCAAGACAAACTTCCGGTCTGCCTTGCCGAGCAAGCGACCAACTTTCGGTAAGACAGTGCCGAACAGCACCAGCACAGGTGGCACAACAAGTCCAACCCATGTATCACCACTCATGTGAAGGCCTCCTGTTTTGATATCCATCGCTGTTTCCAAACAAATTGGTATCCCAATCAGCACAGCTCCAGCAAGCCAGATTCGCATGAAGTATCTCGCCCACCGAGGCGCATCGAAGTAGCCCTCGATTCTTGTTCCTCCCGGCTCCGCCTCAAACCGCGCATAGAAGTGCCCGGCGAAGTCGTTCCGGCTATACCGCCGCTTTTGTAGCCTAAATGTGTTTTCACCCACCTCGCCCAGCAGCGGGCGATTGCCTCGGTAGCCGGAAAATGAGAATAGTGCCCAATGTTCTTCATCCATTGAGCGTCGCAGCGCGTCAGAAACAGAGTTCGGCGCCATGGCGGAATGGAGGACGAAGATGGTTCGACCCATATTCGTGCAGTCTATACGACTCTGCGACAGCGGTCGGCCCTCCTTGTCGACTTAACCAGGCGTTTACACCAACTGGGCGGCACCAAAGTTTGACGACTCCGCACCGCGTTCCCTATGATGAAAGATTGAGCCGTTCCGCTGGGCAGAAACTAGCACATCGCCGCCTCGCGTAGGCGGCCGGTCGAAGCTGACGCCTACCAAACCATGTCCAAGTTCTACATCACCACGCCGATTTACTACGTGAACGCCCGACCCCACATTGGGCACGCGTATACCACGATTGCCTGCGACGCCATCGCGCGGCGGCAGAGGCAGTTGGGCGTGGATACGTTTTTCCTGACCGGCACCGACGAGCATGGGCAGAAGATCGAGCGCGCGGCGCAGGCGGCTGGCATCGCTCCGCAGCAGCTTACCGATGAGGTTTCGGCGGCGTTTCAGGGGTTGTGGAAGCGGATGGGCATTACCAATGATGACTACATTCGCACGACCGAGCCTCGGCACAAGACGGGCGTGCAGGCGCTTTTCCGCCAGCTTCGCGACAAGGGCCACATTTACAAGGGCTCCTATGAGGGCCAGTACTGCGTGTTCGATGAGATGTACGTCGACGTCGTCGGCGCGGGCGCTCCCTGCCCTGAGTGTGGGCGGCCTACGGAGACGCTGAAGGAAGAGAACTACTTCTTCAAACTTTCGGCGTTCCAGGACAAGCTACTGGCTTATTACGCAGAGCATCCGGAGTTCATTCGTCCCGAGACGCGGCGGAATGAAGTTGCTTCGTTTGTTAAGAGTGGGTTGCGGGATCTTTCGATTTCGCGGTCAACGTTTCAGTGGGGAATTCCGGTTCCGGATGATCCCACGCACGTGATTTACGTCTGGCTGGATGCGCTGGCCAATTACATTACGGCGCTGGGGTACGGCTCGAAAGATACATCGCGTTACGACAAGTACTGGCCCGCCGATGTTCACATGATCGGGAAGGAAATCGTGCGGTTCCACTGCGTGTACTGGCCAGCGTTTCTCATGGCCGCGGGCTTGCCGCTGCCCAAGTCGATTGTCGCGCACGGCTGGCTGCTGTTCGAAGAGAGCAAGATGTCGAAATCGCGCGGCAATATTGTGCGGGCGGAGACGATTCTGGACGTGCTCGGCTCCGACGCCCTACGCTACTTCCTGCTGCGCGAAATCGTGTTCGGGCAGGATGGGTCGTTCTCGTTCGACGCCCTCGTCCAGCGCTATAATGCCGACCTTGCCAACGGCCTTGGCAACCTAGCCAGCCGCACGTTGACGATGATTACGAAATATTGTGGGGGCGTCGTACCGGCAAGCGGTGCGACAACGGCTGCCGAAGACGTGATCGCGGCGCAAGCCCAACAGGTGATCACCGAGTTCGCGCGACTGTTCGAGGACTTTCAGTTTTCGCGGGCGCTAGAAGTTGCCTGGTCGCTGGTGGGTAGCGTTGACAAATATATCGTGGAAAACAAACCCTGGAGTTTGGGTGAGCAGAGCGACGATGCAAGCCGCACACGGTTGGGAACGATTCTGTACACCAGCGCCGAAGCCCTGCGCATTGTCACGGCGCTCGCGCACGCCGTCATCCCAGACTCCACGGCGCGCATTTGGGCGCAGCTTGGGGTGGGAGATATTCAAGCGGTTCACATCAACGAATTAGCCTGGGGACAACTTAAATCTGGAACGCAACTCGGCAAGGTCGAACCCGTGTTCCCGCGCGCCGACAAGACCTCGGTCGAAAGGATGCACGAAATGGAAGAAGAGCGACGCACGCCTGCTCCTGTAGAAGCAACGCCCGCACCGGCAACTGCGCCCGCGCCAACAGTGTCACCAACGGCGCCAGCTGCCCCGTTTGTTACGCCCGCGGCTGACCCAAAAATCACCATCGATGACTTCGCCAAAATCGAACTCCGCGTGGGCCTGGTAAGAGTCGCCGAGCGTGTCAAGGGCGCGGATAAGCTGCTGCGCCTCGAGGTCGATATCGGCACCGAAGTCCGCCAGATTCTCGCTGGGATCGCCGAAGCTTACGATCCTGAGCCGCTGGTGGGCCGCAAGGTTGTGATCGTCGCCAATCTGGCCCCGCGGAAGCTGCGTGGCCTGGAATCGAATGGCATGATTGTCGCGGCTTCGCTCGAAGGTGGTAAGCCCGTGCTGGCTGGGTTTCTGGAGGATGTGCCGGTTGGGGCTCGGCTGAAATAAAGTTTTAGCTCTGGAACCACCCACACAAACCAAACAAAGGCTTGTGTGGGGCACCCAGTGAAAGGGCCTTGTCATCCCGACCAACGGGAGGGATCTGCATTGAAGCTCTGCCCAGAACTGGCAACCGGAAACTGACGGCTGGCAACTGATGTATACCGACTCCCACGCCCATCTCGACGGAGCAAAGTTCGCGGAGGACCGCCGCGAAGTCCTGGCGCGCGCCCGCGATGCCGGGGTCAATACCATGCTCCTTATCGGCAGCGGCGAAGGCCCGGGAACGCTCGACTGCGCCTTAAAGCTCGCCCTCGCCCACGAACACGATCACCCCGGCATCTACGCCAGCGTCGGCATCCATCCCCACGAAGCCGAGTTGGCCAAGACCTCCGATTTCGAGGAACTCGCCGCCCTCGCCCGCCATCCCAAAGTCATCGGCTGGGGCGAAATCGGGCTCGACTATTTTTACGACCACTCGCCGCGCGAGGTGCAGAAGGCCGTGTTTGCGCGCCAGATGGAACTCGCCCGCGCCACCAAACTGCCCATCATCATCCACTGCCGCGCCACCGACAACACGGAAAACGCATGGGACGACCTGCTGGCCATGCTGGCCGAACACTGGAAGTCCAGCGGCCTGGGCGGCATCATTCACTGCTTCACCGGCACGCTCGACCACGTACGCCGCTCACTCGACCTGGGCTTCATGATTTCCTTCGCCGGAAACATCACCTTCCCGAAAGCCCAGAACATTCGCGACGCTGCCAAAGTGGTCCCACTCGACCGGATGTTGATCGAAACCGATTCTCCTTTCCTCGCCCCAGTTCCCTTTCGCGGCAAGCGCAACGAGCCAGCCTACGTGGTCGAAGTCGCGCGCCAGATCGCCACGCTGCGCGAACTTTCGCAGGAAGAGATTGGCCGCAAAACCTCAGAAAACTTTCGCCGTTTCTTTTCCCTTCACGAAAACCTCAAGGCAGGTTAGCCTTGAGGGTTGAATCTTCGGGCAAACTACAGATATCTAAAGGATTAAGCCGTGCCAGACAATAGTTTTGACATTGTGAGCAAGTCAGATTTAACGGAAGTCAGCAACGCGATCGCCCAGGCCATGAAGGAAATCGTGACCCGCTTCGACCTGAAAGACTCGAAATCGCTGCTCGAGTTTGACGGCAAGGAGACGCTGACGCTGCACTCAGCCGACGAATATAAGCTCAAGGCGGTCAATGATGTGCTGCAAACCAAACTGGTCAAGCGCGGCATTTCTCTGAAGAGCCTGACGTACGGCGCGCTGGAGGCGGCGGCGGGCGCAACCGTCCGCCAGAAGGCAACGCTGCAACAAGGCGTCCCCGTCGAAAAGGCGAAGGATATCGTCAAGTTTATTAAAGAGGCGAAGCACAAAGTTCAGGCCTCCATTCAAGGCGATTTGGTTCGCGTTAGCGGCAAAGATCGCGATACTCTGCAAGGCGTGATCGCTGCGGTTCGGCAAAAAGACTTCGGTCTGGATTTGCAGTTCGTAAACTTCCGTACCAACTAAAATCCGTGAATACGACCATAGCCACCAACGGGAAAGAAGTCTTCGAGCTGCTGCGGGATGACCTCGCCGCGATTGAGCGCGAATTTGGGCGGGACACCGTCTCCAACGTCGCGGCCATCACCGAAATTGGCGAATATCTGCGCGGAGGAGGAGGCAAGCGCATCCGCCCGGTCTTGCTCCTGTTGGCCGCCAAGCTGTTCAACTACGAGGGCCGTGGTGCCGTTCGTTTGGGCGCGGTCGTCGAAATCATCCACACCGCCACGCTCGTCCACGACGACATTATCGACGAGGCGCAAACCCGCCGCGGCCGCCCCGCAGCCAACACTCAATGGGGAAACTCCAAGTGCGTACTTGCTGGAGACTGGCTTTACATGCAGTCGTTTCGCATCGCGCTGCAAGAGCGCAATTTGCGCATTCTCGATTCCCTCATCGAACTCACGCAGCAAATGGTGGAAGGCGAACTGCTGCAAATGGAAAAACTCGGCCAGTGCATTACGCTCGCCGAAAACTTTGACCTAATCTACCGCAAAACCGCATGCCTGTTTTCCGTGTGCATGAGGATGGGTGCGATCTTGGGATCAGCCACTCCGCAGGAAGAAGAAAACGTCGCCCAGTACGGCCGGGACTTGGGCATGGCGTTCCAGATTGTTGACGACGTTCTTGACCTCACCGCCTCCGAAAGTGTCCTCGGCAAGCCTGTCGCCAGTGACCTGCGTGAGGGCAAAGCCACCATGGCCGTCATCCACGCCCTGGAACGTTGCACCCCAGCCGAGCACGTCGTCATCGAAACGGTCCTTCGCAACCGGGCTTTCAACGGCGTCACCCACGAGCAGATTCTCGAAATCCTGCACAAATACGGTTCCATCGAGGCCGCCCACGACCGCGCCGCCGAATACGCCGAATCCGCCCGCAAGTCCATCGGCACCTTCCCAGATTCCGAAATCAAGCGCGCCCTGCTCTGGGCACCGGACTTCGTAGTCTCCCGCGAAAAATAACGTTGAAGTCTTTTCACCTTTTAGGTCTTGTAATCCTGAGCGGAAATGTGGAGTCGAAGGACCCCTGCCCCACTCATGCCTTCCACCCATATCTTGCTCCCGTTGATTCTTTCCTTTCCCCCAGATCATCTATAGGATTCAAGTTGCAAACCCTATGGATCAGTTCCTCAGCCTATTCGCCCGCCACGGCTACACCGTTCTCGCAGCCATCGTCTTCCTCGAAGCGATCGGTCTACCCGTGCCCGCAGCGGTTGCTCTACTCGCCGCCGGAGCGGCGTGCGCTCTGCATGCCATGAACCCGTGGGTAGCTTTGCTTTCCGCAGTGGTGGCCACCGTCGCGGGCGACGCCATCATGTTCTTTGTTGGTCGCGTCTCGGGCTGGGGGCTCTTGGGCTTTCTCTGCCGCGTATCCATGAACCCGGAAACCTGCATCCTGCGCTCGGCTGAATCGTTTTACAAACGCGGCAAGGCCACCCTGCTCATCGCCAAGTTTGTTCCCGGCCTTAACACTATGGCTCCGCCTCTGGCCGGAAGCATGAAGATGCCGCCGTGGAAATTTCTACGCTACGATTTCGGCGGTGCCTTGCTCTACGTTCTCGCCTACGGCGGCGCGGGCTTCCTCTTCAGCGATTTCATGAAGACCATCACCCACGGTCTCGCAGTCGCCTCGCACACCTTCGAAATTTTGCTTCTACTCGCGTTCCTCGCCTACATCGCTTACCGCGTCTGGGCCTACAAGCAGCAGCGTGTATACCGGATCGTTCCTCGGGTCGACGTGGGCGATCTCGTCAAGCTGTTCAACGATCCCGAAGAGCGCGAGCGCATGGTCATCGCCGACGTGCGCAGCCACGGCTACTACGACGCCGGCGCCCACCGCATTCACGGCTCCATCCGTATTGAGCCCAACAATCTAGACCAGGAGATGGATAAGCTGCCCCGCGACAAGCACATTTATCTGTACTGTACTTGACAGCGCGAAGCCACCAGCGCCCGTGTGGCGCACTTACTCCGAGAACGAGGTTTCAACGCATTCGTCATAGTCGGTGGCCTCGCCGCATGGCGCAAGGCCGGGTATCCGGTGGAGCAGCCTCCGGCCGATGATCTGGTCAAGCTGCCGACGTTCGCATAAATAGATTTACGATCTGTCATCCCGACCAAGGGGAAGAAGCCTGCAAGGCCGATTTTAGGCTTCGCTCAAGCAAATTCAGATCCCTCCTGTTGGCCGGGATGACGACCCTTTAACACTCCATGCCCAAACAAACCGAAACCGAAATCAAATTCCGCATCGCCGACTTCAAGGCGCTGCAACGTAAACTCCGAGCTGCCGGCTTCCGCTGCGTCACCCCCCGCACCCACGAGCACAATACCCTCTACGACCTTCCCGGCCAGCCGCTGCGTAAGCGCGGGGAACTCCTCCGCCTCCGCAAGTACGGCAAAACTTGGACCCTCACCCATAAAGCCAAAGGTTCGGCCGGCCGCCACAAGTCCCGCGTTGAGATCGAAACCCAGCTTACCGACGGCGACGCCTTCGCGGCGATTCTGGCCTCGCTCGGCTACCGCCCTACCTTCATCTACGAGAAGTTCCGCTCCGAGTGGTCGGACGGCAAAGGACACATTGTTTTAGATCAAACTCCACTTGGCAACATTGCCGAAATCGAGGGTGCCCCGCGCTGGATCGACGCCACCGCCCTCCTCTTAGACATCGAATCAAGTGCTTATATAACCTACACTTACGCAGATTTATTCATGCAATGGAAGCACAAAGTCAAGAGCCCAGCGCAAGAAATGACCTTTGCCGCCATCGGCAACCATCCCCTCGCTCCAGCGCTCTAACTAATTAACACGGACTTTACTTGACTGCCTAAGCGGCTTGGGGTCTACTGAATTCAACGTAGGCCTTTTGCCCTGGAAGTTAGTCCTCTCCAAGGGAAGCAAACCAAAAATTTACAAATCCTTTCCACGGGGAATTCTTGTGAAATTCGCTGCTAAAACTCTCGTGCTGCTCATATTGACCAGTGGCGCATTACTCCAGGCTCAAATTCGAAGTTTTGGTCATATCGTGGTCATCGTTCAGGAAAACCGCACTCCCGACAACCTTTTCCAAGGCCTTTGCGCTCCCCCATATGGCACCAGCAGCTCCTGTAACACCGCGCCAACGGGCAATCAGTACGACATTCAAACCAAAAACTGGCTGGACAAGGCTTCGTCGGTAGGCATCACCCAGCCCATCAAAGTTGCTTTGGCCAACCAGTACGACCTTGGTCATACACATCGGTCATGGATGGCGCAATGCGACCAGGACACGCTCGGCAACTGCAAAATGGACGGAGCGGCCAAGGTCTCCTGCATCGGAGTCTGCCCAGGGAAACCTCAGTTCGCCTACGTCGACAATGCCGCTGGCACACTCAATCCCTACCTTTTGCTGGCCAGCCAATATGGCTGGGCGAACAAGATGTTCCAAACCAACCAAGGTCCCAGCTTTCCCGCGCACCAATTCATCTTTGGCGGGACCTCGGCACCAAGTCTAGCGGCCGACCATGCCGGGACTTTTGCCGCCGAAAACATGTCCGGCAAGGGCACCGGAGCAGGATGCATCGCCAGCTCAACGCGATTGGTTCAACTGATTGATTCCACCGGAACGGAAAGCCGCAGCAACCAAGCCTACCCTTGCTTCGAGCACAATACCGTTTCCGACTTGCTCCAACCCCGCGGCATCACGTGGCGCTACTATTCGCCTGGCGCCAACTCCATTTGGACCGCGCCGAATGCCATTCAGCATATCTGCATGGCCAACGGAGGCAATTGTACGGGGACCGATTGGAAGGCCAACGTGGATCTGAACGCGGCCAACGTGCTCAACGACATTGCCAACTGCAACCTGCGGCAAGTCACATGGGTCATCCCCAGCGGGCAAAACTCCGACCATGCGGCCATCAACACCGGCGGTGGACCTTCTTGGGTTGCCTCCATCGTCAACGCGGTGGGTAACAGCTGGGCCGCAAGCAACCACAAGTGTGACTACTGGGCCAACAACTCCAATGACGCTACCGCCATTCTGATTGTCTGGGATGACTGGGGCGGATGGTACGACCACGTCGCGCCTACCCGGCTACCCGCGCCGCAGGGCGGCTATCAGCTTGGCTTCCGAGTGCCGCTGATCGCGGTCTCAGCTTACACTCCGTTTCATCTGGTGGATAATTCACGCCATGACTTCGGCAGCATGGTTCGGTTTATTGAACACAACTTTGGTATCCAGGAGGGTCTGTTGACCTTTGCTGATGCTCGGGCCACCACCGACCTGACCTCGTTCTTTGACCTGACGCAAGCACCCCGGACGT
Organism: Acidobacteriaceae bacterium; assembly: GCA_043782485.1. Lineage (GTDB taxonomy): Bacteria > Acidobacteriota > Terriglobia > Terriglobales > Acidobacteriaceae > JANXUC01. The sequence continues at coordinate 75,156 of JAYWAL010000007.1, read as the reverse complement.
TCGGGAACGTCCAAACGAAAGTCGGAGCAGCGTTCTTCCTGAACGACAAAACCCCTCCCACCGACCCGGACGACGACTAGGAAAAGTTCTACAGATGGTTCGTAAGAGGTTGCCGCTTCAACCGTACGATCCCGCGCCACCAAAGATGGCGGCCTCAGCCGCTACGGGAGCGGTTCGGTGGTTGTTTTCAGTTGCCTAGTACTCCGCCAGCGCCAGCATGGCCTTATAGATATCCTCGGGCTGAGGCAAAATTTCGTCTTCGAGCTGCGGCTGATAGGCCACGAATGTATCGGTGGCAGCAACCCGCCTGACCGGAGCGTCGAGACTCTCGAACAACTCATCCGCGATGCGCGCGGCAATCTCGGCACCGTAACCCCAACTCAAACAGTCTTCGTAAGCCACTAGCACCCGATTCGTCTTCCCGACCGAGGCCTTAATGCTGTCCCAATCGTAGGGGCTCAAGGTACGCAGGTCCAAAAGCTCGGCGTGAACGCCGTGTTCGCGCTCGAGCCTATTGATCGCCTGCAATGCCCGCGGCACCACCGCGCCGTACGTGATCACCGTCAGATCATCGCCAGGATGCACAATCCGAGCCTTCCCGAACGGCACCATGAACTCGTTCCCCGGATATGGTGCACGACCAAAGGTTTCTCGATACAGCCTCTTGTGCTCCAAAAATAGTACTGGGTCGTCGCACCGGATCGCCGTGCGCAGCAAACCTGCCGCATCCAGCGCGTTCGATGGAAACACCACGCGCAACCCCGGCGTGTGGGTAAAGATGCTCTCGCCGCACTGCGAGTGATAGACCGCGCCACCCGTCAGATATCCGCCAATCGCCACGCGAATGACCAGCGGACTCGAAAACGCATTCGAAGACCGCCACCGCATCACAGATAACTCGTTACGAATTTGCATCATAGCGGGCCAAATGTAATCGAAGAATTGAATCTCCACGACCGGCTTGAGTCCGCGCGTCGCCATACCCACGGCCCTCCCGACAATGCTGGCCTCAGCCAAGGGCGAGTTGAACACTCGATCCGGGCCAAAATCCATTTGCAAGCCGTGCGTCAGCTTGAAAACGCCGCCCTTGCCCTTCACCATCTTCTTGGTCAAATACTCTTCGCGGGAGCAATCCGCCACGTCCTCGCCGAAAATCAGCACGCGCTCGTCGCGCTTCATTTCATCGCGCAGCGTGTGGTTGATCAGGTCCGCCATCGTCTTGGGCGTCCCAGCCTTCTTCATGGCCTCTTCGGTTCCCTGCTTCAGTGTTGCGGGCTGACTGTCAAAAGCAGGCGATTCGGGATCGAGATCCGGCGAGTACACCCAATCCATAATCGACTCAAGCTTCGGCAAAGGCGCAACCAACGCTCGGTCGGCCGCTTGCTGAATATCCTTGTCCACCACTTTCTCGATGGCATGAATTCCAGCCTCGTCGAGTATTCCCTCGGCCAGTAAGAACCGCCGATGCCGCGACAGCGGATCGCGTGCCACTTCATCCGCCAACTCCGCCGCTGAGCGATACAGCTTTTCATCATCCGAGAGCGAATGCGAATACGGCCGCGTCACGTGCCCATGCAAAAACGCCGGTCCCTTCCCCGAGCGAATGTGATCAATCGCCCGATGCAGCGCGCCAAAGCTGGCAATCACATCGGTCCCGTCAAACTCATCAAAATGGAAATTCGGGAAATTCGCCACCAGCCTGGAGATGTTCCCTCCAGCCGTCTGCGCCTCCACCGGCACGGAAATCGCGTAGTCGTTATCCTGCACACACACCAACAGCGGCAACTTCATCAGCGCCGCGGCGTTCATCGATTCCCAGAACTCGCCTTGACTGGTCGTACCATCGCCGAGCGAAACGTAGACCAACTCGTCGCCGTGGAAAGCCACATCTTTGAATTCGCGATAGTCGCCGTCGGTCTTGCGCGCCGAATTCGGGAACCGCGTGAAATAGCGGCCCGCCTCTGCGCACCCAACCGCCTGCAACACCTGCGTCCCGGTGCAGGACGATTGCGAAACCACATTCAAATGCTTGAACGCCCAATGCGAAGGCATCTGCCGCCCGCCCGACGCCGGATCGTCCGCCGCGCCCACCGCGCCCAGCAGCATTTCGTAAGGTGTCCCACCCAGCGCCAGACACAGCCCGCGATCACGGTAGTACGGATAAAACCAGTCGTAGCCAGCCTTGAGAGCCAGGCCCGCCGCTACGCTCAGCGCCTCGTGTCCCGCGCCGGAAATCTGGAAATAGACTTTCTGCTGGCGCTTGAGCAGAATCTCGCGATCATCCACACGCCGCGACATGTACATCAGCCGATAGGCTTCCACCAGTTGCTGTGGCGTCAAACCTTCGTAGGACTTTTCCCGGACCGCCGTCGCCGGCCCGGCTTTTTGCTCAGCTTTGGGCTCCACCTTCGTAACGGGCATTCACTTTCTCCGCGCGCGCCGGGATGATTGCAAACTAGTCATTGTAACTGTTTGGATGCGGTTGAGAATATACTGGAAGTTCCGCAGGCGACTGGCGGGATTTTCGGTCGGTGGCAAACGGGCGAACTGGAGGCATCGTTATGCGTTCTATCATGGTTCTTACGCTTTTACTGGCAACAACGAGTTTGATAGCGCAGGATTCTAACTCCGACAACATGCCCACCAAGATCCCTCTGTGCGACGCGGACAATCCGGCACAACCCTGCGTTGTTGCGCCGAGCCCTATCAGCCAAACTAGCCCGCACTATTCCGATCAGGCGATGAAGAAGAAGGTAGAAGGCACCGTCTACCTGACCTTTGTTGTCGGCGTCGACGGTCAAACTCACGACGTTCGAGTTTCGAAGCCTTTGGGATCTGGGCTGGATGAAAAAGCCATTGAGTGTGTTAATCAATGGACTTTCAAACCTGGAACCTTGGAAGGTAACCCAACTGCGGTCCAGTTGCGCGCTGGCGTGAGCTTTCACATCGCGTCGCTGGGCAGCGCCCACTGAAACTTACGTTTCCGAGAGTTCTCGTCCCCTAGCTGAATGCAAACCCACCGCCCGATTCCCACCCACCAGATCAAGCTCCTGATCTTCGACCTCGACGGCACGCTCATCGACTCGCGCCAGGACCTCGTCAATTCGGTTAACGCCGCCCTGCGCTCCCTCGGCCGCGACGAACTCCCTTCCGACGAAATCGCGTCCATGGTCGGCGATGGCGCCCCAACTTTAGTCCGCCGCGCCCTTGGCGACACTCCCGACGAAGACCTGCTGCGCCGCGGCCTCGAGTTCTTCCTGAGCTACTACCGCGAGCATAAGCTCGACTACACGCACCTCTACCCCGGCATTCCCGAAGCTCTCGAAACCCTGCAAGGCATCAACGGGGCGCGCCGCGTCATGTCCGTGCTCACCAACAAGCCTGTGATTCCTTCGCGGGCCATCGTCGATGCGCTCGGCATTGGCGAAAAGTTCGTCAGCGTCTACGGCGGCAACAGCTTTGCAACGAAAAAGCCCGACCCGCTGGGCATCAACACCATCCTCGCGGAAACCGGCGTCCGCCCCGACGAAGCCGTCATGATCGGCGATTCCGCCGTCGACATCCTCACCGGCCGCGCCGCCGGGACCTGGACCTGCGGGGTGACCTACGGTTTCGCACCACACACGCTGGTGGAAACCCCGGGAGACGTTGTAGCAGACAATCCGCAAGAGCTCTCCCGCCTGCTCAATGAATACTCCTGAAGTATCTAGTTTAAGATTTGTCATCCCGACCAACGGGAGGGATCTGCAGTTGCTGGAGAAGCCCAAACCGAAATGCAGGTCCCTCCCGTTGGTCGGGATGACAAGCAATTCATAAATCATGAAATCAAAACCGCTAGCGGAATCTCCCCTCGCCGCCTTCACCCCAGTCGAACTGCGCAAACTCCGTAGCCTGAAGAACCCTCTCGGAATTCAGCGCGCCTTGAGCAAAATGCCCTACCACGTGGCCGACACCGCGTGGTCCCCGCGCACAGTGCTGGCCGAGAACTCCGCCCACTGCTACGAGGGCGCGCTCTTCGCTGCCGCCGCGCTTCGTGCCAACGGATACCCGCCGCTCATTTTCGATCTCGAAGCCGAAAACGACACCGACCACGTCATCGCCATTTACCAGCACAAGGGCCACTGGGGCGCAATTGCCAAGTCCAACTACACCGGCTGCCACGGACGCGACCCCATCTACCGAACTCTTCGCGAACTCGCCTTGAGCTACTTCCATGGCTACTTCAACATGCGCCGAGAGCGCACGCTCCGCCGGTTCTCGGTACCGTTCAATCTGAAGTATTTTGATGCCAGGGAATGGATGACTACGGAGAAACCAGTTTGGTTCGTGGCGGAACATCTGTTCACGATCCGCCACTTTCCCCTGCTTGCGAAGGGGATGGAAAAGCAGCTTTCGCGAGTAGACGACCGGCTCTTTCGTGGAGAGTGCGTGGACAGGGTAGAAAAAGATGGTACGGGGAAAAAAGGCGGACCGAAAACCCGCGACAAAAAAGCTCACCTGACAAAGCCCCAGCCTTAATGCTTTTCGTCGCTGCTGAACAAGACTTCGGCATCATCGATGGTGGTTAGGATCAGCACCAGGACGCTACCCGCCGCCCCAAGAATAAACAAACCTTCCAGCACACGGATCGCCACAGTTACCAGAATTCCCATATTTCAGGCTACCATCCTAATCAAGATTGTATAGGTATCAGGGAGTTAGTCGCAAAGACTTCCTCTTGCATCTCACCCAACTCACAAATGAACCAAGCTGGATCTCAATCCGTATCGATACTTATGTTGATTCGCAAGATTTGCGTGTTCGTCATGCTCCTCGGCGCAGCGGCTGTGGCAAGTCAGGCTTTGCCTCGCCAAGCCGCTCCTGAAACTTCGGCTCCCTCCAAAATGCCACCGTGCGATCCTCCACCTGGATCGCCGCAGGGGGCGATTGCGGACTGCGGCGTCGTCGTCAAAGAGGACGTGAATGCCATTCGTCTCGCGCCGCCTTCCGTGCCACCAACCGCAACCGCGGCCCTGGTGCCGACCAGCGATCCCGCTGAAATCATTCGTCGGGTCGCCGCACACGAAGAGGAAAACCAGAAAAAGCGCCGCAACTACACTTACCGGGAAAACGTCTTTGAAAAGAAGCTGGACGGGCAAGGCCAGGTAAAATCGACCGAAAATAGCGGCTTCGACATCATGATGATCTATGGAGAGCAAGTTCAGCGTCAGGTTTCCAAGGATGGCCAACCCCTCGGGCCAAAAGAAGCCGCCAAGGAAGAGGAGAAAATCGACAAGCTCATCGCCAAATACCAACACGAGTCGCCTGACGAGCAAACCAAACGGCTGGAGAAAGAGGAGAAATCCCGCGAAGAAGCCCGCGACTTTGTTAAAGAAATTGCCGACGCCTTCAACTTTACGATGTTGCCGCAAGAAACCGTCGATGGGCGAGCGCTTTACGTAATTCAGGGAGAACCCAAGCCTGGCTACGAGCCCCGCGGTAAGAACGGCAAGTTCCTGACGAAATTTCGCGGCAAGCTCTGGATCGACCAGAACGACTACCGGTGGGTCAAGGCTGACCTTGAAACCATCGACACAATTTCCATTGGCTGGTTTGTCGCGCGACTACACAAGGGGACGCACTTATATGCCGAAGAGACTCGCGTTAATGACGAAGTGTGGCTGCCCAAACTCGTTCACTTAAACCTGGACGCCCGTATCGCGCTCTTCAAAGAACTGAACGAGGACGTGACGCAGACCTACAGCGACTACAAAAAGTTTGGAGCGCAAACAAGAATTGTGACGATGGGGCAGGAGGAGAAACCCTGAGGCCCACCCTGCAATCGTCATCCCGACGAAACCGTCGCGGTGCGAGCAACGGCGCTACTGAGCGACCTGTTGATCGGAATCCAAGGCTAAATGATCAACGCAGTTCCGCCCGCTGTGCCACAGCCTTCGACTCAATCGTTACCGATCCGTCCTTCAAGTCTGTGGTTTTAGCCGTAACGGTGATCGCTCCACTCGTTCTTGAGGTCCTCACCACCACCAGCGCGCGCCCCTCAAACAACTTGCGATGATCACCCTGGTAGGAATCGGCGTCCTGCCCGTCGCCGTTTCCCACGGCTGCAATCAAGCCTGGTCCGCTGATGGAGAACTGTACTTCCTGGGCTGCATTCGGTTGCAGGCGACCCTCGGCATCCACCGCCTCCACGGTGAGGTAAGAAAGGTCTTGTCCGTCGGCCTGAAGAACAGTTCGATCAGCGGTAAGGCGCAGACCTGCGGCGTTGCCGGCCGTGGCAAGAACGCTCTCGGCAACGACCCGGTCGCGCCTCATACCCACTGCCTTCAACGTGCCGAGAGTGTAGGGCACTGAAAACGTGGCTTTGAATTGCTGATCGCGACTGGTCGGCTTCTCTCCAATCAGCTTGTCATTCAGGAACAACCGAACTTTTTCAGCCCCGGAATACACCTCCACTTGCAGTTGCTTGCCTTCCTGCCCAGGCCAACTCCAGCTGGGCAGGGTTGGAAAGGTCGACCAACCGACGGCGATAATCTTCTTGCCCTCCGGCTCTGGGAAGCGAACCGTAGCGTACACGCGGTCACCGCCGTTCCACAAGATGTCTCGATAGTAAGACTGCGGCTTGCGATAGCCGGTCAAATCGAGATCTCCGCACATCGCCGCATGCCAGGGATATCCGTGGAACAAGATCGACATCGCCGCCTTCATGCCAGGATCAGCGTTGCCCTGGTTCGCCGCCGCCATCATGTCCACACCATTGGCCATCCCCAGGAACATCTTGTCGATGGTTGCCGAGGTCATCATCGAGCCCATGATCTGCGTTCCTATCTGAGCCTCTTCCGGAGTGCCATACGACCAGGCACCGATTCCAGACTCACCCAGATAGTCCATGGCGGTCCATGCAAAATCACCCAGCACATAGGAATTGTCCTGCGAGACTGCCCATAGCGGAAATACCTTCGCTGGAAATGACTCGGTCGTCAGCATGATTCGCTTAGGCAACTGGCCATGGTCCGCCGCATACGTCGGAAGAATGTTGTAGTTATAGCCGGTAATGTCGAGGAGGGAAAACACGGCTTCCGCGTTGGCCGTAGTTGTGGTCCCGGGAAATGCCAGCGTGAGCGGACGCGTGCTGTCCAGCGATCTCACCTGATCCGCCAATTGCTTGCCCGTTGCCCCGGCTCGTTCGGTCTCCAGCTCCGGAATTTCGTTGCCAATTCCCCAGATCACGATGGAAGGGTGATTGCGATCCCGCAACACCATGGACGAGATATCCCTCTTCCACCATTCGTCAAAGTCTCTGCCGTAGTCGAACTTCGCTTTGTTGGCCTTCCAGGTATCGAACGGCTCATCCATCACTAGCAAGCCCAGCCGATCGCACGCATCAAGAAATGCGGGCGAAGGCGGGTTATGAGCGGTTCGTACAGCGTTGTGCCCAGATGCCTTCAACAGCTCGACTTTGCGTTCCTCGGCGCGGTCGAATGCTGCGGCGCCAAGGGGCCCGTTGTCATGATGGACGCTGCCGCCCGTCAGCTTGATCGTCTTTCCATTCAGAAGCAGCCCTTTCTCCGCCGACCACGAGAGTGAGCGGATGCCGAACGAGGTCACAACCTGATCCACAACTCTGCCATCTTTGCTGACCTGAGTGACCGCATGGTACAAGGTCGGGGACGATGGCGACCATAGATCAGGCTTCGCAATGGCAACCGTTTGCGCAGCTTCCGTGTCTCTCCCCGCGACGATCGTCAGGGTCGACTCCGTTGTGCCCACTTCGCGCTCCGCGCCGTCGTAAAAGGTGGTCTTGACTGTCACACCAGCCGGTTTTGGGGATTCGTTGGCCACGTTGGTCTGGATCGAAACCGTCGCTGACCCGTCGGAGACCTTAGGCGTCGTAACAAAGACTCCCCAGTGCGCCACATGCGTCGGATCAGTGACGACGACCCGGACGTGACGGTAAATCCCTGACCCGCTGTACCAGCGGCTGTTGGGCTGTGCGGAGTTATCGACACGGACCGCCAGAACATTGGGACCTGTGAAGTTCAGGTCCGCCGTGAGATCGAAGGTGAAGCTAGTGTATCCGTAAGGATGAGTTCCAAGCTTATGACCGTTCAGATACACGGTCGCATCTCGGTACACTCCATCGAACTCAACGCTCACGCGCTTACCGCGCCAGTCCGCCGGAGCACTGAACGCCCTGCGATACCAACCAACTCCAGCTGGGAAAAAGCCTCCGCCGGAGCCGGTTGGATTGTTTGCGTTTGGCCGTCCTTCAATGCTCCAGTCGTGTGGTAAGTCCACCGCGCGCCAAGCTGTGTCCGCGAATGAAGGCACTTCCGCGCCGCTCGGGTCACCCAGAAAGAACTTCCAACCGGCGTCCGCCGGGAGCTCAATTCTGGACGTATTCGACTGTGCCGCACAAATCGAAACAAGAGTCAGGGAGAGCACGGCGGCGCAGATTGCGATCACAATGCGCAGATGCAGTTTCACAAGGACCTCTTTCTGGGAGCGCTATCGCAGCTGTCGCTCGCTGGGAAGGCTCAATGGCATTGGAGTGTTCGGCGGCGGATGGCGAACCCGCAAACGGAATCTCGCTTGCCCCGTTCTTTGCGTACCTTGCAAAAGGCGGGCGCAAGAATGCTAGCACAACGGAAAGATCAAGCAGCAGGGCCAAGAGCATCTCTTCCCGCTCACTTCGACCTCACTCAGAGAATGAGACCCTTTTTAATTAGCAGGCCGGGCAGCAAGGATCAGCCGCAACATCTCCCCGAACTGCTCCAGCGTGACTTTCTTCGCGGGGTCGTCCGTATTCACGCGGTGTACGACGACTAAATTCAACGCGGGCATGACGGCGATGAAATGCCCTCCGGCACCCCAGGCCGAAAAGCTGCCATCCGGCACTTCCACTTTCGGATAGTGGTTGCCGTTCACGGCGATCCACCACAAGTAGCCATATCCGCTGTAGTTATCGCGAACGTTGCCATCAGCGACGGAATAGGCGGTGGTGCTGTCGCGGACCCACTGCGCGGGAATGATTTGCCGGTCGCGCCACTTTCCGTTCCGCAAAAAGAGCAGTCCGAAACGGGCCATATCGCGGGCGGTCATACGGAACGGGTAGGCGCGATGAATGGAATCGGGGCCGGTGAAGTATTCCTGCTCCTTGGGATCAAAGTCTTCCATGCCAGTGGGCTTCGCGATCTGCTCGTCGTAAGCGCGGTAGATGGAGTCGTGAGTCTGCTTCTCGTAAATGGTGCCCAGCGCGTTGAAATCCCAATTGTTATAAGACCAGAACGAACGCGGCGGGTGCGAACCACGGGGCGGCTTTTCCGCCTTCATTCCCGGCGTTTCATACAGCGCGGCGTGATAGATACCCGACCGCGCCTTGAGCAGGTCAATGACTCGCGCCTGTTTTTCCACGGGCGTCAGGGATGGCTCGTTGTCGTCAATTCCCTGTTGTTCAAGCGTGGCGTTGAGGTCGATTTGGCCTTTCCCCACGGCAATGCCGTACAGAGCGCTCAAATAGCTTTTGCGAATGGAGTGTACGTTGAACTTGGTGTCCGTCGCTCCCCACTGCGAAACGATGACGCCATCATCAACGATGACAACTGCGGACGTGTCGAGGGTATCGGCATAGGCCTTGGCGGCTGCCAGTTTCTCGGACGACCAGCCTCGGTCCTCGGGCTTGGCAGCCAGGGTCCAGTGTTTGCCGGGGTATTCGTTGTGCGGGGCGGGCTTGGTCTTGGCTTCGGCGCGGGCCGCTGCCATGACGATCAAGCAGGCGGATAGAAAGAGCGACGCCCGCAAGCAGAGCATGTGCCGGGATTCGCGAGGGTGCGGTAGTGTCCGAGACATGGATGGAGCTTACACTTTGGCGACTGCGCCGCTCAAGGCAAAAGAGGGTTGCGTGAACGCACGCAGAAAGGGAAATTTGAGCTTCTTGGAGGGAACCCCGGGTGCGCCCGCAGTATCGTTCCCGCGCTGGCAAAGAAGGCAAGGAGGGGCACCCAGCGAAAAACGGGGATTTCATTTGAGGAAAACGAGATCGGCCCATCGAAAGATGCCGGCCACCCAAGTTGCGCAGGTTCCTTCGACTGCGCATTCCCGCGCTGTGCGCGCGAATGTTGCGCTCAGGATGACAGGGCTTCAATGAAATCTGGTGAACGCCCGTATAATCAAGACTCAATGGACTTCCGCCTCCTCAGCGACTACCAGCCCTGTGGCGACCAGACTACGGCCATCCCAGCCCTAGTCAAAGGCCTTGCCGACGGTGAGCAGCATCAGGTGCTCCTCGGCGTTACTGGATCCGGCAAGACGTTTACGATGGCCAAGGTGATTGAGCAGGCCAACCGGCCTGCCTTGGTGCTCGCGCACAACAAGACCCTTGCAGCGCAGCTCTATAGCGAGTTCAAGGCCTTTTTCCCGCAGAATCCTGTCGAATATTTTGTATCGTATTACGATTATTACCAGCCGGAGGCTTATGTTCCGTCGGCGGATTTGTATATTGAGAAGGAATCCACCATCAACGATGAGCTGGATAAGCTGCGGCTCTCTGCCACGAAGACGCTGTTTGAGCGGCGCGACTGCGTGATTGTTTCTTCCGTGAGTTGCATCTACGGCCTCGGCTCGCCGGAAGCGTACTACGGCATGATGCTGTTTTTGGAAAAAGGCCAGAAGATTGCCCGCCAGGACATTGTTAAGAAGCTGGTCGAGATCCTCTACGAACGCACGGATGGAGATTTCAAACGCGGAACGTTCCGAGTGCGCGGCGACGTGATCGAGGTCTTCCCTACCTATGACGACATGGCGTACCGCATTGAGATGTTTGGCGATGAGGTGGAATCGCTTTCCCAGGTTGATCCCCTATTTTCGACGGTGAAGCAGAAGTACATGCGCCTGCCGATCTATCCGAAGTCGCATTACGTGATGAAGCCGGAAACCCGCAGCCGGGCCGTGGATACGATCAAGGAAGAACTGGCGTGGTGGGAGGGCGAACTGGAAAAGCAAGGCCGCCCGGTGGAAGCGCAGCGCATTCATCAGCGGGTGATGTTTGATCTGGAAATGATTCGCGAGATGGGCTACTGCCACGGCATTGAGAACTACTCGCGGCACTTTACCGGGCGCATGCCAGGAGAGCCACCGCCGACGTTGCTCGACTATTTTCCGCGCGACTTTATCTTGTTCGCCGACGAATCCCACCAGAGCATCCCGCAGTTGCGAGCGATGTACAAGGGCGACCGTTCGCGGAAGGAAACGCTGGTGGAATACGGCTTCCGTCTGCCCTCGGCGCTGGACAATCGTCCCTTAACGTTTGAGGAGTTCGAGCATCGCATTCACCAGACGATTTACGTTTCCGCGACGCCGGGCCCATTCGAGCTGACGAAGTCGGCGGGCGTGGTCGTGGAGCAGATTATCCGCCCGACCGGATTGATTGATCCACCAGTGGAAGTCCGTCCCGTCAAGGGCCAGATCGACGACCTGCTGCACAACATCCGCGAACGGGTGAAGCTGGGCGAGCGCGTGCTGGTGACGACGCTGACCAAACGCATGGCGGAAGACCTGGCCGAGTATTATTCCGAGGCAGGCGTGCGCTGCCGCTATATGCATTCTGAAATCGAAACTCTCGAACGCGTGAAGATCCTGCGCGACCTGCGTAAAGGCGAATACGACGTGCTCATCGGCATCAATCTGCTGCGTGAAGGCCTCGACTTGCCGGAAGTCTCGCTGGTAGCGATCCTGGATGCCGACAAAGAAGGCTTCCTGCGTTCTGCTGGATCGCTGATCCAAACCATTGGCCGCTGCGCCCGCAACCTGAATGGTCTGGCGATTCTTTATGCCGACCGCATGACGGATTCGATGAAGCGGGCCATGGACGAAACCAACCGCCGCCGGGCGATTCAGACCGCCTACAACGAAGAGAACGGCATCACGCCGCAGTCGATCATCCGCTCGGTGGATATGGCGCTGGCCGCCGTGGTTCAGGCCGACTACGCCGACTTCACCGCCGCCGAGGCCGATGGCCTGCCCGACTTCAAGTCGCAGCACGAACTCAACACCTACATTGCCAAGCTGGAAGTGGAAATGCGCGAGTACGCCAAGAAGTTCGAATTCGAGAAAGCTGCGAAGGTACGGGATACGGTGAAGGAACTGCGGACCAAGGAATTTTTATTCGCTTAGACCCATTCGCTATCGATTCGGTCACGCCGTAGCCGCTTGCGCCACAGACTGCGTCCGTCGCACCCGCAGTTTCACCTCAACCCGCGAGCCGAGCTTGTTGACAATCGACATGAGCCGGTGCACCGTGAATCTCGATAAATCAGCATTTCGAATGCGGGAGAAATCGGCTGCGGCAATTCCGGTCCAGCTGTGCGCGCCTCGGACCGTTAATCCATCCCGCTTCAGCGCCTTGATGATTTCAGCGGCCAACAAGGCCTTTAACTGTTTAACATCCGCATCCTCAACTCCGAGATCACGAAATACATTGCCACTGCCGCGCACGACCTGGAGTTTCTCGCTCTTCATCGCAAAACCTCCTTCAGTTCTTCATCCGGTCGATTACTAAATCGATTTCTCGCTGTGGAGTTTTCATACCCTGCGCGGACTTTTTCTGGAACGCATGGATCACCCATACAGCCTCGGCAAGTTGCACAGCACAAACGACGCGATTAGGCATCACCTCGAAAAGGCAGAGCAATCTTAAAACAGCCCCGCGCCCAAGCCCTGCAGCGGCTTGGCGATACCCGCCTTTGAGCCATCTGCTGCGCTGGTGAGAGCATCTAGACACACCAGCTGAGCGTCCCCCGGAAGCTTCTCAAACTCTTTCCAGAGCCGATTTGGTCCGGGAAACGGGCCGAGTCTTTGGGGTCATGAGGGATCTCCCAGTCTTTCTGACGCGTCATATTACGTTGGCATATTTGACAACATCCGCCAAGGATAATTTGGCCGAAACACGTCCGGATCGCCAAGTTAGCGGAGCTCAAGTACACATCTAGCAGATTTTTGTAACCATGGAGGGCAACGACATCTACCCCGCCGCCGTCGCCAGCTTCCGCTGCTCGTCGTGGCCCTTCTGCTTTTCCATCCACTTCCTCTCGGTCTCCAGCGAGCCGAGGCGCTGCATGATCTCATGAATCCGCATCGACATCGTGCGAATGGTTTCGATCTGGCTGCGATGGTGTTCGCTCAACTCGCCGGGTTCGAAGAGCATCAGTTCGGAATTTCCCATCACCGACGTCAACGCATTGTTGATGGTGTGCCGCATCTCCGTGATGTAGCGTCCCAGTAGCGCGCTACTTTCGCTGGCGGCCAAGGCTAGGTCAGCAGCGCGCTGGCGCTCAATCGCTTGCAGGCGCTTCACAATCTCAGCCGCCACCAGCATCAGCGTCGGCACCGAGCAAGAAGTCAACACCAACGCGCGCGGAGCGATGGTTGCAACTAGTTCCGCAGTCGCGGCGTCGGGCACCAGCACCAGCAAAGTCTTGCCGTGCGGCTCCAGTTCCCCCAATCGTGTTTGCAGGCGAGCGCTAGGAATGCCCTCAAGAATGGCTAGATCAAACGAATCCGCCGAAAGATTGCCACACAGATCACCATGCATGGCCGTCGGTGAAGGAAGATTGGGCTCGAGTTGCCAGAGATCCAGGATGGCTTGGGAAAATCCCGGAGTCTCAGAAATAACCAGGACAGCGGGTTGATTCACGTTCAGTCGTTCTCCTGACTTACCTAAGTAGTTTGCCTGCAGCCACCTGCGGAAAACAACGCATTTCCGCCCGATGCCCGTGCTACTCGTGATGCTTACCGTTTGTGATTCCCTACTTTGCGGCCACCGAAGAAGCCCTAGAGACGCCTTGCCCAGAAGCCAAAGCCTGCGCCAGAGCCTGCTCCACCGCCGCACGTAAGTCCGCCAGCATGCGCAGCGGCTGTCCACTGGAATATTCGGCGTGGAACATCACCTTCCAGGACTGGCAGATCATGCGCAGTCGGGCGGTCGGTTCTTTTTGCGAGAACTGGGCGTTGCGACAATCAATAGCGGTCACTCCCACTCGTTCCAAATCTTGCAAACCATCAAGAATAGCGTTGAGGTCGCCGTGGAGCAGGCGAAAGAACACACGCCGCATCAGAAAGCTAAATCGAGTAAAAGCCACCATGGAGGCGGGCTGGAAGTACGTGGGACCAGCTTTGGCCTTGGCTGCGCGGCCACGTTCCAGAATTTCACTGCCCAACAACTCACTCAAGCGTTCGCAACCACGCGCGTCCGCCAGAATCTGTTCCAGCGTCGTCGACGATGGGCTGGGCTCGGCGTCCACAGCACCCAGAACCGGCTGCAAAGTGGTGGCCACAAAGGCCGCGCTCACCTGCGCATCATTCAACTGCGAAGGTGCCGTCAGCGAGAAAAACTGGACCAGCAAAAAATCGATTTTGTCACGATCCGCATCCGTCTTGATGGGCTTACGCAGATGCCGCGACAAAAGCGCTCGCACTCGCGGCTCATCGGCCAAAGAAGTCGTCTGTAGAAATTGGCGCAGTTGGTGCACCTGCGTGCGCCCGTCCATCAAGGCCAGCCACTCGCGGGCCTCCTCAATGGTGTCGTGGTCGGGCACGTCGACCAGGGTCTCCAGAGCGGCACAAGGAGCCACCTCAAACACAAACTCACGCGATAGCGCGCTGTAGACCGGATACAGCATCACGGCCTCATGCCACTCGCGGGCAGCCACTACCGAGTCGTTTTCCGAGGAAGTTGCAGCCAGGCTCATTGTTTTACGATCCAATTGGGCACGTCGTTCAGAAAGCGCGCCGCTACCGCCGTCTTCCCGCCATCATACTGCACAGCTACCACCGAGACATCGATGTCTAAAGTACCGTCCGGGTTCTTGATCCTTAGTTTGTCGGCAAACTCGACGGGCAGGGCGGAGCAGAAGAGAACTTCCTTACTCGTACCAAATTCGATGACGGTGCTTTCGGAAAACTGGCCGCCACCCAGATTAACGCGCGTAAGGCTGACTGGGATGCGAACGGGCGTGGCGTTGGGGAAAAACTGCGCGAGCTTGGAGACAAAACTATCAGCAAGCTTACGAGACGGGGCTGATGCCGACGTATGCACGATGGGTCCATCCTCGATTGTTTTAGCCAGAGCGGTACCGCATCGGCACAACCGGCGGGGAACCGGTCACAGGAACCCGACTAGTAACTAGGGCACGCAGGGGGCCGAAATCTAAGGTGGGTCGTTAGTAGTGGAATCAATGAGTTACGGAATCATCCTGCGAGTTTCGTCTCATACTGAGACGACTTGCCTGAGAAGGCGGTGAGACTGTCTCAAAGTCTCACATGGAGCACGTCCGCGAACCACCCTGCCTCGTGGACGTGAGATCTAGTGCAAGGTGGCCGAGCGGGCGGATTCCATGACTCTCGGCTGGCCCGGAATGTTGTAGCGCTTGAGCTTGCGGTAAAGCGTGGCGCGGCTGATGCCTAGCATCTTACCGGCCAGCACCTTATCGCCGTTCACCTCGCTGAAGACACGCTGGATGGTGACGCGCTCAATGTCCTCTAGATCTGAGGACGTATAGGCGGAAGGGAAACTACCTACCTGCGAAGGCATGTTGGCACCCAACACAGCGACTGCTGGCGGCAGGTCGGAGATATCGAGCGGGTTGTGGCCCCCCAGAGCAATTGCGCGCTCAATGCAGTTTTCCAGCTCGCGCACGTTGCCCGGCCAGTCGTATTCCAGCAGGCACTTCATGGCTCCTGTCGTGACTTGCAGGCCGCTGCCGGGGGCGTAGCGTTCAATGAACCAATGCACCAGCATGGGGATATCGGCGCGCCGTTCGCGCAGCGCGGGCAGGTGAACTGTGACCACGTTGAGCCGGAAATAGAGGTCCTTGCGGAAGGTGCCGTCTTTGTAGGAGGCTTCCAGATCGCGATTGGTGGCGGCCACTACGCGAACATCAACCTTGGTGCGGTTGTTACTGCCCACGGGGCGGACTTCCTTCTCTTGCAGCACACGCAGGAGTTTGGCTTGCAGTTCGAGCGGAAGTTCCCCGATTTCGTCCAGGAAAATGGTTCCGCCGCTGGCCGCCTGGAACAATCCGGCCTTGGAACGCACGGCCCCTGTGAATGCTCCTCTTTCGTAACCGAACAGTTCGCTTTCGATGAGCGTGGGCACCAGCGAGCCGCAATCGACAGCGACAAACGGTTGACTGGAAAACCCGCCACGGAAGTGGATGGCGCGAGCCACCAACTCTTTCCCCGTACCGGATTCGCCCGTAATCAGGACTGGCGTCCGCGTGTCTTTAAGGCGCGCGATCATCCGCAGAACGTCTTGAATTTTCGGCGAAGCGCCGATGATGCCGTGCATTTCCGTCTCAGCATCCGTGCGTTCGCGCAGAAATTCATTTTCTTCTACGAGCTGGACTTTGTCCGCCATGCGCCGCAGGAACAAGCGCAACTCCTCGAGCGGAGAGAACGGCTTGGTGATGTAGTCGTAGGCACCGAGCCGCATGGCCTGCACCGCGGTTTCCACGGAACCGTGGCCAGTCATGAGTGCTACCTCGGTGCGCGGCAGAATCTTCTTCACACGCCCTAGAAAGTCGAGCCCGGTCATCTGCGGCATAACCATGTCGCAAAGAACCATGTGGGCGGGCTGCTCTTCCAACTGCGCCAGTCCGGCTTCGCCGCTCTGCGCTTCGTCGCAATCAAAACCCATAGTCTCGGCGACGGAGCGGCACAAATGACGGATGCTCGGTTCGTCGTCAACAATCAGCAATCGTAAACGCGGTGATTGGCTCACAGTGTTGTCCCCATAGTTTTCTGAATGACGTCAATGAAAGGCCGAACTCGAAATGGTTTCTCCACGCACGGAGCACCGGTGCGGCGCAGCGTGGTGACGGTTTCTTCGTTGGCGATGTCGCCTGTAATAAACACGATGCGCGACTTTAGTTCAGGCCGGTGTTGAGTCACCCAGGCGTGGACATCGGCCCCGTCCAGCCCGCCTGGCGTCCGCATATCGGAGACGATGCCGGCAAACTCGCCGGTCTCCAGCAGGCGCAAGCCATCGACGGCCGAGGCCGAGCACACCACGGGAAAACCATGGCGCTCCAGAGCGGCGCGCACGTACGCCATGATCGACGCCTCATCCTCAATCAGCAAGATGGGCAGAGCGGGGGCGAACTTCAAGACAGCGGATTTCATAGGGGCACCACTCCAGCGACAGCACCAAGCGACGCGTTCATGGCCAAAGGCAGGCGCACGATGAACGTCGCTCCAGGGCTGTCGGTATTATTTTGGCAGAGGATTTCTCCCCCGTGTTCGCGGACAATTCCGTAGCAAATGCTGAGGCCCAGACCGGTTCCCTTACCGACTTCTTTCGTCGTAAAGAAAGGGTCGAAAATCTTTTCGGGGGCAATCACACCGTCGCCGTTGTCGCGGAAATTGACTTCAACATGCGTCAGATTCAACGTAGTTGTGATTTCAATACGCGCCGGACGGCTGGTTTCTCGCACGGCGTCGTAAGCGTTATTTAGAATGTTGAGAAAGACCTGTTGCAACTGAAGCGAGTCGCCGATCACGTCCGGCAGGTTCTCGGTAAGGTGTTCGGTGACTTCGATGCCGTGGCTGTTCAGGTCGTATGCACGCAGCTGCACTGTGCGCAGGATGATGGCGTTGAGCTGCACCGGCTTGCGCTGTGGCGGCATTTGGCGGGCGAAGCTGAGCAGATTCTGCACAATCTGCTTGGTGCGCTGCGCTTCCTGCAAGATGACGCGAAGATCTTTGCGAGCAGAGTCCGGAATTTCCGGATTTTCCATGAGCAGATCGGCGAAGCCAAGAATCGCGGTGAGGGGATTGTTCACCTCATGAGCCACGCCGGAGACCAGCTGCCCCACGGCAGCCATTTTTTCCGCGTGCATGAGCTTGGCTTGCAACATCGCGGCGTCTGTGATGTCGGTCATCACGGCCACAATGCTGGTCAGGCCTCCCTGTTCATCGCGCATCGGGCTTAAGTTGACCGAGAACTGGCCTACGCGGCCGTCGGCGCGGAGAATTGGAACCTCCAAGTTATCCACAAGCTGTCCATTGAGGGCGGCATTGACGGCCTCATGGAACAGAACCCGCTTGGCGGGCGCGGCCAGGTCGGCCATGGGTCGGCCCAGCAACTGATGTAACTGGTAGTTGAGATCAGCCCAGCGGCGGTTGGCGTAGCTGATTCGGCCCGTGGTATCCACCACTAGAATCAGGCTCTGCGTGTTATTCAGAATTTTGCTGTTAAAGTCTCGCTCACGTTGCAACTCGGTCTGGAATGCCTTCAGGCTCGTGATGTCGGTCATCAAGCCACGGTGCTGGATCACTTTTCCGCTGGTATCGCGGACGGCGAAGACGTTTTGCATGGTGTAAACCGGCGAGCCATCTTTGCGGCGCAGCGTCTCCTCTTGATTTCGCAGCATGCCGGCCTCGACCAAGCGAGCACAGAATGTCTCGTGTTCTGAGGGATCAAAGTAGAGTTGGCGCGGTATGTCCGTTTCTAAAAGCTCTTCGCGGCTGCCGTAGCCCAACATGCGCACCAGCGCGTCGTTCACCTCAATAAAGCGGCCATCCGGCGTGGTGAAGTAGAGCCCTTCCTGGATGTTGTCGAACAGCTCCCGGTACCGGCGCTCGGCCTCGCGGCGGTCGGTCACGTCTTTCAGAATGTGAATAGTTTCGCGGCCTTCGGCCTGGAGCCGGGACGTTGAGACCAGGTAAGTACGCTCCAGCACGACCTGGGGAAACTCATCCAAGTCTCCACCCTGCCGGCAAAAAGGGCACCCAGCAGGATGCAGATCGGGCGCGAGAGACAGTAAATCGCGCATGTTGATACCAATCAACTGGTCCGGCAACACCCCGATAAACTCGGCCAGCGAACGATTCACACGCAGAATGTTGCCAGCCTCGCCATGCACCACGATGAAGTCACTAATGGAATCGAAAATCTCTTCCCAGTGGCGATTGGCCTGTTCCAATCGCTGGAAGGACTGCGTGCTCTGGAGCACCGTGGAAGTGTGAGCAGCCAACGACTGGAACCATTGCCGGTCCGCAGGCGTCCAGTCGGGACCGCAACCAGTCAGCACCAGAATGCCAATCAGCTCACCGCCGGGGTTCTCTAGACGCGCCAGAGCTATCTCATCCCATCCCAGGGCTAAAGCCAATCGGGGACCCAGAAGGTTCGAGGCGCTGCCCACCGCAACCGGCAGTCGTTGCACCCGACTGAGCTGGGCGACTGCGGCTTGAAGCTCCGCTCCGGAAGTCCCCCCGGGGCCAGGAATCAAACCGCCGTGAAAGCTGTTCCCTTCCGCAGCCGCCTCCACAGGCCCTTGGACGGCGCTGTCCGCACCCACGCCCAATAACTCTTGCGCCGAGTCGCGCCGCCAAATGTACGCCCCCGTGGCATGAAAGCAATCGCGGCTGGCAGAGCAAATGGATCGCAAAAGCGCGTCCCCGCGCTCGCCACGGGCGGCCGCCCCGGAAATCGCCAGGAACAGGCGCTGGAAGCCCTCATCAGGATTTCCTGTTCGGATTTGGGACACACTTGAGTTACCGAGCTGCATAGAGACTGGCGAAGCGTTGCTGGAACAACCCTTGTGAAAACTATGAGATACAAGCAAAGCTAGTCCGCGATCTCAATTTGAGTCAAGGGAAAATGGGCTGGTGGTCTCAAAGTGTGAACCCCCTGGGGAGGCACCAAAAGGAGAAGAAAAAGAGAAGAAATGGGGGAGCATTGGCCAACAGCGCCAGGACGCCAAACGCGGAAATGGCAATTCCAGATCGGGAAGGACGGGCCTGATTGTGTAACTTTGGTAACCGGGAAAGGCGTGTCTGCGAAACAATAAACGACTGTATTTCAATGGCTTACGGCACCGACACTTGAGTAACTTGAGTTTTTACAGCCTTCCGTTGACCTTCCTAACAGCGGGAGCTTTGTTCAGTCATTTTGAGGACACCGGAACATGGGCCAGGGAAGATCCAAGTCTTTGATTTTACATGCCGTTGTTGGATTCCTGACCTTCGTTGGGGTGGCTCAGCCTGTGATGGCGCAAGAGGTGCAGGGGGATTTGGTCAAGCGCGTTAAGTCACGCGTGCAGCCAACCTATCCGGAACTGGCGCGACGCATGAGTGTGCACGGCACCGTGAAGATGATGGTGACGGTGGCGGCGAACGGAAAAATCAAGGGCACGAAAGTAGTGGGGGGCCACCCGATTTTGGTGGGAGCGTCGGAAGACGCGATTCGGCGCTGGAAGTTCGAGCCTGCGGCGGAAGAATCGACGGGGTTGGTGGAATTTACGTTTCAAACGGATACGCAATAACGAAATTTTGCGGAATTTCAAGGACACACGCTCATGGTCATGACGATTCACCAACGGCTATACCGGAGCTTCGGCGCGATTCTGGCGACGGTGCTCATTCTGTTCATTGTGAACGTTGTGGCACTGCGGCGCGAGCACAGCGCGCGAGCGGCGGCAGCGCAATCGCTGGACATGGCCGAAGCCATTTCCGAGCTGCGTTCGCAGATGATGCAGAACCGGCTTTCACTGGGCAATTACCTGCTGAGCGGTGACACGCGAGACGTGGAGAGGATGACGGCGGGCGTGCAGGAGGTGGCGACTAAACTGGAAAGCACCAAGGCGCTGGCCAGCACCGATCAGCAGAAGACCGCGCTCGACAAAGTGGCCACCCTGGAGCAGGCCTGGATGGCCGAGTTTGCCACGCCGCTGGTGGCCAAGCGCCGAGACGTGGACGGCGGAAACGTGACCGTCTCCGAACTGCAAATTTTCTATTTACAGAAAGACCCAGCCACCTGGCTGAAGAACTCCGCCGAGTTTTTGGACGTAGCCGACAAAGAAAACAAGAAGGTGATTGAAGAGCGACGCCACTCGGATGAGAGCATGGCCACCTACGCCGTGGTGGTGGCCCTGATGAGCACCCTCCTCGCGATTGGCTTTGGCATTTGGATTTCCTACCGCACGGCGCGCGCCGTCACCGTTCCCTTGAACCAGCTGATGAGGGTAACGCAGCAGATCGCCGAAACAGGAGATCTAGAACACAAGACCGACGTGACGCAGCAAGATGAAATCGGGCAACTGGCGCGGTCCTTCGACCACATGGTTGGATACCTGCGCGAGATGGCGACATTTTCGGAACAGATCGCTGGTGGTAACCTCACCGTAAACGTGAAACCTCGTTCCGACCGAGACACTCTGGGCCGCGGCTTCCTGGGCATGGTGGAGGGCTTGCATGATCTGGTTCGGGCCGTGCGCGATGCCGCATCACAGGTGGCCAGCGGGTCCTCGCAGGTGGCGACGGCCTCGGATGAATCGGCCAAGATCAGCCTGCAGGCTTCCGGCGCCATTGACGAAGTGACCAGCACGATGCACGAGATGAGCGTAAACGTGCAGAACATGGTCAAGAGCACCCAGACGCAGGCAGCCAGCGTGAGCGAAACCTCCTCTTCCATCGACGAGATGGTGGCTTCCATTCAGCGCGTGGCCGATACCGCCAAAGTACTGCTCGACATTTCCAACCGCTCGCGAGAGGAAGTGCACAGCGGCATTACGACGATGGACAAGGCCACCGACGGCCTGAACCGCATCAACGTCTCCATCCGCGACTCGGGGCAGATTATCGGCGTGCTGGGGCAACGGGCAGACGACATTGGCCGCATTATTGAGGTGATTGACGATCTGGCTGAGCAAACCAACCTGCTGGCCCTGAACGCAGCCATTGAAGCGGCGCGCGCCGGGGAACACGGCTTGGGCTTCGCAGTGGTGGCCGACGAAGTGCGCAAGCTGGCGGAAAAGTCGGCTCAATCGACCAAGGAAATTTCCGAACTGATTCAAAGCATTCAGAAAGAAGCGCGCAAGGCCGTGGAAAATATGGAACTAAGCACGGGGATCGTGAACGATGGCCTTTCCCTGGGCGAAGACTTGAGCACGGCGCTGCGTAAGATTTCGAACGTGGTCACGGAAGTGTACAAATTCGCGCAGGAAATTGGCGCGGCCACGAACGAGCAATCGAATGGATCCACCCAGATAGCACGCTCCACCACGCGCCTCAACGAGATTACGCACGAGATCAGCTCGGCCGTGGAAGAACAGGCTTCGGGAGCACAGGCGGTGGTTCGAGCCATGGAACGAATGCGCGAGCTGACGCAGCAATCGACTTCCGGCTCAACGGAACTGGCGGCTTCGGCCGAACAGATGTCCAAAATGTCGCGCGGGCTGCTGGATTCGATGGACCGCTTCCATTTGGATGAAGAAGCAGATAACTATCGCCGCGATGACTGGCAGCCGGGCCACCGCGGGGCGCGCGGCGCGGCCAGCGGAAGACGCTAATCCAGGAAAAGGCCAGCAAAACGACCATGGAAAAGGAACTACACATTGTCGGGTTTCGCGTGGGCCGGGAGACGTACGGTGTCCCCATCAAGCTCATTCTGGAGATCGTGCGCGTGCCGGAAATCACGGCCGTCCCCGACGCTCCTGATCACATTGAGGGCGTGATTAACCTGCGCGGCAAGATTGTTTCCATCCTCGATCTCCGCAAGCGCTTCCGGGAAAAAAACATCACGCACACGCGCCACAATCGCATCCTGATCATGGAATTGCAAGGCCGCTTGGCGGGACTGGTGGTGGACGGAGCATCGGAAGTGATGAAGATTCCAGCAACGGAAATCGAGCCGCCTCCGGCTGGCTTTCAGGATGGCGGCTTGCAGTGCGTAACCGGCGTGGCCAAGCATGGCGGCAAGCTGGTGGTCTTGCTGGACATCACCAAGCTGCTGCAACGGGAAGTACAGGCGCTCTCAGCCACGGCGACGCAGCCCGAAGCCGAACCGCAATCCGGGCGCGCTCTGGCAGCCCAGGCGAAAGGCTAAGTTCGGACCCGCATGAGCGCAACCGGAGCGGCACCCGCCCAAATCACCGACGCCGAACTCAAGCTGCTGCAAACGCTGATCTACCGCGAGTGTGGCATGCATTTCGACGAGCGCCGCACCTCGTTCCTGACCGACCGCCTGCAGCGGCGGCTGCGGGAATGTCAGATGGATTCTTTCTACCGCTACTACCGCCACCTGGGCAGCGCGGAGGGCAAGGAAGAACTGGCGCTGCTGCTTGAGAACCTGACGGTGAACGAAACCAGCTTCTTCCGCAATCGGGCGCAACTCGACTTTTTTCAAAAACATATTCTGGAAGAACTACTAAAACGCAAGATGGCCAGCCAGGATTACTCCATTCGCATTTGGAGCGCTGGCTGCTCAACCGGACAGGAACCTTACACGCTGGCCATGATGGTCTGCGACTCGCTCGTCTACCACAACCTGCGATATCCACATTCGCAACAAACTCTGTCAAGTAAATCCGTGGTGCCCGCGCCGTGGAAGGTGGAAGTCGTCGCCTCCGACCTGAACTACACGGTCTTGCGCACCGCGCAGGACGGCTTTTACAACGAGGCGCAAATGTCGCCGGTGGACTACTCCTGCCGCCTGCGGTACTTCGACAAGGTAGCCGACCGCTATGCCGTGCGTCCGGCCATTAAGCAACTGGTCCACTTTGATTTTCACAATCTGAAGACTGAATTTGTCCCGCAACAACGCAATGACTTCATCTTTTGTCGCAACGTGATGATGTACTTCGACGAAGCCGAGCAAAAGCGCCTGGTGGAGAAATTCTACCGCTGCTTGAATCCGGGCGGCCACGTCTTTGTTGGGCACGCCGAAAGCCTGCTCAATTTGACGCCGAAGTTCGCCATGGTGCACCGCAACAGCGGCACGGCCTACCAGCGGGTGGAGGGTCAGCCATGAGTTCCCTCTCCGATGATCGCGCCGCCGAACTACGCGAGATTTTTTTCGAGAGCGCTCAGGAAATCCTGCAAGCGCTGAACGAAGAAGCCCTCCGCCTGGAAAAGAAGCCTGACGACCTGGAAGCTCTGCGCGGCCTCCGCCGGGCGGTCCACACCCTCAAGGGAGACGCCGCCGCCTGCGGTTTCCGCGAACTGAGTCATCTGGCCCATGAATTCGAAGATGCGCTCGTTGAAGAGAACCTGGAGCACAGCGCGGCCACGGTCGAAACAGCGCTGACCGCGGCGGACGTATTCGCGGAAATGCTGGAGGCCTATCGACTGGCCAAACCGGTGCCGGCATCGAAGGCGCTTCTGCATATGATCGCCAAGCTGGCGGCACGTGCTGTCGGCGCGGGCGACACGGGAAACGCCCGCGCCACAACCGCCGCTGGGGGCGAAGCCAAAGGGGGCGGTAAAAAGGTCGGCAAGGCCAAGCTCGCCAAAGGAACAATCCGGAAGAAGGCCACAACCGCCCCAACGACCAGCACAAGCAACACGGTAGTGGCCTCGCAGGAAGCGATCCCAGTCCCAAGCGCAAGCCCCGCGCCGGTGCCCGTTCTCTGGAGCCAATCCGAAACCGCAGCCATCGAAGCCGCGCGCCGGAGCGCTGTTCCCATCCTGCACCTGCGCCTGGAGATTGATCCAAACTGCGGCATGCTCGAAGCCGCCGCGCAAATCGTCCGCAATATTTTGAACAAAGCGGGCGACTTGCTAGCATTCTCACCCGCTGACATCAAGAGCCTCGAAGCCTCGCGCAAGATTGAGGCCGTGATCGCGAGCAAAGAAGAACCGGAAAGCCTCTCGCGGAAGTGCCGAGTTCCCGGGATTGTCTCCGCCATCCGCGCGGAAGCCCTGCCGAGGCTCGCAGACCCGAAACCGCAAGCAGAAGCGAGCCATGAAAGCACGAGCGGAATCGACGCGAACTCCACGGAAACGACCTCTAAAGACACTTCTCGCCCAGACGAGAGCGCAAGAACCGCGCCAGCAGCGGTGGAAAACCTGCTCCGCGTCGACGCCGAACGCATCGACAATGTCCTGAACCTGGTTGGCGAGCTCATCATTGGCCGTTCCATGTTCCAGCAAACACTGCTCGAATTCATTAAGCGCTACCCAAAGGACCCGCTCCGCACCCGCTTTGCCGATGCCTTTGCGTTCCAATCCCGCGTGCTCAACGACCTACAACGCTCGGTGATGAAAATTCGCATGGTGCCGGTCGAGCAGCTCTTCCGCCGCTTCCCGCGCTTGGTGCGGGATACGGCCCGCGCCTGCGAAAAGAACGTCGAACTGGTGCTCGTAGGCCAGGAAACCGACCTCGACAAAGGTATTCTCGATTCGCTCGCCGAACCGGTGGCGCACATTGTGCGCAATGCCATCAGCCACGGCATTGAGAGTCCCCAAGAGCGTCAGCGGGCTGGCAAACCTGCCCACGGCACGCTGCGCCTCGCCGCCTACCACCAGGGCAACCAGATGGTGATTGAAATTGCGGATGACGGCAAAGGGCTGGATGGGGAAAGAATTCGAAGCAAGGCCATCGCTCGCGGCTTGGTAAACGCGGAGGACGCGCAGCGGCTCAACGAGGCCGATCTGCTCAAGCTCATCTTTGTTCCAGGTTTCAGTACTGCCGATCAGATCACAGAAGTCTCGGGACGCGGCGTGGGCCTGGATGTGGTGCAGAACGTTCTCCAGCGGCTTAAGGGTTCGGTGAGCGTGGAGTCCAACCCCGGCCAGGGGTCCGTGTTTCGCCTACGGCTGCCGTTGACGCTGGCCATCATCAAAGCCATTCTGTTCCGCGTTGAGCAGCGGCTTTACGCCGTACCTCTGAACTCCGTGGCCGAAATGACGCGAGTGCACCAATCCGAAATTCATTTGGTGGACGGCCACGAGGTCATGCAGTTGCGCAAACAAGTGTTGACGCTGGTACGACTGGGGCGACCTGCGGAGGCAGGCATCGACAAAGTTTTTGTCCTGGTGGTCTCCCATGCGGGGCAGAAATTGGGTCTAGTGGTAGATGAGCTTTCCGGCCAGGAAGAACTCGTCATCAAGGCGCTGGATACCAGCATTCTATCCAGTGACCTGATCAGTGGAGTTTCGATTCTGGGCGATGGCCAAGTTGTTCTCATTTTGAATCTTGCCGCCGTGGCCGAGCGCCGCGGTCAGGCCATGAACGACCCCAGCAGCGCGCCGTGGGGCATGCTCCTGCCGCCCGCGGAAATGCGCCAGTTTGAAGCCGCTGCCAGCGCGGGAGGCAAGCTATGAAGTCTTCCATTCGCGTTCTTGTGGTGGATGATTCGGCGCTCATGCGCAAGTTGTTGGCGCAAATGCTGGAAAGCGATCCCGGCATGGTAGTCGTGGGCACGGCGCTTAACGGGGAATTTGCGTTGCGCAAGATCGAAGAACTTCGGCCTGACGTGGTTACGCTGGATCTGGAAATGCCGGGGCTCACCGGCATCGAAGTACTCAAGCAGATCATGCGCAAACACAAGACGCCCGTGGTCGTGGTCAGCTCTCACAGTACGGCGGGAGCCTCCATCACTCTCAAAGCGCTGGCGCTCGGTGCCGTCGATTTTGTCGCCAAGCCCGGCGATATCGTTCAACTTCCCGAAGTCACTCGCGAGCTGATCGCCAAGATCAGGGTAGCCGCGGAAAGCAAGATGGTGCAGCCTTTGCCGGAATCGCCTGCAACGCTCCGCGCCAAGTCGCACAAGCCCTCTGACTTTCCTCAGCGACCCGCCGCAAAACTTTTTGCGATCGGCATTTCCACGGGTGGCCCTTACGCTTTGGAACATGTGTTTTCGCAACTGCCCGCAGAATTTCCTGGCGCCATCGTCGTTGTTCAACATATGCCGGAGGGCTTCACCTCCCTGTTTGCTAAGCGGCTCGATGATGCCTGCGCTGTGCAAGTGAAGGAAGCCGCGCCAGGCGATCTTTTACTCGCCGGGCGGGTTTTGATCTGCCCAGGCAATCGGCATATCCGAGTCAAGCGGCTGCCGTTCGGGGACGTGGTGGCATTGAACGAAGATGAACGAGTCAACGGGCATCGACCTTCGGCGGACGTCTTGTTTCGCTCGGTGGCTAAAGAATTCGGGCGGCAGGGCGTGGCTCTGCTCATGACTGGAATGGGCGATGACGGCGCAGAGGGCATGGGCGACGTAAGAGACGCCGGTGGGATGACGCTGACGCAGTCGGAAGACTCCTGCGTGGTTTATGGCATGCCAAAATCGGCGGTCGAGCGTGGTTATTCGCTCCGCACCGTCGGACTCAAAGAAATCCCCCAAGTGCTGCAATGGCTGGCGGAACCGGAACGAAAGCACTCCGCCACCGCTGGTGGAACTCAGTTACCAAAGTAAGTTTCTTTTGTTCAAGTTTTGCGAGACCTTAGCATGGAGAGGGGACTATTTTATGGAGCAGTTTGCGCCCTTACGCAGAAAGAAAGACGGGCAGCCCGTTCGCTACCTGGTAGTGGATGACTCCGTCTTCGCCCGGAAAAATCTGGGCAAGATGATTGAAACCTTTGGCGGCGAAGTGGCCGGAGAAGCCCCTGATGGTCTGGCCGCAATCACCGAATACGGCCGCGTGCTTCCTGACATGGTTTTGATGGATATCACCATGCCCCAGATGGAAGGCATTGAAGCCGCCGAGAAGATTCTGCAAAAGCATTCCGACGCGCGCATCGTGATGGTTTCGTCGGTGGGCTACCAGGAAAATATCGTTGCGGCCCTGCAACGCGGAGCGCGGCACTTTGTGCAAAAGCCGGTGAAGGCCGACGTCCTGTATGAAGTCGTGAAATATGTGATGGGAGAAGACATCGTGGTGGCGCCGATGGCCGATGGCGTCGCGGATGGCGCTCACGCATGAAAATGGAGTTGATTCAACCCTTCATCAATGCGGCCGACGCGGTGCTTGGACAGAGCCTGCGCTGTCGCACCAGTGTGGGTGAAGTGCTGATGGCTGAAGCCACGTACCAGCGCAGTGGCGTAGCCGCGCAGATTGGCTTTACCGGCGACATTGAAGGGCGCATCATTATTGACTT
The DNA here is from genome assembly GCA_043782485.1 of Acidobacteriaceae bacterium. Taxonomy (GTDB): domain Bacteria; phylum Acidobacteriota; class Terriglobia; order Terriglobales; family Acidobacteriaceae; genus JANXUC01. The sequence continues at coordinate 47,288 of JAYWAL010000007.1, read as the reverse complement.
GGCTCCATCCACCGCCGCGTATCTAGCCAGCGCGCTCAGCGGGACAGAGATCAGTGTGGGCGATGACATGGCCAAGGAAGCGGTTTTGGAACTGGCGAATCAGGTGATTGGCAACGCCGTCACCACGCTCAACAATCAAGGCTTCAACTTCAAAGTTCTGCCTCCGGAAGTACATCTCTCCACTGAGGGCCTTCCCTCCACGCAGGACACCGAAGCACTGCTCATGTCGTTCGACACCTGCGGCGGCACGGTCTTCATGAATATCGCCATGCGCTACACATCGCAGGACGAGCACATCGCCGTCGGCGCTTAGTTGCCTGCCCAACTTTCAAGGACGCCACATTCCCTGCTCTTGGCTAAGGTTTCGTCACCAGCGGAAGTTCGACAAAACTCGCGTGGCCCGGCTCATGATACACGCGCTGGACTGCCTTCTTGTAATCGCCCGGCTTGGCCCAAAAAATATTGGGCACAAAAGTCTGCGGGTTGCGGTCGTATAGCGGGAACCAGCTCGACTGCACTTGCACCATGATGCGATGACCGGGCAGAAATACGTGGTTCGCCGTCGGCAGTTGAAAGCGATACGGTAAAGGCTGATCCGCCGGAATCGCCTTCGCGGTTTCCAGGCTCTCCCGGTAACGCCCACGAAAGATGTCCGCCGCCACCATCAGTTGGTAGCCGCCCATGCCTGGTTGACCCGCCACCTCATCCGGATACACGTCAATCAATTTCACCACCCAGTCGGAATCCGTCCCACTTGTGGAAGCAACAAGATTGGCCACCGGCTGTCCGCTGATCTTGAGTGGAGCCTTCAACGGACCGGAGACGAACACTTCCACATCGGGTCGCCCGGAGGCCTCGCGCTGGTCATCCACCAACCACTCCGACCAGGTAAACCCCTCGGTATAGCCCACAGGCTGAATCGGACGGGCACGGAAGGGCACCGGCTTCGCCGGATCGGAAATATATTCGTCGAACGGAGCATCGCCCGCCTTGGGCGCATCGAAGCTCAGCTTGAGGCCCGCGGAAAGATAGAGCGGCGTGGGATGCACAGCGCACCCGTTTTCGCATCCCGCTGGCCACGACGGCAGGCGCAACCACTGATTCGCACCCGTTTCGAATGCGGAAACCGGAGGCACGTCGGCCTTGGGCGCGTCATCTTTCAAGTACTGGTCCAGAAAAGGCCGCAGAATGTTCCGCCGGAAATACAGCCCGGTATCGCTACTGAACTTCAGCGCCCCCAAAGCACTGGCATCTTCAATTTCCTGCCCATGATGCCAGGGCCCCATCACCAGAAACACCTTGTCGTTCGCCGTGTCTTTCGGCTTCAGAGCCTTGTAAACGGCCATCGCGCCGTAAATATCTTCCTGGTCCCACAGACTGTGCACGATCATGATCGGCACTTTCAAAGGCTGCGCGGCCAGCACTTTGTCCACCGCCTGATCCTGCCAAAACGCGTCGTAGCTTGGATGCTCTAGGATTTTCTTCCAGAAACCGACTTGCTCCAAACCGTGGGCACGCCCAATATCTCCCAGCGCCCCGCCATTGAGGAACAAATCGTAGTCATCCAGATATCCGGACCACCACTTTTCTTCGCTCTTGCGCGTGGCCTCTTGTTCGTAGATGTAGGCTAAATTCTGTGAACGGAACGCGCCATTGTGAAACCAGTCGTCGCCCATCCAGCCGTCCACCATCGGATTCATGGGCACCGACACCTTCAACGCCGGATGCGGATTCACCAGCGCCATCAGGGGCAGGAACCCGTCGTAGGAAATTCCCAGAATCCCCACCTTCCCGTTACTCTCAGGAATATTCTTCACCAGCCAGTCGATGGTGTCGTAAGTATCGGTGGCGTGGTCGACGGACGTGGAGTTTTGCGGCCCCTGAAGTGGCCGGTTCATCACGTAGTCACCCTCAGAGCCGTATTTCCCGCGCACATCCTGCACCACGCGGATGTAGCCGCCCTCCACAATCACATCGGTGGCGTTGTCATAACCGTAAAGAATGGACCCAAGGTGCGAGCTGTGCGCATGCCCGGTCAGTTCGTCAGCGCCGTAGGGCGTACGCGTCAAAAGCATGGGCGCGCGCTTGGCTCCCTGGGGCACCAAAATAACGGTGTGCAGCTTCACGCCGTCGCGCATGGCGATCATCACCTCGCGGCGCTCGTAGTCCCAGCCTGTGGTGGCAGTCTTGAAATCGTCCGGGGTTTCGCTGAGCAAGGAAGGATACGAGCGGGGTGCCTGAGCCGCGGACGTTGCCACGCATCCGGCAGCCACGCACACAATCAGAACAAATTGGAACACTGCGGAAGCCACGACAAAAGCCATGGCACGCAACAACCAACCCAACCCAACCCGACGCACTGAGACCTCGTTCACCTAACCCTCCATGCAGCACAGGCGAGTGTACTGGCGGAGGGCAGCGATCATCAAGTGTGTCGGCTAAAGCGCTAGCGCCCGGTAATGAGAAAAACCGGATTCTGCCGAATGATTGGCGTGCTCGTAAACGGCGGTTGCCCCGGCGAAGGCAGCATCAGCACCCCGGTGTCATCCGACGTGCGCACGATGTAGGTTCCGCCAGCATCGCAGCTGGTCACATAGACGCGCCCGCTATCCGCCGAAGCCCCCGCCATGTAGCGATGAACGCCAACTGACGAACAGGTGTTCAGCACGGGCGGTACAGGCGTTCCGTTCGGGTTCATGGTATCCAGGGAAATGGAGGGTGACTTAACCGCGAACGTCTTCGACACATCCGTAAGCTCCAAACTAGTGCCTGACGGATTCGTCAGCACATAAAAGCGGCTGCCATCCGGTAAAGGAGCTACACCAAGCACACCCGGGAATGTCCCCGCAGGTTTGAGCACCAACTGGTTCGGCAAGTTCCCCGCTGCCACAGCGGCATCGTAAACTCCCAATCCCCCGCCGGTATCCGTGACGTACAAGCGAAGCTGGAAGTCGTAGGCAATAAAATTCGGCTGTCCCCCGGTGCTCAGGCTCCCCCCGATCACGATATCGGTGAGCGCGTCGATGACGGATACTCCGCTATTGGTCATGACATAGACGGCGGAACTATCAGCGCTGGCCAGAGCCATGGTCGGCGAAGTTCCAACGGCTAGAGTTTGCACAATCTGTTTGCTGACCGTATTGATAACGTAGACCACGCTGTTGGCCTGGTCCAAGACGTACAGCTTGCGGCCGTTGGGCAGTTCCACCATCGCAACGGGGTTCCCGATGGGCAATGCAATTTCCGAGCCCAGCGCGGGCGAGAACACGGGAATAACACCGATCGTGGGTGTTTGCGGTCCCGGAGGCAGTCGACTCGGGTTTTTCAAAATCACATACATGTTCGACGCTTCGGTCGAGTTCAAAAACGACGGCGCAGCCCCGGCAGGCATCGTAATCGTCGCAACCGCACCAATCGGGCAAACCGGCCCGGGGCTGCACGACAGCGGCGCAGCGGTCGTGGTTGTCACCGTATCTTCCCGAGCATTCGCCACGTAAATGCGGTTCGCCGACCCTGTTGGCAGCAGCGTCGCATAGATCGGACCACGCCCAATCAAGGCCTCGCCCACATCCATGTCGCCAACCACGTCCACCTGCATCACGGTCCCGGGAATCGTGGGGTTGGTGATCGGATCGGTGGTGCTGATCGTAATGGCAAAGTGATAAAGCTTCGGATCGCCGGGATCACCAGGAATCTGGATGATGGGCAAGCGGTAGTTCTGGCCGCAACTCAAACAGACCGCCCATAGCGATAACAAGCCAAACAATGAAAGCCAACGACGAATTTGCATCACTACCTCAACCAAAAAATGACGAACCAGCAGGGTATTCCGCATCGATTCCGAAGAGCCCTAATTCTATCTGCAACGCGCAGCCCGCGCCAACCGCAGTCGCCCTACCACTTCTTGAAAATCACCCAAACCGCCGCCACCATCAGCCCAAAGCCGACAAAATAGTTCCAGCGCAGCTCATCGCCCAGGTACCAAACCGAAAATCCGGAAAACACCACCAGCGTAATGACTTCCTGAATCGTCTTCAGCTGAACCGCCGAAAACTCATACGAGCCGATCCGATTTGCCGGAACCTGAAAACAATACTCAGCAAAAGCAATCAGCCAGCTAATCAGAATCACTTTAAACAGCGGCGTTTCCCGGTACTTCAGGTGTCCATACCAGGCGAACGTCATGAAAATATTGGAAATCGTCAGCAGCACTATGGTGGTCATGAAAACTATGCTGCCACATTCCTCGGCAATCCGGCTGTCAGTTGCCCCAAGGTAAGTAGGATGCGGATTTAGAATCCGAGGCTGCCCATCAGAACGCAATCTGCGTGAATTCCGCTCCACTCCGCTAAATCACAGTGAGACCCGGAATACGCTGAAAATGGCGGGTATTGTGAGTCAAGACGGCACACCCAAGATGCAACGCAGTGACTCCGATCACTAAATCTTCGAATGCCAGCCGCACGCCCTTGGCTTCTTGCTTGCCTTCCATGCGACCCACCAACCGCACTATTTCTAACGTGACGGAATAGGTAGGCACATCCCTGCAAGGCGCTCAATGAATTCCAGACGTCGCTCCCGTTGTGATTGAGTGACGGCTCGATGCGCTCAGTGCACGAGTTCGGCTACGGTCACCACCGAAAGTCCAAGCTCGGTTTCTCCCTGAGTGGCCTGAGTGGTATGTACTTGTTCAAGGATTTTTCGGATGGTCAGTCCTCTGCGCTCGGCCGCAATGATCACGCTGGAATCAAGAATTATTCCCAAGCGGGCGGGGTCCACGCTTTCCGATCCTTGACGATCTCTTCCACATCGGCGGCGAAATCAGGATCAAGTGGCGGCGCCTTACCGGTGTCTTCCTCATGTAGTTTCGCCAACGCGATGCACTCGGGAATCAACCGGCCCGGCACGGGCTCTGCATTCTCGGCGCGAGCGATGATCACGGGTCCGCGACCCTCAATTAAAATCTCGGCTCCGGCGCGAACACGTGCCAACACCCCAGCGAAATCGTTGGCCGCCTCCGCTTCCGAGATGTGGATGAGATTTCTGACCATGATCGCAACTATATCGCCCCTGTGGGGACAAGTATGAAAGGAACACCCTACTTCCCCTTCGACTTCTTCTTAGCAGTCTTACCCGAAATCTCAATGGGCGGCCCCGCCGACGCTGCTGGCTTCTTCCGCCCTTCCATCTGTTCCAAACTCGCCTTCAACGCCGCCATCAAGTCAATCACCGGAGCCAGCTTCTTGGGCTGCTCTACCTCCACCACTTCCCCGCCGGCCAGTTTGGTCTCGATCATCTGCTTCAGATTCTCCTGGAAAGAATCCTTATATTTCTCCGGCTCCCACTTCCCCGCCAGCGCCTCAATCAACTGGTGCGCCACTTTCAGCTCCGAGGCTTTCAGTTCCACATCCGGAGCGCCAAACCCCTCCACCTTCTTCACTTCGTCCTGGTAATACATGGTATGCAGCATCATACCGCCGCTGGTGGGCCGCAGAAAAACTGTGTATTCCCGGTTGTGCATGGTGATCTTGGCGATGGCCACATATTCGCTCTCTTCGAGTGCCTTCGACAGCAGCGCATACGGCCGCCGACCCGCTTCCTCAGGGACCATGTAATAGCTCGACTCGAAATAGACCGGATCCACGTCCGTCGCCTTCACGAACTCAAGGATCTCCATCGTCTTCGCCGTCTTCGGCTCGATCTTCTTGATTTCATCCGGCTCGATGATGACGTACTCATCCTTGCGGAACTCGTACCCCTTCACAATCTCGTCGCGCTCCACCACTCGGTTGTCGACAGGACAGTAATACTGCTGCTTCAGCCGGGACTTATCCGTCCGATGCAGCATGTTGAAGGAAATACCCGAGCTGCGCGCGCCAGAAAACAGGCGCACAGGCATGGAGATCAAACCAAACGTCAAATACCCGGACCAAGTCGAGGCCGCCATCGCATCACCTATTTAAGGGAGTTCCACAGCGCCAGAGCGCGCTACGCAGTGAGTTTAGCCGAAAAGGGCGAATTTCGCCTTACAGACAATACCCGGTAACCCCGAGCTAAAACCCGACAGGATGGGCTCCCGCTCACCCAACCACCACCGGCGGTGGTAACCACAATGGATCAGAAATGGGGTCAGCAAAGGCGCACCTCACGCGCCCGTCCCCCAAATTGAGCCCTGTCATCCTGTGGAGTCGAAGGACCCATGCCCCTCCCGCACCCTCCACGGCTGCAATAGCAAACTCAGCCCACCTCCGCCACCTGCAGCGAAACCAGCTTCTTCCCCCCCGCCACCCACTGCGTCCCAACCTCCCGAAACCCACATTTCGCGTGAAATCGCCGCGAAGCCTCATTCGGCGGGTCAATATCGAACTCCAGCGTTACCGTAGACACGCCTCTCGCCCGGGCGAAAGCGAACACGTCATCGTAGAGTAACCGCCCAAGACCACGCCCCTGTTGCGAGGGCGCAAGCGCCACGCGGTCAATGTACAAGAATTCCTGGTAGCGTTCGGCGAACCAACGGTAATTCGGACTACCGTAGCTGGCACCCTCCCGCAATGCCAGCAGAAAACCAACCACGCCGTCCGGCTCCACCTCAATAACTCGGTGGTACACCGCAATGTCGTGCAAATTACTCAGAAGTTCTTCATCCAGCGCGCTCATGTATTGTTCCATTTTGGAATTGAGCGCGAGAATCACTGGAAAATCAACGGTTTTCGCGTCACGAATCATCGACTCAGAGCATATAGGAGATTGCCAAGTCCATCCTGCCCTTCTGAGTAACGCCGCACTGAACCATCGGACACGCCCCTTATGCACCTCTGACAATTGACGCTAATTTTTCCTGCCGATACTGTCACCATAACGAAACAGTTCTCCTCTTGCAGGAACGCGGCTTCCGGAACCGCGTTGCCGATAGAGGGTCCAGAACTACGTTTACCAGCGTTTGGGATTGGCAACGCCCAGGCAGACTTCAACCCTTCGTCCCCTGCTGCATCGGTACGCGCCGAATCGATGCATATGAAAGGAATATTCATGGAGAGCAGAATCACCTCCCCAGCTTGGACTCCGGCCACACCCGCGGTTTCCAGCCGAATTGCGTTCCACCGAGATCAAGAAGGACGCGATACTAAGACTTCGCTCCGCATCCTCTACCTCAGTCTGTTCGCTTTGCTCACAGCGTTCCTGCCCACGTCAGCCCACGCATACCCGGGCGGCATTGCCGGATATTCCGGTAAAGGTGGCACCACTTGTACCGCGTGCCACAGCAGCGGTACAGCTTCAGCGGTCACCATGGCCCTTCCGGCCACCGTCACCTCCGGGTCCACCTATACCCTTACTCTCAATGAAGTTGCCGGCTCCGGAAGCGGTGGCCTCGACGTCGCCGGGTCGGCTGGAACATTCACTGCCGGAACCGGGACTAAGGTTCTCAGCGGCGAACTGGTCCAGAGCGGCGGAAGCAGCACGCATAGCTGGACTTTTAGCTGGACAGCTCCCACCGTCACCGCCAGCACAGCGGCCACCCTTTACGGAGCAGCCATGGACAGCTACGGCGGAAACACTGGCACAGTCGTCGCCACAACCACGGTCATGCCCGCAGTCGCGACCAAGCCCGCCATGACGCTGGCGCCCACGTCTCTCTCATTTAGCTACCAAATCGGTGGCTCGAATCCTGCGGCTCAAACAGTAGCGGTCGGCAGCAGTACGAGCACCGCCTTCAGCTACACCGCCACTACGGCCACCGCATGGCTTACCACAACCGCCAGCGGAACCACTCCTGGAAGCCTGAGTATCGGCGTCAACCCCACAGGCCTAGCCGCAGGGACCTACACTGGAGCCGTCGCGGTAGCCAGCACAGGCGCTTCCAATTCGCCTCAATCGGTCCCCGTCACCTTAACCGTGACCTCAAACACCACTCTGCCGAACCTGAATCTGTCGCCAACCAGCGTCACCTTCAACTACCAAATCGGCGGCAGCAACCCAGCGGCACAAAACGTGGCCACGTCGAGCAGCACTGCGACGGCCATTACTTACACCGCAACCTCCTCGGCGGCATGGCTCAGCACAACCGCCAGCGGAACCACACCTGGAACGCTTGCCTTGTCGGTCAATCCAACAGGCCTGGCAGCAGGCACCTACACGGGAACCATCTCCATCGCCAGCAGTGGAGAGGCGAAGAGTCCTGTAACGTTGCCGGTAACCCTGAACGTAACCTCGGGCACCACCACTCCCACCCTCAACCTGACGCCTTCCAGCCTGAGCTTTAGCTTTGCCACAGGCGGCACCGCGCCAGCAGCCAAGACTCTCAGCATCGCCAGCAGCACCAGCGCGGTTCTGAGCTATACCGCCGCAGCCTCGGGCGGATCATGGCTAACCCTCGCCTCCACTAGCGGCAACACACCGGGCAGCATCAGCGTCTCGGTCAATCCGGCCAGCATGGCGGCAGGCACTTACACCGGCACCATCACGGTCACCTCCAGCGGCGCTTCTAACAGTCCTCAGTCGATCCCGGTCACTCTGACGGTAACTTCTGGAACTGGTACGGGACACCTGGTCGTGAAACCGCGCTGGATCTCCTTCAACTACGCAACGGGCCAGTCTGCTCCGGCACCCAAATCCGTTGACGTAACCAGCACCGGCACGGCTCTGAGCTATACGGCAGCAGCCTTCGGCGGTAGTTGGCTCTCGGTCACTCCTTCGGGAGGCACGACAACTGGCAAGGTCAGCATCACGGCCAACCCGGACGGTCTGCCCACCGGAACCTACGCTGGGGTCGTACAGATCTCCGCGCCAGGTTCGCCTGCCATCGACTTGCCGGTGTCTCTCAACGTCGGCACAAAGAGTGGCGGGGGCGAGGGTGACGATGGCGCAATCCAGGCCATGCCAATCACCAGCGATGTCACGCAATCTGGCTCCGTCAACGCCAAGTGGATTAATGGCGCGGGCGTCCCCAATGCAAACGACTCGAAGGATCCTCAAAACCAGGGCTTGCTGATCACCAAGAGCAGCAATTCCGCCACCAAGGCCAGCGCTGGCGTCGTCATCAACAATGCCGACGGCATGGCTCTGACCGCGCTCGGATTCGATATCCGGAACGGGTCGCAATGCACCGCCAGAACCCCGGCCTTCGTGGTCGTCACCAGCGATGGTGTCAACCACACGGTGGGCGGCTGCACCAAGGGTACCAAGCAGTCCTCGCCAGCCCAAGGCTGGACGCGGATGCGCTTTGACCCATCCAACCCGGCGCAAGCCACTCCGCCCATCGCCCCAGGAGCCACGGTGAAGACCATTCAACTGGTCGTCAACGAGGGTCCGGAAGCAGGCAGCGGCATGGTGATCGTGGATAACATCCTGGTCAACAAGACGGTGATCGGGAAGCAGTAACCCGACCCCCTTCTACAAACGAAGTTCGTAACCCGAGCCGGCCTGTTAACCCACAGGCCGGCTCGGCTTTTTTCTTGAGGCTTCCACGTGGGGACGGCCGCCCTCGGCCGTCCGGTTTTTTGGGCTCATGTTGGGGCAGGCGTCCCGCTGCCCAGGCACTTGATCAGTCGCGCCCTCTGACGCAGGGTCGTGCTTGCAATCGCTTGTTTTCAACAGATCGGACACCCCGGCACGCCCGTTTCGCTCACGTCTGGTGCATTCATTTTGGCAAATGAGCCATTTTTCTCTCAATTTCCGTATTAAACAGGTAGCTGGACGAAATTGCGCCGCTTTTCGGTTGAGTTACAGGAAGAGGAATTCTCGATGCGACACGGCAAACTCATAGCAGGGTTGGTTCTCGGTCTTGTAGTCGTGGTCTCACTGGGATCTTTCATGACCTACCGCTGGGTCAAAAGGACCTTCGAAAGTGCGCAGTCGGGCCCTGCGCCAAATGCGGACACGCCTACTAATAACCCCACAAACAACAAGGACGCGTCCGCGCCCCCAATTGCCTCGCCGCCAATCGTCATAAAGGGCGCGGCTATGGCTCTAGCCTTCCGCAGCGGCCAGTTGCCCGCGCCATTGGCCCAACCGGCAGGGACTCCGGAACAGGCAGCGGCGGAGTTGGCGAAGCGCGTGATGGCCGAAGATGAGCAGTCCACTGCCGCGCTCCTGACCGCCTTGCAAATGTCTGGGTTCAGTGTGCGTGGGGACGACGGCTCGCTTGCCTTTGCATCGGTGAAGCCAGGACAAGGCATCCTGATCGATGCCTGGGAGGTTGCGGCCCTGGCCAAACTCTTCGGGGACGGGATGCAGATCAGGCTCACGGCTTTGAGCAACTCGTTCGCGAACACCATTCCCTCGCTGAAGGGCGCACCCGTGGCTGACCTATTGCTGAACGGTCTTCGCGGCGCGGCCCACGGAGACCAACCAGCCATGCGTTTTTGGGCTGATTTCATTGTCGAACTCGGCCGACAATCCGCGACGCCCTACGATTTACTCGCCTCCGATCTCGACACCGCGAAAGTAGATCTCGATGCCATCCAGGTCTCCCTGGTTCTTCGCCGCCTGGTAGCAGACATGATGATTCTTCAGGGGAACAAAACGCATAAAGCCGAGTTTGCACCGGATTGGGAGGGAAACTCCACCTCTCCGCGATGGAAGTCCGCGTCGTACAAGTTCGACGTCGGAGCGATTCGTGATGCCGTCTGGAGGCCCGGGGCACAACCTCACCTCCAGCTCGTGGAAGAAGGAGGCGGTTCCAGCCTGCCCTGCAGTTTGAAGGAGCTCGAATCCCAGATTCTCGACGTTACGGCATATTCCTACATGAAGGGCTTCGACACGATGCTCGAGTATATGAGCGAACATGGCATGGAAGGTGCGGGGAAGTACGGCAAAACGGCCTCGGGAATCAATGCCGTACTCGCCTTAATCAAGCTCCTTGCTTACTACGCATGTATGGAAACCGATATCACCATGAGTGGCAATCCACCCCTCGTGCGGACACAGAGCATCTATGAGAATGGAGAAAAACGCACCCTCATCGCCACGGTGCGGGAAAACATCGGGAAGTGGCAAGCCATGAATTGTGCCCGCATCGCGCTCAACGGCGCCAACTTTGATATCAGTTTGCCCAACGATGGTCCTGTCGCTGGAGTGAAGACCCAATGGAAGCTGACCAGCGGCGGCACCAGCGTCAGTAACAACGTGATTACCTATCCCTTTGTCCAATTCGTGTCCCCGGATGGCACTCCTCGTGTCCAGGACGCTATGGGTCCCATCAGCGACGCCTCCGCTCCCAAGACGGACGAGCAAGGTCACACCACCATTGATATCGAGGGCGTGAAGCAGCGAGAGAAGCTCAGTAGCCCCGTGCCCTTGATGAAACAGGCGGAGGTTCGCTTTACCTGCTCGGCCAAACCCGTCACCATGTCCCAGGACCTGATTGACGCCGTCGGAAACGGCCTTGGAGGCCCGATTGGGATCTTTGTTGGAGGGCCGGTCGAAATGCTCCTCCGCAGCGACATCCACATGTCCAAGAAGCTCTTGATCCCAGTGAGAGACTGGGATTCTTGCGACGGCGGTTGGGCCGGAACCATCAGCTACACGAGGAGCTGGCACGATGAACACAACTCAAATGGCGGAGGCTGGAGCAAAACCCTAACCAAAGATCAAACCGAACGGGAAGAGGTCCGTCTTAGCGGCAATCCTAATAGCGCAAAAGGTTGGAACGGTACGTCCGCCGGAACTTTCATCGCCAATATCAACGCGAAATCTCTAGCCATCGACCGCCAGGGGAGCTGCTCGTGCAAAGCAGATCAAACCTTCACTGCTGTCGGCGCAGGCGAGGCGGTTTTTCAAATCTCTCCCGCTGGAGACAAGGCGTATACGATCAGCGGCTCGACGTCGGCCTCTCTCCCGAGCGTGGATCTGGTGCGTAGGAGCTGTTCCGGTTGCCCACCCGCCGCCCCGACCCCGCCCGACACGAACAGCACGGGCACATATTCGGTGGGCTTTTCGGGCTTCACAGTTGAAGAAGACCCCAATCAGCCTGGAGTACTCCGAGGTAGCATGTCTATGCCCGGCACTGCGCCTGGAGTCACCAATACTGCCTCCTGGAATCTGACGCAATGCCAAGGTCCTCGGTAGTCGGCGTAGTTGGCGCACCATCGCCGTTACACCATCTTTGCCAGACGTGGGCGTCCAGCCCCACGCGTTCTTGTACAATCCTTATTCATCCCCCCGGTTCATTCATCCCCCCGGTTCGGAGGCAGAACCGATGCGACTTGTCACCTGGTTGCTCTGCACCCTCTTAGCTTCCTCGGCCTGGTCCGACGATGCCCACCACCACGCCCTCACCGAGGAGGAACTCGGCTCCATTCACTTCCCCACCTCGTGCTCCAAGAACACAGCCACAGCCTTCAATCACGCCGTCGCCTTGCTTCATTCGTTCCAATACGAAGATTCACGTCAAGCCTTCGAAGCCGTCGCCGCGCAAGACCCTGCCTGCGCCATGGCCTACTGGGGCATCGCCATGTCTCACTACCACGGCCTGTGGCATAGCGGCGACACCGCCGCCGGACGACAAGCCTGGCAGCACGCCCACGACCTGGCGGAAGCCGCGTCAGCCCGCAGGGCCACGCCCCGCGAAATCGGTTATATCGAGGCCCTGGGAGAGATCTACCGGGCTGATGGTTCCAAAAGCGACGACTACGCCCGCTCCCAAGCCTTCGAGCAAAAAATGGGAGAGCTCGCTGCCACCTATCCCGACGACAGCGAGGCCACCATCTTCCACGCCTTGCTGCTCGACGTCACCGCTCCGAAAACCGACAAAACCTTCGCTCACCAGCGCCAATGCGGAGAAATTCTTGAGTCCATCTTCCAGAAGCAGCCCCACCATCCCGGCGTGGCCCACTACTTGATCCATTGCTACGACAATCCGGCACTCGCGGAACAGGGCCTAACCGCAGCCCGCGCCTACGCTAAAATCGCCCCCGCCTCGGCACATGCTAACCACATGCCTTCGCACATCTTCACGCGCGTCGGCTCCTGGGAGGAGTCCATCTTCTCCAACCGGAAATCCGCCGACTTGGCGGCCGCGGCCGAAGCCACCTCCAAGAACGGCGAAGCTCGCGACCAGCGCCTGCACGCGCTCGACTACCTGGAATACGCCTACCTGCAGAGCGGACAAATCCAGAAGGCCAAAGCCACCCTGGACGCCATGAACGCCCTGGCGCCCATGACCGGACTGACTCTCACCGGCGACTACGCCCTCGCCGCCATTCCCGCGCGCTACGCCATGGAGCGCTCCCAATGGAAGGAAGCCAGTTCCCTGTCCCCATTCACCGAGGGCGTCCCATGGGCCCAGTCTCTTTCCTGGTTGGCAATTGGCGTAGGCAGCGCCCGCTCCAGCCAGCTCGACCGCGCCGCCCAGGCCGAGCACCAGCTCGCAACCCTCCGCGATGCCGCGAAGCCGGACAGCCCTTACTGGTCCAGCCAGATCGAGGTGCAGCGCCAGGAAGTAGCTGCCTGGATCACCGATGCCAGCGGAAACCATGACGAGGCCGCGGCCCAGATGCGCTCGGCTGCGGACCTGGAAGAAAGCATGGACAAAGACGCGGTAACCCCAGGAGCCATCCTCCCAGCGCGTGAAATGCTGGCGGAAATGCTACTGCTCGAAAGGCATCCCCGGGAAGCTCTTGCAGAATACGAGGCCGTCCTCAAGCTCGCTCCCAAGCGCTTCAACGCTCTGCACGGTGCCGCCCGCGCGGCCGAGGCCAGCAAGAAAGCCACCCCGGTAGCAGCAAAATAGCCGATGTGGGGCGGACACTCTTGTCCCCCGCCGTTGGGTCGGTACTTGCTTTTGCTCCACGATTGCAAGCCTCCATCAAAAGCGGCGGACAAAAGTGTCCGCCCCACGCGTCACAACTAGAGGGTCGGCCACCCGCCATCGTCCCACCCATTTCTCGCAGCGGGATACTCGGATTGACACCCAAACAACCTCCGCCATACCATACCCGGTTCCTCAATACGGAGCCATTCCATGAAGCTGTTCCTCTCTGGCCGTCTGCCGCTCATCTTGACCTTAGCCCTTGCCACCTCCGCCTTGGCCGCCACCAAGCCGCCCACCGAAGCCGCGAAAACCAAGGAAGACGACTCCCTCCCCCTCAAGCCCGACCGCAAAATCGAATACACCACCCACGACGGCACCTGGCTCTCGCTCGACGTTTCCCCCGACGGCCAAAGCCTTATCTTCGACCTGGTCGGCGACCTCTACACCCTCCCCATCACCGGCGGCGAAGCCAAAAAGCTCACCAGCGGCATGGCCTTCAACGGCCAACCCAGCTATTCGCCCGACGCCAAAAAGATCGCCTTCACCAGCGACCGCGGCGGCTCGGAAAACGTCTGGATCTGCGATGCCGACGGCACCAACCCGAAGCAGCTCAGCCACGACGACCAAAGCGAATTCGCTTCGCCCGTTTGGACGCCCGACGGTAACTACGTCATCGCCTCTCGCACCACCCAGTTCCCCGTAGGCGCAGCCGAGCTCTGGATGTACCACGTCAAAGGCGGCGCGGGCGTGCAGGTCACAAAGTCGCACACCAAAAATGACGAAAAAGCCCGCCACTGGATCAACGCCGTCGGCGCGTCCCTTTCCAAAGACGGCCGCTTTCTCTATTACGCCGCCCGCGTAAGTCCCAACGGTTTTTACAACGTCCATCTGCCGCTTTCCCAAATTACCCGGCATGATCGCCTCACCGGCGACGACGATCCCGTCACCGACGCTCCCGGCAGCGCCATGCGGCCACTGATTTCCCCAGACGGAACGCATCTCGTCTTCGCCACACGCTACGAAACCGAAACCGGACTCCGCATTCGCGACCTCAAGAACGGCGAAGAGCACTGGCTCCAATATCCTGTCCAGCGGGATGACCAGGAATCTCTCTTCACCCGCGACTTCCTTCCCGGCTACGCCTTCACGCCCGACGGAAGCAGCGTCATCGCGTCCTGGGGCGGCAAAATTCACAGCATCGCCATCGCTTCCGGCGAAGTGAAGGAGATTCCCTTCTCCGCCAAAGTCTCGCGCGATCAGGGACCCAACCTCAACGTGGCCATGCGTGTGGAGGAAGGTCCCGTCCAGTTGCGCCTGATCCAACAACCGGCGCAGTCACCCGACGGCAAGCGCCTCGTCTTTTCCGCGCTCACGCACCTCTACGTCATGGACATTCCCGGAGGCACACCCAAGCGACTGACCAGCGGCGATGCCCGCGAATTCGGCCCTGCCTGGTCGCGCGACGGGCAATCCATCGCCTACGTCACCTGGTCCGAAGAGGGCGGCCAAATCTGGAAGACCCGCGCTGACGGCTCCGGCGCTCCGCGGCAACTGACGCGCGTCCCCGCCTACTATCGCGATGTTCAGTTTTCTCCGGATGGAACTCGCATCGTTGCCATTCGCGCGCCCCGCCAGGCCCGCATTGAGCAGTTCGACGAATGGGACCATACCACCGCCAACCTCGACCTGATCTGGCTCCCTGCCGACGGCGGGGACGCCAACCTCATCCTTCCCGCCCGCGGCGCGGCCCATCCGCACTTTGGCCCGGAAGCCGACCGCATTTATGTCTATTCCGAAAATGGATTGATGTCTCTACGCTACGACGGTACAGACCGCAAGACCATTCTGAAAGTGGTCGGCAAAACCTGGTTCCCCGACCCTGACAAGCCCGATGGCACTCCCGCCGATGACGTCCGCATCAGCCCCGATGGCCAGTGGGCACTGGCGCAGGTCAGCAATCAGGTTTACCTCATCGCCGTTCCACATATGGGCGGCGAAGCGCTTAGCGTGGATGTTTCCAAGTCTCCCGTCCCTCTCCGCAAAATCACCGAAGTGGGCGGCGACTACATGGACTTCGCAAGCGGCGGCAGGTCGGTCGTCTGGGCCGAAGGTTCCACTTTCTTTCGCCTTCCGATTGACCAAGTGGAATTTGAAACGCCCAAGAAGACGGACGAAGACACCAAGACCGGCGACAAGCCTAAAGACAAAAACCTAGCGCCACCCGCCAAACCCGCAGCTGTGGCCGAGGCGGAAGCCGCCGAGAAGAAAGAAGAAAAAGACAAACTACCCAAGCTTCATCCCGAGGAAATTGCCGTCAACCTTCAGTTCCCTCGCCACACGCCTTCCGGCAACGTGGTCCTGCGCGGCGCCCGCGTCATCACCATGCGCTCCTCCAAAGACGGCGACGAGGTGCTCGACAATGCCGACATCGTCGTCAAAGACAACCGCATCGTCGCCGTCGGTAAACAAGGCTCCGTGCCGGTTCCAGCCGACGCCAAAGTCCTCAACATGACCGGCAAAACCATCACTCCCGGCTTCATCGACATCCACCCGCACTGGAGCGAAATCCGCCGCACCGTGCTGGACACGCAGAACTGGAGCTTCCTCGCCAACCTCGCCTACGGCGTAACCGCTGGACGCGATCCGCAAACGGCCACCAACGACATGTTCGCCTACCAGGACCTGGTCGACACCGGCGACATCCTCGGCCCCCGCGCTTATTCCACCGGCCCCGGCGTGTTCCCTGACACCGACTTCCAATCGCTCGACGATGCCCGCGCGGTAGTCTCGCGTTATAAGAAGTTCTATCGCACGCCATATCTCAAGTCGTATTTGGTCGGCAACCGCAAGCAGCGCCAATGGATGGTCATGGCCTGCAAGCTCGAAGGCGTCATGCCCACCACCGAAGGCGGCCTGGATATGAAACTGAACCTCACCCACGCGCTCGACGGTTTCAGCGGCAACGAGCACAGCATGCCCATCACGCCGCTGTTCGATGACACAGTTCAGTTCTGGACGCGCTCCGGCATCTTCTACACGCCCACCTTGATCGTGGCCTATGGCGGCCCCTGGGCAGAAAATTACTATTATGAAACAACAGAAGTTCATGACGATCCCAAAGTCCGCCACTTCATTCCTCACAACATCATCGATGAACGCGCCCGCCGCCGTGAAATCTGGACGCGCAAAGACGAACTGGCCTTTCCACGCCTAGCCGCCGAAGACAAGAAGCTCATCGCCGCAGGCGGCAAAGTTTGCATCGGCAGCCATGGCCAGTTCCAGGGCCTGGGCTATCACTGGGAAATGTGGTCGCTTGCCTCAGGCGGCGTCAGCAACATGGAAGTCTTGAAGTCCGCAACCATCCGCGGCGCGGAGGCCATGGGTCTGGCGCAAGATATTGGCTCGATTGAACCCGGAAAACTCGCCGATCTTGTGATCCTGAACCAGAACCCCCTCGACGACATCCGCAACACCAACACCATCGGCTTCGTCATGAAGAACGGAGAACTGTTCCAGGGGGACACGTTGAACGAAGTCTACCCAGTCGAAAAACCTCTGGCCCCGCTCTGGTGGTGGAGCGAAAAACCGTAGCTTTTCGGACCATACTGCCAGTATGGTTTCCTACTGGCAGTATGCTCACTTCGCCCTCGATTTTGCCCCCAAGAGGTGGTTGCTAGCAGGTCCAATCTGCAGCGTCCGTTGCTAGCATTGCTATCTATACAAGCATTGCTGCTTATGCTAGCATTCAAAGCATGGCCACTCTAACAATTCGGCAGCTGGACGACGCCACCAAATCACAACTTCGTGTGCGCGCCGCTCAACACGGGCATTCGATGGAACAGGAGGCACGGGACATCTTGCGTAACGCCCTGAAATCGTCACAACCAGCGCAGGAAAATCTTGCAGATATGATCAGGAGGCGATTTGCCCCTTTTGGCGGTGTGGACTTAGAACTACCACAGCGCGGCCCTATCCGCCCGGCTCCAAAATTTGATTGATGACGATCCTCGACACGAACGTTTTGTCAGAACTCATGCGTCCCGAGCCCTCGATTCAGGTGATCGCTTGGATGGCACGGCAGCCTGCCAAAGAACTCTGTACCACCGCAATCACCGAGGCTGAAATCTTTTATGGAATTCAACTTCTGCACCAGGGCCAGCGCAGAAATGGCCTGCTGACAGCTGCGGAGGCCATCTTCGCGGAAGGCTTGGCGGGCAAGGTGATTGGGTTCGATCGTGAGGCAGCGCGGATTTTTGCGGAGGTCGTCGCGCGGCGGCGGGCACTGGGTAAGCCCATCAACCATCCCGATGGGCAGATCGCTTCCATTGCGCGAATGTGCGGTGCCAGACTGGCGACCCGCAACCGGGCCGATTTCGAGGAATGCGGAGTAGAAATCGTTGATCCTTGGAACGGCAGCTGAACCTGCGGAGTCCGGCACCCAACCCAGCTAAAACTAAAAAAGGGCTGGCTGAAGCCAGCCCCAAGTATTCCCCTGGGTTCCCTGCACCCAGGCGGTCTTCAATGGCAGTTAGAAGTGCGTCAATTTGCCAAACAGACCGTGAGCTTCGCCTTGAATTCCAGCCGTGAAAAATAGCTCATTCGTGCGCCCAGCCGCGAAGCCGTTGCCGAAAGCCAGGCCCCACAAACCATCAATCACCAAGGGCGCGTGACTGGCGTCTTCCAGAAATCCCAGCGGTGCGCCGGTTACTGGATCGAACGCGTTAATCCAGCCATCGCCAAAGTTGCCAATCAACAGAGCGTTGCTGAACGTTCCAAAATTTGCCGGAGCCAAAGCGATTCCCCAGGGCGAGTCCAACGGCCCCTGCGAAATGAGCCGCTTGAGCAGCTGCCCATGCGGGCCAAACACGTCCACATAGCCATGGCCGGGGCCGCGGATGTCGTCATGCTTCGCGGCATCCTGCTCCGCGAACGTGACGTAAATTTTGTCCCCAATCGCCTGAATCCCAAATGGCGCATAGTCTTTCGGAACGTTGGGATCGCGGAACGACTTCACATAGTGATAGTTCGTGTCGTAGATTTCCACCGTGCGGTCGCGGAAGTTGGCCGCATAGAGGAACGAACCTTCCTTCGTGGTGGCAATGGCCAAGCCCTTGTAAACCGCGCCCAGTTCGGAATGATCCACTCCGCCCGGTTTCGAGTTGTCCACCACCACGATCGCGTTATGCAGGTCGGCACCCGGATTCCAGCCGCTAATGGTGCCGTCTTCTGTGGAGAAAATGAAAAACGCCGGCCCGGAAACGCCATTGGCGGTGACCACGAAAGCGTTCGCCCCGTTGAACACCGTTCCAGTGGGATTACCGGTCGCCCCACCCGCGGCGGCGGGAACCTTGACCACTAACCCAGCTTGCGTGATCGGTCCTGGACCGGAATAGATGGTCGAGAGGCCTGATCCATTATCAGAAAGCCAGAACGGGCCTGTGGGACTGAAGGAAATGCCCCAGGGATTGACGAGCTGCCCCTGCGTGTCGGTCGTCCGGGCCACTCCCGGCACATCGGAAATGATGTTGAATTGGTGTACCCGTTGCGCGCTGGCGAACCCGCTCAGCAGTCCGCTCAGAACGAGGAGCAGGCTGGTCAGGGTGGCAGCGCGGAAAATACGCGAGCGAATGCGAATGGATCTGGATCCATACATGGGAGACCTTCTTCTTGGAGAGGGGATAAAATCACTCCTAGGCTGCCGCTCGCGTCATCGCCGCGCGCCTCGCCGAAAGGCACCGCGCTGAGGGAGAGCAGCCTAGGAATAAAGCAATTCTGCTCTTTTGTTGGAAACAAGTTGTCAGCGAAGTGTCGCAGTTTTGCAAAATTTTTCACTCAGTCGGTCACGGAGACGAGAAGCTTGAACCAGCCGCCACCACAGGGCGCACGCCGTTTGCCTGAGAATCAAAACCAGATTGCGGATGTCCAGAACACCAACCTCGCCCAACGGAACGAGAATCAAATCTTGCAACGAATTCTGAATTCGCCCGCGAACCCAACCACTCCGGTCGAAAGAAACCCGGTCCAGCCCGCTTGATCGATTTCCCAATAGCGGCGACCCACCACGCCATCTTGTCGGCGTCGGTCGTGACGTCGCTATTCGCCCTGGCCGGTTACCGCCTGCGCGGAGTCAGCCGATCAGGAGCGGTGGCCGGGTTTGCCGTAGCCTTCGCGCTTTACGTCAGCGCCGGCGCGGGAGCCTTTGCCGTCCTGGCAGCACTATTTGCCGTCACCTTTGCCGCGACACGCCTCGGTCGGCAACAAAAGCTGCACTTGGGCACAGCCGAGCGGCCGGAAGGGCGCGACGCCACCCAAGTTCTGGCCAACGTGGGCATAGCCGCCTTGTTTGCAGCAAGTTACAAGGCCTTCGGCCATCCCGCCCTGCTCGCCGGTTGCGCCGCCGCCCTAGCCGAAGCCGCCGCGGACACCGTTTCCAGCGAGTGCGGCCAAGCATTTGGCTCGCACGCCCGCTTGCTGACGACTGGCACCCGGGTGCCCGCCGGGACGAACGGCGGCGTCTCTTTGGCTGGCACCGCCTGTGGGGCCGTAGCGGCCCTGGGGATGGCCCTGGTGGCCGCCTGGGCAGGCTTGGTGGGTTGGGGCGGGTTGGGGCCTGGAATCGTGGTTTTGGCAGCTCTGGCGGGCGTTTTTCTCGATAGCCTCCTCGGCGCCACGCTCGAAGGACCCGGGTGGCTCAACAACAACGCGGTCAATCTGGCGGGGACGGCTTTGGCGGCGATTTTGGCGGCTTTTCTTGCTGGTTGGTAAGTCCAACTAGTTGGCAACCAGTTGGCGGACCGAAACCTTGCCGGCTCCAGCGGCGTCTAAAGGAATTAAGACAATTCGGGGGGTCATGTCCGCATGGCCCTTGAGAAGTTCGGCGCAAAGGGAGAAAATACGGTCTGTAGTCGCTCTGGGCAGCATCCAACTGCTTGAGGGGGGTAGGCTTTCGAAGTTGCCGACAGAAGTCGCCAATCATGAAATTCCGCACTTTCGCAATCGGGTACTCGGTGGCACTGGCGCTGTTTGTGCTGGCGCAGCGGGAACCCATGTCAGTGCGCCATGAGGGGTTCCACCGCGCGGTAGACCTGACGCAGGCCGTGGAAGTGGCCTTAGATTCAACCATTTACGCTAGACTTCATGCATCGGACGAAGCCGCGGTGGCGGAAACGCGTATCGAGTCTCCCGCCAAGCTAGTGCCTGGTCTCTGGAATGTGAACCAAATTCCTGCAGCGCGCCTGCACGCTCCCCTGGTGGTGATGAACGTGGAGCGCAGCGTTGCCGCCGACCCGAATTACCAAATTGGCGTGGAAGACATTGCCCGCTGGGAACAGCGGCATGGGCCGATTCCGCTGGGCGCGGTGGTGGTGGCGCGCACGGGATGGCAGCCGAGCAAGGATTTGCGCACCAAAGCCCGAACCTCAGCTAGCGTGCAATCGAGTTTCTCCGACGATGCCACGCATTTTCTGGTAGAAAGCCGCGTGGTGCTGGGCCTTGGTTCCGACCAACCGCAGCAGATCGTGCCGCGCACGGCGCACAATTACGCTTCGCGACACAGCGTGTACCAGCTGACCAGCGTGGCTAATTTGCAGTTCGTGCCGGAAGCGGGGAGTTTGCTACTGATTGCTCCCGAGATGGTTCCGGGCAGCGTGGAAAATCGCGCGCATTTGACGGCGATGACGGAGTAGGTTTTCGCCTGTCGGCGTTTTACGACAATCTACGGTAATTCCTTGTTGGCAGCGGCTGAAGCCGCCTAGAGTTGGGCTTCGGATCGGTACGGATGAAGCCGTACCCTGACACGAAGCTTTCGTGATATACGCGCTAGGGGTACTTTCGGGAAATATCCTCGATCCTCTGCCCTCTTTTCGCATCCATAGGATGGGTAATGCAATCCCCGCTATCCATCCCAATTGAGGAGCTTTCTTTGACCACCGCCATTGATCCTCGCTATCCCATCGGCAAGTTCTCTCCCCCGGACGGGCCGCTCACTCTGGAACAACGCGAACTGCTACTCCAGCAAGTCACGGAAGCTCCGGCGAAGCTGCTGGCTGCGATTCAGGGGATGAGCGAGAGTCAGCTCGATACGCCCTATCGCGAGGGTGGTTGGACCTCGCGGCAAGTGGTGCATCATATCGCCGACAGCCATATGAATGCGTTCATTCGATTCAAGCTGGCGTTGTGCGAGGATAATCCCACGATCAAGCCCTACCCGGAACACTTGTGGGCGGATTTAGCCGACCAGAAACTGCCCATTGATGTTTCCCTGCCGATTGTGGACAACGTTCATCAGCGCTGGGTAACGGTCTTGCGTTCCATGAAGGAAACGGATTGGGCCAGAACGTTTCGCCATCCAGAACTAGGAGTGCAGCGGCTGGATCGGTCGTTGGCGTTGTATGCCTGGCATGGGCGGCATCATGTGGCTCATATTACTTCGGCGCGGGCGAAGGGTTAGCGCTGCCGGACCCCGCGTGACTTTTTGGAACGTCTCTTTGCCTCGTGTTCAGAGTTTTCCTGGAGCCCGAATTATCTATGGCGCTTTGCGTCACGGCTGAAGTGGCTACTGAAAAAGTCATTTTTTCAAATCAACTCCTTACAGCAGTGGCTAAAGCCCATTCATTTCAAGGGACTTATCGCAGCACTGAAGTGCTGCGCCGCCCAAAAGCTTGCTCTAGAGCGAATTTTTCAGCTGCCTGCGAAGCCGCGACCATCAAAGACTGTTCATGAGACCAATTCCCGTAAACTTACACGTGAATTTAAGAAAGCACCTGAGCGTTTGGCGAGTTCAGGCGGCACTCAGCTAGCCTGGGGATAAGTTCTGTTTGTAGAATAGTGGCTGACGCGAAGCGGGCGGCGGGGTCACGAGCCAGGCATTTCCGCAGCGTCATGCGCAGGGCGGGGGCGGAGTGCAAGGCTGACTCCAGGATTTCGCTGTCCTGCGCGAGAGAGGCCATGCGTTCAGCATGGCTGGCACCTTTGAACGGCAGTTTGCCGGTCAGGACTTCGAACACCATCACACCTATGGAAAACAGATCGCTGCGTTCATCGACAGGCTGGCCAGTCAGCTGCTCCGGAGACATGTAGCGAAGGCTGCCGACGATCGTTCCGGGCAGCGTCAGACTTACGGTGTCGGGATCGGGGGTTTGCCATTTGGCCACGCCGAAGTCGGCAATTTTCAGCCGTCCACGGCCATCGGGTGAATCCGCGATGAGCAAGTTTTCCGGCTTAAGGTCGCGATGCACAATGCCAGCGGCGTGGGCGGAGCTGACGCCTTCGAGCAATTGCCGGAACCATCCCGCCGCCGCTTCTGGGGAAATCGCGCCACGTTCCATTTCCGTTCGCAGCGTCGAACCGGCCACAAATTCCATGACGAGATAGGCCACCTCTTCTTCGACGATGCCGAAATCGTACGTGAGCACGATGTTCTCGTGGTTGAGCCGGGCCAGGGCGCGAGCTTCGCGGGTAAAGCGGCGCAGCCAGGCGGGATTGGCCGTGCGTCCAGCCTGCACCAGCTTCACCGCAACTCTACGATTGAGGCGAAGATCCAGGGCTTCAAAGACCGTGCCCATGCCGCCACGGCCGAGCACCCGATCCAGCCGGTACTTGCCGTCCAGCAGCCGGTGAACCGGGCTGGACAAGGTCAATTCCTGGCCATCGTCCGAGCAGGTGCGCACGGAACTATCGAAGCAACGTCCGCAGCGCGGGCACTCCTGCAACCACAAAGTGCCCAAGCCTTCCACGCGGCTGCGCATTTGATCGTTGCTGCGCTGTTGGCGCACGACTCGCTCCTGAAGGAGCAAGTTTTCGCAGCTCACCGCCATCTGGTGCGCCAGGCCGAGCAACAGGCCACGGTCGGTCTGCGAATACGGCTCTTCCGATTTTTTGCGACCCAAAAGCAGAAATCCAACCGCCGAGCCATCGGCGCGGTTCATGGGAACGAGTAAATCAATGCGCAGCGCGTAAAGCCAGCTCCAGGACATCAAGGTGGCCCCATTCGTTGGCAAAGACTCGACGCTAACCGTCTGGTCGCTGTTGCGCAGAAGCGCGGGCAGGGCGGAGCCCTCGGGGATTTGCAGGCCGTCGGCGCGCTGGTCCGTACCAAAACCTTGGATGTAGGCGCGATGTTTGGGCGAGTCGTAGAAAAAATAAACACTTTCCGGATGCAGCGCCGCCACCAGTTCCGTGCCCACGCGCGTCCCCATTTCCGGAATGGAGTCGAGGGTGCGGAGGTCGTCAATTAGCGCCAGCAAAATGTGCTCCTGCTGGTAATGCTCGCGGAAAAAGCGGCGGTCCAGCCAACTCACCCAGCGTTGGCGGAAGCGCAATACCACGGCCATGAGAATCAACAACGCGACAAAGATCGAGTTGTGCAGCAGCAACTCGCCAATGGTGCGGTTGGAGTTGGTGACCAGCGAATAAACAATGGCCAGCGCCGGAATAGCAAGAATGAAACGTAGAGCATTGCGCGCGACCAGATAACGCAGTCCGCGACGCACAACCACGTGAATATCGAACAGACGGTGTTTTAAAATTGCATATCCGGTGGCGATGGGGATGAGCGCAGCCGGAAGAATTCCCATTGGCCCCGAGTAGTCAGCGCCAGAAACGCCAAAAGTCAGGGCGAAGCGCAAAATCAGATAGGGCAGAATCCCCGCCAGGGAACCCACCGCGATCCAGCGGGCGCGGCGACGCTCCTCCAGGCCACGTGCCTGGAAATAGCTGTACACCACGGCCACGCACACGGCGAGCGGCGCAGCCAGATAGAAGTAGCCATTCCAGTCACTAAGGACTTGCCAGAGGCGCAAATGTTGTCCCAAAAACGCAAATGCCCGAGGAGTTGGAAGTCTCCCGAAAATAAAACAGTAGTAGGCGGCGCCAACGATTCCCCAAACATAGAAGATCCAAATCAACGCCGTGGAGACTCGGCTCGGGCGTTTTCCGCCAAAAACTCGCGAATAAAAATGGAAAGAAAACGCCAGGTGCGGTCCATCCAGCAGTTGCATCAGAAAGAACAAAGCGAAAGCACCACCGGTCAGAAAATCCATATACGACCGAAGCTGCATGGTAAGCAACGTAACGGCCTCACCGATGAGCGCCGCCCAGGCCAGCTGGATAATTCCGGCTCCCGGACGCATCACCGAGACGACCACGGCGGTCAGGAAGAACGTAAGCGCGACGAATAAGAAGGAAAGAGTGCCGCCACGCCATCTTGGGTTGGCAACGATTTCGTTCTTCAGGGTGATGTCCAGAAACTTACCCTGGCGGCCCACGCGCATGGAATACGTTCCATTTGGTGGAACGAGAATGAGTTCCGGAAGCCAGTTGGATTTACCATTCACCGCTTGGACCACGTCGCCGACCTGAAGCAACTGAGCGGCGGGTCCGGTATCGTCCACCTCAAGGATTCGGTGCCCTTGGGGCGAAGGCTGCGACCACCATCCCAATTCCGTCGTGCTGCCGCGGTAGCGACCGATGACGGAGAAAGTGAAAATAAAGCAAACCAACACGACCAAGTTGGCGGCCATGAGCCACCAGAATGCGGGCGTGCGGCGGCGCGCTCCGCTAGAAAGCGGAGCACGAAGTTCGGGAGCAAATCGCACGGGCGTCTGCTGCCCGGTCTCGCCGATTATGCTTTCGCCTACACGAACACCCGCACCTTGCAGCAGTGCGGGCTTCTCCAGAAACGCCTCATCTTCGTCATAGGTGGCCAGCAGCTTCCGAATCTCGCGAGTGATGTCCGGATCGGACGTCTCCAGCTTGGCCAGAAAGGCGACGCGTTCGGGTTCGGGCAGGGTTAGGCAGTCCGAAAAAATGTCGGAGACCTTGCGCCAAACCTCAGGGTCCATAGGGATCTCCGGTGGCGGTCCAACAGCGATTGGCAACGACTGGCTGAAACTAGCTCGACTCCAGGCACTGACGAATCCAAGTTTTCGCGACGACCCAATCGCGCTTGACGGTAGCGGGCGAAAGGTCCAGGGCCGTCGCCGTTTCTTCAATGGAAAGGCCGCCAAAAAAACGCATCTCCACGATGGTAGCCTGCCGGGCGTCCAAAGCGGCTAGCTCGTTCAGAGCATCGTCCAGCGCCACCACGTTCACCGCTCGCTGCGGGGCCATGGCAACCGATTCATCCAGGGTGATGTTGATGCCATCCCCGCCACGGCGAGCGGCACCGCGCGCCCGCGCATGATCCACCAAAATATGCCGCATTACGCGCGCCGCCACGGCAAAAAAATGGGCGCGATCCGCAAAGTGCACCGGCGAAGGCCCCACCAGACGCAAATAAGCCTCATGCACCAGGGCCGTGCTTTGCAGGGTGTGCCCCGGCCGCTGATGGGACAGAAAATGCCTGGCCAGGCGATGCAATTCGTCGTACACCAGGGGAATCAGGGCGTCGCGAGCCACGACATCGCCGCGACTCCAAAGGGAGAGTAGCTGGGTGACGCCATTGGATTCCTCGGAAGACTTATTAGAAGACATCGAAGTCCCGTCCAGCTCCCCAACTGGCACAAGGTCCGTGCCGCTCGGAGCCAGCACCCTACCCGACCCACCCTCACACACCGTCACGTCAATCAGCCTCATAATACAGACTTTAGAGCAGATTGAATGCCAAAAAATGAAGCCCGCAAAACAGGCAGACCCCGCTATTTGCGGGCATTTCGGGGATTTCTGGGCGAGACTATCATTTCGGCTAGTCCGAGGCATCCCCAGACTATCCAAAGAGTTACGGGTTTGGGGAGAATTTCAGGCTTTCGCGGGACTGGCAGGCCGCTTCCAGGGCGATCTGCTCCAGAAGCTGCATGACGCGAATATCCTCGCCCACCGGCGGCAGGACTTCGACGGTCAGCTGAGGATACCGGCCGCGCACCTCCGCCACCTGCTCGGGGATATCTTTAGCCAAGTGAGCGCCCACCGCCATAAATAGGGGCAGAACCCGTAGGTTGAGCAGGCTTTGGCCCACACATTCCTGGGCCACATCCATCAGCGTAGGTCCCACGAATTCCATGTAGGCGAGGCGCACTTTCCGCTGGCCCAGCTCATGCCGCAGCTCCTGGGCGATGCGCTCGAACGGAGCGCGCCAACGGGGGTCCTTGCTGCCGTGGGCCAGCAGCACCAGGCACGCTCCGTCGGTGGAAGCCAACGCGTGGCCTACCGGTTGGAGTTCGGCGGGAAAAGCGGTTGGCGTGCCGGGCTTTGGGGTGATGGGCTTTGGCATGCCAGTCTTTGGCGTGCCAAATAGTGACTCGGCGATTAGAAACGTTAGTGGATCGAGTTCACGCATGTTGCTCCTCACGCTGGCGTCCGATAGGCGGCTCGGAAGCAGCATCTCCAGGCTTGCGCATTTCCGCTTGCATTTTGATTCCGTATTTCGCTCGAAGAGTGATTAGGGCCTGCGGCTCAATGCGCTGGCCAGGAACCAGACGCAGCCGCCATTTCTGGGCTAGCGTGGCTAGTACCAGCAGGCTCTCGGTCCAGGCATAGGCCTCGCCGATGCACTGGCGGGCTCCCGCGCCGAAGGGAAAATAGGTGAACTTGGGAAACGAATTCTTGCCGCCCTCGGCAAAACGCTCGGGATCAAAGCGCAGCGGATCGGGAAAATTCCGGGGATCGCGGTGGCTTACAAATTGGCTGACCAGAACCGTGGTTCCGGCGGGCAGGCGGTAGTCTCCCAGGCTGAAATCGTTGCGGGCGCGGCGGCCCATGGCCCAGGCGGGCGGGTACAGCCGCATGGATTCCGCCAGGACCGCTTCCAGATACTTGAGCTTTGGAACATCGTCGACGGTCGGCGCACGGCCTTGGAGAACTTGGCCCAGTTCCTGATGCATTTTTCGCTCGACTTCGGGATGCTCGGACAGCAAATACCAAGTCCAAATCAGCGCGTTAGCCACGGTTTCGTAACCGGCCAGGAAAATGGTGATGACCTGATCGCGCAGCAATTCGTTGGGCTTGCCGGACTCGGCTGGAAAGTCCTGTTCCGAGCGCAGCATCATGTCGAGTAAGTCGCCTGAGTCGTCTGGCTGGTTTTGCAAGCGCTCGCGATGGGTCTCAATCATGCGGTAGACCACGGCATCCACTTTGCGCTTGGCCTTGGCGAATCCCGCCACGCCCGGCATGCGTAAGTGAATTAGCACTTCCACTGCTGGCAAGGCCACCAGGAAGTTGTACATGCCCATGATGTCGTTGATGGCCTCGGTGAGTTCCTGCACTTCCGCCCCGAGTTCGGTATTGAACAGCGTCTTGGAGACAATCCTGAGCGTGAGGCGCATCATTTCCTGCGCCAGATCAAGCTGCTCGCCATCGCGCCAGGAATCGCGCATCGCGGCCGCTTCGGCCACCATTTGTTCTGCGTAGAGAACCACGCGCTGGCGGTGAAAGGCGGGCTGCGCAGCCTTGCGCTGCACGCGGTGCTGCGCGCCCTCGCTGTTGATCATGCCGTCACCCAGCAGCATCTTCATGCGCTGCACGGTGCGCTCTTTGACGAAATTGTCGTTCTGCACCACCAGCACTTCGCGGATGTATTCCGGGTTGTTCAAAAACAAAATATGCATGTGCCCGATTTTGTAGTGGGCAATGTCGCCGAATTCCCGAGCCAGAAACTCGAACAACCCAATCGGTTCCATCGGGCGAAATTTGCGGAAGGCGTAGAAGACGAGATTGTGCTTCAGCCCGGGCGGAAAGCGGTAGGCTCCGCGGATTCTCGGGGGCGGGCTGGTGAGCGAATTCGGTTGCGTGTTCATAAAGTATGGCGGAACGTGCAGCGGAAAGCCTAGCTAAGGAACCGTAATCACCAGCGCGCTACAGGGCAGGCTTCCCTCGCGCCAATAGCTGTGCTGCTGGCTGGAATCGAAGTAAATCGAATCCCCGTTAGTCACCTGATACTCGTCCATGCCAATTTTCAGGTTGAGCGTGCCTTTCAATATACAAAGGAACTCGACCCCGGCGTGGCTATGCGGCTTCAATTTTTCCTTAGCAATGGGCTGGAAGTCGGCCTGGTAGGCGCTCAGCTTGCGCTCGGTGGCGGGAAAGTCCAGGCTCTCAAAAAAATACGAAACGTCGGTCGTGCCCGGTCGCTCGGGAAAACGGCAGCGATCCTTCTTGCGCACGATGGCCACGACGTGGCGCTTGCGCTCATCCGTGAAAAAGTATTCCAGCCCCACGCCAAACACCATGGCAATCCGCAAGAGAGTCGGCAAGGTCGGATACAGCTTGCTGCGTTCCAACTTCGACAGCAGCGCCGCCGACAAACCCGTGTGTTTGCCCAACTCCACCAGACCCATGCTCTTCTTCAGACGCAGGGTGCGGAGCTTCTCGCCAATCGAATAGGGCTTCAAGGCCCCAACCACACTTTCGGATAACATTGCATACCTCCTGATTACTGGTTGCCCGGTCTCCGGCAGCAAGGCCGAGAACGGCTGATAAATCCCTCTTCGAACTGCTGACTTAACTATAAAGAACAATCATTTACTCAGGGAGATAATTGCAGATGCGACAAAATTTCATGTGACTTTGATGACAATTTCCGCCATTTATTGTGCATGTGAAGATAAACACGCGGGTTCCCAAGCACCCAGTCACCACCGTCTGGCCCGACAAGCTCTATGCTAGAGTTCGCAAAACGCAAGGCTCGTCCAAGCTTGTGTTCGCTGATTCCGCGCCTATGAGGAGCCATCCCCCGATGACCGAAGTTGCCATTGTTGGAGCCGGCTTAGCTGGCTTGGCTTGCGGCCGAGAGCTGACCAGTCGCGGCCTTTCCTGCGTGCTGCTGGAAGCGAGTGACGGCGTAGGCGGGCGGGCACGCACGGATCTGGTTGATGGCTTCCAGCTCGACCGAGGCTTCCAGGTGCTGCTGACCGCCTACCCGGAAGCCCAGCGCGTGCTGGACTACCCGAGCCTGCAATTGCGCCCGTTTGAACCCGGCGCTCTGGTGCGCTATCAGGGACGCTTCCATCGCATTGCCGACCCCTGGCGGCGTCCATCCGCAGCTTTGGGCACGCTAGTCTCTCCGGTGGGAACGCTGGGCGACAAGCTGAAGCTGGGCAGCTTACGCCACAAGCTGACATCCGCCGACAGCGCGCCACGGTTTCCGGAGACCTCCACGCTCGAGTGTCTGAGCGATTTCGGCTTCTCGCCAGCGATTCTCGAGCGCTTCTTTCGGCCGTTTCTCGGCGGAATTTTTTTGGAACGAGAGCTGGCAACTTCGAGCCGTATGTTGGAATTTGTCTTCCGCATGTTCTCCCTGGGAGAGGCCGCTCTTCCCGCCATCGGCATGGGGGCAATGGCCGCGCAGCTCGCCAGTCACTTGCCCAAGGACTCAATTCGTTTGAGGCAGAAGGCGGTTCGCGTGGCGCCGGGTTGCGTCACGCTCGCCTCAGGCGAGGAAGTTCGAGCACGAGCCGTTGTGGTGGCCACGGACCACGGCACCGCGGCACAACTCCTGCCGGGAATGCGGCGCTTAAGCTCATCGGGCACCACATGCTTTTACTTCGCGGCGGACAGAGCACCGGTTTCAGAACCCGTACTGGTGTTGAACGGCGACGGAGTTTCGCCGGGAACGAACGGCGGCCTCATCAACCATTTATGTGTGCCAAGCGTGGTGGCTCCATCCTACGCGCCCAGCGGGAAACACCTGGTGTCCGCGAACGTCATCGGCCAAGCCGCAGCCCCGCCGGTGGAGGAGATCCGAAGCCAGCTCGTGGGATGGTTCGGCCCGAATGCCAAGTCCTGGCGGCACTTGCGAACAGACTGGATTCCCGATGCCCTGCCTGAACAAACCCCCGTGTCCGGAGGAATTCGCCACGAGAGTGGCCTGATCCAGAGTGGCCTGATCCAGAGTGGCCAGACTCAGGCCGGCCTCTACGTTTGCGGCGACCACTGCGAAAGCGCCTCCATCAACGGAGCGCTAGCGTCAGGGCGCTTCACCGCTGAAGCCATCGCCGCAGAGGTCGCGAAAACCCCCGGCGGGACCAAGACTCTTTCGTAGTTCTACTTCAGTTCTACTTCTGCAATTCCCCAAGCGCAGCCAACACTTCTTCGCTGTGCTTGTTCGGGTTGACGTCCTCGTAGGACTTGGCGATCTTGCCTTCGGGATTGATGATGAACGTGTGCCGCGAAGCGAACTTCACCAGGCCCATATTCATCAGCGATCCGTACTCGCCGGAAACCTTCTTCTCGGTGTCGGCCAGCAGCTTGAAGCTCAAGCCTTCTTTCGCGCAGAATTTCTTGTGCGAATCGGCATCATCCACGCTCACGCCCAATACGACCACGCCCTTCTTTTCGTACTGCGCCTGATCGCGCTGGAAGTTATGCGCCTCAATGGTGCAGCCGCCAGTGAAGTCCTTGGGATAGAAGTAAAGAACCACCCACTTGCCGCGATAGTCCTTCAGGCTGACCGGCTTGCCCTCCTGCGATGATAGTGTGAAATCCGGCGCTTCACTGCCCACTGCCGGCATGGATGCCGCGAAGGCTAGGAACGGCATTGCTACCAGCGCTATAAGAACAATTGCTCCAAGAATCCAATATTTCATGGTCGAGTCCCTTTCACGTGCAAAATAACCAGCTTGATCGAACTGCGTGACAGTTTGAGTCTCCCTATTATGCACTCCTGAAGGCCGCATTGCTTGCGCTTGCGCCACCAGTACAGCGAAGCCTCTCGCGAAATGCGTTAACCCGCCCGCGCTTTCTCCTAGATCAAACTTTCCCGCGCCTTTGACTCTGCGAGCACATGAATCGTCGTTTTCGTCCCGTTTTGGCCTTGTACTGTCACCTTTCGAACTATCGTATTAGTTAAATGCTTTTACTTGTGGAGAACTTTCACCGCAAGGCGATTTCAGAACTAAGCACCTTACCCTGGAGGATTTGAACCATGTTCAGCAAAGCAGATTGGATGATTTTCATCGCCGCATTTCTTTCGTTTCTTTTTTCCATTTCCCTGTGGTTCGGGATTGGTATGACGGCCAGCAAAGAAGCTGGCGTATTCGTGGGACTTTGGGTGCCCTCGATTCTGGCCGCTGGCCATTACGTCCGCCACATCGCCTGGACCAAGCGCAATGTCTAACACGGTGATTTTTTCAGTTGGGCTGGTGACTTTCCTACTGTTTTCGGGAGGCATCTTCTTTACGTTGGTGGAAGTGCGCCGCCTGGGAAGCGAAGCCACCAGCAAATTTTTGACAACCCCAACGCTCTCTTCCTCGTCTAAACAAAAGTCTAAACAAAGAAAAGCTTCGTGAGCGCTGAGCGCCCAGAAGACCTCCGCCGTCATCGGTGGGGTCTTACTTCCAAGTTAGGAGCCAGTCCATGCACAAAACGAATCCGACCACGAATATCAAAGCGTCGCCTCGATCCAAAACGGGATCCGAAACGAGGTCCGACAAAAAGTCCGAAAAAAACTGTCTGGTTTGCCGCCAGCAGATTATCTGGCATCGATGGCTGGATCGAGACTGGGAAAAAGTGATTTACTGTGGACCCGTGTGTCGGCGCGCGGCCGTAGCTCAGGCCCGCGACAAGGCGGCCTGATTCGGCAGAGCCTGTACAATTCTCGAGCTGGCCAGCGCAGTCTTGGAAAGCTCTGATCGAGCCCAATTTATCGTCTTAGAAATTTAATTTGTCATCCCGACCGGAGCAGAATCGCCGGTTTTGCAGGCAATTCTGTGCAGTGGAGGGTCCTGCTCCGAGCCTGCCGAACGGGACTTACTTTTGACTGAAAGAAGACTCAATCAGAGTTACCCGGCGTGCTGGTTTCGTAAATGATTCGCGAGTTGGAAAAGCCGCACCTCGGGGGTTTAAAGCCCGAGTCATAAATGGCTATTGGGTGTCACGGCTAAAGCCGTGACCTACCAAAAACTATTTAAGAGTCTCGCTCTAGGGCCTTTCCTACCGCTGCGCCGCCTCTTGCAACATCCGTTCCATATCCGGCTCCGTCACCAACTGCGTTCGGCTGGCCAATTTGCCAAGAACCAGCTGCGCATCGCTGATATAGCGCTCCCGGAATGCCCCTTCACAGTAAGCCAGATAGTAGTCCCACATGCGCACAAAACGCTGGTGAAAGCCTTGCTGCCGCACCTCGTCGAGTTGGTCAAGAAAACGGCGGCGCCACTCTTTCAAGGTCAGCGCATAGTGCAGGCCGATGTCTTCCATGTGGAATAGCTGCATGCGCGTCGTTCTTGCCAGGGAACGCTGGATTTCGACGACCGACGCGAGCTCCGCACCCGGAAAGATGTGCTTCTTGATCCAGTCACTCTGCTTGCGATATTGCTGAAACTTCGATTCCTGAATGGTGATCGTCTGGAGCAACATGCTGCCGTCCGGCTTGAGCAGGCGATCACAGACGCCAAAAAAGTCGTCGTAGTGGTCAAAGCCCACGGCTTCAAACATTTCAATACTGACGATTTTGTCGAACTGGCCTTGCAGGTTGCGATAGTCCTCAAACAGCAACCCAATACGATCCGCCGCCCGGCTTCGGGAAAACAACTCGGATGCATAGTCATGTTGCTGCTGGCTGATGGTGGTCGTGGTGACGCGGCATCCGTAAGTCTCGGCGGCGTAAGCGGCAAAACCGCCCCAGCCTGTTCCGATCTCGAGCACGTGGTCTTGCGGGCCCAGATTCAACTTCCGGCAAATGCGCTCGAATTTGCGGAGCTGCGCCTCCTCCAGCGAATCCTCGGCGCTTTCAAAATAGGCGCTGGAGTAGGCCAGATTACGGTCGAGAAACAAGCGATAGAAATCATTTCCCAGATCGTAGTGGTAGGCAATGTTCTTGCGGCTGCCCGACTGCGTATTGCCGTTGCGGACGTGCGCGAACCAATCCACAATCCGACGAAATGCCGTGAACAGGCGGTTGCTGCCATCAATGTGTTCCATATTCCGCACGGCCAGCCGCACCACCGCCACCAGATCGGGCGTGGACCACTCGCCCAGCATGTACGCTTCGCCAATGCCAATATCGCCAGCCGTGAGCGCATGAAGGAAAAAGCTATCGTTGTGCACCGCCACCACGGCATGCAGAGGGTCTTTCCCTTGGTCGGCAAACGCATTACCAAAGTGATAAGTTCCCTCCGGGCACACCAGTTCCAGCCCGCCCACCCGCAAACCCGCGAGTGTCTTCAAAAACAGCTTTTTTGCCAACCTGGTTGTGATCCCGCTTGCCACTAACTTGCTCGCCATGACGCCCCCAAAGCCTGTTTTGTTGCTTTTTCAAAACGATTCGCGCCCGGATGCGGCACCACCGGAACTCGCTTTATCAATAGCCGCAGCGCTTGCCAGTGGATGGCCGCAATAACCTTGGCGGTCATCCAGGGAAAGCGCAGCATAGCGCTGTGCAGCGCCGCGCGCGACCACTCCCGCCGTTCCATTTTCAGACTAGAATCAAAAATCTCTTTGCCATCTTCAAAACTCACGCACTGCGTGACCAGCCGCTCGCTCGGAGGCGTGAAGGTCCAGTCGTAGGCATGGCCCAGCTTCATGAACGGAGAAACATGGAACGTCTTGGCAAAACGGTAGCGTTTGCTGTCCCCAGCGGCAACTTCCACCTCTGGAGTCAGCCAGTAGTTTTCCGTTTCTCCAAAAGTATTTTTCACCTCGGCCAGCACCATCCGCAGTTGCTCGGCCGCGTCGTAGCAGTAGAAAAACGACACGGGATTGAAGTTGTAACCTAAATACCGCAGGTGCGTGAGCAGAAAAATCCGCCCATCCGGCACCGTGATGTTCTTTGCCGCTGCCGCAAGGTCAATTCGCTGCCGCAACCCCTGCGCGGCATCCCCAAAGTGATCGCGTTCCTGATACGAAACCCAGTTGTTTCGGTTATATCCAGCCAGCGGAGAAATCTTCATCAACTCCGGCAGGCGGTCAATATCCAGAAATACCATGAACAGTGGATATGTGAACTCATGCGACGCCGGAAAGAACCTACGATGGCGAATCGTACCGGTGTAAATTGCCGATTCCATCATGCCGCCACCGCTTCCGCCGCATGCGACCAAGCCACGCCCAGCGACTCCGCCACGCGGATGGCGGAATTCAAGCCGTCTTCATGAAACCCGTAAAACCAATACGCCCCGCAAAAGTGCGTACGATTTTTTCCGCTAATCTCCGCCCACCGATTTTGCGCCCGCACCGCGTCCAGCGTGTAGAGCGGATGAGAATACGTCATTTCGCGCAGAATCTTGCTCGGGTCCACTGCGCCGGAGTGGTTCAGCGTCACGCAGTAATCCTCGCGGGTCGGCAGGCTCTGCAAGCGGTTCATGTGGTAAGTCACGGTCGCCGCGCTCCGGTCGGATCCGAGGTGGTAATTCCAAGAGGCTCGCGCCGCTGGCTGCCGCGGCAGTAAACGCGAATCCGTGTGCAGCAAAGTCTGGTTGCGACTGGTGCGGAAGCTGCTTAACACCTGCCGCTCCAGGGGCGATGCATCTTGTAACAACTCCATCGTCTTCGGACCATGACAAGCGAATACGACTTCATCAAAACTCTGCGACGCACGGTCCTCGAACGTGATACGCGCGGCGGCATCGGTGCGCGTCACCCCGGCAATCCTCGCGCCCAGGTAGATCCGTTCTGAATATGGTTCAGTCAAAGGGGCGATGTAAGAACTGCTTCCCCCCTGCAACACATACCACTGCGCTTGCGTCGTCAGCCCAAGAAAGCCGTGATTCTCGAAGAAGCGAATCAGCGTGAAAGCCGGGAACTCCTCAATCTCCGCAAGGGACGTGGACCACACCGACGCGGCCATGGGATGCAGGTAGTAACGCGTAAAATCACCTTCGAATCGGTTCGCCTGGAGATATTCCCGCAGGGTGATGTCGGCATTCGCCGGATTTTGCAGCAACCGACGCGACTCGCGATTGAAGCGCACAATCTCCGCCAGAAATCGATAGTGCGCCGGACGATACCAATTGTGCTCTCCGGCGAACAACCCGCGCAAACCCCGACTGCTGTATTCAAAACCGGTCTGCTGGCAGGACACGCCGAACGACATGTCACTGGCCTTCCGCCCAATGCCCAAGCTACTCAAAAGGCGGACAAAATTCGGATACGTGCGATCGTTGTGCACAATGAAGCCAGTATCAATCGGCAGCACACCCGCACTCGTTTGAATGGAATGCGTATGAGTATGACCGCCCAAGCGGCTCTCTTTTTCAAACATGGATACTTCATGCTTCCGGCTGAGCAAATATGCCGCCGCCATACCGGAAATTCCCGCACCAATCACGGCAATCCGGCTCACAGCGCCGCTCCCTTTCCCATGCCTCGGCGAGGACTGACTGGGGCGCGAAGACGCGGCACCCTCAACCGCGGATAGTTGCTCTCGACGCGCGCATTTCGTCGCTGATTTGGCATGCTCACAATGGAGTACGAAGTGGCGGTAGCAGTGGATTGCCACCTCCTCTTTCTACCTCCAGCGCCTAATATTGTCAAGCCTTTGTCTTGGACAAACGCTTGACATGTGACCGTCCCGAAATTATCATTCTTTGGGTATGATTGCATTCCCCATTAGCGCCGTCGCCAGACGCACCGGCCTCCCGCTGGACACCCTGCGGGCCTGGGAGCGCCGCTATAAGGCGGTTACGCCGGCGCGCGGACTACGTGGGCGGCTCTACTCGGAGAAGCAGATCCAGCGGCTGATCTGGTTGCGGCAAGCCGTGGAGCAGGGTCACTCCATCGGGCAAGTGGCATCCTTGGATGATCGGAAGCTACGGAAGCTTGTGGACGGCCGCCCGCTGACCGACTCTGCGGCCACGCCGAACTCCTACGGAGAGGTCTCAAAACGCGGCGATCTCGATGCAAAGCTGCTAGCTCCCGTTCTGCAAGCGCTCCATCGTTACGACTACGCCGCTACGGATCGGGAAATCAACCGCATCTTAGCGGTGCTGGGCACGCCCCGCGAGTTCGTGTATTCCGCCGCGCTACCGCTGATGCGCACCGTCGGCGATCTGTGGCACCAGGGCCGTTCCAGTATCGCGCAGGAACACATGCTCACCCATATGCTCAGCGCCGTGCTCGCTTCCCTGGTTCGGACTTACACGCCCAGCCATCCCCCGGCCCGCATCCTCGTGGCAACTCTGCGCGGCAATCGGCACGCCTTTCCCACGCTGGTTGCTGCCATGCTCACAGCGGCGGCTGGTCTCGGCGTGGTGTATCTGGGCGCGGACTTGCCTTCCGCGGACATCGTTTTGGCGGCGCGCAAGAGCGATGCTGACGTCGTGCTGATCAGCCTGTCCACAACGCCGGATGACGAAACCTTAGAAGAGCTGGATTTCATCGCCCGCAAACTGCGCCAGCCCAAAGCTCTGTGGTTGGGCGGCGCGCCGACCATGTTGAATGCTGAGCAGTTGGTCGCGCGCCGTTGGCTCCCCGTGACAAATTTTTCCACTCTGGAACATCATTTGAACGATTTAGGAAAATCGACTCGGGAACCAACTTCCCGACCCAGGAACGACAACGGGCGAACCCAAACCCACATCCAACATTGATACCTGCCCGTACTTTACTGTGGCGGCATAACAAGCGGAAACATAGCGACCTTATGAGACTTCTCCTCAAATTATTGTTTAGCGCGATCTTCCTCTGGATGGTGGGTATGACCACCTATGTCAGCCTGCACAAGTCTTTGCTCTTGGCGGGCAATGAGTTCAGCTGGGTCAGCAGCCCCTGGGCTGTGGCGACGCTCTTTGACGCATACTTCGGCTTCATCACCTTTTTTGTGTGGGTATGCTTCAAAGAGCGTAGCGTGGTTGCAAAGGGTGTTTGGTTCCTGCTCATCATGAGTTTAGGCAACATCGCCATGTCAGGCTACGTGCTGTTGCAACTCTTCAAGCTCAAGCCGGAAGAGCCTCTCGCGAATCTGGTGCTCAAACCCTCGCGATGAACCAATTTCTCCATCGCCGATTGGTGACGCCTGTCGTCACGCTGCTTACGCAGGGGATCACCCCGGAAAAAATTGCGCTCAGTCTGGCCGTGGGTCTGGTGCTGGGCGTGTTTCCCATTCTCGGTTCCACCACTTTGCTGTGCGCACTGGCGGCGGTGGTGTTCAAGCTGAACCTTCCCGCGATCCAGTTAGTGAACTACCTGGTTTATCCTCTGCAATTTGTTTTCCTAGTCCCGCTCATTCGCATCGGGGAAGCCTTGTACCGAGCAGCGCCCCTACAAATGACGCTTGCGCAGATGCTCGCTATGGCTCGAGCCGATTTGCCGCACGCAATTTCCGTGCTGTGGCTCGCGGGCGTGCATGCGATGTCCGCCTGGTTTCTGATCGGTCCGCCATTGATTTTTCTTTTTTACGTCTTGCTAGCTCGCGCACTGCGTCGGTTCGCGGCGTCCTACGCACTGCACCACCCCCACGCAGGGGTTGCCTGATGCTGACCGCCGCAGTCCATCTCGTTCTGCCGGCCGCCGCGCTGGTCATGTCCATGATGTTCCTCTTGTGGCTGATCCATTTACGGATCAACAACGCCAGCATTGTCGATCCCGGCTGGGCCTTCGGCCTGCCGCTGGCGGCCGTCACTTATGCCCTTCTCGGCCCCGGCTTCGCCATCCGCAAGTTTCTCTTTGCGGGAATGGCCGCGGTGTGGGGCGTGCGCCTGGGCCTCCACCTGTTGCTCCGCATCCTCGGCCAGCCGGAAGAAGGCCGCTACCAGGAATTACGGGGGCGGTGGAAGACCTCCATCCCCGCCAAGTTTCTCTTGTTCTTCGAATTTCAGGCCGCACTCGATATTTTTCTCTCGCTGCCATTTCTACTGGCGGCTCTGAACCCAGCGCCCCGACTGTCCCTCCTCGAGCACGCAGGCCTAGCCCTATGGTTGGTCGCGCTCACCGGAGAGGCCATCGCGGATGCCCAGCTAGCCGCCTTCAAGCGCGACCCATCGTCCCACGGCCAAGTTTGCCAGCTCGGTTTGTGGAACTACTCGCGGCATCCAAATTACTTTTTCGAGTGGCTCATCTGGCTGGCTTGGGCGCTATTCGCTCTGGCCTCGCCCTACGGTTGGCTCGCCATTTCCTGCCCCCTGCTCATGCTCTATTTTCTCTTCAAAGTCACCGGCATTCCGGCCACAGAAGCCCAGGCGCTCCGCTCCAAAGGCGATGCCTACCGAAGTTACCAGCAATCCACCAGCGCCTTTGTGCCGTGGTTCAAATCCCCCCAACTCAAGGAAGTCAGTTCATGAAATGGATCATCACTATCCTAGCCCTCACCGCCATATTCTTCGGAATTCCTTCGTTCGGAACGCAGCCCTCCCTGGCGATCCCAACCGAAACCACGCAAGCGCCCCACTTCCCTACCCTGAAAGCTTCCAGCCTCGCCGAACACGAGTTCGACCTGCCTTCCGGATTCGAAGGGGAACGCAATCTCGTTCTCATCGCCTTCGAACGCAAGCAACAAAGCGACCTCGATACCTGGCTCAAGGAAATGAAGCGCTTCGAAGAGCTCGACCCGCAATTCCACTACTACGAGATGCCTACCATAGAACGCCCCAACGCCTTCATGCGCTGGTTTATCGATACCGGAATGCGCCGCGGCATCTCAGACCACAAAGCGCGCGCCAGCACCATCACCTTATACGTCGAAAAGAAGCCGTTCTGCGACGCGCTCGCCATCACCAACCAAAATCAGGTTCACGCTTTTCTCGTGAACCGCGAAGGCAAAGTCCTCTGGAAATCGGAAGGCCGTTTCGACGAATCCAAAGCCGCCAGCCTGCGTAATGCCCTGGGAGCACAGTAATGACCACCGACACCATGCAGACCCTAGCCAGCG
This sequence comes from Acidobacteriaceae bacterium, assembly GCA_043782485.1. GTDB lineage: Bacteria > Acidobacteriota > Terriglobia > Terriglobales > Acidobacteriaceae > JANXUC01. The sequence continues at coordinate 7,809 of JAYWAL010000007.1, read as the reverse complement.
CAACTCCCGCCACGCCCTGGCACCTCGCCTGGTTGGAGCGCGGAATCATCCCCGACACAATCATCCGCGCGTCCATCCGCCGCATGTTGGCGCAGCGCCTGCGCGAGGAAGACAAAGGCTCGCCCGAGCTCCAGCAGGCGCACCTCATGCGCCTGATCCAGCAACTCAAGCTTGGCCCCATCGCCGTCGAAACCCAGGTCGCCAACGCCCAACACTACGAAGTTCCTGCCAGATTCTTTGAGCTAGCCCTGGGCAAGCACCGCAAATACAGCTCGGCGCTGTGGCTCGAAGACACCATTACCCTCGACCAAGCGGAAGACAACATGCTCGTCCTCACCTGTGCCCGCGCGGGCCTGACCGATGGCCAACGTGTTCTGGAACTGGGTTGCGGCTGGGGCTCCCTCTCGCTCCACATGGCCGAACGCTTCCCCCACAGCCAAATCGTCGCCGTCTCCAACTCGGCCTCGCAGAAGCAATCCATCGACGCCCAAGCCGCTGCCCGAGGACTACGCAACCTGCAAATCCTCACCGCCGACATGAACGCCTTCCAAGCCCCAGGCAAATTCGACCGCGTCGTCTCCGTGGAAATGTTCGAACACATGCGCAACTATGAGACGCTTCTCGCTCGCGTCGCCTCCTGGATGCAGCCCGACGCCCAGCTTTTCGTTCACATCTTCACCCACATCCGCTTCGCCTACCCGTTCGAAATCCGCGACAGCAGCGACTGGATGGCGCAACACTTCTTCACTGGCGGAATCATGCCAAGCGACGACCTTCTTCTCTATTTCCAGCGCGACCTGCGGTTGCAAGACCACTGGCAGGTCAACGGGCTCCATTATCAGAAGACGGCCGAATCCTGGCTCACCAACATGGACGCGCATCGCGACGAAATCCTTGACCTCTTCGCCCACACCTACGCCAACGGCCTCTCCGGGGCAGCCCTCAAAGCCGAGGCGCTACGCTGGGTCGTGCGCTGGCGCGTCTTCTTCATGGCCTGCGCCGAGCTATGGGGCTACCGCAACGGCCGCGAATGGATCGTCTCACACTATACGTTCGCTAAATAGCGCTGGCCCACTTTTCCCAGCAACTTCCGTCCTGCTTGTGAATCCAACCTTCCAGAATGTCACGATGGAGACTTAAGCGATGACGCAAGAAGAACTTCGCCTGGCCGAATCCGGCGCGCGCACAAAACACTGGAGGCGCTGGGGCCCCTACCTCAGCGAACGCGCCTGGGGCACCGTCCGCGAAGACTACAGCCCCCACGGAGATGCCTGGGAAGCCCTGCCGCACGACCACGCCCGCTCCCGCGCCTACCGCTGGAATGAAGACGGTCTAGCCGGCATCAGCGATCGCAAGCAAAACATCTGCTTCGCCCTGGCCTTGTGGAATGAGCACGATCCCATCCTGAAAGAGCGGCTCTTTGGTCTCAACGGCAACGAGGGCAATCACGGCGAGGACGTCAAGGAATACTACTTCTATCTTGACTCCACTCCCACCCATTCCTACATGAAGTATCTGTACAAGTATCCGCACGCGGAATTTCCATATAGGCAACTCTTGGAGGAAAACCGTCGCCGCGGCAAGCTAGATCCCGAGTTCGAGCTGCTCGATACCGGTATTTTCAACGACAACCGCTATTTCGACATTTTTGTCGAATACGCCAAAGCCGATACCGAAGACATTCTCGTCAAAATTTCCGCCGCTAATCGCGGGCCGGACACCGCTACCATCCGCCTACTCCCCACCATATGGTTCCGCAATACCTGGTCCTGGGGTCACCCGCGCCGGCGCCCAGACCTGCATCAATCGCACGCTGGGTCGAATCCGGTCATCGAACTGAATCACAAACGCGCGGGCAACCGCTGGTTGCACTGCGAAGGCCAACCCGAATTACTGTTCACGGAAAATGAAACCAACGCCCGTCGCCTGTTCAACTCCGAGAATCGCACTCCCTACGTCAAAGACGGCATCAATAACTACATCGTGCATGGCGACACCAACGCCGTAAACCCCGACCACACCGGTACCAAGGCTGCGGCGCACTACCCACTCATCGTGCCTGCGGGTGAAACCGTGGTCGTTCGTATGCGCCTGGCCGCCTCCGCCTTCGCCGACGCCAGCGCCTTCGCCGACTTCGACGCCATCTTCACCACCCGCCAGCGCGAAGCCGACGAGTTCTATGCCACTGTGATCCCTCAGGATCTCTCACCCGATGCCCAGAACGTCATGCGCCAGGGCTTCGCTGGCATGCTCTGGTCCAAGCAGTATTACCACTACGTGGTTCGTGAATGGCTTGACGGCGACCCCGGCCAGCCAACCCCTCCTTCTGAGCGCCTCCAGGGCCGCAACCATGAGTGGACGAACATCTTCAACGCCGACGTCCTTTCCATGCCCGATAAGTGGGAATATCCCTGGTATGCCGCGTGGGACTTGGCGTTCCACTGCATTCCTTTGGCCCTCGTCGATTCTGACTTTGCCAAAGAGCAGCTCACCCGCATGTTGCGCGAGTGGTATATGCACCCCAACGGGCAAATTCCCGCGTACGAATGGGCCTTCGGGGATGTCAACCCTCCCGTCCACGCCTGGGCCGCCTGGCGCGTTTACAAAATCGACAAAAAGCGCCGCGGCAAGGGCGATCGCGAATTCCTGAAACGCATCTTCCATAAGCTCCTGCTTAACTTCACCTGGTGGGTCAACCGCAAAGATGCAGAGGGCATGAATATTTTCCAGGGCGGATTCCTTGGCCTCGACAACATTGGCGTCTTCGACCGCAGCGCGCCCCTGCCCACCGGCGGTTACATTGAGCAGTCCGACGGCACCAGTTGGATGGCAATGTTTACCCTCAATCTGCTGGCCATTGCCCTGGAGCTGGCGACGGAAGAACCCGTCTACGAAGATGTTGCCAGCAAATTCTGGGAGCATTTCATCTACATCGCCCATGCCATGAGCCATCGCGGCCAAGACGGCATGGGACTTTGGAACGAGGAGGACGGCTTCTTTTACGACGTTCTCAAGCTGCCAGATGGCGGGCACTTCCCCATGAAGGTCCGCTCCATGGTGGGCTTAATCCCCCTCTTCGCCGTGGAAACGCTCGAACCGGAAGTCCTCAACCGTCTTCCGGATTTCAAACGCCGCATGGAGTGGTTCCTTGCCAACCGCCCCGACCTCACCCAAAACGTCGCGTGCATGGCCACGGAGGGAATCGGCGATCGCCGTCTGCTTTCCATCGCCGACCACGACCAGCTCCGCAGCATCCTCAGATCCATGCTCGATGAGCGCGAATTTCTCTCCCCCCACGGCATTCGTGCTCTCTCCCAATACCATCGCGACCACCCCTACGTGCTCCACGTTGGCGATATGGAACATCGCGTCGACTACGAGCCCGCCGAGTCCACCACCGGCCTGTTCGGCGGCAACTCCAACTGGCGCGGACCTATCTGGTTCCCGGTTAACTTTTTGCTCGTCGAGTCCCTTCAAAAGTTCCACCACTACCTGGGCGAGGGCTTCAAAGTGGAGTTCCCCACCGGCTCGGGAGTCATGCTCTCGCTGTGGGACGTGGCCGGTGAGCTCTCACGGCGCATGACCGGTATCTTCCTGCAGGATGAGCAGGGTCGTCGCCCGGTTTTCGGCAGCCTGGAGAAATTCCAAACCGATCCGCACTGGCGGGATCTGCTTCTCTTCCATGAATATTTTCACGGCGACTCGGGCGCTGGCATCGGTGCCAGCCATCAAACCGGATGGACCGGCGTGGTCACCAAGTTAATGCAGCAAAGTGGCGAGTCGCGCCTGGCCAACAAGTCAGAATCGGAGGTCGCCACGGCGGTCACAGATTGAGGCCGGCTCAAAGAAGACCAGTGAGGATTGACGCTGGTTCACATGGGGCTATTCCAGATCGCACCCCGTTTGACCGGGCTCACCCCCTCTGGTAGCCTCAAATGTTTGCCCTGCCGCTCTTCCCTCCGGCCCTGGCATCCGCTGATTTACCGGTAAAACGAGAGGCTCCCATGTCCGCCATCAAATTTAAAGGTGTAGATTTCATCGACTTCGACTCGCTCCTCAGCGACGAAGAGCGCCTGGTCCGCGACACCACGCGCAAATTCATCGAAGACAACCTCATCCCTATCATTGAAGAGTGCAACCGCGCCGGACGCTTCCCCCGCGAACTCGTCAAACCGATGGCCGAACTCGGCTTCTTTGGCGCATCGCTCAAAGGCTATGGCTGCGCCGAAATGGGCAACGTCGAATACGGCCTGATGACGCAGGAACTCGAGCGCGGCGACTCTGGCGTGCGCTCGTTCGTCAGCGTCCAGTCCGCTCTAGTCATGTATCCGATTTACACTTTTGGAACCGATGAACAAAAAAACCTCTGGCTCCCCGCCATGCAGAAGGGCGAAAAGCTGGGCTGCTTCGGCCTCACCGAACCCGACTTCGGCTCCAACCCCGGTGGCATGAGAACTCGCGCCCGCAAATCCGGCAAAGAATACGTCCTCAACGGCGAGAAGATGTGGATCACCTCCGGCTCCATTGCCGACGTTGCCGTCGTCTGGGCCAAGGTGGAAGACGAAGACAACAAAGTCCGCGGCTTCCTCGTCGAAACCGACCGCCCCGGCTTCAAAGCCGACGATGTCCACGGCAAGTGGTCGCTGCGGGCCTCCGTTACATCCGGCTTCTCCATGCAAGACGTTCGCATTCCGGAAACCAACCTGCTCCCCGGCACCGGCGGCCTGAAATCCCCGCTCATGTGCCTGAATCAAGCTCGCTACGGCATTTCCTGGGGCGCGCTCGGCGCAGCCATGTCGTGTTACGACACAGCCCTGCAATATTCTCTGCTCCGCAAGCAATGGCGCGACCAGCCCATCGCCAGCCACCAGCTCATCCAGGAAAAACTCGTCTGGATGATTAGCGAAATCACCAAGGGCCAGCTCCTCGCGCTGCAAGTTGGCCGCTTAAAAGACCAAGGCAAAGTCCAGCATCAACACATCTCCATGGCCAAACGGAACAACGTCTGGATGGCCCTGGAATGCGCCCGCATGGCCCGCGACATCCTCGGCGGCAACGGCATCGCCGACGATTACCCCATCATGCGCCACATGATGAACCTGGAATCAGTAAAGACCTACGAAGGCACCCACGACGTGCATGCGCTGATTATTGGGCAGTCGATTACGGGCATCGACGCGTTCTAGTCTTTCAGGTTGGCAACGACGAGGTATGAGGGGGGTTGTCGCAAATGAAAAACCTCAAAATGATTGTTCTTTTCTCACTCAGCTTCGCTTGTGTCGCGATCAATTTCTGGTTGGTAACAACGGGCCACTACCGGGCACCCCTGTTTGTTTTCATCGCGTACATGCTTACAGCCGTCCTGATGTTTCGGGTATTGCCCACTGTTCGCACAAATCCACAAGAAATTCGCAGCAACCAACTTAGGGCGGCGGGATCCCTGCGGCGGCTGGGGTTTATTTATGTTTTAGGATTTGCCTTCGGTCTTGTTTCCTTGTTTTCTGGCGAATTTAACGATTTGCCGATTTGGGGACGGATACTTGGGTTCTGCTGGAGTGGTTTTCTAATTTGGGCCTGTTTCTGGGCAGCTCGGCACTACAAGAAAGGCGCTCCGTAAAGACCTACGAAGGCACGCACGACGTACACGCGCTGATCATCGGGCAGTCGATTACGGGAATTGACGCGTTCTAAGAAGCGCTCGTGTGGGGCGGGCGCCCTCGCCCGCCTGGTCTTGGTTTGACTCAGCCAGGCTGGACCGCGCCTTTCTTTATTAAGAACACCCCTGCTCGTGATAGCATTCGGTCGTTCCGTGGAGGTTTGGCAGGGTAGAAGCGTTTCCGGCTCGCAAAGGAGATCTGGCATGGAAGTCAAGGATCGTGGGGAACGAATCACAAGGCGCGGGTTCCTGGAGCTGGGCTCAGCCGCCTTGGCGACAGCAGGACTTCTGGGAGATGGCAACGCAGCCAACACCGACACGGAAAATGCCGCCGACACCGCCCAACCAAACCCGCCGCCGCTCGTCGGCAAGATCGCCCTCGAAGAACACTTCGTGCTCCCCGAGCTTTTCGAAACCAGTTACGCCGTTCGTGATCTGCCAACGCCCGAACTTCGCCAGAAACTTCTCGATGTCGGCAGCGGACGCATCGCGGACATGGACCGCGGTGGCGTGGAAATCAGCATTCTGTCCCACACAGCCGCCGGGGTCCAGGCCATCCCGAACACTGCCCAGGCAATCACCTTGGCGCGGCGGGCGAACGATTATCTGGCTGAACACGTTAGCAAGTATCCGCAACGTCTCAAGGGCTTTGCGGCTTTGCCGTTACAGGATCCTCAGGCGTCCGCGCAGGAATTGACGCGCTGCGTGAAAGAACTGGGATTCTGTGGCGCGCTGGTCAATGGATTCTCCCAGATCGGCGAAGCCGATTCAGCCGTCTTCTACGATCTGCCGCAATATCGTTCTTTCTGGGCAACCGTCCAGCAGCTCGATGTCCCGCTCTATCTTCATCCTCGCCCGCCCCTTCCGACCCGCCAGCAAGCTTACGAGGGGCACACTTGGCTCACCGGCTCGCCCTGGGGATTCGCGGTGGAAACGTCGATTCATGCGCTGCGCCTGATGGGCAGCGGCCTGTTCGATGAGTATCCGAAACTCAAAGTCATCCTCGGCCACCTGGGCGAAGGTCTGCCGTTTGGCATCTGGCGCGTCGATCACCGCATCGCCCGCGGCACGGCCGTCCCGAAAGCCAAGCTACCGCTGAGCCACTATCTGCGGGAGAATTTCTACATCACCACCAGCGGTAATTTCCGTACGCAAGCGCTGACCGACGTGATTCTTGAAGTGGGCGCTGACCGCGTTCTGTACTCGGTCGATTACCCATTTGAGGATATGGTCGAGGCCAAAGACTGGATCGATCAGGCCGCCATCAGCGAGCCGGACCGCATGAAAATCGCCCACAGCAATGCGCGGAGTCTATTCAACCTCCCTCAGGGAAACGCTAAGCAGCAATAGCCAAACCGAAGGAACGCAAATGAAACTCAACCTCCACCTAACCTTCAACGGCCAATGCGAAGCCGCCTTCCGTTTCTACGAACAATGCCTCAGCGGCAAGATCGGCACGATGCTCACCTACGGCAACTCTCCGATGGCGGCCCAAACGCCCCCAGAGTGGCACGAAAAAATCGTCCACGCAACGCTCCTCCTGGGCGACGACCTTCTCGCTGGCGTCGACCTCATCGCCAATGAACACAGTGGCAAAGAGCAAGAAGCCAAAGAGCCTCAACCACCCAAAGGCTTCTTCGTCCTGCTAGACGTCCATAACCCCAGCGAAGCAGAACGCATCTTCTACTCCCTCTCTGAAAACGGGATTATTCAAATGCCGCTCCAGAAAACCTTCTGGGCCGCTAGTTTCGGCGTGGTAATCGACCAATTCGGAACACCCTGGGAAATCAACTGCGGCGGCCCCAACTAGCAAAAGCTCGCGTAGCAGCGGGCGCCCTCGCCCGCTCAGTCTTGTTTTGCACCGAGCCAATCTCAAGCCCGCCCAACCCGCGCGCGCGAGGGCACTCACGCTCCACCCTCACTGAGCATCCACCGAAAACAACCGAAAATCCGAAAACGAATGATTCACAATCGTGCGATGGTCCTCAAAATCACAATAGGCATCCACCACCCGCGGCAACAGCATCTGCACATTCTTCGAATGGAACCGTACGGAAGCGTAATCCACCGACAAATACCAATGCCGCACTTTCACCTTGGACATTTCCTCCATCAGGCTCGACTCCAGATGCAGCACCTCGCCCGACTCCGCC
>JAYWAL010000006.1:0-7669 GCA_043782485.1 Acidobacteriaceae bacterium | reverse complement strand
TCAGCGCGGTGACACGGCCGCGCCTTTGCAGACCGCCGAAAAATTCGCTCTAGCACCAGCTTTTGGGCGGCGCAGCACTTCAGTGCTGCGATATGCCCTTTGCAAGGAATGGGCTTTAGCCCCTGCGGTAAGGGGTTGATCTAGTCCAGACGACTCTTGCCAGCAACCTCATTGAGCCGTGACACCCGCGCCATAACCAATGCGGACTTTAAAGAGTCCGTGGAGAGCCCTTTGCAAATAGCGAGGGTGACGCGGGCCTTCAAGCCCGCGTCACTACACTGAAATACTGAGGGTTATCTAGCCCATCAACGCCACGCTTACTGCTTGGCGATGACCATTTTGCTGAACTTCTTGTACTGCCCGGCAGGAACTATTTTTTTGCGGGTCAGATCAGTCTTGGCCTTGTACGGCCGGCCAGCTATGATCTTGTCCGCGTAAGCATCGCCCACGCCTGGCAAAGCCACCAGTTGGTCCTTGGTTGCCGTGTTCAGGTCAACCAGGTCCGCTGCCGGTGCGGCCATTTTGTCAGCCTTGGCTGCTTTCGCGGCCTTGGGAGCTTTCGCGGGCGCGGCTGCGGCTTGCCCCATCGCCATGCCGCTCATCAGGGAAAGCGCGAACAACGCGGTAACGAAACGTGTGATCAGTTTACGATTCATAATTACTCCTTCTCGGCGGCGCGATAGCCCGCCTTTTTGGCATCATCTTCGGACATGAACTTGCCCTGCTTGGTCTTGCCGTACCAGCGACCACCCTTATGGTAAACGCCGCTGTCGGTGTTAACCCAGACTTGGCCGTTGTTCTTCGCGGAAGCCATCTCCGAGGCGGACGCCTTCGGTGTGGGAGCCGCTGCTGGAGTCGCCATCTTCGTTGGCGCTGACGCCGCTGGAGTACTTGCGGGAGCCGCCGCCGGTGTGCTGGCCGGAGCTGCCGCCGCAGGAGCTGCGGCTGAGGCAGCTGCCTCCGCGTCTTTCTTGCTCTTGCGACGCGACTTCTTGGTGGATTTTTCCTCCGCTGCCGGCGCGGCGGCTGCCTCCGCTGGCGTTGTACCTGCGGCGGCCGCTTCGGCATCTTTCTTGCCCTTGCGGCGGGATTTCTTGCTGGCCTTGGTATCCGTGGCATCGGCTGGTGCAGCCGTGGAGTCCCCAGCTTCCGCCTTCTTGCCCTTCTTCTTCGACTTCGGCGTCGTGGTGTCGGTTTGCGCCGCGTCGTCGGCCGTGTCTTTCTTCTTTTTCTTCTTCGCCAGCGCCGGGGTGGCCATCAGCGTCAGCCCCAGACTGAACATTGTCGCCCACGTCAATAACTTTTTCGTTAATAACTTCCCTGCCATATTCGACCCTCTTCATTCTCGATGCGGTGTCCCGCGAAATGCCCCAAGCAGAGCGTGGGGGACGTATCGCCCCGGGCGTTGCCGGAGCCTTACAAACAAATCGGCCTCAATTGTTTCTGAGGCCGTAAATCATGCCAAATCCGGAGCCTCCAGTCAACCTTCGACCGGAACCCGGATCTTCCCGTGCTTGGCGAATCAGATGCGTGGAAAGCTTTCCCGCGTTGTACCTGCTTGGCTACGCGTAAATCCCGCGCATCTTAATCACGTAAGCCACGCGATCAATCGCCAGCATGTACGCCGCGATCCGGTTGTTCACTTTATGGGTTTCCGCGTAACGCACCACATCATTGAACGACGTAACCATGATGTCTTCCAGGTGCTCGTTGACGACGGATTCTTTCCAGAAATACCCCTGACGATCCTGCACCCACTCGAAATACGAAGTCGTAACCCCGCCAGCATTGGCTAAGATGTCTGGAATCACAAAGATACCCTTGCTCGCCAAAATCTCATCCGCCACCGCCGTGGTCGGCCCGTTGGCCCCTTCCGCCAGAATCTTGCACTTGATTTTGTCCGCATTCAAACTGGTAATCTGGTTTTCCGTCGCCGCCGGTATCAGAATCTCGCACTCCGTCGTCAGCAACTCCGCCGATCCCGCCTTCTCCGCTCCCGTAAATCCATGAATCGTTCCATTCTTCGCCCGGAACTCAATCAAGGCATTAATGTCGATCCCGTTCTTGTTGTGCAGCCCGCCATCGTATTCCACAATGCCCGTGATCTTGTAGCCCGCCTTGTACATCAACTGCGCCGCATGCGAACCCACATTCCCAAACCCCTGCACAATCACCCGCGTCGATTCCGGACTCATCCCCAGCTTCTTCACCGCTTCCCGGCAAACCAGCATCACTCCGCGTCCCGTAGCCTCCCGCCGTCCCCTCGACCCCCCAATATTAATCGGCTTCCCAGTAACCACCGCTGTTACGGTCTGGCGCATGTGCATGGAGTAGGTGTCCATGATCCAGGCCATGGTTTGTTCGTTGGTGTTGACGTCGGGCGCGGGGACATCTTTTTCGGGGCCGATGAATTCGATGATTTCGGAGGTGTAGCGGCGCGTCATCCGCTCCAGCTCGCCCATCGACATTTTCTGCGGATTGCAAATCACGCCGCCTTTGGCGCCGCCAAAAGGGATATCGACGACCGCGCACTTCCAGGTCATCCAGCTGGCCAGCGCGCGGACTTCATCCAGAGAAACGTCGGGGGCGTAGCGAATGCCGCCCTTGCCCGGGCCGCGAGCAATCGAGTGCTGCACGCGGAAGCCGGTAAACACTTCCAGGTGGCCGTCGTCCATGCCCACCGGAAAATGGACGATCACCTCGCGATTCGGTGTGCGCAAAACTTTCCACAAGCCTTCGTCCAGGTTCAGCTTCTGCGCGGCGGTATCAAACCGCGCTGCCATGGCTTCATACGGATTGGTTTCTTTTTCAATGCCAGCAACAGTCATTTCCATCTCCAAATATCAATGCGGGTTGCTCGCCTAAGCAAAACCTCAGCGAGCGGGCAAACCTCCAAAAGTATATGGACGGCGGGAGACCGTGGCAAGGCTACGGAGGGATAAGGGAAACTGACCCTCAAATCGCGCCCCGTTACTGAGTAGTAAACGTACAAGTAGACCTGAAACTGAACATCAAAGTGAGTGCTAATAATTTATTGGGCGAGGCGCTGGGCGCGCTGGCGCGCGCGAAAATTAAGTTGAGTGAAGTTGAAGTTGCAGAAGAACGTTGACGCTGAGCTGGAGCTGACTCAACTTTGAGTCAACGTGACTCCACTCCAAGTCCACGCCCCCGCCCCCGCGATTCTGGCGCGTGTGTGAAGTTTGCGCAAAGTTGGGCGGGAATTGATCAAGGGCGGGGTTCTGAGTGTAGTGGCCTGTTTTCGCCAGTTACCAAGCAACTACCGGCGAGATGCAAAGAAAAGCCGCCCAGACAGCGGGCGGATTGGTTTGCTGGGAACGTATCGCGAGCAGCCCATGTCTGGAAGATCTACTTGGTCACGTTCAAAGTAATCTGTCCGAGCGTCTTGTTGGTACTCCCCGCAGCAGCCTGGATCGCTACGACATACGACTTGGGAGGTGGCGGAGGCGGGGGACCTCCGCTGCTTCCGCTCCCTCCGCCACACGACAGCAAGAACGAGAGCGTTAGCAGGATCCCAGCCGAGTCGGCCGTCTTAAATCGGACGCGGCGCAGGGAAATCAGGCTCAAGGCTACAACGCCCAACACCGGCCCTGGCCAATTCCCGCCGGGCCGATTCCTAGGTTCTGTTGCCGAAGCCAGCTGAGGACTCGGTGAGAGCGTAATCGTAACGTCTGTCGACCCTCCTGCCGGAACTGTTGGAATTGGTGGATTGAACGTGCACCCCAGCAATCCCGTGGGAGACTGACAGAGTAAAGTCACCGCCCCGCTAAATCCATTGATCGAACTCAATGTAAGGCGAAAATCCGCGGAAGCGCCCCCTTTTACCGTTGCGGTTAGCGGAGAGACGGCGCCGCTATAATCCCAAATCTGCAGCTGGGCGCTCACGCTGTGGGAGAGCGGGGCACTCGTACCTGCAAAACTCAGTGTGAAATTTCCGGTGGGAGCATTCTGAGTCTGGAAGAAAACCCCGGTGGATGCTCCCGCCGGAGTAGGGCTCAACAGCGGGAGGAGTATCGTACCGACCGCTCCCGAAGGTGCCGAACTCATTGTCAAGTTCACCGACTGATCAAATTTCTGCACAGAGGTAAGGGTGATTGCGTAGTTCGCATTATCATTCGGGAACATTTGCAACAAGTTTGGAGCAACCCCTATCTTGAAATCTCCGACATTGAGTGTGAAACTGTAGTCTTGCGTCAGGATCCCGTCCGTCGCCCTCACTTTCGCGGGATAGCTCCCAATTGCAACGCCGGAACCAACGGATGCCGTGAAGTAGAACGAGCTCGTTCCGCCAGCAACCAGGTCGGCTGAACCTGGCGCAAACTGGCAGGTAGCCCCGACCGGCAAACCCACGCAACTAAGGCTCAGCTTGGGCGCCTCATAACCTCCTACGGAATCGAGGAACATCTGAATCGCCGATGAATCCTGCCCCGCTCCCAGGTTTACCTCGGAGAAGGGCATCAGTCGCAGCACGAAGCCCGCGGCACCAGCAGCCAACTGGTAGCCATACGCTGTCTCAGTCTCACTCCCCAGCTGGGCCTGGATGGAAAAAACCTGATTCCGGCTGAAGCCAGCACCCACCGTGAAGTGGAATTCCTGGGACGTCTGCCCGGCTGGCACCGATACCATCGCGGGAACGGAAATGTTTGGGTTGCTAGCGGAGATGAGAATGCTTGTGTTCCCAGAAGAAGGCATCGCCAGCGTCACCAGTCCCGCGCCCTGCGCGCCAACTACCGGACTCCCGGCAAGGGCCAGCTGAAAATCAGGCCCGGCACCGGATCTCAGCACATTGTAAGAGGCTCGAAGGCCATCGAGTTCCGCCAGGTCCGCACGCCCATCCTTGTCCGCGTCCATTGCCAGATGCGGATAGGAAAATTTATCAAAATCAAACTGCGTGAACGTGGGTGTGAGCGTGCCGTCTCCATTCCCCAGGAGGAACTGTACGAACGTTGAGCTCGCTGAGGCGTCTTGTTGCAACGCCGCGATGTCGAGGTTGCCATCCCCATTGAAGTCGGCCACCATTGGAGCGTAGTGAGCACCGGCAAAATAAAATTGCGGTAACAACAAAGAATACGGGTAAGGCGTGTAGGTAGCTTTCAGCTTGAACGTACCGTCACTCTGTCCGAGATAGGTGCTGAACTCGGCCAGCGCCGGGCTTCCATCAACCTGCGTGCCAAAACTCTCTTGAATAATGTCAGGATGTCCGTCATGGTCGAGATCGACCACTGTCATTGGGCCAAAGTGAGAAAACAATAACTTCGCTGGCTGGAATGATCCATTCCCATTCCCCAGCAGCTCGTACACATCGTCGAATTGTGTCAAGCCTCCGTTTTGTTCCACAAAAACAAGCGCATCCAGCTTCCCGTCTCGATTGAAGTCTCCCGCATAGATGGCAGCAACATTGCTGGCCGCGACAGCGCCTCCGAAAGCCTGGATCGGACCGACCTGAAACGTTCCGTTACCCTGGCCCGCGAAGAACGACACCTGCATCGCGTTCGTGCCCACTTCCGGGCCGCCAGCAAGGAAATCCAAGTTGCCGTCTCCGTTAAAGTCTCCCACTGCCAGAGTGCCATCCGCGCCGGACGGGGCCGTAGTCTGGAGCGAGCTAAATGATCCAGCTCCGGTGTTTGCGGCAAAAGACACGAAGGGATGGGTGTTGTCCTGGGAAATCGCCAGAAAGTCGAGCTGGCCCGTACTGCGAAAGTCGGCCAACACGAAATCCCCGAATTGCGTTGAACCATCAACCGCATCCGACCGAACCGGCCTGCCGAAGTGGCCCGTCTTGTCGCTCAGCATCACCGTAACCTGGTAAAAAGTCGATGTGGGGCTCGGAAACTCCAAAAGGGCTAAATCGTTGTAACCGTCTCCGTTAACATCCGCCGAAATCAGGTCCGTGACCGGTGCGTTGACCGTGCCCTGAGAGTAGCCGATCCACTCGCCCTGCGGGTCTCCGTAACTGCCACTCCCATTGTTGAGAAATACGACCGCAGAATCAGAATCTTGATTTGCGGTAACCACATCCAGATGCCCATCTCCGTTAAAATCCCCGACAGCCAGCGAGAACGCGGAAACATCCCCCCGATACACTTTGGCTGTCCCGAAGTTGCCGGTTCCATCTCCGAGTAGCACCGAAAGCAGATTCCCAGCGGGATAACCAAAACCGCCGCCGCTGCCCAAAAAACCGGACGCGATTAGGTCGGGATGTCCGTCCCCGTTCACGTCCGCAACCGCCAGTCCAAAGGGCAGATCGCCAACTCCAAAGCTCTTGGGCGTGGCGGAAAAAGTGCCGTCGCCGTTTCCTTTATAGAGGTTCAAAAAGCCATAACCGGTTCCTACAATCGCATCCACTTTCCCATCGGCGTCAGCATCAATTAGTACCGACGTTAGTGGCTGGTTGGCGCCAGAGGTTTGCGCGAGAACCGGCCCGGGCACGAATGTCCCATCCTTCTTATTTGCCCACACTTGACAGGCGACCGTATCGGCAAAGCTGCTCACCAACAGGTCGGGGAACCCGTCCCCGTTCAGGTCGCCGGCGGACATGAAGAAAATCCGGGGAGTACCACCGCCATTCGCTGTGACCAGAGCGGGCCCGAAGCCACCCGCGCCGTTTCCCGGAAGTACCGCGAGATAGGTGGTCACCGAAAAGGTAAGGTCGTCAACTCCGACAGCAATATCCTTTTTCCCATCTCCGTTGAAATCAGCGACAACCACCGACCGCGGCGCGCCCTGGACGGGAATCGAACTCTCCGCGAACGTTCCGTCGCCGCGCCCCAGAAAAATGCCGACGCTATCGCTGTCGGCTTCGGCGACGACAAGATCGAGCTTTCCGTTTCCGCGCAAATCCGCTGTGGCCACCGACACCGGGGATTGCCCTTGGGCAATGGGAATAATTAGCGGTAGCTGAAAAGTCCCATCACCCTTACCAAGGTAAAGCCAGAGAGTATTGTCCCCGCCGTTGCTCACAACGAAGTCCAGCTTGCCATCAGCATTAAAGTCGCCGGTAACAACGCTAGTAGGAAGGAAACCGGCCGGTTCTGATTTACGAAATCCTAAGCCCACTGGACTGGGCGTCGCGGTAGCAGCGCCTAAGACCTTGACGACTTCTGCTGCGAATGCCGTTCTGTTGGCCGCTTCCGCCATCACGACCGAACCACGATGCGGCCGCGAGAACCGCGGCTCCGGACGTGGTCTGGCTGCCTTCCACCCGCCAAACATTGGCAAGGCGTTCCCTTGCGTGCCAGCGCGGGATTTCTTCAGGCTGCCAGAATGGCCAGCGAGTTTGTGCTGGGTCATGTACGACTCCTGGGCGGACGCGGCAAGGCAGGCCAACACACAACAAACGAAAAATGCTGGAAATCGGTACCAGTTCTTCATAGCGTTCCAGTGGGATAACCGCGGCAGAGAATAAATCGGGGACAGACGGAAGTGACCCCATTTATTCTGTACCGTTTTTGGAAACCACAGAGTTGAGCGATGCGATTCCTGCGCTATTCTCACCAGACAATGCTCCTCTTCTGTTATTGTCCGGCCATGGCCCGGTTGCCTCGCGTCATCATTGTGGACGTTCCGCATCATATTACGCAGCGCGGCAATGCACGGCAAGCGATTTTGACTACAGACGCCGACCGTCTGACTTATCTGGAATTGCTGCGGC
>JAYWAL010000005.1:0-2967 GCA_043782485.1 Acidobacteriaceae bacterium | reverse complement strand
TGCCTTTGTTAAGAAATAAGAAATTGGCAACCGTATCGTTGGCTACAAAAAGGTCAATCCGGCCATCGTTGTCCACGTCCGTTGCCACCGCTCCCCATGCCTTGCCCAGATGCTGAGCAATTCCAGATTCCTTGCTGACATCGGTGAAGGTGCCATCACCGTTGTTATGAAAAAGCCAGCTGGATGTCGGGGGGAAGATGCGAGGAATGCAGTAGTGGCGCTTGCCGTCGTTCGCAATGCCGCATCCGCTAGCCTTATCAAAATCCACGAACTGACCGACAAACAGATCGAGGCGGCCATCGTTGTCGTAGTCGAACCAGACCGCGCTGGAGGCCCATCCCAAGACGCTGACGCCTGCTTTTTCGCTGACATCGGTGAACGTACCGTCGCCGTTGTTGTGGTAGAGGATGCTCCTGCCGTACTGGGTAACAAATAGGTCGGGAAATCCATCGCCGTCGTAATCACCCGCGGCAACTCCCATGCCAAAGCCGCCACCCGCCACCCCAGCCTTCTCGGTAACGTCGGTGAAGGTGCCGTCGCGATTATTGCGATAGAGCGCGTTACGCAACGGCGGCGAGGGGTTGTAGAAATCACACTTGCCGCTGTTGACCAGATAAATGTCCATCCATCCATCGTTGTCGTAATCGAGAAATGCGCAGCCAGGTCCGGTAGACTCCGGCAAATACTTGTTGGGCGATTTACCCGCGTTGTGGACCCAGGTGATTCCGCTGGAGGAAGCTGGTACTTCCTCGAATGCGTAAACTGGGTCCTTGGACGCAATGGCCAACGCAGAAGAAAGGGCTAGGCGGCTCCATCCCAAAGAAGTTGCGAGGGTTACGCCAAGTCCGCCCAGGATTCTGCGGCGCGATAGAGAAAACGGAGATTGAGTTGGTAAGAACATCCAGGGGAGATTTTTATCACAGGCGGGCGAGGATGCACGAACTACTGAATAGAACGTACATCATGAAAAGATGCCAGCCCCCGTGCTACCATGACAGCGTCCTAGGCAAACTTTGTCATGAGCATCCTTCGCGCGGGCTGTATTTATTGCTGTTGGCTCGCCGTGGCACTCGTGCAAGTCTCGTCGGGATGCGCCCAAGCGCAGACCACTCCGGCCGCCAGCGAGCAGGAGTCCTCTAGTAGTTTCGAAGAGCTTTCTGCGCAGGCCGCATCTTTTCGCGACGCCGGGAAGATTGATGAGGCCATTCGCTGCTACCAGAGCGCCCTCAAATTGCATCGGGATTGGCCAGAGGGTTGGTGGTTCGTAGGCACGATGAATTACGACGCCGACCGTTTTTCGGATGCCATTCCCGCTTTCCAGAATCTCATCGCGCTCGCTCCGCAAGCGGGTCCCGCGGTTGCGTTTCTGGGCCTCTCTGAATTTGGAGTGAGTGATTACAAGAACGCTCTGATGCATCTGCGAAAGGCCCGAGAATTGGGCTATGGCGAAGATGCGCAACTCGTCAAGGTAGCCGAATACCACCTCGCTATGCTGCTGAATTGGAACGGAGAGTTCGAGAAATCATTGGAGACGCTCGGTTCCAGTCTCGGACGCGGCAACCCGTCACCGCAGATTAAGAGTGTGATGGGCATGGCTCTACTGCGAATTCCACTGTTGCCGAGTCAGGTGGACTCCAGCAATGACGCCTTGCTGCAATCTGCGGGGGAGATAGCTGCGTTGCTAGCTGGGAATCTCGACGCGCAAGCGCCTCAAGTACTGGAAGCGTTCCAGAACCTGTTACAGGAGTATCCAAAAACTCCGTATCTTCACCTTGCCTATGGTGATGCTTTGAGTAGTGCAGGCCGGCGCGAGGACGCACTCGCACAATTCCTGCAAGAGGCCAAGCGGGAAGAGTCCAAGACGGCGAAATCCGAAACTGCATCGGCCAGCGCCCTGCCCTATCAGCGCATGGCGGCCATCCATCTCGCGCTCCATCATCCAAAAGAAGCTCTGCCACTTGCGCAAAAAGCGGTTCGGCTTGCGCCGGAAGCAGCCGAGGCACATCGGGTGCTGGCACAAACCTGGCAAGAGACTGGCGAGAATGAAAACGCCGTACGCGAATTGGAGCTGGCAACTCGATTGGAAACCAAACCAGTCCCAGTGGAAGCATCTCAGCGGCAACTCTATGCGCGTCTTTCGACAGGGGAGTCGACTGTAGTCCCGCAGGTTTTGTCCCAACAGGCTGCGGCAGGTACCGTCAATCCTCTCCCCACAGAGTCGCAGACTACTTTTGAATCTTTTGTCCGGCAAGCGTCCGCTGCGCAGATGGCGGGTCAAATCGCTGCGGCCTCCGGTTTCTATCAGCATGCTCTTACACTCCGTCCTGAGTGGGAGGAAGGCTGGCGGAATTTGGGCACTATGCTGTATTCGTCGGCGCAGTACTCGGCAGCGATTGCGGCTTTCAAAAATGCCGCCGCCCTCCGTCCAAGTGAGGGCGATCTCTGGGCCTTGTTGGGGCTTTCGGAATTCGAGATCCAAGATTACAAGAATTCCCTGATTCACCTCGAACGCGGGCGGGATTTGGGGCTGGCTGCGAATGCCGCAGCTGTTCAGATCGCCAAATATCATCTGGCAGTGTTGTTGATACGGAACAAAGAGTTCGATAGTGCTACGGAATTGCTCACTCCGGAGGCCGCGTCGGGCCCTGCGCAACCACAGATCAAGCTCGCTCTGGGTCTCGCGTTGTTGCGGGTGCCGGTTCTTCCCCAAGAGTTGGCCCGCGCCCAGTTTCCGCTCATGCAAGCTGCCGGAGAAGCGGCCTTCCTCCTGGCGCAGAGCAAATACGATCAAGCCTTCGTCGTTTTTCAGCAGTTGCAGCGCGAGTATCCCGGCACTCCGTACCTCCACTACGCTTACGGTTCCGCCTTGGCTTCGGCTTCACGGTACGACGATGCCGAGGCGGAATTGGCGAAGGAAACCAAGATCACGCCCGCGAGCTCGCTGCCGTTTCTGCGACGTGCGAGTCT
>JAYWAL010000004.1:0-20758 GCA_043782485.1 Acidobacteriaceae bacterium | reverse complement strand
TGGATAAGGTTGTCCGGGTGGCGTCGAAAACACCATGTCGTGAAAAAACTGCGCGTTCCACACCCAGTATCCCCTTGTATCTCCTGCATTCGTGCTGTCTGGGTCCCATGTCGACACAGCTGCTACCACAATGCACCCATTACCCTTTTGCTTACATTGGTAATCCCAGCCGTAGTAGTTGTTATCCGGCGGCATTGTTGAGATGGCGTATTTAGTGCCGTGCAGAGTCACGATCAATTCACCCGAGCGAGCAATGTTGGCCGGTGGCTCTACGACGGTGTAGTATCGTGTGACGCCATTCCATAACAAGGTGCTTTTTGTGATTGTTTGGGGAAACCTGGGGACAGACGGGACGTTCCCCAGTTTACGGGAACTAAGCAATCATCGCTAGGCCGGGTTGTCGAGCATCGGGTCCGACCTTCTTCGGACGGCCTCCTTTTTGCGGAGCCAAGAGGCGAAGCGTTGTCTCTTCCAGTGCGTGAACAAACTCGGCCGACCCAAGCGGGCGGCCCGTGTGCGTACATTGGCGCAGGCTAACAAGGTCCGTCGCCGAATCCCTGGCGGCAAGGTACTCCATCCACTCCGCCACGGAAACCTGGGGACAGACGGAACGTTCCCCCGCGTTTCGAAAAAATGACACAATAGAGTAAGACAGGTTCTGAAAAAACTGGGGAACGTCCCGTCTGTCCCCAGGTTTCCACAAGCATCAGGAGGGATCTTAATGGCCGTCGGGGGAGCCTTTGCGGCAGCTGGAACGATAGGAAAGGATCTTGGGGTCTGTGAATGAGTTAAAGAAATGGCACCGACAGCATGCCCAATAGGACAGGAGGCAATTGTGACGTCAAACCATCAAAAGTTGCGTATCTTGTTACTGCTTCCAATATCTGTCTACACGTTATTTGTGCTCGTAGAGATCGAGACCCTTTTGTATCTCTCGAAGGGATACAAGTCGGGTTTGATAGAGCATTCGCCCGCAGTTTACTTGACCCCTCTAGTGCTTATAATACCGTGGCTGATGTGGAGAAGGATGACTGCCTTAATTGCAGCAAATGCGGCGATTTTCGAGGCAATTCCAAATGTCGAGCGTGGCCTGTTGATACTATCTTCGTGTGCCGCCATATCCGCATACGCGGCTGTGGCGGTTGCCATGACAGGGAAATAGGGGACGGGGGAATGGAGTGCACCCTTCACGTGAGACAAAGAAACTGAGGAATGAAGGGAGGAATGAAGGGACAGACGGAAGTGACCCATTTCCATTTCCCAACCACAAAAGTGGAACAACTTTACCCAAAAGCTGCAAAGTTTTGCACATAAAGCGTCAAAAACAGCCTTTACAAAATGTTCCACGTGGAACATTTTTTCAGAACCCGCAACTTGAGCTATTTCCGCACGATCAGCGACTCAGATTTCCGGAATTTACGATTTCTATTCCAACGGCAATCTTCGTCTCTTAGTTTTTGACGAGGGCTGTTTCCGGAGTTCGCTAATTTTCCCTCTTCAGTTCCGCCGGGTGCCCGATCCCACTCTGCGAGACGGGGCGTTCGAAAAGTGCGGCATTGCTACAATGGGCCTTTAGGGAGTGATCATGAGGCTCGTGAGTCCGTTGCTCAAACGGGTGATCTATCCAGTCGCGCATTACAGCGGGGTGCTGGAGCGAATGGGGTCTGGTGTTGGCTGCGCTGTGGTTAATTACCACGGAGTGATTCCGGGGGACCATTCCAGCGACGAGCCTTTTCTCGATGCCAATTTGGTGAAGCCTGAAGCGTTGCGGCGACAACTCCAGTTCCTCAAGCGCAGCTATCAGGTCATTAGTCCGGAGCGGTTTCAGGCATTCGTGGAAAATGGAACGGTACTTCCGCCTCGCGCTGTTCTGATAACGTGCGACGATGGACTGTTGAACACGCTCACGGATATGCTCCCGGTGCTGCGGGATGAGCAGCTCTCCTGTCTTTTTTTTGTGACCGCGGCTTCGTGTACCGACCAACCGGGCATGCTTTGGTATGAGGAGCTGTATCAACTCATGCACACGAGGCCGCTGAACGGAGCGGACTGTGATCTGCTGCCGGAACAGAGTTCTGTGCCTGCGTCGGACAGTTTCCAAGGCCAATGGTGGAGCATGGTGAGGAGAGCCTCGCGGTTGGAGATGGGAGCAAGAACGGACTGGATGGCTCGTTTGCGCAGTGATCGTCCAACGGCGAACGGTTTTCATTCGGAAAGGCGGTGGCGTCTGCTGGATGCAAAAGAACTTACGCTACTGGCCGAGTCCGGAATGAGCATTGGCGCGCACACGATTTCGCATCCGGTTTTGTCAGTTTGCAGTGAGGAGCAAGCCCGCCACGAGATTCAGGCCAGCAAAACCGAGATTGAAGGCGTTCTGGGACGACCGGTCTGGGCTTTTGCCTATCCCTACGGGGATTTCCATACCGTGGGAGAGCGCGAGGTCCGCCTGGCGAAAGAATCCGGGTTCAGCTGCGCCTTCCTGAACATACCTAACGGCGCCGTGGACCGAGCCAATCCGTTTGTGTTCTCTCGCACTCATGTAACCTTGGACATGAGCCTTCCGGAATTCGCGGCCCATGTGAGTGGGCTTCACACGCGTCTGCAACGAGCGTTGCGGGGATAAAACTTTCTCTCGTGTGCATGATTCCAGGCAGGCCACTTCCTATCCCCACGGAGAATTCGTGCGCGTTACTGTGCTGAAGACGATTCCGGATGATCCAGAGCTTCGTACTGCCTGGAACGGTCTGGTTTCGAGCATGGAAAATCCGGAAGTTTTTTTTACGCACCAGTGGGCGTTGGCGGTGAGTCGCAGTTTTCGCAAGGATCTGGAGCCTGTGCTTTTTCTCGTCTATGACTCCGCACAACGCGACTCCGCACAACGCGACTCCGGTGCACAGGACTCCGCCCAATTGGTTGGCCTGGCCGCGCTTGCGGTCCATGCCGATGCGCCTCGGGCCGCCATCTTTCTTGCGTCGAGTACAGCGGATTACTGTGACATTGTGAGCGCCCCCGGAAATCGCAGAGCCGTGCTTCTCGCGGTGTTGCAGGAGCTTCGGAGACTGGGTCTGCGCGATTTAGTGTGGGCGAGCGTCCCAGCCAACTCGGCGACCATCACGCATCTCCAGGAGGTGGCGAGGAAAAGTGGTTTTTGGGTGGCATCGCGCGCTTCTTCCGAGTGCAGGATCATTGAGCTTGGTGACGAGCAGCAACGCCAAGCGCTGGTTCAGACAGTTGCCGCCAAGAGTATGGAGAAGCGCGGGCTGAAAAAGCTCAGGGCTCTGGGTTCTGTGCGCGTGGTTCACGCTACTGAGCCGCAAGAAGTGCGGGTGATCCTACCTGCGATTGTCTCCGCTCAGGTCTCGCGCTTTCTTGTCAGCGGGCGCGCGAGTCCGTTGCTGGACCCGGAACGACGTGATTTCCTAGTGGAGCTGGGTGATCTGATGGCTCAAGCGCAGTGGCTCAAGATCAGCCAGTTGGAAGTCAAGGAACGATTGATTGCGTGGAACTATGGCTTCTCCTTTCAAGGAAGTTGGTTTTGGTATCTGCCGTCGTTTCTTGTTGAGTATTCTTATGCATCGCCAGGGTCCTGTCTGCTTAGGCTTCTGGTTGAGGAAGCATGCGGCGACACCACGCTTCGGTGGCTCGATTTGGGATTGGGGGACGAGTCCTACAAGATCCGCTTTGCGAACGCGGTGAGGCAGTCACGCTATGTCCAACTTTCTCGCAGCTTGCCCAAGCATGTCATCAAAATTGGACGCCAGGAGCTGGTCGCCACTCTGGCTCGCTCCCCGAATCTTGAGAGCAAAATCAGGGGAGTGAGGGAGCGTTATCGCAGTTTGAGTGTTCGCATTCGGGAAGCCGGAATGGCTGCAACGGCGCACTACTCATTGCGTCGGACAACGAGTGCGGTTGTCTCTGCGAGCGAAGTGTTGATATTTCAATCGTCTGAAAAGACAATTGGGGCTGACCAGCTTGTGCCCATGAATCTCGAGCATCTAGTTCAGGCGGCGCTCCGCAACGCTGGCGATCCGCATACGCTTGCCTATTTGATGCGATGTGCCGCGCGCATCTCGCAGCCAGGAGTGTCGGGGTTCGTGTTGCAGAACGAGCAGGGCCAATCCACGCATTTTTTATGGATTAGCGGCTACGACGGTTTCCATTTGTCGGAAATTGACCATGCGCTGGAGCCCATGTCGCCAGATGCGGCGATGATCTTTGATTGTTGGACGCCGCACGCGGATCGTGGGCAAGGTAGCTACGCGAGTGCGATCCAGTGCGCGGCCTCAAGGCTCGTCAGCGAAGGAAGGACCGCATGGATTTTCAGCGGCGCGAACAATGCCGCATCGCTACGAGGCATTTTGAAGTCTCGCTTTGCTTATCGGTTTTCCCTGATCCGTCGCAGAAAATTCGGACGATCCAGCGTGGCTCGTTGCGAGACCACCGGCGTGGTCGACAAACTCGAATCAGCCGCGCCGCATCTCGGCTGCGATCCTGGCTCGAGTTAGCCATCCGCAAGCCAGCAAGTACATCACTCCACTCACCAGCGACGCAAGCACGGGTTGAACATGCAAGCGCGTGGCAATGAGCAGCGGAACGGCCATGACGGCCGAGGCCGCCAATGCCACTTTGAGAAGCGGATTGTCCCACACATCGCGAGTCGGCTCCGGGGCCAATCTGTAGCCTACGATTGCGACAACGACCTCACCCAAGACAAATGCAATGCTGGCACCGCGAAGTTGAGCGAGCGGCACCAGAGCCAAATATGCAACAACCGCGACTCCCGCACCGGCCGCGGTGGAAATCAGGTACGGGCGGTACCGTCCCAGAGAGTAAAGAATTGTGCCTGAATAGAAAGCCGCCAAGGGGGCCACGACCACGTAGGCAGCAAGCCATGGAAGCAGGCGAGCGCTCTCTGCGTACTGTGCGCCCAAAATCAGCGGCACAAGCATTGGAGCTGTCGTGAGGACGAGCAAGATCAGTGGTAGCGCGACCAGAGCGATACCCGCAACGGAGAATCGAGCCAGTCGACGCAGTGCATTGGGGGAATCCCCCTCCAGCGCAATGCGTGGCGCAATGACCGTAAAACCAATACTCACGAAATTGCGAAAGAAATCCACCATTCGTGTTGCCGCGGCGTAAAGGCCCAGAGCATGTTCCCCTAGCAGCCACCGCACCACCACATGACCGGTGCGGTGATACAGCGTAGACATGGAGGTGGCCAGTGCATAGTGTCCGCTCGGTACCAGGAGAGGCCACCAGCGATCGGGATGCAGTCCCAACTGAAGGCGCAGGCCCTTGCGGTAGACAAAGATCCACCCGCAAAGATTCGTAGGCAAGGCGGAAATGAGAATGCTGGCTGGAACCCACATGTAGTCTTTTGGCGAATGCACGGTGAGCACAATACCGATAGTGTAGAGCGCCTGCTGCGCAACCGTTATGGCGGATCGTGCATGGAAAAGTTCGAGCGAAGTCAAAAGATATTCGGTGCCGGTGAGATTGATGATCAAAATGCAGAAGCCATAAAACCGCAGCAGGCGAGCGGCATCGGGGCGAACCTCAAATGCAGCCACAACAAGAACTAGCGCGACCACGATCACCGTAAGGAAACTTCGCAACACAAGGGTGTCGGAAACCAGTTCCGCGGCTTGGGCGCGGCGTTCGGCAACTTGTTGTTGAGCATGGCTGGTCAGGCCGGGGTTTGCAATCAAGTCGAGAAAACCCATGACCGCAATGACGTAGCTCCAAACGCCATACGTTTCAACGCCAAGTCTTCGGACAATAATCGGGAAGGTAATTGCGGTCATCCCGATCCCGATCAGCCGTGCTCCCCCGACCGACCCAACGAACGCGCCGTATTTTAGCCACGTCGAACGTGCGGGACTCATTCAGGTGTCGAGTCCAAAAAGTTAAGATCAGCCATTGTCCTCGGGGTCTCGAAAAGCGCTACTAATTCTGAAACGACATCGTGGTTCCAAAAAGGGGATTAACCGATTTTGCCCTGAGTGCTTTTGCTTCGACTCTTATAGTTGCGCTGGTTGAAAGTGTACACTCGGGCAACTTTTTGGGGATTGGCGGGAGTGTCCGCATTTGGGGGCTGCTTGCGGGGGCGGGGACGCCCGCGCCTCCATTGTTCCTTTAGTGTTCAATGGCCACGCCGCCAACAAAATTCGCGAGTGGGCCAACCCTCAGGGGGTCGCTTTCTGGTTTTAGGGAGGGCCTGTTATGTTGAAGAGAGCTGTCCCGAGTCTGACTGAGATACGGCGTTCGAATGCGGGAAGGACTGATGAGCCGACGATTGTTGTTGCTGCTGGTGGCGTGCGTCGGCCCGTCGCTTTTTGCCCAAACAACGGGCAATGTTCACATCCCGCGGGTGGCCGTGGCGCCACGGCTGGAAGACTTCCAGGAAATGGAGCCTGTGGGCGAATGGAAGGACAAGCTCGCCAAGGTGGAAGGCTTTCGGCAGAGGACGCCGAGCGACGGGGCTGTGGTCACGGAGCGTACAGAGACCTACCTGGGGTATGACGGGCGGAATCTGTACGTGATTTTTTCTTGTTTCGACGCGCATCCGGAACGGGTGCGGGCGCGCCTGTCGCGACGCGAGGATGTGTTTGACGACGATTTTGTCGAGGTGATGCTCGATACGTTTGACGATCACCGGCGGGCTTATGCGTTTTTCGTGAATCCGCTGGGGGTGCAGGCCGACTCTTTGTGGACGGAAGGGCCGGATGAAGAAAAGAACTTTGATTTTTCATTCGACACAGTGTGGAATTCCGCCGGGAAGGTGACGGACCAGGGTTACATGGTCTGGATGGCGATTCCGTTTCGAAGTCTCCGCTTTGGTTCGAGCGATCCGCAGACGTGGGGAGTGATGCTGGGGCGGGAGATTCTCCGCAAGAACGAGCAGGCGTTCTGGCCGGGGTACTCATCGCGGATTACGGGACGATTGAATCAGGCGGGGACGGCTACGGGCATGGAGCGGATCGCTTCAGGGCGGAACCTGCAATTGATTCCGTATGGAATTTTTCGCTCGTTCAAGGAACTCGATCTGCGCGATCCGAGCCATCCGACGTACTCGCAGAGGTCCGCGTTTGGGCAGATCGGGTTGGATGCCAAGGCGGTACTCAAAGACAAGTTCGTGATTGATGCGACGGTGAATCCCGACTTCAGCCAGATTGAATCGGATGAGCCTGAAGTGACCGTGAACCAGCGCTTTGAGGTCTTCTTCCCGGAGACGCGCCCGTTTTTCCAGGAGAATTCCAACTACTTTCAGACGCCCATTAACTTGGTATTTACGCGGCGCATTGCCGACCCGAAGTGGGGTGTGCGGGTGACGGGCAAGGATGGGCCGTGGGCGGTTGGAATGCTGGTGGCGGACACGAAATCGCCGGGGGAGGCGACCTCGCCCGACAATCCGCTATTCCGGCGGAATGCGCTGTTTGCGGTGGGTCGGGCGAGTCGCGATATTGGCAAGCAATCCACCATCGGAGTGCTGTATGCGGATCGCGAGGTTGACGGATTTTTCAACCGGGTGGGTAGCATCGACGGGCGGTTCCGCATCAATGACCACTGGGTGGCGGGCGTGCAAGGGGCGATTAGCGCGACCATCAACCCGGCTGACCCGATCTTCAACCTGTTCAATACCAGCGGGAGATACCAGGCGGGTACGGCGGCGGAAGTGACGCTGCAACGCGATGGGCGCAAGCTAAGCTACGCCATGGACTATACGGATCGTAGTCCGAATTTTCGGACTCTGACTGGCTTTGATCCACAGTCGGATATCCACAACCTGTTCCAAACCGTGCAGTATCGCTTTCGGCCGGAAGGCAAGCGCCTCATTTCCTGGGGACCGATGCTGGAGACGTTTCAGACGTTTGACCACGAAGGCAATCGCATCAACTCAGCCTATATTCCGAACTTGCGGGCGGAATTTGTGGGTGGCACGTTCGTGAATGTGTTTTACGCCAAGGAGATGGAGCGGTTGCGTCCGCAAGACTATGGCGGGTTGAGCGCCATCCGGAAGTACGTGCGGCATACGACTGGAGTCTCATTTGAGACCAGCTATTTTCGAAAGTTTGTGCTGTCGGCGCGCACGCGTTTTGGCGAACGGCTCAACTACGAAGCGCCGGGCGGGCTGGCACCGTTCCTGGCCAGTCGCACCAGCGCCAATGTGCAGTTAACGGTTCGTCCAACGGCTGCTCTGCGGGTTGATGGCGAGTATTTGTTGCTCCGGCTACACCAATGCGGGAACTGTGTCGCTCCGGCGGGAGGGCTGAACAACCACATCCTGCGCAGCCGATGGAATTACCAGATCAACAAAGAGTTGTCGCTCCGCTTCATTGGACAATACAACGCGGTGCTGGCGAACCCTGGGTTTACTTCGCTGGCGACGAAGAAGAACTTCGATGCGGATTTTCTCATCACGTACCTGGTGCATCCGAGCACGGCTTTGTATGTGGGCTATAACAGCAATCTGGAAAATATATTTTCGCCGCTGCAAGCGAATGGCGGTGGCGGAGTCCTCTACGATCCCCGTGGACGGCTGCGGAATGATGGGCGCAATTTTTTTGTGAAGGCTTCTTATTTGTTGCGGTTTTGAGAAGCGTGCGGAGCTGGCGATAGGATGGGAGCACTGGATCATTCGGAGACGCTTATCCCAGCTACCCTCGAAAGTAGACTAGGCACGGTTCGGCGGCCCTGCTAGGCTCTGCAAGTCTCCACCCCGAGTCCAAGCTAGGGGTGTGTCTTTGCTGTATAAAACGTTGAGTGCGGCGGTTTGCGGGATTGACGCCAGCATTATTGAAGTGGAAGTCGACATTTCCGGTATTAAAACCACTGAAGACCATTTCCACACCGTGGGTCTGCCGGACGCTGCTGTGCGGGAAAGTCGCGACCGGGTGCGGGCCGCGCTGAAGAACTGCGGCTACGACATTCCGTATACCCACATCACCATCAACCTGGCCCCCGCAGACATCAAGAAAGAGGGGTCGGGATTCGACCTGCCCATGGCGCTGGGGATTCTGGGAGCCTACGGCGGATTGAAGCCGAAGGAGATCGACGATTGCCTGTTTGTCGGCGAGCTGTCGCTTGATGGCGGGATTCGGGGCATTCGCGGCACACTGCCGATCGCCATTGAGGCTCGCGGACGCAAGATTCGGCGGCTGGTGGTGCCGAACATCAATGCCCGCGAGGCGGCGATGGTGGGAGGCGTTGACGTCTATCCGGTGGGATCGCTGCTGGATGTGATCCATTTTCTGAATAAAAACTCCGACCGTGCGCCACTGCTGGTGGAGAGGGAGAGCTTACTCAAAAACGCGCAACAGTTTCTGGTCGATTTTAAAGATGTGCGCGGGCAGCATACGGCGAAGCGGGCGATTGAGGTGGCGTGCGCGGGTGGACACAACATTCTGATGATTGGCCCGCCGGGATCGGGGAAAACGATGCTGGCGAAGCGCATGCCGACGGTGCTGCCTCCGCTGACGTTTGAGGAGGCGCTGGAGACGACGAAAATTCATAGCGTGGCGGGCGTGCTGGATCCGGGAGCGGGGCTGGTGGGGGTGCGACCGTTTCGCGCGCCGCACCATACGATTTCCGACGCAGGGTTGATTGGCGGAGGGGCGGTGCCGCGGCCGGGAGAGGTGTCATTGGCGCATAACGGGATGCTGTTCCTGGACGAACTGCCGGAGTTTCCCCGCAGCGTGCTCGAGGTGATGCGGCAGCCGCTGGAAGATGGCACGGTATGTATTGCGCGGGCTGCGGGCTCGCTGACGTTTCCGGCGCGCTTCATGTTGGCCGCTGCCATGAACCCCTGCCCCTGCGGCTACCATAACGACCGGACGCGGGAGTGCCGCTGCACGCCGCCGCTGATTCAGCGCTACATCTCCAAAATTTCCGGCCCGTTGCTCGACCGGATCGACATCCACATTGATGTTCCGGCGGTGAACTACAAAGAGATGCGGAGCGGGGCGGAGGCCGAGTCATCGGAGAAGATTCGCGACCGGGTGATGCGCGCGCGGCACATTCAGCAAACACGGTTTGCAACCGAGGGGATTTTTTGCAATGCGCAGATGGCACCGCGACAGATGCGGGCGTTCTGCGACCTTTCGCCCGAGTGTGAAAAATTGCTGGAGCGGGCGATGCTCCAGCAGGGGTTGAGTGCGCGGGCGCATGACCGGATTCTGAAGGTGGCGCGAACGATTGCGGACTTGGAGGCGTGCGAACAGCTACAAACCAAACATCTGGCCGAAGCGATTCAGTATCGGACGTTGGACCGGACGTATTGGGCTTGATTTAGGATTGGGGGAATGCTGGCTCGCGTGCGACCCTCAACGGAAGACGATGTGGCCGAGATTGCGCGCATCTACGGGCACTACGTCCACACCAGCACCGCGACGTTCGAGCTGGAACCGCCGACGAACGAGGAAGTGGCGAGGCGCCGGACGGCGATTCTCAGGCTGGGCTTGCCGTATCTGGTGGCCGAACAAAACCAGAAGATTGTCGGATACGCCTACGCTGGTCAGTACCGTCCTCGACCCGGATACCAATTCACCATTGAGGATTCGGTTTACGTCGATCCGGAGCATGTAGGACAGGGAGTCGGCCACGCTTTGCTGACTACGCTGATCGCCCAATGCGAGCTTGGTCCCTGGCGGCAAATGATTGCCGTCATTGGAGATACGACGAACATGGCCTCCATGCGGCTGCATGAACGCCTGGGTTTCCGTTCGCTCGGAACGCTCTACTCGGTGGGGTGGAAGTTCAACCGGTGGGTGGACAGTGTGCTGATGCAGCGCGGGCTGGGTGTGGGCAATTCGTTGCCAGCAAAAGACTTCTCGCCGAAAAATAGCTAAAAGAGCAGCTACTCGATCTGCTGCAATTCTTTCCCCGGCTTGAAGCGGACGGCTTTGCCGGGAGGAATGGACACTTCAGCGCCGGTGCGCGGATTGCGACCGATGCCGGTTTTGCGCGGACGGACCGTAAACACGCCAAACCCCCGCAATTCGATGCGGTCGCCCTGCGACAGAGCCTTTTTCATGCCTTCGAAAACGGTTTCGACGGCCGCTTCGGCCTTGGTCTTGGTGATCCCGGTTTTGGTTACCACTTCGCTAATAATGTCGAGCTTAATCATGGGGCAGGCTCCATCCGGGACGGCGAAAGTCCATCAAGTCCCTGATGCTAAAGAAGATAGCTGTGATTGTCAATGTTACCTGCGCTCCGGTAATATAGCTAAACACCCCAGCCGGTACGACCAGAATCCGCTTGAAAGACGAATTTCGCGGCCCAAGCCGCTGCCATTTCCAAGGAGACCCCAAGGAGACCAATGATTAAAAGTGACCGCTGGATTCGCAAAACCGCCCTTGAGCACGACATGATCAACCCGTTCTCCGAGAAACAGGTGAGCCAGGGCGTAATTTCCTACGGCGTGTCGTCGTACGGGTATGACCTGCGCGTTTCCGACGAATTTAAGGTGTTTACCAACGTCAATTGCACGGTGGTGGACCCGAAGAACTTCGACGAGCGGTCCTTTGTGACCATCCAGTCGGATGTGTGCATTGTGCCGCCGAATTCGTTCGCGTTGGCGCGGTCGGTGGAGTACTTCAAGATTCCGCGAGATGTGTTGACAATTTGTGTGGGTAAATCGACCTACGCGCGCTGCGGGATTATTGTGAACGTGACGCCCTTTGAGCCGGAATGGGAGGGATTCGTCACGCTGGAGATTTCCAATACCACGCCGCTGCCAGCCAAGATTTACGCCAACGAAGGCCTTTGCCAGATTTTGTTCTTCCAGTCGGATGAGGTGTGCGAGGTCAGCTACGCCGACCGCAAGGGTAAGTACCAGTCGCAGCAGGGAATTGTGTTGCCGAAGATGAAGTAGGGCGGCGGCTGGGTTGTCTTACTCAGGGACGGTCGTCCTCGGTCGTGCCTCCGGAAACGCCGGACACGTCTTTTTACCTTGCAACATTTGTCATTCCGAAGCGTAGCGAGGAATCCCTGCGTCTTCGACTCGTCATAACTCTTGCCAGCTTTCTCCGTGCGCAGCGTCCTCATGAGAAAGCTGGATAGTGTCAGGTGCTCTCGGCACCCTGGGGGTTCCTCGCTTCGCTTCGGAATGACATTTTAAAATAGAGATTGTTCCAATGCTCCCGAGTGGATTTTTCTGCCTCAGTGTGTCGTTGCGCTCTGTTTCGCTTGTAGAAACGATCCCACGTTGGCTTTGTCGATCAGCGCTGAGCCTGTGTCCACAAAGCTGGGAATCGGAGCAAAGCTGTCCTTGGTCCAATCCGCGTCGAGCGTGCCTGGCGGGTGGTGGTGCAGGTTGTCCAGCATCTGCAAGCCCACGAACGCCATGCTATACGGCTTCTGGGCAATGGTGGCGGCAATGCCATCTTTCTGAATCCATTCCAGCGTTTGCGGGTCGGTGTCCATGGCCATGACCACCTTACCCTTCACGTGGTAGCGGTCGAGCACCTCGGCCACTTCTTTGCCGGACTGCGCCTCCAGGCAAACGAAGGCGTCCACTTTGTCTTTGTCCTTGCCCAGAATTTGCCCGGTGGTATCAAACGTGATGCGCGGATCGCCCTGGATATCCACTTCGCGCGTGATCTTGATGGCGGTGTTGGCCAGCGCATCGCGATAGCCGCGCAGGCGGTCCTGGAGGTTGGGTTGGTTGGGCATGGTGAACACCACCACGTTGCCTTTCCCATTCAGAACGCGCGCGAGTCGCATTCCCCCGGCTATGCCGACCTGGTAGTTGTTGGTGCCGATGAAGAACAGGCGCTTGCTGTCGGGTGCGTCCGAATCCAGCGTGATCACGGGGATTCCCGCCGCAATGGCCTTGTCGATGCTGTCCTTGAGCAGCGCGGCGTCGGTGACGGCAATCAGAATGCCCGAGGCTTTCTTTTGCACGGCTTCGTCGAAGGCAGCGCGTTCGTCTTTTGGATCGTAGGTCTTGGGTCCGATGAAGTCCGTCTGGACCTTCAATTCATCTCCGGCTTTGATAAAGCCAGCGCCTGCGGCTTCCCAGTAGGGAACCTGGATGTTGGCGGCGATCAGGTAGTAGTGTTCGCCGGAATCATGAGCCGAGCCACAGCTCAGCAGGACGGCGAGAGGGGCGAGACAGAGAACGAATGCAAGACGGTGCGAACCTAGCATAAAAACTCCTCCTGTAGAGTCCCCAACAAGGCAGCGCCAAACGGCTGTGCCAGAACCTCAAAGAACTCTAAGCGGGAGGATTGTAAACCCAGCGGTGGAGCGAAGGGAAGCGAACGCCAAATTGAAAAAAGAGAGCAAAAAAGGGCAGCCGCGGAACGCTGCGGCTGCCCTTCCAAACCTCAACGCCTGCCCTAGGCGGGAAAGCGCCGTTAGTTGTGCTTGTCCTTGCGAATGCTGCGGCTGATGCGGTTCTCGCGGTGGTTCAGGTTCCGCTGCTCAGCTTTGGTCAGGTGCCCGTTGTGTGCGGCCATGTCTTTCTGTTCCGTGCTTTGCAGCTTGGCCTCACGGTTTTCCAGATGCGACGTTTCCTTCGGGCTCAGCGAACCATTGTTGATCCCGTTGGCGATGCGCTTCTGCTGCCGCCCTTCGCGACGGTTGACTTGGTTGACGCGCGGGTGGCCAGGATCTTTTACGCCGGGGCCAGCGTCTGAGGTGGTGGTTTGAGCAGTTGAGCTGGCAATCATCAATCCGCTCACTGCCAGGGATAACAGCGACTTGCTGAATATGTTGTTCATGTAGGTGGAAACCCCCGCCCATGAGAATAGTTGCGGAGGCTTGATTTCCGTCAGGTTACCCAAGTTCGTTGGCCGGAAGTTACCCGCCTCTGGACTCGGGGCCGTGCTGGGCTGCCCGAAAGTTTGGCCTAACAAAGTTGGGCCCAACTAGGAATCGCGAAGCCAAAATGAGCCAAAGCCATCCCTGTTTTACGCATTCTTTGGTAGCAGCGGAACGAAGTCGCCAAAAACGGGGAGGACGAGATTTTGGACAATTCCAGAGATTTGCCGAACGCGAGTGGAGTGACGAAGTGGAAGTTGATTCGGATGCTCGCATTTCTTGGGGTGCTTCTGGCCGGGGCTCTCCCGTTGCCGGCGCAGGACAAGGAATATATTGGAGACCTTGTCTGCGGAGGGAAGCAACGATTCACCACGCCCGGGGAGTGCCTGAAGGCTTGCTCAAGCCAAAAACGCACCCTGGGGAATTTCAGTGCCGGCATCTGCGGTTTCTCCTCCTCATGTACGGCTTATGGCAAGGAGGTCCGCTCGGCTCTTCCTCAGTTTTACAATCAGGCCTTGCTGGGGCGGGGTGTGGTCGGCGGCGAGGTGGCCAAACTCGTTCTCGCTTCCCACATCATCAACACCTATTATCCTCCCAATACGGTGAAGCAGATTGCCGTGAGCATCGGCGCGACGGACCAAGGAGAATTTGCGCACGTGGAGCCACCGGCCAAGCCGGGCGAGAAAGCGATGCTCACGATTCAGGACGACTTGTTTTATACCGCGCCCGGCTACCTGATCTCCACCATCGGACATGAGATGGTGCATCTGGAACAACAAAGGCGTATCTATAAAACGAAGCGCACCGGAATCAATAGTCTGGTGGTAGCCATGCGGGAACTGGAAGCATCCTCCTGGGAGGTCCATGGGGATAACTTTTCCCGAACCTTCGGCGCAAGTCAGGTGGGAACTTGCATGCGCAACCAGGAAAAGACAGCGCAACAGCAAATCCTGGCCTGCCGCCACTGGCAGGTGAAGAAAGCGATTGAGAACATTCTGACCGGCGCCCGGAAAGACGCTTATTCCAATTCGGTGGCGCAATGGCTTGCCGAAGACCCTTGGGCCAGCCAAGTTTGGCTTCCCGCTAACCCTGACTGGAAAACGCAATCCGCAGGGAAGCAACCAGAAGAGTGCGGCAACACTTAGCTAGCTTTGAAATTGTCATTCTGAACTGAAGCGAAGAATCCCAAGCCTGCCGGGAGTCGAGCGTCACTCTCCAGCCTCTTGTGACGACACCGCGCAGAGCGAAAGCTGGCGGGAGTGCTGCGAAGTTGAGAGGACGGGGATTCCTCGCTTCGCTTCGGAATGACATGTTGTGAAAATGGGAGAGACCTGTTCAGAGTTTCCTGGATTGGTAGCCTGCAGCGGGGGAAAGGCTCGTATCAGGCCGCCGCATCAGCGGCGGCGCAAGTGCTTAGATTTGAGTGCGCCTTCAGGCGCTGGATTCCGAACTCCGGCTTTCATCACAGGTTGCTAGGTAATGGTTAAAGTCTGGGCGCGACTCGTGCCGCCGCTGGTGCAACCCAGGTCACCCGAAGTTCCACTCGGCGTCTTCACCGTTACGCTCGCTGTTCCAGGACCGGTAATCAACGTCGTCGGCAGAGTTGCCTGTAACTGCTGCGCGCTGGTAACCGTAGTAGCCAGCGTCGTCCCATTGACGACCACCACGGAAGATGCGACAAATCGGCTACCGTTCAGCGTGAGTACCAATCCCTGCTGCGTTTGGGCGAAGGTGGCTGTGGTGGGCTGGATCGAGGTAAGAATCGGCGCGGGCCGCGCGCTTCCGCACAGGGGATTGAGCGCGTTGCAGCTCGGAAGGACCAGCAAGGCCAGTACCAGCGCACTCAGAGGTAGGCAAGACGCACAGAATACTCTCATACGTCATGGTACACGCGGTTGCCAGATCGGCCCTCAATTTCGGGGACGCCTCGATACTGATGGCTCAATGGCCGGATTCAGCGCATCCCTCCAGCTTGATTCGAGGACGTTCACCAGCGCTGTAGGCGGCCCCTCCCGCCTTGGGGGGATGCCGTTAATATGCCGTTAAGTCCAGGGAAGCTTTCACTGCTCTTAGGTCGAGGGAACTGAGTCAAAAGGCGGCGGAGATAGAACTCTACCTGGCCTCGCCCTCTTTATACATGTACTTGATCGAAGGCTTGTAGATCATCAGGTTTGGCCCATCCAGCCGGTTCAGCTTGAGGCAGCTCCGGTCGTACCACTCGATAACGCCGTGGACTTCCTCACCGTCGCGCAGCACCACCACCATCAGGACTTTCCCCTGCATCTGCTTCTGGTAGTAGAAATTCTCGGCGTGGGTCGTTTCCGCCGGAGGCGACTTCTTCCCGCCGGGCCGCCGGTCACCGCTGGGCGCGCTGTGGCCCTGGTTGGACACGTGGTTGGGTCCGTGGCTGTGGCTGGTAAAGCTCGGGCTGTGGCTCAAGCCGTTGCCATGATTCAATCCGTTCCCGTGATTCGGCGAATGATTCGGCGCATGGTTATGGCCGTGCTCGGCCCGGTTCAGCACCGGGCGAATCAGTTTCCGGTTGGCAAAGCCTTCCGGTTCGGCTGGCTGGTCTAGAGTGTCGGGCGCAACAGTCTCTTTCATAAGGCCACCACTTGAACGCGCAATGCTCCTGCGGAAGTGCCTTGTAACCCGGAGGACTACGAATTCAGGACTAAAAACTTTGCAGTAAACCTATCACAGGGTTGGGGCACTGGCAATGCCTTGAACGCCTCCCATTTGGAATTGTCGGAGGCGAACGGCGCTCACCGTTCCAAGGCCGTGGCAAAGGCATCCAGGGACAGGGAGCGCAGCAGATTCCGCCGCATCCCGCGTTCTACCTCGGCGAGGCGCTCGCTCGCCTCCTGGACCCAGGCAAACGTCGCCGATTGGGCCATTTTGCCCAAATCTTTGGCAATATCGGTGTTACGCACCAGCTCGGGCGTCCCCTCCAACAGCCACAGCAGGTCTTCCAGCAGGCTGTAGAGCGTGCGCAGCAAGTGTTCGGTCTTCTCGCGTCCATCGGCCCCGGCGCGGTAGGTTTCCGTAATCTTGAAGAGGGCCGTGTGGTCCGCGCTGTCCAGCGCCGACCCCAAAACCGCCAGCGCGTGCGCCCGAGCCGCCGTGTAAGCCGCCAGGTCAAACGTCCTGGCCCGGCCCACAGCTCCTCCGGAAAGGCGGGCTACCAGGGTGCGCTGCTGGGGCGACCAATCCGGCCTCCGCTCCACCAGATCTCGTTCAATTTCACCGGTTTCCAAGGGCGCCAGGGTAAACGTCACACAGCGCGAGCGAATCGTCGGTAGCAGGGCTCCCGGATTTTCCGCCAGCAGGAAGAGCGTGGCAAAGTCGGGCGGCTCCTCCAGAATCTTCAGCAGCGAATTGGCCGCTTCTTTCATAAACGCCGAGGTCGTAAAGATGTACACGCGCTCGCGGGCCTCGGCCGGGCGGAAGTAGATATTGGCGATCACCCGTCGCACCTGGTCCACCTTGACCAGCATTTGCGGCGGGTCTGGCGGAATCACCAGCACGTCAGGGTGGGTCTGCACCAGAATGCGGGTTTCCTTCTTATCCGTTTCGCGCAACGCTTCCCGGGCTTCCACAGCTTCGGCAAAACGCGCGTCCAGGTCGGCGGCCAGGCCAATGCGCTGGCAATTCGAGCAGATGCCGCAAAAGTCGGGCAAATCCTCGCTTTTGGGCTGGGATAGGCAGTTCATGGCCTGCGCCAGCATCAGCGCCAGGGTATATTTGCCCGCCCCGGAGGGCCCGGTCAGGATCACGCCGTGAGGAAAACGCTCCCGCGCCAACCCCTCGCGTAGGCGGCCGACGACCTCCGAATTTCCATGAAATGACGAAAAAGGCATAGGTTGGGGCCTGGGAGCAGACCAGTAGCTGACTTTCAGGAGCTTACATTCGCGGGCCGATTTTGCCTAGTCCCGATCTGGCCGGCGTTGAGCTGTTCGTTGTAAGTTATTTATAATCAATATGTTAACAAGTATTCCCGTTTCGAACTCGACTCCGTTTCGGTCGTTTGGCTAGCTACTTTTGAGGGACCCGCGAAAGGTACCTACGAAACTCCTTGACCTTTGCCTCAGCGCCTTCTAAAATCCAGTGTTTCCTAGAGATGGGGCTGATTTTCCGGGCTTCCAAGCAGCATAAATCCTTGAAATTGAGCAACTTCGCAGCAACTGAGTGCATCTACAGATCTAGGTAGAGTGCTCTATGTAAATCTGGATCGAGACCCTCTTGGAAACCTGCGCAAGCAGTCGGGTCTCGAGCGTTCTAGCCAGGGTGGCAAGCCATCCATTGGCTAAATTATCGGAAAGAAGGTGTTTCCATGCGTTCCCGTAAAGTATTTGGTGCCTTGCACTCCATGAAGAACCGTTATATTCTTTGTCAGCTCGCCTCCAAGGCCACGCGAAAGTTTCATCGGCCCAACACCCGCATTCAGGAAACCATGAACGAGGTTTTGGAGTTGATCGCCTCGGAGCAGCTGCCGATCATTAAGGATACGGAAGACGGAACTGCTGTTGAAGCTCATCGGCGGGCGGCGTAAGCCCGCCCGCTTTACCTTCTTCCAACTCCCGCCTTGGCCTGACGTCTTCGGCACTGAAATTCTGGTATTGCAATCTTAAGTATTGAAATTTCTCATACGAAAATCCTGGCATCAAAATCCCGACACTTCATCCCGACACTTCCGAAAGTTCTTTCCTGTAGTTCCTCCCCAACACCTCCAACCTTAGGATGACCAATGACTATTTCTGAATTAAAAGAGAAAAATATTACGGAGCTGACCAAGATCGCAAGGACCTTGGAACTGCCCGGCACAAGCGGCTTGCGCAAGCAGGATCTGATCTTCAAGATTCTCCAGGCCCAGAGTGAAAAAGAAGGACACATTTTCGCCGAAGGCGTACTGGAAATTCTGCCTGACGGCTACGGCTTCCTGCGCTCGCCGGATTACAACTACCTGCCGGGACCGGACGACATTTACGTTTCGCCGTCGCAAATTCGCAAGTTCGATTTGAAGACCGGCGATACCGTAAGCGGCCAGGTGCGGCC
Source organism: Acidobacteriaceae bacterium (assembly GCA_043782485.1). Classification (GTDB taxonomy): domain Bacteria; phylum Acidobacteriota; class Terriglobia; order Terriglobales; family Acidobacteriaceae; genus JANXUC01. The sequence continues at coordinate 1,939 of JAYWAL010000004.1, read as the reverse complement.
TCCACATGAAGGCGAAAAATATTTCGCGCTGGTGAAGATCGAGGCGATCAACTTTGAGTCTCCGGAAGAGGCGCGCAATAAGATTCTGTTCGACAACCTGACGCCGCTCTATCCGCAGGAACGCATCAAGCTGGAGACGACGCGCGAAAACGCGAGCTCCCGCGTGATGGACCTGCTGACGCCCATCGGCAAAGGCCAGCGCGGATTGATCGTCTCTCCGCCGCGCGCCGGTAAGACGATGTTGCTGCAACAAGTTGCCAACTCGATCACTACCAATCATCCGGAAGTTGTTCTCATCGTTCTGCTGATCGACGAGCGGCCCGAAGAAGTCACGGACATGCAGCGGTCGGTGAAGGGCGAAGTAATTTCGTCAACCTTCGACGAACCAGCAGCCCGCCACGTGCAGGTCGCCGAGATGGTGATTGAAAAAGCCAAACGCCTGGTCGAGCACAAGCGCGACGTTGTCATACTGCTGGATTCGGTGACCCGTCTGGCGAGGGCTTACAACACGATTGTGCCGCCCTCAGGCAAAGTGCTCTCCGGCGGTGTCGATTCCAACGCCCTGCAACGCCCGAAGCGCTTCTTTGGATCAGCCCGCAACATTGAAGAAGGCGGATCTTTGACGATTATTGCTACTGCTTTGATTGACACCGGTTCGCGCATGGATGACGTGATCTTCGAAGAATTCAAAGGCACCGGCAACATGGAGCTGCATCTGGACCGGGCTTTACAGGAGAAGCGCTTGTATCCGGCCATTCATCCGTTGCACTCGGCCACGCGCCGGGAAGAACTGCTTTATCCTCCGGATGAATGGGAACGGGTGCAGGTTTTACGTAAGATGATGGCGGCCCTGCCGCCCATCGAGGCCATGGAAAAATTAATTGAAAATCTCGAGGCGACCAAGACGAACGCAGAGTTGCTCTTGAGCGGATTGCGGTGATTGAGAAGCCTTTTCAACTGGAAGAATTGCTTCCCGCCATTGCGCCGTGCGAGCGGGTCGCCCTCGATACGGAGGCGGACAGTCTCCATTGCTACCGGGAAAAACTCTGCCTCCTGCAACTCAGTCTGCCGTCGGGAGATTACGTGGTCGATCCGCTGGCAAACCTGGATCTGGCGCCGCTGGCGCGCGCGCTCGCCGGAAAGACGCTCATTTTACAAGGAGCGGATTTCGATCTGCGCCTGCTTCGGCGCAGCCTCGATTTCAAGGCGCATCGAGTTTTCGATACCGTGATCGCCGCGCGTCTGCTCGGCCTGCGCGAATTTAGCTTGGCCGCGTTGGTCCTGCGCTATTTCGGAGTAGAGCTGAGCAAGGGATCACAAAAAGCGAATTGGGCGCAGCGTCCTCTGTCCCCGCGCATGATCGAATACGCGATCAACGACACCCATTATCTCCTGCCCTTGGCCGAAAAGATGGAAGCAGAGTTGGTCCAATTGGGACGCCTGGAGTGGTTCGCCCAGTCCTGTCAAAGGGCTCTCGATCTTTCGCTCATCGATCGCACACGCGACGCCGATGAGGAGTGGCGGATTAGCGGATCGGGAAAATTGCGAGGACGGGCCGCCGCCGTCCTCCGTGGGCTTTGGAAATGGCGCGACGCGGAAGCGGAAGCAGCCGATCGCCCTCCTTTTCATATTCTGCAAAACCAGGAGCTGATTTATGCCGCGGAGCGATTCGCCATGGGAGAGCATCCTGATTACCGGCATTTTTCGACGCGCCGTCGCCAGGCCTTTCGTGAGGCGGCCGCCAACGCGTTGCAGTCGAGCGAGGCCGAGTGGCCTGTGGTGCGCCGCCGTTTTGGCACTCGCCCGACCCAGGAAATTTTAAAGCGCACCGATGCGTTGCGGCAGAGGAGAGACGAAGTCACCCTTGAACTCGGAATCGAGCCTGCTTTCCTGGCGGCGAAGGGCGCTTTGGAGGCGATCGCCTTCGACCCATCTTCCG
>JAYWAL010000003.1:0-52499 GCA_043782485.1 Acidobacteriaceae bacterium | reverse complement strand
TGTATCGATCCTTCCACGCGTACAGACGCTTGCGCCGAATCCCCAGTTCCTGCGCCACGGCGCTTACGCTTTCTCCCGACCGTACTCGGCGCACGGCCGCCAACTTCAACTCCATCGCGTACTCAACCTGCTTCCCAACTCTCTGCGACATGCGTTCTCCTCTCGAGAACTGTACCCATTATTCATGTCTCAGTTTTGGGGTCCACTCCACCCGTCTGTCCCCGATTTCCCCCCCCCGATTTTCCCACCATGCTGGGGGAATTCCTGAAAATCGTCTTTAACTTGTCATTCCCAGCACCTTTTTTCTGGCGCGAGGAATCTGCTCTTCGCGTTGTATCAGAGCCGGATCGTTCCTTTAAGCTTGGTGCCTTCGAACCAAAGCAAGCCAATGTCCAGTGATGCAAGGAGTTCTTGCACGTGAGAACTTGGTTTATTCGCCAGCAAAACAGCAAGGTCCACTGTCTCCCTCGGCAAGAACGAGAACCGGTAGTCAAAGAGCTGACCGATAGCCTGGCGAACTTGGGCGCGACCTGCGGGTCCTTCGGATGCGGTCTTTGCCTCGATCAGAAGATCCCGACCCTTCTTCCAGGCCTTTATCAGAATGTCGAACTTGTCTTCGCTGGCCGTAATATGCCGCCAGAGTAAGTAGTTACGAAGGCGATTGGTTAGGATATTGTGCTGTTTTGTGATTGTCTTTCTATTGGCATCGATCATTGCAATGCTGTTGATTTCAGATTTCAGCCCCACGTCTCTAAATGCTTTCTTTGATCGATTTTTGGTCGACCTTGTCCTCTGGGGCATTTCGAACTTTTCCCCGCACGCGTAAGCATCAAGTTCAAACGAGTCTTTGACGTTGTTATCGCGCCCTATCAACTCATAGAGCGCAACAACGCCATCAGCGTTTGGTTCCTTATCAATCCCTCGTAGCAAACTCCGAGTTTTTTGATTCATGATCGGAAATCGTCGCTGCGGGTCGAGACAGGCTAGTGTAGGCGTCAACCCATTAAATGGTGAGATTTGGCGCCCATTGGCGTCTATTTTTCCAAGCCGTTCGATCATCACCGCCACTTGGTTGACTTTCTCCTTACTGTTCGACGCAACCGAAACGACGCGTTTGAAAGCAATACTTAACCGATCAGCATGATCTTTGACGAACTGCTCTGTCGCGGCGCGAAAGGAATTCCTGTAGTGCGCGATCCCGGTCGGTGCTCTCAGTATCCGAAATGCTACCTCCTGCTTTAAGGTAGGGAATCTCTTCGTGAGTGCAGTTGCAAGGCCCTCATCTGATTGGCGGGATGATTCACCGAGGTAGTCTGCAATCTTTTCGTTGCGCCAGCGGAGAGTCGACTCAGGAGTCCCATTATTACCGCCGATGTTCGACCAACCGCATTGGACGAGCAAGGATAGAAATTCGGGATCGTGCCGTTGCGCACCGCTCGCTGCTATCCATAGGGATCTTATAAGGCTGGCGGTTAAGACCTTGTCTGCAACCCACCGCGCTTGCCTCTTAGTGGCGCTATATTTAGGGAGATGTAACGCCATCGCAGCTCCTCATTGCACGAGGTTGTTAGAAAGCTATGGGCTTGTTAACGCGCCGAGCGGCCTTAGCAAGTTGATTAAGTTCAGCGACTACCAGTGTAATTAAGTCGGAATCCCTTAAAGAAACACCAAGATTTTTAAGATCAAGGCGCTTTAGCTTCTTGAGCTCTAGCCAGAGTTTCCCTACTTGAGAGATGGTGAGGTAGTCCCCCGTATGAGTGCCATCGTATAAGACCCTTTCCAATAACACAGGACAGCTTGGGAGCGGTGGCCTCAACACCGATTGCAATAACTCATTTACGTGATTGATAAGGCCCGCGTGGCCGAGGCCGTAACCGTCCACCATCATCGAATTGTGCTTGCAGGGAGGTAGCTCCATCCACGCGTCATGCATTTCTTGCTTTGCCTCATCCTTGGAGCGGATTGCTGGCGAACCGTTCTTCTCGATGTAAAGCAAGCCTGGGAACGGATGGGGAACCTTTAATCTATTCTTCTCGACACAGTCGCAATAGATCATTGCATCTAGCCCCACTGGATGCCTCGTTTCTACTCTGCCGCCACGTCAATTTCAAAATAACTGCCCGGCGTGGCGGCGTTCACAGCTTCTACAACGCGATCGATATGCAGTCGCAAATACGGCCACTGCGGGTTGCCGAGAACGATGATGGAAATCGCGCGGCCCACAAGGTTTTGCTGATACTTGATGTTCTTATCCGTGGTGAGCAGCAGGTGGTAGCCAGCTTCTTCGGCCTTCTGAATCAGTTCGCCGTTCTTGAATTCGTGCCAGCCGATCTTGCGGGCAAAGGTGACTTCGTGGTCGGAAAGGCTGCGCGCTAGGGGATTGGGCGTGCCATTATCGAACAGAATCTTCATCAGATGAAGGTCGGTTCTTTTTCCAGGCTCTGTGTGGCGAAGTGTACGACTGCCTTGACTTCTTCTTCCGTCACGTCAAAGACCTCAGTGATCTCGCGGATGGACATGCCGGCTTCGAGGTTCTCGAAAATGACGGAGACCGGCATGCGCGTGCCCTTCAAAACCCACGCGCCACTAACTTTGCCGGGAATACTCTCAACAGCGGGGCATTGTGACCAATCGAGATTCGCCATAGAAGCGGCCTCCTGCTCTCTTTCGATCTTAAATCCGCGCAAGCGTTCGTACAACTCAACTTCTTACGCCGTTGCCCCAAACCTCACCGAAACCAGCTTCGAAACGCCCGGCTCCTGCATGGTCACGCCATATAGCACGGGCGTGGCGCTCGTCGCGCGCTTGCTGTGGGTCATGACCACGAACTGCGTCCTATTCAGTTTAGCGGTAAGCTTCGCTGCGGTGCTTGACCGCGAGTATCTGGAGCGTGTCGCCAAGGTCATGGTAACGGACTCGGTAGTCGCCGACGCGGAGGCGAAACTCGGGAGGTTCGATATCCTGGAGGCGCTTAACGTCGCCTTCGCCAGTGGCGAGGAGGCGGGCCAATGCGTGAAGGATACGGAGGGCTGTAGGCTGATCAATAGCGCGAAGGTTGGTCTTGGCTTCGTTGGTCCACGCAATCGTTTTTGACGTCATTACTATTACTTGCCCGGTCGTTTGTCAGATCCCTGGGACTCAAGCGGCGTGCGGCCCATGCGCTCGAAGTCTTCGGTACTGAGACCGAACTCGGCGAGCACATCTTTGTTGGGGATGCCCTCATTGTGCTGGAGCCACTCGCGGGATGCGGCGACGGCGCGGGTTTCCCCTTCGCTAATCTGCTCGTCTTCGTATGGGGCGTTGGCGTGGGTGCGAGCCAGCGGATTGAGCATGATCTCAAGCAGAGCGACAACGGCGGCAACCTGACCAGGAGCCATGAGATCTATCAACTCGTGAGCCTGTTGCTTCTCGTGTGTTGAACCGTTGGCCATAGAACAGAGTTTACCGAAATCGGCACAGCTATGCTAGACGTCGAATTCAACTGAAGTAACCCCTACGCCGTCGCCCCAAACCGCACCGACACTAGCTTCGAAACGCCCGGCTCCTGCATGGTCACGCCATAGAGCACCGGGGCGGCGCTCATGGTCTTTTTGCTGTGCGTGATGACTACGAACTGCGTTTTGATGCTCATTTCCTTGATGAGTTCGGTGAAGCGGCCGACGTTGGTTTCGTCGAGGGGGGCATCGACTTCGTCGAGGATGCAGAACGGGCTGGGTGCGAATTGGAAGATGCCGGCGAGCAGGGAAATGGCGGTGAGCGCTTTTTCTCCGCCGGAGAGTAACAGGACGTTTTGCAGCTTTTTGCCCGGAGGCGAGGCCACGATATCGATGCCGCTTTCCGCCGCATTCAGCTCATCGGTCAGCCGCATGTAGGCTTGGCCGCCGTTGAAGAGCTTGGTGAAGATGGTGGAGAAATTCTCGTTGATCTTGGCGAAGGCTTCCAGGAACTTCTCGCGCGAAACGGTTTCAATTTCGCGAATGGTGTTGCGCAGGTTTTCGATGGCATCGTAGAGGTCTTTGCGCTGCGCTTCGAGGAAGGCATGGCGCTCGGAACTTTCTTTGTATTCTTCCAGGGCCATCATGTTCACCGGGCCCATGTTTTCCAGGCGCGTGCGCATTTGGCGGTAGAGTTCGTCTTCCTGCGTGAGTTCGTCACCGCTTACGCGGACCAGGTCGGCGTCGGCCATCAGGTCTTCGTGTGGGGCGCTGAGTTCTTGCAGGCAGGTCTCGGCCATGTGTTCTTTGTCGGATTCCAGCTTGGCTGAGGCTGCGGCCAGTTCACCGCGGCGGTCGCGGGCGGCGTCCAGGGTTTGGCGGGCGGTGCGGATGATTTCCTCGAGTTCGGTGATGCGGGCGCGGATTTGCGCGGACTCTTCCTGGAGAGCGCTGACGCGCTCCTCGGAGGCAACTTTTTCTGCGGCCAGTGTAACCAGCTGTTCGGCTAGCAGAACGTTTTCCGCTTCGCGCTGCTGCCTTTCGGCGGCGGCGGAATCCACCTGTATGCGCAGGGTGGCGCAGCGGGCGGCCATTTCCGCAACCATAGACTCGATGCGTTCGAGAACCGCGGTGGCCGAACGGTGGCGTTCTTCCAGAGAAGCCACGCGTGCCATTTTTTGCGAAACGTTGTGGACGGCGTGGTCGCGAGCTTCCCTGAGCGCGGCAAGAATTTCCAGGGCCGAGGCCATTTCCAGTTCCAGCTTGCCACGATGTTCTTCCAGCGCGGAAAGCTTCTGACTGCGATCTTCAATGGCGACCACCTGCGTGGCCCGTTCCTGGGCCAGACGCGCGGTTTCGCGCTCGCACGTGGTTAGGCGCTCGCGCGAGCGGGCCAGTTCGCTATCCAGCTGTTGCAGCATGTGGCCCGAAGTCATGGCTCGCTTCTCGGCGTCGCGGCATTCGGTGTCGAGGCGGTCGAGCAGGCCGCTGAGTTCTTTAATTTCTTTGGCCAGCAACATTACGCGGCCTTCTTCGGTGCGCAGCGTGTGTTCAAGTTCTGAAATCTGGCGCAAAAGATCGCGCAGTGCGCGCTTCATCGAAAGCGGGCCTTCCGTGCGCTGACGCCCTCCCGTCACCGTCACGTTGTGGAAGCATTCGCCGGTTTGCGAAAGGAAGAAGGCGTCGGGATTGCTGAGGGCGAGGTCGCGGGCGTGCGATGCCTCCGGCACGATGTAGCCGTTGCCCAGCTTGGGCAGAACCACTTCCAGTGATTTGCCAAAGCCATTCAATACACGAATGCAATTCTTCATCGGCACCACGCCGTGGTTTTCAGGTTCGCGACGGGCGTGCTCGTCCATCACGAAGGAGAATTTGGCTTGCGAGTCGTTGGGATGCACCAGGAAGGTGGCGCGGCCATCCACATCGGACTTGAGCAGGCGCATACCTTCGTTCGCGGTATCCCAGGATTTGACGACGATGTAATTCAGCTCATCGCGCAGGAAGTCTTCCACTACTCGCTCGTAGCGTGGATCGACTTCCAGGAAATCGGCAAGAACGCCCGCTGGGGCGTGGCTGCCCTGCATGGCACCGGATTGGAACAGATTGCGGACGGATTCCGTCGAGTAGCCGTGCTCAGCGATGAGCGCTTCCAGCGAGCCCTTGCGGCCCAGCGCCGTCGCGTATTCGGCGCGCAGGGAATCCAGGCGGGCCTTGGAGCTGGTTTCCGCCGCACGTTTTTGTTCGAGCAGCAAACGCACTTGGCTGATTTCGTGGTTCAGGCCGTGGACTTTCTGCGTGACCGATTCGAACGTGAGCGAGGTCTGTCCGCGCTGCCCGCCAAAGGTTTCCAGCTGCGAATTGGAAGTCGAGATTTCCGACTGAATGCGAGAGCTTTCTCGGTCGAGCGCGGCAATGCGCTCTTCTGCCTGCGTCATCTGATTGCGCAGGTTGGAAATGGCCGAGGCGGCTTCCAGCATGGCGATGCGGCATTCTTCACGGCGCTGCTCGAGCGCGGTAACTTCGGCGACGGCGGTCACGGCGGCGGCGCGGCTGTCCCCGTGTTCCTGCTGTGCAATTTCCAGCTCACTGGCCGCGGAACTCAGAACCTCGCGGTTGGCGTCGCGCTCCGTTGCCAGGTTCGTCAGGCGCAGGTCGGCCTCAAGAAGTTCGGAAGCGGCGGCGGCGGCGCGCGTTACCAGCTCATTGCAGCGCTCTTCGTTAGTTCGCTGCCGAGCCTGCGCGCGGTCCATCTCCATGGAGATCGAAGCCAGACGGTCCCGTGTTTGGCGAGCGTCGTCTTCCAGGGCGTATCCGCGCTGCGTGCGTTCGGTTTGTTCGGCTTCCATGCCGTGCAGCGCTTCGGTGCCAGCGCGCATTTCTTCGGCGAGCGCGGTCATCTGCGTTTGGAGTTCGCGGCTTTCTTCTTCGATCAGCGCGAACTTACTGGCTAGCACAACGCGCAGCTTGATGCGCATTTCGTCGCGCAGCTTGCCGTAACGCTCGGCTTTGGCAGCTTGACGCTTCAGCGAATTCATCTGCCGCGTCACTTCTTCGAAAATGTCGTTGATGCGGGCGAGGTTGAGCTTGGATTCCTCGAGGCGTGCCTCGGAGAGGCGCTTTTTGGTCTTGAATCCCGTGATGCCCGCGGCTTCTTCAATAATCGCTCGGCGATCATGCGGACGGCTCGAGAGAATCTGGCCGATGCGGCCCTGTTCAATCAGCGCGTAGGATTCCGGCCCAAGGCCTGTGCCCATGAACAACTCTTGAATATCGCGCAGACGGCAGCTTTTGCCGTTCAGCAGGTATTCGCTGTCACCGCTGCGGAATAGCCGCCGCGTAACTGCAATTTCGCCCGCATGGAAGGTCTGCGGCTTCAGCTTGCGGCGGCGAATCTTCAGCACCACCAGCGGCGAGCCGGATTTGACCTCGGCGTGCGAGGTGGGTTCCTCGGATTCCAACTCTTGCACAGCAACGGCAACGCCGCCCTGGGCTTCTTCGGCAGAAGCCGTCGTTTCCGCTGGATTCAACACCTTCCCGGGCTGCAAGTCATCGGCAGCCTGTTCGGCGTCGTCGTGCGCCATCTGGCGCTCAGCAGCCTCGTCCCAGTCGTTGTCGGGAAGGTCGCTTCCAATCTCAATTTCCGGATCGGAGCTGACGGCGGGGCCATCGTAAATATCTGGATCGATGAGGGTTAGCGACACTTCCGCCATGCCCAGAGCCTTACGCTCGCGCGTCCCCGCAAAAATCACGTCTTCCATCCTGGCCCCACGCAAGGACTTCGCCGACTGCTCGCCCAACACCCAGGCAATGGCGTCCGAGATGTTGGACTTGCCGCAGCCGTTGGGGCCAACAATGGCCGCCAGACCGTCGCCGTGGAACTTCAGCTCCGTGCGGTCACAGAAAGACTTGAACCCGAGGATTTGCAGCTTCTTGAGTTTCAGCAACTTAGGCTCCTTAGATTCCGGGGCATGTGAGCGTAATCGGCGCAGGGGAAGCGACCGTTACTGATCAGATACCTGTTTGTCAAATTTCTGACGCCCTGCGTAGTTTAGGCCCCGGCTGGAGGGTGAACTTGAATTCAATGTAAAGGTGGAGGGGACTCTCGGTCAAGAAGCAAACACCACAGATTGTGGCTTGTTTTCCGTATCCCCGCCATCTTGCACATCAAACGCAGCAATCCACCAGAATGGGCCTGTGGAAATCGGAGGCGGGGAGAAAATCGCGAGAGCACGTTCAGCGTAGACCCATGCCGATCCCCAATGCAAGAGTTCGAGGAAACTAGGCGTGGAAACAACGTCCGCAACCTTCTGCCATATGGCATGATATTTTTGACAGTATGGCTGGAACGTGGTAGGGTGGTGATGTTGCTGGAGGGTTTATGGGTCAAGCTGGTTTTGTGCCGTTGAGTGTGCGTGACGTTCCCTTGCATCGCAGGGCGTCTGGTGGGGAGCGCGGGGCTGGGTTGGGTCTGACTTGGGCTAGCACTGGGGAACTGATTGAGCAAGTGGAGCGCGGGTTTTCCTACAAGACCTTGCATACATTTGAGTCGAAAATCGGGATTCCGAGTCTGGCGCTTGCGGGGATGGCTGGGATTCCGGAGCGGACGCTGGCGCGGCGTAAGGCGAAAGGGAAGTTTACGCCGGAGGAATCGGAGCGGCTGCTGCGGCTTTCGACCGTGTTCGAACTGGCGCTGGAGCTGTGCGAGGGTGACAATGCGGCGGCGTTGCGCTGGCTGACTGCACCGCGGAAGGCCCTGGGGGGGAACACGCCCCTGGCTTATGCGCGAACCGAGGTTGGGGCGCGCGAGGTTGAGAACCTGATTGGGCGGCTGGAAGAGGGAGTTTTTTCTTGAGTGTAACGGCTTGGCGAATCGTCAAGCAGAAGAAGCCGCCTCGGAAGGCGTTCGATGGCGAGGGCGCGCGGTTATATGGCGGGCGGTGGAACTCGCCAGGAACGGCAATGGTGTACACGGCCGGATCGCAGTCGCTGGCGGCTCTGGAAATGCTGGTGCATCTGGATACGGCTGTGTTGCTGGATCAGTACGTTTTGTTTGAGGTGACCATCGAGGAATCCTGGATCCGGCAGCTAACGGAAAAAGACTTGCTGCGGGATTGGCGATCAGATCCTCCGCCCGCGAAATTGCAGAGGATGGGAGATGCCTGGGTGGCTTCGGCGGTGTCGGTTGCGTTGTGCGTGCCCAGCGCGATTATTCCCGCGGAGCATAACTTTCTTTTGAATCCGAAACATCCGGACTTTGAGAAGCTGGAGTTTGGGGAAGCTGTTCCGTTTCGATTTGATGCGCGGCTGGCGGAGCGCTAGTTTAGCGGACCGGTCCGGCAGAGGCCTTCTTGCTTCGCGGCCTTCCGCCCAACGCTCCGTTGGCGCGCGCTGCGGAGCGTTTTGCGGCTGTTCGGGATTTGCCCCCGGTTGAACCCAGGCGCGCGGCCATCCATTTTCTCGAGCCAAGAAACCCTTCCAAAAGAGCGGGCAGATACAAATCGGCGTCGAGTTGCGGAAAGTGGATGCCGAGTCCCGTGGGTGTAATTTCAATCACTGAAAGCTGTGCGGGTGTGGCACGCTCCAGGCCCTGGGCGTCGCGAGGTGAGAATGAGACATGCAATTTGGAGCTTAGCTCAAGGATCACCCGGTCACTGGAAGCCTCGTAACGCGCGGCAGTGGCATGAGGCGACGTTGCCAACTGATTTCTGGCTCGCAGCCCAGCTTGCTCGAATTCATTCCGTGTTGCCATGTATGTCCTCCCATGCGGTGCAGAGTGCCGCTATGTTTGTGTTCAATTGAATCCGAATCCGTCGAATTGAAGGCTTCGCAAATCCGAAATTCTCTCGCAAATCGACCGGTCCGCTCGGGCAAAACAAAATGGAACACGGCTTCACGCCCGCTAACGATTACGTGTACATGGTGAGGCCGGTGATCGTTGGGGTAGATCACGACCCGAAGTCCGTCGAATCTCAGGACGGTCGGCACGAACCTACATGGTACCATAAAACCCAATCGGTTGGGTTACTGAGAAACGCTGCTAACGCAAGAGCAGATTCCTCACGCCTGAAATCGTTCGGAATGACAAAGGTTGAAGTTTGAAACAGCTATTAGGTCTTGGCGGTTACCGCAGCGCGCTTGGGGAGGAGTTCGCCGATGCGGCGGATTTGGGCGCCTACTGCTTTTAGTTTTTCTTCGATTTGCTCGTAGCCCCGGTCGATATGGTAGACGCGGTCGATGATGGTTTCGCCGTCGGCTACGAGGGCTGCGATGACCAATGACGCTGACGCGCGGAGATCGGAGGCTAGTACAGCGGCGCCGCTTAACGGCGTCTTGCCTTTGACGGTGGCGCGACGTCCTTCGATTTTGATATTTGCGCCCATGCGGAGCATTTCCTGTGCGTGCATGAAGCGGTTCTCGAAGATGTTTTCGGTAATCACCGAGGTGCCTTCGGCTTGTGTAGCCAGGGTCATGAACTGAGCTTGCATGTCGGTGGGGAAGCCTGGGTATTCTTCGGTGGCAATGTCGGTGGCTTTGAGGGGGCTATCGCCTTGCACGCGGACGCCGTCGGCGGTTTCCGTGATTTGAACGCCCGCCTGTTTCAACTTATCGAGGACGGCGGTGAGGTGGCTGGGGTCGCAACCGGTGACGTGGAGATCGCCGCCGGTCAGCGCGCCGGCAATGATGAAAGTGCCGGCTTCAATGCGGTCGGGAATGATGCGGTGTTTTGCGCCGTGCAGTTTGGTGACGCCTTGGATGCGAATAGTGGAAGTACCTGCGCCTTCGATTTTCGCGCCCATTTTGATGAGCAAGTTGGCGAGGTCCACGACTTCGGGTTCGCGGGCGCAGTTGGTCATGACGGTTTCGCCATCCGCCAGCGTTGCGGCCATGAGTAGGTCTTCGGTGCCGGTGACGGTGATTTTGTCGAATACGATTTCGCCGCCGCGTAAGCGGTCGGCTTTGGCTTCGACGTAGCCGTGCTCGACGGACATGGTTGCGCCGAGGCATTCCAGGCCCTTGATGTGCATGTCAATGGGACGGGCGCCGATGCCGCAGCCACCGGGCAGGGAAACACGGGCGCGTCCGAAGCGGGCGACCAGAGGACCCAAGACGAGGGTCGAGGCGCGCATGGTCTTGACCAGATCGTACGATGCTTCCGGATTGAGAATCTTGTCGCACTGAATAATCGTGCGGTGCTGGGCACGTCCGTAGCCGAGTTCTACGTGGGCACCCATGGCGGCGAGCAGGTTGCGCTCCGTCTGGATGTCGCGCACCTGGGGAATGTTTTCGAAGATGACTTGTTCATCGGTGAGCAGGGCAGCGGCCATGGCCGGGAGGGCGGAGTTCTTGGCTCCGCTGACGCGAATCGTGCCCAGCAGCGGGTTGCCGCCGCGAATTACGAGTTTATCCATTTCGGGATCAGTCCTTTGCTGTCGTGACGAAGCCCACATGGAATTCCTTACTGTGGCGCTCTGCATATTCTAGCGGGATTGTGGCGGTGGGGGAGAGTATCGAAAGGGAACCTGCTGGGTTGGGCTGTCGGTAGGTCGGTGGATGAATGCCCGTGGGCGGGGTTATTGCATGAGCAGGGGTCTTTCGACTGCGCATTCCCGCGCTTCGCGCGCGGATGCTGCGCTCAAGATGACAAAGCTCAAGAGGAAAGAGTTGAGGGAGGATTTGGCGGTTGCGATTTGATGGCTCGGCGAACATTGCCGGATTGGGCTTTTAGGCGGCGTTGCGCCTGAGTGGGGCTTAGCTTTGCTTTGAGCATCACCAGGGCCACGGGGACGTTGTTGCCGGAGGCTTTGAGGGCGTGGGCGGCGGTGGATTGGTCGATTTCGGCGGCGTCTTGCAGGATGCGGATGGCGCGGTCCACTAGCTTTTCGTTGTTGGGTTTTACGTTCACCATCAGGTTGCCGTAGACGTAGCCGAGGCGGGTCATGGCGCCTGTGGTGAGCATGTTGAGGATCATTTTCTGGGCGGTACCGGCCTTCATTCGGCTGGAGCCGGAGAGCACTTCGGGGCCAACTGACGCCACGATGGCGATCTGCGCGGTGTTGGCCAGGGGGGAACCGTCGTTGCAGCAGATTCCAATGGTAGCCGCGCCACACTTGCGGGCATACTCGACGGCGGCAACTGTGTAGGGCGTGCGTCCGCTGGCGGCGATGCCGACGACTACATCGTTCTTTTGCGGCTTGCGCTCGGCAATGTCGCGCTGGCCGAATTCGCGGGAGTCTTCGTTGGCTTCGACGGCTGCGCCTAAAGCCTTCGGGCCGCCGGCGATGACGAACTGGACTTGGCGCGGGTCGGTGCCGAAAGTGGGCGGGCACTCCGAGGCGTCGAGGGCGGCGATGCGACCGCTGGTTCCGGCTCCTACATAGATGAGGCGTCCACCGCGGCGGAGGCGCTCGGCGATTACGTCTACGGCTTTGGCAATTTGCGGGAGAGCCTTGCGCACGGCCCCGGCGACTTTGGCATCTTCGCGGTTGATGATGCGAACGAGGTCGAGCGTTGTCTCTTGGTCCAGATGAGCGGAGGCGCGATTGCGCTGTTCGGTGCGGAGGTGGCCTAGAGTGGCTTTCTTGGGTGGCTGTTTCATAAGTGGTTCAGACTCTCCATCACCGCATCGTGGAAGGCTGGGCGGACTTGTTGGATCGCTTTATTTTTCCCGTCAGGCCACGTCCGGTTGGTGAGCAAGGTTATCGAAATCCGCCGCTCGGGGTCGATCCACAAAGAGGTTCCCGTGTAGCCGAGGTGGCCGAAGGAGGTTGGTGAAAAATGCCGACCTGCTTGCGAGGGTGCGCTCGGCGTATCCCAGCCCAGCGTGCGAGACGTGCCAGGTGGAAGTAGTTCCCGGCGGGTGAAGATTTCCAGCGTTTCGAGGCGCAGAATCGGACTGCCGCCGGAGAGCATGGCATGGGCGAAGCGAGCGAGGTCCGCGGCAGGCGCGAACAAACCGGCGTGTCCGGCGACGCCGTTCATTGCGCTGGCATTTTCGTCATTGACCTGGCCCTGGACGACACAATGGCGAAAGGTCTCGTCTTCGACTGTCGGCGGAATCAACGCCTTTTGGTGGGCGGGCGGATTGAACCCCGTGTGCGCCATGCCCAGCGGGCCAAAGATCTCGCGTTGGCAGAAGGTGTCGAGGCCTTCGTCGGCTAACTGTGTGAGCGCTTCTGCGAGAATGATAAAGCCGATATCGCTGTATTCCGCGCGCATTCCCGGCTCGTCAATGAGCGCGGCGTGCAGAGCGAGAGCCACCGCCTCGTTCCGCGAGTGCGCCGTTTCAAAAAGGCGCAGGTGCGCCGGCAGGCCGGAGGAATGGGCGAGCAACATATGGAAGGTGATTTCGCCCCGGCGCGGGTCAACGGCTCCCGAGGCATCCCGTGCGAACTCGGGAAGAATCCCGGCCACAGGCATTTCCAAATCGAGCAATCCCCGTTGGTAGAGTAGCCCGGCCATGGTGGTGGTTGCGACGGCTTTCGAAACCGAGGCCAGGTCGAAAATGGTGTCGGCGCGTGCTTCGGGGGCGTCACTGGCAAAGGTAAAACGCCCGAAGGCGTGCGAGGCGACCAGGGTTCCCTTGTGCGTGACGGCAGTAACGGCGCAGGGAAAGGCGCGGTCTGCGATGGCCTGACGCAGGATGGCGAAGGCTGGCTGGAACGCTTCGTCCTGATTGTCGAACTCGGGGTGGAGAGAGGATGTCAGATTTGTGTCTCGGGAATGCGCTGCTAGGGTTTATAGCAAAGCGCGGCTGAGTGGTAAAGTGAGGATTCAATTTTAGAGGGGAAACTTATGACGATCTTCGATAAAGACTCGGATTCGCGGCGGCCAGAGATTCTCAACCGGTTTGGACAAAACTTGAGTGGGGGATTCAACCTGAAGTGGGTGTTCTTCGCCGTGATTGGATTGATCGGCCTGCTGCTGATCGGTAATTTTTTGCTGAGCATCACGCGCATTGAAGCTGGGTACACCGGGATTGAGGTGAACTTGGCGGGGAGCCAGCGCGGGGCATCGGAGATTCCGATTCGTACGGGCTGGGTGGTGTTCAGTCCGCTGACGACGCAGATCATTGAATTTCCAACGTTTGTACAAACGGTGAAATGGACGAAGGATGTGAACGAAGGTCATCCGATCAATGAGGAAATGGGCTTCAACAGCAAGGAGGGGATGGAGGTGTTTGTGGATACATCTCTTTCTTATGCCATTGAGCCGACGAAAGTGCCGGATTTTTATGTGAAGTATCGGGTGAGCAATCTTGAGTTGTTTACACATGGAATTCTGCGCGATATTGTGCGGAACTCGTTGAACGAGGTTGCGTCAACTTATACGGTCGAAGACATTTACGGGGAAAAGAAAGCGCAGTTCCTGCATCAGGTGGAAACGCAGATTCAGGATAAGGTGACCAACGTCGGCGTGGGCGTGCAGCAGTTTGGGTTCATTGGAGCGCCGCGCGTCCCGGCGGTGATTGCCACGGCGATTACGGCGAAGGCGCAGGCGATTCAGGAATCTGAGCGTGCCAAGAACGAGCTGGCCACGACGCAGGCTGAAGCAGCCAAGAAAATTGCCGAGGCCGACGGCGACGCGCAGTCGGTGGTAACTCGGGCCAAGGGCGAGGCGGATGCGAACCGGATTCGGCAGAGTTCGATTAGTCCTCAGTTGTTGGAGTTGCGGCGGCTGGAAAATCAGCGGGCGTATATCGACAAGTGGAATGGGCAGTTGCCGAGCGTGGAGGCTGGGCAGGGAACTGGGTTGTTGCTGCAACTGCCGAAGGGGCAGTAGGGCTCATTTCGTCAAACGCGCGCGAAGTTCGTCCCCCGAGAGGCCGGCTATATGGATCACTTTGTTGCGGCTGCTTCCGCCGGAGACGATGGTAATGGCTGCGCGTTGCACTCGCAGCAGCTGAGCGAAGAACACGATGCACGCGTCGTTGGCGCGGCCGTCAATTGGTGGGGCGGAGAGGGTAAGCTTCAGCGCGTTGCCGAGTTCGCCGACGATGGCGTCCTTCCGACCGCGTGGATGAACCCGGATGGCAAAGGTGCAGCCAGTTGCCGTTTCGTGGATCGGGACCATAGTTTTATGGCGCGCCTGGCTTATGTTCAAAAAGGACTGCCTGTTTGTCGTCGTAAACGAGGCGCCACTCTGGCGTCAGGCGCAGAAGGCTAGCTAAAGCGCTGGTTGAGGACACCAGGACCGAATGCGCTCCCGTGGCCTGTAAATGTGCGGCCCAGTCTGGTTCACCGTCGATAATCTTCAAGTAGCGCTTCATGTAGTCGGAGCCGTACATGTCGTGGCGGTCGTCGACGACGGTACGCTGGTTGGGCCAGAGGCGGTAGATAACGTAGCCTCCCCAGGCGTCGGTGGTGAAGAGGGGACCCTGCGACGGGTGCTCGTTGAGGTAAGCGACGGCGCGGAGGGGGAAGCGGTCGGCGTTGAAGCTGGCGTGGATCAGCGGTTGGCCGAAGAAATTTCCGTGATTAGCGCAGGTGGCTAGCGTGACCAGGATGAACAACACGGCCCAGGCGTGGCCGCGGCTGCGGGATTCCATCGCGGCCATGCGCTGGGAAAAGGAGACGGGCGCTTGCTGGTCGCGGGTGAGGAGTGGGGCCACGGTGAGCGTCAGGACGATGCAGGCTACCGGGATATTGCGCACGGCGAAGAGTGCCGCGTAGGCGAAGAAGACTAGAACGAAGAGTTCTCCGAGGCGAAGTTGGCGGCGCTTGGAGACGGCGATGCAGGCGGTCAAGAACAGGAGAGCGGCGAAGCATTTGGCGGCGAAGGAGTGGAAATCCGGGGACTGCATTTCCTGGATGTGATGGATGAGAAATGTGTCTGTAAGATATTGATAAATATGGGTATAAAGGCTTGCCTTGTAGGGGTTAAAAAGGCTGGCGGCTAGACTTAGAGCGAGTACTCGGCCGAGGCGGATGCTGGCGCGCCTTGCATCTTCACGTCTTGCATCTTGAGGTGGCGATGGGGTGAGCAGATCGCCAGCGAGGGTTAGGCCACCGAGCGCGAAGGCGATCAGGAAACCGCCGTGGACGTTGGCCCAGATCAGGACGATGGCGGGGATCGCCCAGAGCCAAGGGGTGTCGCGCTTTTGCTCCAGCAAGTACCAGCAGAGCAGCGTGAAGAGCCAGGTGAATAAATGGGGCCGCGCCAGGCAGTGGATGGTGGAGGCTAAGAGGGCTAGGACCACGAAGCCCGCAGTGGGTAGAAACGGGGCACCCCGCCGGAGCGTCAGTTGGAAGAGCAAGGCGAAGGTCAGGGCGACCAGCAGCGCGCCTCCAGCTAGGACGCCGTTCAGGCCCCACCAGCTATGGACCTGGGCTACCCCGACATCGAACAGCCATTCCCAGGCGAACCACGGGCGGGTGGCGAGCGTTGAGAATAGGTCGGTGTGCGGGATGGAGTAGTTTTGCAGGATCCATTCGCCAGTACGGATGTGCCAGCCGATGCCGGGGTCGTTGAGGAGGCGCAGGCTTGGTGTGCCGTAAGCCAGTGCCAGAAGTAGGCTGATGAAGACGATATCGACCAGCGACGGCATCAGGTAGGACGAAAGGCTGCGGCGCATCGGGGCGGTAGGGTTCACGTTCCCGGAATCTTACTGGAACTGGGCGGGGGCGGAGCGAAGTTTCTTGCACCTGGGGGGAATCGATAAGCGTCGGATTGGAATCTATAAGCTATGGTGACTCAGTTGGATTCTGGTAAGCCACGCGTGGTGATTGTTGGAGGCGGGTTCGGTGGCCTTCAGGCGGCGCGGCAGTTGCGGAAGGCGGACGTGGCCGTCACTTTGATCGACCGAAAGAATCACCACACTTTTCAGCCGCTGTTGTATCAGGTGGCGACTGCGGGACTTTCGCCCGGGGAAATCGCGGCGCCCATTCGCTGGATTTTGCATTCGCAGAAAAATGTGGAAGTTCTGCTGGGCGAAGTGACCGGTTTCGACTTGGAGCGAAAGCTCGTCAAACTGGCGGACGATGCCATCCCGTACGACTACTTGATCGTCGCCGCGGGGGCGAGCCATGCTTATTTTGGACACGACGACTGGGCGGAGTTGGCGCCTGGGCTGAAGACGATCGAGGATGCCACGGAGATTCGTCGGCGTGTGCTGTTGTCGTTTGAGCTGGCCGAACGAGAGGCCGCCCGCGGAGCTACTCAGCGCGAGTTGAACTTTGTGGTGGTAGGCGCGGGGCCGACTGGGGTGGAACTGGCCGGGACTCTGGCTGAGATTGCGCGACACGTTTTGGCCAATGAATTTCGCTCGATTGATCCTAAGCACACGCGCGTTTTGTTGGTCGAAGGTGGGCCGAGGGTTTTGGCTGCCTATCCGGAGAGCCTTTCGCGCAGTGCGGAGCGGCAGTTGGCCAAACTTGGCGTGGAAGTGCGCACGTCGACGATGGTGACTGGGTTGGAGCCGGGTCGCGTTCGTTTCGGCGAGTATTGGGTATCGGCGGCGGTGACTTTGTGGGCTGCGGGTGTGGCCGCTTCTCCTTTAGGTAAATTGTTCGGTGCAGAGACTGACCGTGCGGGTCGAGTGCGGGTTCAGCAAGATCTTTCGCTGCCGACCCATCCGGAGGTGTTTGTCATTGGCGATCTCTCGACGATGCTGGATGCCAAAGGAGTGCCGTTGCCGGGTGTGGCGCAGGTCGCCATGCAACAGGGAGTCGAGGCCGCGAAAAACGTCCTGCGGCGGATTCGCGGTGAAAGCACCCCACACTTTCACTATCACGACAAAGGCAGCATGGCGACCATTGGTCGGGCAGCGGCGGTAGCCGATCTCGGCAAATTCCAGCTTTCAGGATTCTTTGCCTGGATGGCTTGGCTTTTCGTGCATGTCCTGTTTCTGATCGGGTTCCGCAACCGGCTGATGGTGATGATTCAATGGTTCTGGTCGTACGTAACCTACGAGCGTGGTGCGCGGCTGATTACTGGTGACAATCAGCTTCCCGGTTGGCATTCGGCTGCGCTTGGTTCGCCGGTCGTGACGAGCAGTGGTGGTATTGCACAGGGTGTTGTCGAATCCGAGAGCCAGACAGTCGCCGCTTCCAGTGCCCCGTTATAAACACTGCGCCGCTATAATCGGAGGGTGTTCCGCTCCCTCCTGATTGTTTTTGCTTTTTGCCTGACGGGTTCCTCGCAGGCGCAGTCTCCTAGCCCGTCCCCGGGTTCCCAGAAGTCCTTGCTGCTGGCGCCTTTCGACAACCTCTCTAAGGCTCCGGGAATTCAGTGGATTGGAGAGTCCTTTCCTGAGGTCATTGGGGAGCGTTTGGCGGGTGGGCCGACGGCTACTTCTGCCCGGGTCCTGTCCCGCAGTGACCGCTTGCACGCTTTTGACCGAGCCGGTATGCCCTCGGGGCTGCATCCCTCCCGCGCCACACTATTTCGCATTGCGGAACAGCTGGATCTCGACTACGTTGTCATCGGCACCTACGATTTCGATGGACACACGTTCACCGCCACCTGCCAGAGGCTCGACGTCAAACGCGCCCATCTTTCGAACCGATTTACCGAATCTGGACCTCTGCTCAAGCTGATTGACATCCAAACCGCGCTCGCCTGGGACCTGCTGCATCTTGACGATGCCGCCCTGATCCTCAGTCGTGATGCCTTCGT
Organism: Acidobacteriaceae bacterium; assembly: GCA_043782485.1. Taxonomy (GTDB): domain Bacteria; phylum Acidobacteriota; class Terriglobia; order Terriglobales; family Acidobacteriaceae; genus JANXUC01. The sequence continues at coordinate 34,452 of JAYWAL010000003.1, read as the reverse complement.
TGCGGCCGCTCCGGCGATTCGCCTGGATTCGCTGGAAAATTACACTCGCGGCGTGATGGCCAGTTCCGCGGCTGACAAGATTAAATACTTTCGCGAAGCGCTGCGCATCAACCCTTCTTATGTCGAAGCGGAAATGGCTTTGGGCGAGACTTACTTTGAAACCAAGCAATACGATCCGGCGTCCGTGACCCTGGCAAAAATACCGCCTACGCATCCTTCGGCGGGACGGGCACAATTTCTGGCGGGCTTATGCGCCCTCTACCTCGGCCAGCCAGACAAAGCCGAAGCCATGTTTACCAGCCTCGCCATGCGCGTTCCCTTGCCGGAGGTTTACAACAACCTGGGTGTGGCTCGTGCGCGCCTCGGCAAGCCGTCGGCACTGGAGCCGCTGCAAAAAGCGGCGACGGGCGATCCCGAGGATTCCGACTACCGCTTCAACCTGGCTGTCGAGTTGTTCCGCAAAGGAGACGCGGCAGCTTCCACGCGCGAACTGAGAAATTTTCTCGCGGCGAATCCAAACGATGCTGAAGCCAAGGGCTTGCTGGAGTCGCTGGTCGCGGCCAGCGATCCCAAGTACGCCGCTACCGCTGCACCGCCTAAGCTGCCGCTCGAACGCGTCAAGCGCATCTACAACGAGGACGCTTTCCGCGAAATTGCGGCGCAGATTCAAGCCGCCGACGAGCAGCGCCTTGCCACCAGCGATCCCGCGACTCACGCGCGTTTTCACGTGACGCGCGCCAGGGAACTGCTGGCCCAGGGTTTTGCCGCCGAGGCCGCGAAGGACTTTGGCGAGGCCCTGGCGCTTGACCCCGCCAATGCCGACGCGCAAGCTGGAGTAGCGGCGGCGCGGGAGGCCATGAGCAAGCCATGAAGACTTCGCGATTCAGTTTCATCTCCTTCATCCTGTTAACGAGCTCGATTTTCGCCGCTTCCGCCCGCGCCGAAGTCCTGAAGATTGTCATCCACGACACGATCCATCCGATGACGACGGAATACATCGAGCGGGCCGTTGCCCAGGCGCAGCAGGAAAACGCCAAAGCCCTGCTCATCGAGATCAACACCCCAGGCGGGATGCTGGATGCCACGCGAGAAATTATCGAGAAGCTGCTCGCCTCGCCGGTGCCGGTCATCATCTACGTGACGCCCAGCGGCAGCCGATCGGCCTCGGCTGGCTTTTTCATTCTGCAAGCGGCGGATGTGGGCGCGATGGCTCCCGGCACCAATACCGGAGCGGCCCACCCCGTGGTGCCAGGGGTGAAACTTGACGAGATCATGGCGAAGAAAATTGAAAACGACGCGGCCGCGCTCATGCGATCCGTGGTTACCAAGCGAGGCCGCAACGTGGAAGTTGCCGAAAGCACGGTGCGCGAGTCGAAGTCGTTCACCGAACAAGAGGCGCTTGCGCAACATCTGATCGACTATGTGGCGTCCAGCGAGCAGGACCTGTTTCAGCAGATGCGCGGGAAGGCGGTTAAGCGATTTGATGGCACCACTTTCATGCTGGATCTGACCCACGAGCCGATCCGCCCGTTTGAGCGGACGGTGAAACAGAAGATTTTCGGCTTCCTGATGGACCCGAATCTGGCGTTCGCCATGTTGGGGCTTGGCATTTTTGCCATCTACGCGGAGTTGAACAATCCCGGTACGGTATTGCCGGGTACCGTGGGAGTGATTCTGATCGTGCTGGCTGGGTTCGCGTTGAACCTGCTCCCGGTGCGCTTTGCCGCCTTGGCGCTGATCGCAACGGCATTTTTGCTTTTTGCTCTGGAAGCCAAGATTGCTTCCCATGGAGTTTTGGGTATCGGCGGGGTGGTGGCGCTGACGCTCGGAGGGTTGTTTCTGGTCGATGGCCCGATTCCGGAAATGCGCGTGCGCCTCTCCACCGCCCTGGCCGTGAGTCTACCGCTGGGCGTAATTACGATTTTTCTCATGACGGTTGCGCTGAAAGCCAGGGCCGGCAAGCGTGTCAGCGGCATGGATGGCATGTTGGGCGAGACCGGGACCGCGCAAACACCGCTCTCTCCGCATGGCAAGGTCTTCGTTCACGGGGAACTCTGGGATGCGACTGCCTCGTCCCCGGTGGCGACTGGCCGTCAAGTGACAGTCAAGCGCGTGGACGGTCTGCACTTGCAAGTCGATCCCGTCTCAGAGTGAGTCAAGCTGATTGGCTCTGATGGGCCAGCCATTCGCCTGTCGGAACCATTCTCAATACCAAGTGCGATTGGCAAGATAGAGTCCTCCCCAGAGGCCTAGGATAAGATTCTCTTGGGAGTGGTTGAGCCCGGAGGCGTTTGTGGAATTCTTTGGATTGACTGGCATAGTTGTCATCGTTTTCGTAATTTACGCGCTCAGTTCGATCAAGATCCTGGCGGAATACGAGAGGGCGGTCATCTTCCGCCTGGGTCGCTTGCTGGCGGAACCCAAGGGGCCGGGGGTGATCCTTGTTCTCGTTCCGTTTGACCGCATGGTTCGGGTTTCTCTACGACAGGAAGCCATGGAAGTACCGCCGCAGGACATTATTACGCGGGACAACGTGACACTGAAGGTGAACGCGGTCATTTTCCTGCGCGCCATTGAACCGCGCAAGGCTATTAACGAGGTTTCAAACTACATCTATCAAACGTCGCAGTTTGCGCAAACGACGCTACGTTCGGTTTTGGGGGAAGTGGAACTCGACGAGCTCCTGGCCCATCGCGAAAAGATCAATCTGCGTCTGCAAACCATTCTGGACCAGCACACCGCGCCTTGGGGCGTGAAGGTAACGAACGTGGAAGTGAAGCAGGTGGATATGCCGGAAACCATGCTCCGCGCCATGGCGAAACAGGCGGAAGCGGAACGCGAGCGTCGTTCGAAGATCATCCATGCCGAGGGCGAATTTTCCGCCGCGCAACGCCTGGTGGATGCGGCTGCGTTGCTGGCCACGGAACCCGTAAGCGTGCAGCTCCGCTACTTGCAGACGTTGACCGAGATTGGCGTGGAGAAGAATACAACTGTGATCTTCCCAATTCCAATGGATTTATTTTCCGGGATGCACAAGCTTTTGGAAAAAGTGGGCGCGAAGGACGCAACAGCTAAGCCTTCGGGTGACTAAGGCGGCAAAAGAGTTTGTGGGACGTTTCAAAATAGCAGGAAGATTCAACTGCAAATCAGCGGAGACTGATCGAAAATGGCAAAAGATCCAGAAATTGTCGTAAGCACAGGCAAGATGGTTGGCTTGTTCGTAGTTTTGGTGGTGGTTTGCGCTTTGTTCTTTGGCTTCGGCTACTCCACGGGGCGGGGGGCGGCTGTGAGCGCCGCCGGAGGGTCGTCTCCGGCTGTGGTGGTAGTGGGCCAGCGAGCCGCGACGCAGCCCTCTGGAACTGAGCGTTCGTCGCAGATCCCGGCCGTGGAAGAGCCAGCGAACCCGCATCCAGCGCCCGGCACAGGATATTTTCTGCAAGTGGCGGCGGTCACGAAGCAAGAAGACGCGGAGGCCCTGGTATCGGCTTTGCGCAAGAAGGACTATGCGGTGTTCGCCACCAATACCGCCCCGACGGACAAGCTGTTCCACGTGCAGATCGGACCCTTCAGCAACCAGAAAGATGTGGAAGGCCTTCGCGCAAAACTTGTCTCCGCTGGATACAATCCCATTGTGAAGAAATTAGGCTGACCGCTTAATCGCCACGGTGGCGCTGCTCTTTCCATGGGTCGCCATAAATGTGATAGCCGTTCTGTTCCCAGAATCCTGGCTGGTCGTGGTCCAGGAACTCCAGAGCCCTGACCCACTTAACCGATTTCCAGGCGTACAAGTGCGGCACCACCAGCCGCAAGGGATAGCCGTGATCGAGAGTGAGCGGCTGCCCGTCATGGTGGGTGGCGAACAGTACATCTTCTCGATCCAGATCTGCCAGTGGCACGTTGGCGGTGAAGCCTTGCTCGGCGTGTATCAGTACGAAGCTCGCATGGGGACGCAAGCGAATGCGCCGCAGCACCTCGCGAAAGGCAATGCCTTCCCAGCAGTTGTCAAAACGGCTCCAGCGCGTGACGCAGTGAAAGTCGCGCGTCACCGAAATGCGCGGTAAGGCATTGAATTGGGGCCAAGTGAACTTGGCGGGCTGTTCCACCAGACCCCGTATTTGAAAATCCCAGCGCGCCGGATCGAACCGCGGCACGGAGCCATAGTGGAGAACTGGCCATTTCAGGGTGGTGGACTGGCCTGGAGGGAGTCGCCCCTGGGCTTTCATCTCCTTCTCCAGTTGCCGTCGCGCATCGCCTTCAAATAGCATGCAGACCTCTACGAGGTAAGACGCGGTTGGCGGAGAGAAAGTCGCAAAAATAGCAGGCCCGCTGCGGTACAGCTAGACGGACGCGGCAGCGCGGGCTTTTCGTAGCAGATCTCTGGTGCGATGAATTAAATCCGCAATCTCGAATGGTTTGAGCAAAGAAGGAATGTGATTTCTCTCCAAAAATGCTCGCGTATCTTCGTCCGCAACATGGGCGAAGGTGAAGAGAATTTTGCGTTCCAATCCTGGATGCTGCGCCGCCAGCCAAGCGTGCATCCCAGCCACGGTCATGCCGCCAGGCATGCGTCCGCTCATAATAATTCCGTCGAAGGACTCCCGTTGCAAGCGCGTTTTGACTTCCTCGATGTTGCCGACGGCGACTACTTCAGCGCCCGCCCCGGTTAGTACCGCGCCGACGAATTCCCTCACTGATTCTTCGTCCTCAGCCAGGAGCACGCGTCCCTGCACCACTGCGTCATTCCGGACGGGCTCAGGCCCTGTCGCTGCCGGTGCGGCGTGGTCCACTGCCGGCAGGCGCAATTGAATCACTGCGCCACCCTCGGGACTATTGCTGGCGGTGATTTCGCCACCGTGCTCTTTCACGATCCCGTAACAAATGCTTAAGCCCAGGCCCGTGCCTTTGCCAACAGCTTTTGTGGTGTAGAACGGATCAAAAATTTTCTTCGCGTCTTGAATGCCCGGGCCGCTGTCGTGAAATTCGATCCACACTTGGCCGTCACTGGCGAAGGATCGCACCTTCAGCACGCCCTTATTTTGTGTTTCCAGCATGGCGTCGAGGGCGTTGTTGATCACGTTCAAGAACACCTGTTCCACTTGATGCGGGTCGGCCACTACGGCTGGTAGCGTTTCATCAATTTGTCTTTCAACGCGGATGTTACTGATGCGGAAGTCATAGTCGCGCAGGGCGAGTGCCTCATCCAGGACCTTGCGCAGGTCGACTTCCGCTTTTTGAGGCTTGCGCTGACGGGCGAATGACAGCAGGTTCTGCACCACGCGGTGCGTGCGTTGCGCTTGTTTGAAGAGCTTGCCGACAAAATCCTGTGCCCGCTCGTTCAGTCCCTCGCCTTCCAGCAGCTGCGCGTAACCCAGGATTGCAGTCAGCGGATTGTTGAGTTCATGCGCCACGCCGGAAATGAGCTGGCCCACGGCTGACATTTTCTCGCTTTGCAACAACTGCTCTTGAGCCAAGCGGAGATTTTCGTAGGCGCGGCAGCTTTCCTCATAGAGGCGCACCTTTTCGAGCGTCGCCGCCAGTTGCCGACTGATGGCCACCAGCAGACTCTCATCGCTGCTATTGAACTCGCGCGCTTCTCGGCTGCCCACTCCAATCACGCCCGCGGGACCATCCTTACCCCAGAGAATCACCCAAATCCAGGAGCGCTGGCCATCGGCTTTCACGAACTCGGCTACGATCGGAGGCACGTGCGGCAAATAGTCCGGCGTGATTACTTCCGTGCGGGAACGCGTGATCAGCTCGCCAAAGCCCTCCGGCAGACGCAATTCAGCAAAGCGCGCGCGGCCTTCGCTACGATGTCCCCAGCCGGCGCGTCTGCGCAGCACCTGTCCACCCGGATCGGCCAGGTAGATCGAGCCCGTCTCGGAAGCGAACAGCGTTACGACTTGGCGCAAGGTCATGTTCAAAATTTCATCCAGGTCGAAGGACTGGGTGGAAATCGTGGCGATGGCATTCAGGGCATTCAACTCGCGATTGCGCCGCCGAATTTCGTCGTCCGCCCGGCGTTTCTCGGTGGTATCCAGCAAAAAGCCCTGGTAGCGTTCTACCTTCCCTTGGGCGTCGCGCGTGGCAAAACTGCTTTCCATCGCATTGAGGACGGTTCCATCTTTGCGCCGCAGCGCCACTTCAAAATTCCGCACGTGGCTGCGCGCCTCCAGTTCCCGCCGCACGGATTCGCGCTGCTCGGACGACGTGTACACGCCATTGTCCATGTCGAGGGCCATCAACTCTTCGCGGCTGGAATAACCCAACATGCGCACAAAGGCATCGTTGCAGTCCAGGAGCTTGCCGCCAGGTTCCGCAACGAACACACCTTCCTGCGCTTGCTCAAACAACATGCGGTATTTTTCTTCCGCCGCGCGCCTTTCCGAGGTATCGCGAATTACGTGAATCGTCCCGCGCCGCTCTTGCCCATGCTCCCGATAGGAAGAAGTGGAGACCAGTGAAAATCCTCCCAGACAGGGATCGGGATGCTCCGACAGTCCCTTTTCTTCCTTTAGGCAATACGGGCAGTCTTTCCACTCCGAGTGTTTGGGCAATACATCTTGGCACAGTTTTCCGACCATCTCCGCCGGTCGCAGCTTCAAACGGCGCATCAGGGAGCGATTCACTTTTAGAATCTTGTGGTTCGCGTCGTGCAGCAGAATCATGTCTTCAATCGAGTCAAACGTGTTCAGCCACTGCCGCTGGGAGCGCACAATTTGCTCGCGCAAACGCAAATTCTCGGCCGCGATGCCTAATTGGTTAGCGCTCGTCGCCAGAAACTCGAGTTCTTCCCGACTATAAGACCGCGCCCGGGCGCTTGCCAGCGAGAGTGTTCCAAGGATGCTCTTTTTGCCCCGGATTGGAACTAGCAGAATATGGTGAAAGCCTTCCGCCAACGCCGCCCCTCGCAGACTCGGGTGCAGAGCGCCAACCCGCTGGGCGACAGGCCAACCAGTATGCAGAATTTTTTCTGTTGCCTCATCCAGGGAAATGACTTCACCGCTGCGCACAAACTCATCCGAAACCCCGACTTGTTGCACCAGGCGCAGATTCCCGCTCTCCAGGAGGCGGAACCAACCGGCTTTGGCATTCATCAGGCGGACCAGTTCTTCCAGGGTCGAGAGCAGCATCGTTCCCGGGTGTTGCGCTCGCGCGATGGAAGAAGTCAGAGCGGTCACCGCCGCCAGTCGCAGGGTGCGGTCGCGATATTGATCGAGAACGACCATCAACATGCTCAAGCCAAACAGCAGGTCGACCCATAGGTCGGCACCGGGTGCTGGATGGCCAGCGAGCGGACCCCAGTCCAGGTGCAACGCCATGAGCGTCGCGGCTAGTGTTACGGGCCCAAGGCGCCACTTCCCTCGAATCGAAGCCAATAAATAGAAAGCCGAGCCAAATGTGATGACTCGATAGAGAACTTCCAAAGCCGCTCGTAAAACTACTTGTCCCGGCCAAAGCAAAGCCTGCATTGCGGCCGCGCTCACCGCCAGGGAGCCGAGGAATAGAACCGCCAGCAAAGCTCGCTTGGCGTTCACCGACAACAGCACCGCCGCCGCAAACAGGGAAACCGCCAGCACAAATCCGGTCTCGCCCACCGCCTGAGCATGGTGCGCGGAGAGTACCGCCATGCCGCCCGAACTCGCGGTTCGCGCGGCTAAATAGACGACCCAGCCCAGGATCCAAACCAGCAGGTAGCGCTCACGAAAGGTGCGGAAGACGAGCAGGCTCGCCGCCAGCATAATGACGGCGGCAAACGCCGATGGCGTCAGCTGCGGAAGCAGCGGTTCCAGGCTAGTGAGCCAGACACGCACTTGTGCGAAGGGCATGGGTTTTGCTTCTGTTTGGTGTGCCGCGGGGGGAGGACTACCCGTGGTATATCACGAAATGCCGCCATCCCAGCCGTTACCGCCTGTTGTCGGGGGTTACCTTCGGGTAGGAATTGGCTTGAACCTCTAGGAATCGTCCGCCCCCTCTGGAGTAGAATTAGGTTTGTCCAGAGCCTATGTCAGCCGACCGCATTCTAGTTGTTGATGACGAAGACGCGATTCGCGAAATCGTCAGCGCCATGCTCCAGTCCAGTGGCTACCAGTGCCAACAGGCCGCCTCTGGGAAGCAGGCTCTGGCCTTGCTCAGCTCAGGCGAGCCGTTCGAACTAGTGCTGTCCGATTTGATGATGGCGGACATGGATGGCATCGGCCTTCTGGAACGCACCAAGGAAAAGTTTCCCGACATGCCAGTCGTGATGGTCACGGCCGTCCACGACATTTCTGTGGCCCTGGCTGCCATTCGTAACGGCGCCTATGACTACCTGCTGAAGCCCTTCGAACGGGAGCAGTTGCTCGCGACCGTGCGACGCGCCCTTGAGAATCGCCGTCTTAAGACGGAAAATCGCACCTACCAGACGAACCTAGAGTCCCTGGTCGCGGCTCGCACCGAGCAACTCCGCAGCGCCATGGCCGGCCTGGAGCGTTCTTACGACATCACACTAGAAGCTCTGGGCGATGCTCTGGACTTAAAAGACGCGGAAACCGAAGGCCATTCCAAACGCGTAACAGCTTTCACCATCGCCATGGCTCGTGCCCGAGGGCTCTCCAACGACCAGATTCGCGTCATCGCCCGCGGAGCTTTTCTGCACGACATCGGCAAAATGGCGATTCCAGACGGCATTCTTCGCAAGCCCGGGCCGCTTACACCGGAAGAAGTCAGCATCATGCGCGAGCACTGCTACCACGGCTACCAGATGCTGCGTAAAATCCCGTTTCTCATCGAAGCCTCTGACATTGTCTATTCCCATCAGGAAAAGTGGGATGGTACTGGCTATCCCCGCGGACTGCGCGGCGAGCAAATTCCCCTCGGCGCGCGAATCTTCTCCGTAGCGGACACGCTCGACGCTATTACTTCCGACCGTCCTTACCGCTCCGCGCAAACCCTGCAAGCTGCCAAGGAAGAAATCAAGCGTTTTGCAGGTCGCCAGTTTGATCCCGAGGTGGTCGAAACCTTTCTGACCATGCCCGACCATATTTGGGATGATCTCCGTAAGGAAATCGACAATCAAATCTATAAGTTCGGTTACGCCACCTCGACAGCGGCGCTGGGCAGTTAGCGCGTTCCCTGTATTTCCCAGCTCAGGCAGCGTTTTTCCCGTTCCACCCATCCAACAAAAGTGAGCAGGGACCCGATTCCTGCCAGCTAATTGCGTTTGAGGTGGATGATGGCACGTTTTCGCGGTGCGTTCTTTGGGGTTGCAACTGGCTTCCTAACCGTCATTTTCGCCTGCGGCATGGCTGTCGCCCAAGGGCACACATTCCCAACATCTGCCGAAGCGACTAGTGTATCCCCCGGCATCTCCAATGAAGTGCCTGCGGGCAAAACCGTCCTCATCCGCCTCGGGCAGCGCCTAGAAACCGGCAGAGCTCGCCCCGGTCAGCGTTTCAAAGCCACTCTGGCTGAAGATCTGATCGCGCCGAACGGCAGGTCAATCCCACGTGGAAGCCGTGTCCGAGGTCACATTAGCCGCGCTTCCGAGGGTCTACACCCGCGTTTGCTGCTCAGTTTTGATGGCGTCGAATCCCAGCGTGGCTGGGAACCCCTCATCGCTTCCGTCACTGGCGTTCCCGGAGAGCATGGCGTGAAGGACGACGAAGATGGCTCGATCAAAGCCGCTTCGCACGAATCCAAATCCGATACGATGGATGAACCGCGCTCTCCGTGGTCCAAAATCACCGGCGTCGCGGGATTCTTTGCCGACCACAGCGTGCGTCTGGAAAAGGGAACGATTCTGGAAATCCGTCTGGATCACGCCCTCCAACTAGCCAGGTAGTCGGGGAAAAGTTCCCTGGCTTTGCCCGTAAGGTATTTGAGGTTCGCGGGTAAACCTCTCTCCCGGGCAACTCCCTGCACCAACGAAACCCCAAAACCCAATCCCGTCAGCTATGCTTGTGTTGGATTTCCAGGAGACATAAGCTTTGACAACCAAACGTCACGCAGCGCTCAGTTTTGTCTTCATCACCGTGCTGCTCGACATGCTGGCTTTTGGCATTATCATTCCGGTTCTTCCCAAGCTCATCGCCAGTTTTCTCCATGGCGACATCGGCCAGTCTTCCAAATATCTTGGCTTGTTCATCACGGTTTGGGCGTTGATGCAGTTCTTCTTCGCTCCCGTACTCGGCGTTCTTTCCGACCGCTACGGTCGCCGACCGGTCATCCTGCTTTCCAACTTTGGCCTCGGCATCGACTACATCATCATGGCCCTTGCGCCGACGATTGGCTGGTTGTTCCTGGGGCGATTGCTCTCCGGCATTACTTCATCCAGCGGACCGACCGCGAACGCCTACATCAGTGATGTGACCACGCCCGAGACTCGCTCGCGTGCTTACGGCATTTTTGGCGCGGCGTTTGGCCTGGGTTTCATTCTTGGGCCAGCGGCGGGAGGCTGGCTGGGCCACATTGACATGCGCTTACCTTTTTGGGTTGCCGGAGGCTTCAGCCTACTGAATGCAGTCTACGGGTTTTTCATCCTGCCCGAGTCGCTTCCGCCGGAACGACGTGCCCCGAAAATGCTTTGGAAAAAGGCTAATCCGGTCGGTGCGCTCAAACTGCTGCGTTCGCACCACGAACTCTTCGGTTTGGCCAGCGTGAGCTTCCTGAACTACCTTGCCCACGAGGTTTACGTCACCGTGTTTGTGCTTTACGCCACGCTCCGCTACTCCTGGAACGAGCGCGACGTGGGCTATTCGCTGGCCGTTGTTGGGGTTACCACGATGATCGTCTCCGCCGGAATGGTCGGCATGCTGGTCAAGCGCTTCGGAGAACGGGCCACGCTATTCCTGGGCCTGTTCCTGGGCGCGTTAGGATTTGCGTTTTTTGGCGCGTCCCCCAAAGGATGGATTTTCCTGCTCGCCATCCCCGTCAACGCCCTTTGGGGTTTAGCGGCCCCGCCTCTGCAAACCATGATGACCAAGCGTGTGTCGGTAACAGAACAAGGCGAACTGCAAGGCGCGGTCGGTTCCCTGCGGGGAATTGCCATGATCGTGGGGCCGGGAATCTTTTCCACGGTCTTCGCGTTTTTCCTGGTTCCGACGCGTTTTCTTCCCGGTGCACCGTGGTTCTTGTCCGCGATTTTCCTGTTTGCAGCTCTCGCTTTGGCACGGGTTGTCGCTCCCAAGGCCACGACCTCGGTCCAGGAAGCTCCGTCGGTGCCGGTGACAACTCCGGTCTAGCAGCGAACCTCAGCCCACGTCCCTATACTGGAATCACAGAAGGAGAACCCATGAACAAGAGTCTGGCAGCGCTCACCCTAGCCCTTACTCTGCTGTCCCCTAAATTTGGCGCTACCCAAGAGCACCCCGCCATGAACGCCCAAGCCAACACCATCTACGTCGGAGCCGACGGCAAGTATGAAGCCCAGCCCGACACGGCTTTGCTCCAGTTCAACATCTCCGCCCAGGAAGACACCTCGAAAGCGGCCTACGAGCGCGCATCCCGGAATGCCGAGCAAATCCGCCAGATTCTTCGCGCCAACGGCGTCGATCCCAAGTCCGCCGAAATCGGCTACTTTTCCGTCGAGCCTGTTTACGATTGGAAACAGGCGAAGCGCAAGTTGATTGGCTACCGCGTCAACGCCAGCACCACGCTGAAGCTCAAAGACTTTACCAAGATTGGCCCCATCGTCCAACAACTTGCTGACACGGATGTCACCGACAACCAAAACCTGAGTTACACGCTGGAAAACATTGATGTGGCGAAGCAAAAAGCTGTGGACGACGCCTACCGCCGTGCCAACGAGTCCGCGCAAACCGTCGCCAAAGCTGGAGGCCGCACGCTCGGTGAGCTTTCCTATGCTTCCGTCGATACCTTCGAGCAGGTCCGCGTCATCGCCAACATGGCCCGCGGCCCGGCTGTGCCCATGATGGCCGGAGCCATGCGCGCGGAAGCCGCTCCCACTGCGGAGTTCTCCCCACAGACCATTCAGGTAACGGCTCACGTCAACGCGCTATTTGTTCTGAAATGAAGAGACTCGCCGACGGAGTTATTCCGGCTCCACTCGCGCCAAGCCACGCCCCGAACGTCCCGAGACTCGACTCGTATCCAGGTCAATCGGCCGCTGAATCATCATCTGGATTGAAGTCCCCGATTCCAGCCGCAAATCATTGCCGCGCGAGAGTAGCGCTACCACAGTGCCCACCACCGCTCCGCCAGCGCCGCCAATCGCCGCGCCCTTTCCACCGTTGGCCGCCGCGCCAATCAGCCCGCCTGTTGCGGCCGCCTCCGCCGCTGTGGCCACATCATGCCCCTTCTGGCCGTCTTGCCGGATCGTGCCTTCTTCATCCTTCATCGTCGAATGTTCCATGCCCGGCACGTTATCGACCGCGCCCGGAAGCATGACAGTATAGCCGTTCGGATAGATCAAGGTCGTAAAGTGAAACAAAAGCTCCGCTCGGCCCCGCACTCGTCCCGGCCGCCGAATCGCGCTGATCCTTCCCTGCACGTAAGTCCCCGCGGGAATCAGCATCTGCTCGTTCTGCACATACGGAAACGACGTGATCGCAAAAACCGGGTCACCCACTTTGGCGCTCTTGGTGGTGATCGCATGTTGCAACGACACCAAAATCTGCGCTCCCGCCGGTATCGAGACCTTGGAGGCGGCATCGATTCGCGGCTGGCTCAGGAGTTTGCGCTCCGCACTCGCCGCCGGTCGCGCGACTTCCTGTGCGATTTCGTGCTGCACTTCCTGCGCCACTCCGCCCACCACCAGCGCGCAGCTCAGTCCCGCGCTCAACGAGCTTTTCTTCATCCAGCTTTTCTTCAACCCGTCCATACGCCCTCCCAAAACTCTTGTAGTCTCGGATGCAGTCTATGCTTTTCGGGTTGACCCGCCCCACCTATTTGTAGAGCAAATACTTTTCCCGAGTCCTTTGGAACGCCGCCAACCCATCCCGCCAATCGTCGGCAATCCGCCGCGGATCTCGCCCTGCCGTCAGGGCCTCAAACGCCGCCGCATTCACCACCATGTCCTTAACCGCGTCCAGTTTGAACGCTGGATACAGCTTGGCCAGCGCGGCCGCCAGTTCCATCCCCAGCTCCGGAGCGTCCAGCGCATTCCGGTCCAGCAGCACCAGATTCACGCCCTGGCACGCCTTGCTCGTGTAGTTGCTGGCGGTCGGCGCAAACGTCACTGGCACAAACCTCACACCGGCAATTCCGCGCGCGTTCAAATATTGCGCTAGTTCGCGCGCATTTACCCAAGGCGCTCCCACCACCTCAAACGGCGTATCTGTCCCGCGACCCACAGAAACGTTCGTCCCCTCAATCAACGCCACGCCCGGATACAGCGCCGCCTCCGTCAAATTCCGTAGATTCGGCGAAGGGTTTACCCAAGCCAGCCCGGTCTCATCGAACCAGTCACCCCGCATCCATCCTTCCATGGGCGAAACAAGCAAGTTGGCGTGAATTCCGCGCTCCGCGTTGAACATCTGCGCCAGCTCGCCCATCGTCATCCCGTGCCGCACCGGAAGAGGGAAGTAGTTGGTAAACGTTTCATGCCCGGCATCGCCCACCGGCCCCTGTGCCACGGCCCCGTTGATGGGGTTTGGTCGATCCAAAACAATGACAGGAATTCCCGCCTTCGCCCCAGCTTCCAGGAAATACCCCAGCGTGGTCTCGTAGGTATAGAAGCGCGCGCCCACGTTCTGAAGATCGATGACCAGCACATCCAAATTCTTCAATACCTCGGGCGAGGGCCGACGTGCCGCATCCGATCCGCCGTACACGCTGTACACCGGCACGCCCGTAGTCGCATCTTTCGTGTTGCCGATGTCCGTGGTATCCAGCGCACCTGCCGCTCCATGTTCCGGACTGAAAATTGCATCCAGCGAAATACCCTTCGCGTTCTTCAGCACGTCAATCGTGCGCCGTCCCTGGCCGTCGACGCCGGTCTGGTTCGTCAGCAGACCCACACGTCGTTGCGCCGCCGCATCCATCACCGCCGCACCCGTCACCGCTGCACCCATCACCAAAGAGAAATTGTTCTCTTCCAGAACATCAATCCCGGTCTTCACCGCGCCGTTGCGAGTGTTCACCCGTCGTGCCGCGCTCATGCTCTCGTTGTAACCGGTGATCTTCGCCAGACGCACCCGTTCCTGCTCGCTAACCGTTAGGTGTAGCGCGGCGGCTACCGCCGAAGCCACTTTCGTGCGTAGAGCAATTGCGTTTCCGCCTTCGCTGCGTATCGTCTTCATGTGCACGGCATTGGTCAACAGAATGATGTACGTATCCGTCGCCGGGTCAATCCATAAAGATGTTCCCGTGAAACCCGTGTGGCCGTAAGATCCCACGGGCAACAGTTCCCCGCGATTGCTGGAAAAAGGGGAATCCAAATCCCAGCCAAACCCGCGCACCGCCGTCGCATTCGGAGGCTGTTGCGGAGTCGTCATTTTTTCCACGGTTACCGGTGCCAGTATCTTTCCCCCGCCATTCAGCAGTGCCTGGGCAAATTTCGCCAGGTCGTCCGCCGTGGAAAACAAGCCCGCATGTCCGGCAACGCCGTCCATTCGTTCCGCCGTCGGATCATGCACCACGCCGCGCAGCATGACGTGGTTATCGTCATATTCGGTCGGCGCGGTTTTCGCTCTCCACGCCTTCGGCGGAAGGTACCGCGTATGCGTCATCCCCAGGGGCCGAAATACATTTCGCATCGCATACGCATCCAGGGCCTCGCCTGAAACCTTTTCCACCAGCGCTCCCAGGGTAATGAAGTTAATATCGCTATAGAGAAACCGCGACCCGGCGGGAAATATTGGCTTTTCTGCAAACGCCATTCGGTAGGCCGTTTCCTTACCTTTCCACTTGTTCGCCGACCCTTTGTCGGAAAGATCCAAATCCTCCCGCAGCCCTGAATAATGCACCAGCAACTGCCGCACCGTAATGTCGTCTTTCCCGTTCTGCGCAAACCCCGGCAGGTATCCTGCCACCGGGTCATTCAGCTTGACTTTCCCTTGTTCAAACAGCTGCATCACGCATGTTGTCGTGGCCACAACCTTGGTTAGCGATGCCAAATCAAATACCGTATCCGCGGTCATCGCTTCCCGCCGCGGCTCCAGCGCCCGCGCCCCATAAGCTTTACGGTAGACGACTTTGCCTCCATGCCCCACCACCAGCACCGCGCCCGGAATCTTGTGCTCGCGAATGGCTTCTTCGATGACGGGATCGACAACAGAAACACTGCTCGAAGACTGCGCCACCGGCAAAGCGCCGCGCCGCACGCGCGCTTTGCCCAGCGCTGGGGAAGCCAGCAGAGTCAACCCGACAGACAAGCCGCACAGAAATTGTTGCGCACCAATTTTCTTCACGCAGTAAGGATAGCAAGCAGCGCAGCAGGGGACGTGAACTCGGAAGGTTCAATCAAAAGTGTCAGAGAGTTTAGCCGGCAGGGCTGCCGAAGGAAGCCGCACCGCCCGCGGCAAACAAAGACTCTTATCAGGCACCGCTTCAGCGGTGGCGCAAGTGCTTTTGTGGTGAGTCCGCCTTCAGGCGCTGGATTCTGATCTCCGCTTTACCACGGCTCCTAAGGGCAGTTGTTAGCAGCAATCCCTGCTGTCACACCCTCGCGAAATGCCCAAACCTGGTCACGCACGTACGGCAACAGCCCAGCCCCGCTCCGCTCCACGACACGAAAACCGCGCTGTTCCAAAAACTCTAGCACTGTTGCCTTCGTCCGAAAGCCCTCGTCCCCCGCTGCATCCGCCAAAAAATCGTGGCAAGAGATACATAGGACGGAAGTCTGCTGGAGTGTCTCCGTCATGCCCTGAATCGCCAGTCGCTCCGCGCCTTCAATGTTCATCTTCAGGAAATCAATTCGATCCAGGCCCAGCCGCTGGCAGATCGCGTCAATGGTGGTCGCGGCCACGGAAAAGCCTTGCGCGGTATTCAAACGGTTGCCCAGATATTCCTGGGAGTCTTCTAATGGTGGCCACTGCGCAGGAAGGTTCCGTCGCTGCCTCATGCACCGCCGTTACGTTGGTCAAATGGTTATATTCGATCAACTTTTCCAGACAGCGAAGCGTTCTTGGGTGGGCCTCCATGCAAATCACGCGCCCGCCCGGCCCCACGGCTCGGGAAAACGTCAGCGTTTCTTCACCCACTCCCGCTCCCACGTCCATCACCACATCGCCCAGCCGGGGATGATATCCCCAGAAAAAATGCGCCTGGGCCGCAGCATCCATTTTGGCCAAATCCAAACGCACGTAGGGTTGGTGATAAGCGAAAAAGCCGTGGGAAGTCTGATGCATCCAAATGCCTTGATCGCAGAAGATCGCCCGCACACCCACACCGTGAAATTTTGCCAGTTGACTGCTGACCGGAGCCACAATGGGTCGAAGACTCTCCCGGTCCAGCCAAGTTTTTACCCGATTCGCTAGCGTCATTGCACCAACCTAGCAGGCCGCGCCAACCCAGGAAAGTCCTCGAAAGTAGGATGGGGAGAACAGGGAATCCCGAATAAGTCCAGACCCTAAACTATTGTCGTCCTGAGCGGAGCATTTGCGCGCGAAGCGCGGGAATGCGAAGTCGAAGGACCCCTGCCCCAGCCGGACTCCGACCTCAGATCGCAACGATTAATACGCGACCAACGCGCAAACGCAGCGGGAGAAAATGGCGAAGTTGTTACAGAGCACAGTTGGCAAGCCTAACCTCAAATAAAGTTAGCCGAGACGTTCACGCTGCCTTTTAGGACGGTGATCGTGCAAGATGTTGTACTGGGCGAAGGACAACTCGTCCACCCTCCAAACGTATGACCCGCTGAAGGCGTTGCGCTAAGCACAATCGTATCGCCCACGGTGAACTGGGAGCCGCAGGTGCTGGGACAGGTGATTCCGCCGGGGGAACTGGCAACCGAGCCTGGACCGGCCAACGCCACCGTCACAACCCCTTTCGTCGCGCTACCGCCCGGGCAGTTTGGATTCGACGGATCGTTCACCGTCGCCGTGGCGTAGCCGATGATCAGGTTCCCGCGATCCACCGATTCAGCCGAAATATCTCCCACGCCGCAGGCCCCTCCGCCAAAGGGCGACACTTGGCCGCCCGTTACGACCAGCAGTCCAGGCGTATCCGTTTTCCACGCGACTTTGCTCGTGAGGTCGCGAGTGACGCTGGGATGAAGATAAATGCCCTGCGCGGTGAAAAGAATCACGTTATTCGGGCCGGGGCTGGGATCCAGAAACGTTGCCGCAGCGGGGTGGATCTCGATCTGCGTGAGCTTGCGTCCGTTGCCGCAACTCAGGGAATTCACCGCCACCAAAGCCACTACCGCGCTCAGTGCAATTTGGAACCAACGTGTTTTGATCACTGACTTCTCCGCCCGGGAAAGTTTTCCACTGAAACAGGGATGATACACCAAGCAAGTGTGGCGCGGGTGCCTCCGCCCGCGAACAGGGAAGCCACCGCCAACCTATTTTGTATCAATATTGAAACCGAGTATCGCGGTGACATCAATCGGTTTGTCGCCCCGCAAGACAGGCCGGAAGCGCCAGGTTTCCAGAGCGGGCAACAGCTTAGCCGTCAGCAGGGATGATCGCCCGTCGACAGCCTTCAGGTTCTTCAGGTTGCCCTCTTTGTCGATCGTGCAGGAAATAACCACGCGCGTATGCGATGTGCTGGCCGGTAAGTTCTTGCGGATCGGCTCCGGTGCGTTGAGTTCCTCGCTGTAGGATCCGGTATCGGACGTGGGATCGGCGAATTGCAGAACGACGGTCCCCAACGTGGTGTCGAGGTAGGTTGTGTACACGCGGTCACCCTTGAGCGCGCCGTAGAAGTTAAAGGCCCCGCCTGAGCGCGATGTAGCCACCACCGTAATGCCGGGTCCGCGATGCCCCGAGGTGGTGCTGCGGCTGGCGGCGGTGGGGTCGCTGGGCGTGCTCCCAAAGCTCGGTAGCGTGATGATGCTGCCGCCCTGCACGGAAATTCCGGGTGTATTGGGCACACCGGGTCGGCTGCCGACACCCGCCCCGCCCGGACCGGGAACGTTGGAGGTGCCGATTTTGGCCGTTGGGCTGGCTCCGGGGCCGGTCCCGGCCTTTGCGCTTCCCGTGCTCGCGCCAGCCTTGGCGCTGCCCGAATCCGGCCCGACCGCGTTGCCAGTGCCGCCTCCGGAGCCGCCAATACGGGGTTGGTCGCCCCCGGCTGGGGACATGGCCAGCGCGCCCCGTTCGCCAGCCGTGGGCACTCCGACTGCCGTTCCAGGCTTGCTGGAGATAATGGCCGCCGTTTGCTGGTTCGTGCCTCCTGTGGCGGCTGGGGGGGCCGTAGGCGTGCCCAGGTCGAGCGGTTGGCCAGCGCCCGTACCATTGCGTCCTAGGCCTCTTCCTGAAGCAATCGTGCCCCCGGAGACGTTCGGAGGGGGCGGAACCACATTGGTGTTCAAACTGGCCACGTTGCGTCCCGTGACCGCCCCAGTGTTGGCCTGCGGCGGGGGTGGGATGACGTTGACGCTAGGCCGTACCGGAAGCTGGCCGGCGACGCGGGCCGTATCGTTGGAGAGCGTCGGCGGCGGTGCCACCACGCTGGGTGCGGGGAGCGATAGGCGCGCTGTATTGCTGCTATCGCGCTGCGGGGCCGAGACGGGCGGGGGCACGACCTCTGTATGTAGTTGAGGGAAATGGGCTTGCGGCAGATCACGCGGGGCCACCGGAGCGGGAGGGACGACGCTGGCCGTCAAGGTTTGGTTTTTGCGCATGTCGTCGCGCGCGATCTCCGGAGGGGGAGGAACGGGGGCGACATTGGGAAGGGGCGCGGCTTTGAGCGAGGAGCGCAACCCTTCCGATGGCGGAGGTCCTGGAACTCGTTGAATCGCAAGGAGATTTGCCACCGGCACGGCGGAGGCTGGGAGCGTCAGTTTAGGGGCATCGAGGACCTGCTCGGTCAGCTTCTGTTCGCGGGCGACTTTGATCACCTGGGTGCGGTGGAAGGCTTCGCGGCCGCCGGATTTCCCGGATTTGCCGGTGGGTGCGCCTCCGGAGTCTTCGGTCTGCGGCAATTCCTCGCCGGAGTAGTAAATTACCTCCGATTTGGGATGCGCTGGAGGGAACGTGGGGTGGAGCGACGCGAATTTGGCGGGTAGGAATACGGCGGCCAAAACCAGCAACGCCTCGAGTAGCCAAGCACTGAGCAGGCCACGCAGGGGGAAGAAGCCGACTCGGACTTCTCCGGCCAGGGGGCGTTCTTTCCTGCGAAATGCGGGACGGATCGATGAAATGAACCCCTGCCAGCGCGGCGTCCAGGGGACGAGGAGCCGAAGGTCAAGTTCGGAGGGCGCGAGTTGGCGGCGTTGCTTCATTCGCTTGGGTAAGAGCTGGCTTCGGTGTCCCTTCCGGACTGAAGTGCGGACTCTGTGGCACTCTCAGCAGTTTGGGGATTCCTCGCTTCGCTACGGAATAACAATTCACAAATATAGGCACAATTTTTCATGCTCTATCCAGAACGGTCCTGGGAACTGGACTTGCGGATTTCAATGCAATCGCCGAGGGTGGTGCCGGTGGAGCGGATGGTGTTGGTTGGTACTTCCAGCACCGTCCGGGCGTTCCAGCGGACTGGGGCAAAGCGCCAAGGCTCGACATCGCTCTGAAGGTGTACCACCGAGTTATCGGCGGCGAGGTAAATCAGGTCAATGGGAAAGCTCATGCCCAGAGTGTGAACGCCGCGGCAGGGGACAATCCAAAGGCCCTCGCCGTGGGCGAACTGGCTGGCACTGACGCCAATCAGGCCGCGGAGTCGCGTCCAGTGGGTGTCGGCGATGCGCAGGTCGTCCGCTAGGGTGGCCTGGCGGGTTTGGTTGTAGGCAGAGGAACGCTTCCCGGAGCTGGACGAAGGCATTGTCCCTATTTTAAAGAACTTGGAAGCGTAGCGTCGAAATTTTACTGTCCACCTTGGTTAAAGACGGTGCGGATGAGAGAAATTACAGCCGGGCCGAGAGTCACGATAATGACGGATGGGAGGACGAAAACGACGAGGGGAGGAACGAGTTTGATGGTGGTTTTGGCGGCTTGTTCCTCGGCGCGCTGGCGGCGCTCAGTGCGGAGGGCGTCGGAATGAACGCGCAAGGCTTGGGCGATGCTGGTGCCAAAGCGATCGGTTTGGATGAGTACCGCCACGAGGGATTTGACGTCATCTACGCCGGTGCGTTGGGCGAGGTTGCGCATGGCTTCGGTGCGAGGTTTGCCGGCCCGCATTTCCAGGTTGACCAAGCGCAACTCTTCACTGAGTTCGGGGTGGGCGTGGTCCAGATCCTGGGCGACGCGCATCAGGGCCTGGTCGAGGCCGAGGCCAGCTTCGACGCAGATGACGGTGAGATCGAGAGCGTCAGGCAGGCCGAGGCGGATTCGCATCTGGCGCTTGGCGATCTTGCGCTTGAGCAGAAATCGAGGCAGGAAAAAGCCAAGCAGCGGGCCGCCCAGGAGCAGGAGCGGGGAGCTGATTCCAATTCCAGAAATAAGACAGATGCCGAAGCCGACGACTGCGCTGAAAACACGGATGCCGTTGTAGACGGTGATGCTCTTAGCTTCGCGGTATCCGGCCTGCATGAGCATAAGCCGGGTGCTGGTGGCGCTATCGGCGGACAAAGGGAGGGCTTTGCTGAAAGGGTCGAGGGCTTGGCCGATGCGTTCGCTGAGTTGGGGCTTGTCGTCGGCGCGGGGTTTGTCGCCGCCGAGGGAGCGAAGGCGCTCGCCCAACACGGAGAGCGGCGTGGAGACGGCGGCGCCGAACAGGAAAATCACCGCGACGACGGTTAAGAAGACGATGATGGCTACGACGATTTCCATGGTTGCGTTTTAAGGGCCGTAAAAATTACTGCGCTCTTGAGTCTACTCTTTTCGGGTTTTCTCGGGCGGCTCCCATGAGAGCGCTTTCAAATGGTGGGTTGACTCATGGAGTAGGGGTCCTTCGACTTCGCGTGCTCATCTGCTAGCGGATGAACACGCTACGCTCAGGATGACAAACTTAAAAACAGACCTGAGAGACAGACTAAAAAATTACACTCTTAAAACAGTACTTTTCTCTCATACCTGAATTTGAATAATCTTGCGAATTACGAAATAGCCGATGGTTTGTAGGGTGATGCCGCCCGCGATCATGGCGTGGCCCATGGGGTCGGTGAAAAGGGGTTTGATAAAGCCTGGGCTCATGAACATCATGATGGTGATAATGATGGGAGGCAACATCATGAGTAAACCCATGGTCAGCCGGCCTTGCGCGGTGTAGACGCGGACTTGGCGCATGATTTTGAAACGCTCACGAATCATGTAAGAGAGGTTGTCGAGAATCTCCGCCAGGTTGCCGCCGGTTTCACGCTGGAGCATGACGGCGGTAACAAAGAATTTGACGTCAACCAAGGGCACGCGATCCACGAAGTTCATGAGGGCGTCGCGGACGGGCATGCCGAATTTCTGTTCTTCGAAGAGCTTACGGAACTCGGTGGCGACGGGCTCGGGGATTTCAGCGGAAATCATTTCGAGGGCGGTGGTGAAGGCGTGACCGGCGCGGACGGCGCGCCCCAGCGTGTCGATGGCCTGGGGAAAGATTTCCTCAAATTTGGCGAAGCGGCGAGTGCGCATAACGGTGGCGTAGGAGTAGGGCGAGATTAAACCGACCATCAGCCCGACCCAGGCCAGGGGCCAGATGTGCGTCAGAAGCAGCAGAACAATACTGCCCACGACGCCGCAAGCCAGACAGAGCAAGAAGAAATTGCCGACACGAGTATCGATGCCAGCCTGTTCGAGCAGCTTCTGTAACATGGAAGCGCGAGCGGACCGGCGCAGGAGCGTGTCGAAAGCTGGAATCTTGCTGAGCATTTCATCGCGCAGCAGTTCCAGGTTGTCATCAGCTGCAGGGTCCTGGGAGCCGCCGAGTCGTTCGCGCAGGATGCGGGCCTGGGCGTTGCGACCTTCAATCCAGGCACCCACCAGAAAGATGGCGAGGGCGGCGAGAAGGAACACGAGAAATGCAAAAAAGAGGGCCATGATGGGTTCGGGCTAGACCTCCATCCGCGCTTCGAATAAGCCGGGGCGAAGGCGAAATCCGGTGGAGGCTAGACGTTCGGCGAACATGGGGCGAATTCCGGAAGGAACGAACGCGCCGCGAATTTTTCCGTTTTCGTCCATACCGCGGCGCTCGAAGACGAAAATGTCTTGCATGGAAATAATATCGCCCTCCATGCCGCTGATTTCGGAGATGGCCATGACGCGGCGCGTGCCATCGGAAAGGCGGGCAACCTGAACGACAGCGTGAATGGCCGATACGATCTGGTGGCGGACGGCGCGCTCGGGAATATTGAGGTTGGCCATGGAGACCATGTTCTCGATACGGGCCAGAGCGTCGCGCGGGGAGTTGGCGTGGACGGTGGTGAGCGAGCCCTCGTGGCCGGTGTTCATGGCTTGCAACATGTCGAAGGCTTCCTCGCCGCGGACTTCGCCGACCACGATGCGGTCGGGGCGCATGCGCAAACTGTTGATAACGAGCTGGCGTTGGCGGACGGCCCCTTTGCCTTCGATGTTGGGCGGGCGGGTTTCGAGGCGCACGACGTGTTCCTGCTTGAGCTGAAGTTCTGCGGCGTCTTCAATGGTGACGATGCGGTCCGTGCTGGGAATGTAGCCGGAAAGCACGTTGAGCAAAGTTGTTTTGCCAGCACCGGTGCCGCCGGAGATGAGCAGATTTAGGCGGCCCTTCACCATGGAGGAAAGCAGCTCGAGCATCGGCTCGGTGAGCGTTTTGTTCTCCAGCATGTTGCGGGCGGTGATGGGGTCGCGGCCAAAACGGCGGATCGACAGGCAGGGCCCGTCAAGCGCGAGCGGAGGAATGATGGCGTTGACGCGGGAACCGTCGGCAAGGCGGGCGTCGACCATGGGCGAAGATTCGTCTACGCGTCGACCCACGCGGGAGACAATGCGGTCAATGATTTGCATCAAGTGGGCGGGATCTTTGAAGGAAAGGGTGGTGGCTTCGAGTTTCCCACCGCGCTCGACGAAGACCTTGTCGAAGCGGTTGACGAGAATATCGGAGATTGTGGGATCTTTGAGGAGCGGTTCGAGCGGACCGAGGCCAAAGATTTCGTCGAGGATTTCGCGGGCCAGGCGTTCGCGTTCGGCAAAGCTGAGCGGGACCGCTTCGCTGTTGACGACGGAGCGGATGAGGCCTAGAACCTCTTCACGGGCGCTGTCGCCGGCGCTTCGACCCAGTTTTTCCAAGTCGAGGCGGTCGAGTATTTTGCGATGGAGGTCGCCTTTGACCTGCTGATAAGTGGTGCGCTCGAAAGATCGGACGTCCGCCATGAAAGGGTCCTGGAATCCCGAAATCCAGCGCCTGAAGGCGCTTATTTACTATCGCACGTTTCGACATGCCTGAAGGCATGTCCTGATACGAAGCCTGGTACGAATCTCGATTCGAATCTCGATTCGCATCTTAAAGACTGGTTAAAGCTGATTCCTCAAGCCTAAAGGCTTTCGAAATGACAATTCTTGAAGTTTTGCTGTGGTCTTCCAATCAGTTTGTTTAGAGGCTCCGGAACATGGACTTTGAGGATCGCTTGGATACATCATCATGTTCCGTGAGCGCGGTGGCAAGTCCTGAAAAGGCACGGGCTACATCGGAACTGCCCTGGCGGTTGGGAGGGTTGCCGCGGTCGATGGCGGAGGAGATGGAAAAGTAGTTGTTGGGGATCTTCCAGATGAGCTTGGCGCCGACCGCGTTTTCGGTATCGCGGTCCTCAAAACCGGGGACTTTTCGGAAGCGGTTCAAGACGAGCTTAATGCGCTCCCGTCCGCCAGTTTCGCTAAGGTATTGCACGATTTTGCCGGCGCTCCAAAGAGAGGCGACATCGCTCTGGGCGATGACGAGAACGGTTTCCGAGAGATTACAGATGAGGCGGGCGGTGCCGTCGAGGCGGGTGGACAGGTCGACGACCGTGTATTGGTAGTGGCCGACGAGCAGGTCGAAGAGGCGGGCAAGTTCCGAGTTCGAAGTGGAGTCGGCGCTGGGGTTGGTGGTTCCGGCGAGCAAGTGGAGGCCCTTGTCCTGATGGGTCATGAAGCTTTCAAGCAGGGAACTATCGAGGCGGTGCAGGTTGCGCAGGGCGTCGGCGACGGTGAACTGGGGCTTGGCATTCAGGTGAAGGGCGGCGTGGCCGAGCGGGGCGAGATCGATTAGCGCCGTGCTCCCGAGGGAAGTTTGCAGCGCCAGAGCGACGTTGACGGCCGTGGTGGTTGCGCCGCTGCCTCCTTTGGCGTTGATGACGGAAAAAACTTTGCCGCCGCGACGAGACTCGCCGCGGGATTTTCGCTGGGCTGAAGTGAGGCGCACGAACGCTTCCAGCAGTTCGGTGGTGGTGGTGGGGCGTTCGATGAACTCGCGCGCTCCGGCGCGCATGGCGTTGACGATGAGCTGAGGCTGGGAAATCGGGCCAAAAGCAAAAATCGGCGTATCGGGAATTTCCTGATGCAGAATTTCAATGGCGTGCAGGGCGGGAAATGGCTCGTCGGTGGCAATGTCGACCAGAATGACATCCGGAGCGATCGCTTGCACGCGGCGCAGGGTGGAATCGGTGGAGGCGACGGGGAGTTGTGCCACCGATAAAGCCGCGCGAGCCACGCTGGTGCCGTCCACCAAAACTTGCAGGACGGCCCTTTGTTCGTTATCCGCCGCCAGGATGACGACCGAAAGCTCGGGCATGGCTACCAAGTTTACTCCTTGTTACTTCTTTGGCGAGGCGTCGGGCTTGTCGGTTTTGCTGCCCGCCTTTCCGTCGAACTGATCATGATCCAGGAACGGCTGAGGATACTTGGGGAGCGGCGCAGGTCCGGTGGTGGGTGAGATGCGATGCGCTGTAACCAAAACCACCAACTCTGAATTGTTGCGGGAATAGCTTTTGCTACGGAAGAAGTTGCCGAGGATGGGGATATCGCCGAGGCCCGGAACTTTGTTGATCAGGCTGGTTACGCGATTGTCGATAAGGCCAGCCATGACAAAGCTTTGGCCGTCTTGCAGTTCGAATTCGGTTTCCGCTTTGCGCGTGCTGAGAGCGGGAATGGTGGTGCCGCCAATGGTAATGCTGTTAGCGAAGTCGAGGGTGCTGACTTCGGGCGCGACATGCAGGTGGATCAGTCCGGCGGGAGTGATGACGGGAGTGAACTTAAGCTGCACGCCAAATTGTTTGAACTGGATAGTGACGGTGCTTGTGCCGTTCGAGGGCTGCACGACCGGGAAGGGGAATTCGCCGCCGGCCAGGAAACTAGCTTCCTTGCCATTAACAGCGATCAAGTTGGGTTCAGCAAGGATCTGGAGGAGGTTCTTGTTCTGCAACGCGCGAATGACCGCGCCGAGATGGAGTTCCGGGCTGAACAGGAACAGGTTCAGTGGGTCGCTGACTGTTGTGTTACTGGTGAACGGTGTCGAACCCGAACCCGTGGTGTCAGTGATCTTGTAAGACCCTGCGTTGCCGAATTGGCCCGTGGTGACATTGCCGAGTACATTGCCGGAGCCGGTGGAAAGGAAGTTAAAGCCAATTTGGTTGAGAGCGGTGCGGTCGACTTCCGCGAACTTGACTTCGAGCAAGACTTCCTGCGCGCCGGAGGGGCCGAAGGTGAGGACGTTGACGACGTTCTTGGTGTAGGCCTCGCCGATGAGGCCAGCGCGCTTGGCGACATCTTCGGTGGAGACGTGGCCGTTGAGGACCATGGCGTTGCGCGAGGGGCTGACGGTGATGACTTCATCGGGGAAAATGCGGTGCATTTCCTCGGCGGCGGCGGTGACATCGACATCGACGCGCAGATCGAAGCTGCGGGAGCGCTCGGCTTCGTCCCAAATGAGGAGGGAAACTTCGCCCGGGGAGCGGCCATGGACCAGCACCTGTGTGGGCGTGACTACGAGGGCGTCGGCGACATTGGGATCAGTGACGGAGATGCGCTTGAGGCGCTCACTGGTGTTGATGAGCAGGGATTTGCCGACCATGACGCGCAGGGGCGCGGAGCCTTGCTGTTCGGTGGAGGTGGTAGCGGACTGGGGCGGAAGCGTGGTGGAGGCGGTATCCGGCGAGGGCGGGAGAGGCGTGGCATCGGGCGCTGGAGCGGTTTGGGCAACGGCGGAAACGCTCAGCACAGCGGTCAGCAGCCAACTCTTGGCGGCAGACGGAATCCCAAAATGCATGGTGCTTGATCTCCAGTTAAAGATAGTCAAGAAAGAATAACCGAATCCGAGGGCTTTGGGAGAGCTATTAGAATTTGGTGGTGGAAAGATCGTGGCCACGGATGACTTCCACCGAATAGACCGAGGGCGGAACGGGAACGACGGGCTTGGCTTTCGCGATGTGAGGCTTGGCTGTGGTGTCAGGCGGGGGCATCGATCCGCGGTACAGCGCGGAATTGCGCACCAACTCGAGGTTGGCCTGGTCGGCGTCAACCAAATTGCGCAATGAGAGCTGGATGCGGCCTTCGGAGGTGGCGAGCGTTAGCTTTTGCGCGTCTTCGGGTGTGACCTGGAGGGTGATGACGGGCGAAGTTTGGGGATCGCCGGCGGAATTGCGTTCCAAGTGCTGGCCGACTGCGAGCACGAGCGCGTTTTCCAGGACCGTGGTGGTGACCGGCTCTTTGCCTCCAGGGGGCGTGCCGGTGAGCATGACGTCGACGCGGGTTCCGGGGATGACAAAGCCAGCAACGGAGACGACATCGTTCACCCGCACGGAGACGGCGCGCATGCCGGGAGGGATCAGGGACGGGAGGCCGGAGCCGCTATTTTCCGGTGCAAGCTTGCCGGGGAGGAATAAGTCGCCTTTAGAGATGGGAACTATGGCTCCGCGACCGATGACTTTGGCGGTGGACTTCGCGGAGAACACTCCAAAAGGGAGTTCGGAAGTGGGGAAGCGCACAGACTTGAGGTCGGCCTCGGCGACGCGGGTGCCGACTTGGACATCGCGCGCGGCGACGAGGATTTCAGTTGTGGCGGGGGCAGATGCGCTCGTTCGAGACTGAAGTTTCCCGTAGACCTGCGTGGCCACGAAGCCACCCAGAGCCAAGGCAATCAGCCCGAGCAAAAAAAGGCGTGAACGGCTCATCGAGTCTCCTCAAAAAAATCTGCTCGCGGAACAGGTCACGATTCGCAAGCGCACACCACCCCGCCAGTTGTTTGGAGATCCGGTTGGGGGCGCAGGCTGTCTATCCGACCGAGCTTGCGACCTGTGAGAATACGGTGTTCGCGTTTGAGCCAATCAAGCGGACGGTTCCAATCACGATCACCAGAATTACAGCGAGCATGACCGCGTATTCGGCAATATCCTGTCCCTGTTCGTCGTTCCACAACTTGCGCAACATCGTCATTGTCGGCTCCTCGAACTAAGTTGCGGCTGATTCCTCCGATTGGGAGCGGAGGCGGGTTGCCACTTCCCGGGGCCGTTGGATTAGCCCTCTCTTGGCTGGTTGACGAAATGGGTTAACAGCTAGTTTCACCATTTGCGGGCTTGAGGTCAAGGGCTAGCCGTTCACTTTCTGTGGATTTCCGTGGATATTACCATTCCCAGTCGCGCCCGTTGTGATACGTTGTGCTTCCTGATTTGTGTTTAGCGAGGACAAAAGGCCATTTGACCCGATGACGTCTCTCCGAAGAGTCCAAATTCTTGCCGCCATGCTCTTCGGGGGAATCGTTGTCAGCTATCTTCTGGTAGCGCCGAAGGTCTACAACGATCCGGAAGGGGCGGATTTCTCTACCTTTTATACGGCGAGCACGCTGGTGCAGCGAGGGCAGAGTCGACAGCTTTACGACTGGGACTCGCAGACCCGCGTTCAGAGCGAGTTTTCGCCAGATGCCGCTGCCCGTCATTTGGCTCTGCCCTATATGCGGCCTCCGTTCGAGGCATTGCTTTTGTTACCTCTTAGCTTCTTGCCGTACCGGGAAGCTTTCGAAATTTGGATCGCCTTGAGCTTGGTCCTGATTGCTGTGACCGCCGCCTTGCTGCATTGGCGAATTCAAGAATTGCGTCGCATCCCCTGGTGGCTCTACTACCTAGCAGTATTCAGCTACGGGCCAGTCGCCCACGGTCTTGCGCTCGGTCAAGACCACG
Source organism: Acidobacteriaceae bacterium (assembly GCA_043782485.1). Lineage (GTDB taxonomy): Bacteria > Acidobacteriota > Terriglobia > Terriglobales > Acidobacteriaceae > JANXUC01. The sequence continues at coordinate 6,359 of JAYWAL010000003.1, read as the reverse complement.
CGCTGTTATTCCTTTGCTTTGCGTTGGTCCTGATTTTTTTGCGTGAGGGCAAGGATTTTGCGGCGGGGTGTTGCTTGGGCTTTGCTCTGATCAAATTTCAAATTGTACTTCCTTTTTTGCTGGTGCTTTTGCTCAAGAGACAATGGCGCGTGCTGCGCGGGTTTGCGGCCATAGCGGTGATTTCCGTAAGCATTGGGGTGTGGCTCTTGGGATGGTGCGGCGCGCTGGCTTACCCTGTCTACTTATGGCGGTTGAACCAAATGCGGGCCAGTGCGGGAATCTATCCAAGCATCATGCCCAATCTGCGGGGGCTTTTGCAGGGATGGAGAAGTCCATGGTCTGCGTCACTAGGCTTGGATATAACCACCGGATTGTTCTCGTTGGCCCTGGTCTTTTGGGTGGCCCGTGAATGGAACGCAGCCGCCCCGAGAGATTCTAGGACATACTCTGCCGGTCTGGCCGCGGCTTTTCTCGGAACAATTGTCGCGGGTTATCACGTCTTCAGCTTCGATCTATGTTTGCTGTTTCCCGTCGCGTTGCTCGCTGCAAGTCTCGGCTGGCACAATCGGGAATTGGATTGGACCACCCGAGTTCTGCTGCTGGCGGGTGCGGCAGCATTGCTGTTTGGCCCACTCTATCTTTTGTTAACGGCGGCCGCGCGGTTGAATCTGCTGGCTCTGGTGTTGCTCTGGTTGACCTGGGCTTTCCTAAGGGCGATCGCGGTTTGGCGGAGTGAAGAGTTCATGCCTTCGCAGGTTGCCCTCCCCGCCAGGTAAGGGCAAGACGAAAGGGCACGTTGCACTTGGCTGTATTATTTCCGAGGCACTGATTTTCCGCATGGTCTTTCCGAAGAAACAGATATTGGTGTTACTGGCATTTCTGGCGGCGACGAGCATGTGGTTCTACGTGCGGCGCATCATCGTGCCTGTCCAGGAAAAGCGTGCGGCGCAGTCCGACTCACCGCGCGGCAATCTGTCCGATCTCTACCCCCGCTGGCTCGGGTCGCGGGAGTTGCTTTTGCGGGGACGAGATCCCTACAGCCGCGCCGTCACGCTTGAGATTCAGCGAGGGTACTGGGGACGCGAGATCGATCCTTCACGTCCCGGCGACCCCAAAGACCAGCAAGGGTTTGCCTACCCTGTCTATGTTGCCTTCCTGCTCGCGCCTACGGTGCATATGGACTTCTCGGCGGTGCGGGGACTCTCTATCTGGGTTTTAGGGATTTGCACCTTGCTCAGTGTTCTATTTTGGCTGCGAACTCTGGAAGTCCCGCTGCTGGCCTGGCACACGTTGACCATCACCCTTTTGCTGTTGGGCAGCTACCCGTTTGCCGAAGCACTTTCGGTGCAACAGCCCGGTCTGCTGGTGGCGGTACTGCTGGCGGGTTCTTTTCTGGCGCGGCGGAGCGGATGGCTCTTTCTTTCTGGCGTCCTGCTGGCAGTGGCCACGATTAAACCGCAAGTGGCTCTGCTTCCGGTGCTGCTCATGCTGATGTGGGTCTCCGCGAAACGCCGAGAGCGGCTGCGCTGGGCTTGGGGTTTTGGCTTGACCATGCTGTTATTGCTGAGTGCGTCCGAATATGTGCTTCCGGGCTGGTTGTTCCGATTTTACGATGCGGTTCGCGCTTACAACAACTACACAGGGGGCACATCGTTTCTCGACTGGCTTGCGACTCCCCGCTGGAGCGGGGTTGTCCGTGCAATCATTATCGTGGTCGTGTTGCGCGTGGCGTGGAAGGTCCGTGCTTTGGATCCGGATGCTCTGGAGGCGCGCCTGGCTCTGAGTCTGGCGCTGGTGGGAGCCGTCTGCATCGCCCCAAACCTTGGTACCTACAATCAGGTGATGCTCTTGCCGGGTTTGCTTCTTGTCCTGCAACAGCGGGACCTCCTGCGGCACAGTGGGTTGGTTCCCCGCATGCTCCGTCGGATCGTGGTCGCCCTACTGTTATGGCCTTGGTTTGCGTGCGGAATCCTCATTGTGGCGAAGGTGGTTTTTCACGCCGAATCCTTCGTGCAGTGGGCGTGGGAAGCACCACTCTATGCGACCCTGTCTTTCCCCATTAGTTTGCTGGCGCTGTTGCTGGCTTGGCCGCCGGAGACGGTATCCTCACATCCGACTTTTCCTGCGCAGGAATTACTGGCATGATGGCAAGGTTCATCGCAGCCACCGGCAGGCCAATCTACTCTGGATGATCCTGGATACCCACGGCTGCAGAAAGACACCCACTTCCGCATGAGTTCCCTCCCTACTCCGTTAAACGCCGACCCAAACGTTGCCTATAACCGTTTCCTTCTCGTTGTAGCTGGTCTAGGCGGTCTGCTCTATGGCGTGGATGTCGGCATTATTGCCAGCGCCTATCCCTACCTGGAGGCGACCTCCGCGTTCACCTCGGGGCAGCTTTCTTTCGTGGTGGCGGCTGTGCTGCTGGGGAGCGTCATTTCCACGTTGTTCGCGGGGATGTTGGCCGACTGGATGGGCCGCAAGACCCTGATGACCGCCAGCGGGGTCTTGTTTGTGCTGAGCATTCCCGTGATTGCGCTGTCCCAAGGGTACGCATCGCTGCTAATGGGGCGGCTTTTACAGGGCATTAGCGGCGGGTTGATTGGCGTGGTGATTCCGCTGTATCTGGCCGAGTGTCTGGTGGCCTCGCAGCGCGGGAAGGGAACGGGAATTTTCCAGTGGCTGCTGACGTTTGGCATTTTGGCGGCTGCGCTTGTGGGTTTCTATTTCAGTTGGCGCGTGGACGAGGTGGCCAAGTTGGCGGATCCGGCCAAGCTACTGGCGTTCAAGGATACGGCTTGGCGCAGCATCTTCTGGGTCTCGCTGCCTCCCGGCGTGCTGTTCGTGATCGGCAGTTGGATGGTGGCGGAGTCGCCGCGATGGTTGTACCGTCGCGGGAAGACGGATGCCGCCCGGGCAGCGCTGCTTCGGTCACGGACTGAAGAGCAGGCTGACACGGAACTGCGGGAGATGGCGGAGACTGCGGCCTCGGAGAAGGCGCAAGCGTCGTCCGGCGGGAAATCTTCGGAACCGTTGTTCCGCCGCAAGTACGTGATTCCATTTCTGATGGCATGCGTGATTCTGGCTTGCAATCAAGCTACGGGCGTTAATTCCATCATTGGCTTCAATACCAATATTCTTTTGCAAAGCGGACTCTCTGACGTGGCCGCGCATTGGGGCTATGTCATGTTTACGCTCATCAACTTTCTGGTGACTTGGGGAGCGGTGGTGTTGGTGGACCGCAAGGGGCGAAAATTTCTGCTCACTGTGGGCACGGCGGGAATTATTTTTTCGCTGGTTCATGCCGGACTGCTGTTTCTGCATTCGGAAGCTCAGCGCGTGGACGCTCATGGCGCGGTGCAGTCGATGATAGTTGCTAAGGCCGAGAATCAGAGGTTGACGCTCGCCTACAACCAGCAGGTGTCCGACCAGCTGCTGAGCGCCGCGGGGCATGCTGTCTCCTCTGGGCCGACGTCGCTGATCGTCATTTATTCCTATGGTGACTTCCGCGCGGCGACCAAAGTGGCTCGCTCCAACGACCCTGCGGCCAAGCCTATCGAGATCACCCGTGATGGCTGCGTCCCAGCAAATAAAGTTGTGGCGTTCTTCTCGAATCCCTTTGGTGATCTGGATGCTGCGCGTCGGGCACCCCTGCGAATCGAGAACGCACTTATTACGCCCGTGCCAAGTTCTCACGACGGCTGGCTGGTGGCAATTAGCCTCTTCGTGTTCATGGCGTTCTTCGCGATAGGCCCCGGGGTGTGCGTCTGGTTGGCGCTTTCCGAGCTGATGCCGACGCGCATTCGCTCCAACGGCATGAGCATCGCTTTGCTGATCAATCAAGCGGTTTCCACGGCGATTGCGGCGGTCTTCCTGCCCACTGTCGGCAAATACGGCTATTCCACGATGTTTTTCGGTTTTGCCGCTTGTACCGTCGTCTATTTCGTGACGGCGGCGTTTTTCCTGCCGGAGACCAAAGGCAAGACGCTGGAGGAAATTGAAGCGTATTTTGCCCGCTAAGCGATGTAAATGGTTGACAGGCTTGGACTTGGCTCTTTTTGCTTCCGCCACAATGTGGTGCGAAGTAACGTGCGGAAGTACAAGGACGACCGGATAGAGGCAAGTCTTTCGTTGGCAGTATGCTTATATTGTGCGAACAGGCATCTTAGTCACAAGTATGAAGTCTTGGTGGCACTCTCGATCATGGTCCAGGCGCATCGCTGCGGCGCTGATAACGGTCGCGTTCGGGGGGATCTCTGCCTCCGCGGCCCCGAGCCTTTCCGCGCCGACGCTCGATCATGGCTATCGGCTGCTGTACAGTTTGAAGTTTACCGAGGCGCAACAGAGCTTTTCCCAATGGCAACAGCAGAACCCGGCCGATCCCATGGGTCCGGCCAGCGAGGGTGCTGGGCTGTTGTTTTCGGAACTTGACCGGCTTGGCATTCTGGAGTCGCAGTTTTTCGAGGACGACAAGGCGTTTGTGGATCGCAAGAAAATGTCGCCAGATGCCGACGTACACAACAGGTTTTTGGCGGCCTTAGGCAAAGCCGAGACGCTAGCGAAAGTACATTTGGCCAAAGACCCCAAAGATCACGATGCGCTGCTAGCCATGGTGATGGTGAATGGCTTGCAAGCAGACTACGCGGGACTGATCGAAAAGCGGAACTTCGCTTCGCTCAGCTATACGCGCCAAGGGACCACTTGGGCGCAGCAGCTTCTCGTCGTGGATCCCGGTGCCTACGATGCGTATCTGGCGCGCGGGCTGAGCCGTTACATCATTGGCAGTTTGTTCGCGCCGTTCCGCTGGCTGCTGCATTTGGGCGGAGTGGATGGCAACAAGGAAGAAGGATTGGCCGACGTAAAGCTGACCGCCGAAAAGGGACGCTACTTCGCCCCGTTCGCGCGGATTCTGCTGGCCATTGCTTACGTGCGCGACAAGAACAAGATGCAGGCCCGTCAGGTCTTGGCTTCCTTACATGACGACTTTCCGGAGAACGGCTTGTTTGTCCGCGAAATGCAGCGCTTAACGCCCGCCCCGTCCGCTCACTAACCCTCTTCCGTGCGCCTTCGAATTCACACTCCTGTAACTATCCTGTAACGCATTCGTAACATTGCACCGCTAGACTTCAATCGAACACTGGATAAAAACTTCAGGACTTCGACAGGAGCCAACGCGTGATGCGTCGAATCTCGCTATTTCTTTGCTTAATTCTCGCCGCACCAGCCTTCAGCCAGACTAAACTGACGGGTGCGGGCGCAACGTTTCCCAACCCGATTTACCAGAAATGGTTCAGCGAATACGGTAAGGCGCACTCGGACGTGCAGATCAACTACCAGTCGATCGGCAGCGGCGGCGGCATTCGCCAGGTTTCGGAAGGCGTAGTGGATTTTGGCGCCACGGACGGTCCGATGAACGATGAGCAGCTGGCGTCGGCAAAAACCAAGATCCTCCACTTCCCGACGGTGCTGGGCTCCGTGGTTCCGGCTTACAACGTGCCGGGAGTGACCGGGGAAATTAAGTTTACTCCGGATATTCTGGCGGGAATTTTTCTCGGCAAGATTGGGAATTGGAACGATGCCTCCATTGCCAAGGCCAATCCGGATATCAAGAATTTCCCCAATCAGCCCATCATTGTCGTGCACCGTTCAGACGGCAGCGGCACCACCTATATCTTCACAGACTATCTCTCCAAGGTCAGCGATGAGTGGAAGAACGGCCCGGGGAAAGGCACTTCGCCCAAGTGGCCAACCGGCCTCGGCGGAAAAGGCAACGAGGGCGTTGCTGGCTCCATCCGCCAGTTGCCGGGTTCCATCGGCTATGTCGAGCTGATTTACGCCGTGCAAAATAAGATTCCCTACGGCAGCGTCCGCAACTCGTCGGGCGTATTCATGAAGGCTAGCCTGGAGAGCACGACGGCGGCCGCGGCCTCGGTCAAGACCATGCCGAATGATTTCCGCGTTTCCATTACCAACGCGCCAGGCAAGGATTCTTATCCGATTTCCAGCTTTACCTGGCTGCTAATTCCGGAGAAGAGCAAGGACGCGGCGAAAGGCAAAGTCCTCAGTGATTTTCTGACCTGGATGGTGAATGACGGCCAAAAAATGGTCGCCGATCTTTCCTATGCCCCACTGCCGACTAATGTGGCCGAGAAAGTGAAAGCCGCGATCAAGCAAGTCAAGTAGTTTCGAAATAAGAATTCATAATCGAGCCTCCCGAACTCCGAGGCTGAGGAGATGCAATGAATACCGTATTCAAATTGGGTGTGGTGCTGGCGCTGGCGGGAAGTATGGCCGCGCAGGCTGCTCCGAAGAAGAAGGCCCATAAGGCTGTCAAGCCACTCGAGCCGGCAGTCACACAG
>JAYWAL010000002.1:0-2981 GCA_043782485.1 Acidobacteriaceae bacterium | reverse complement strand
TGTACCGCATGGGGAACGAAGTCAACTTTGCCGAGATGGAAATTACCGGGCCGGTGTATGTGACGGTGGACATGGATGTTCTGGATCCAGCGTTTGCTCCGGGGGTATCGCACCGGGAGCCGGGCGGGATGTCCGTGCGGGAGCTGATTCGCTGCCTGCACGCGATTCCGGGACAGATTGTGGGAGCGGATGTGGTGGAGTTCAATCCTGAGCGGGATATGGATGGAATGACCGCGACCGTGTGCGCGAAACTGGTGAAGGAGTTGGTGGGAGTGATGGTGCGGTAGGTTCCGGCCAACTGGAATGCCCGGGAACTTTGCCAGCCGGGGTTCCATACCTGCGACGTGGAGGATGTATGTCCAAGATTCTTCTAGCGGTCGTTGCCCTGGCGTGTTCGGCAGTTTCACAAGCTCAGTCCGAGGCTCGTCCTGAAATTTTGGTCCTCGGCACCTATCACATGTCGAATCCGGGCCACGACGTCTTCAACATGAAGGCCGACGACGTTCTCGCTCCCAAGCGGCAGCAGGAAATCGGGCAGCTGATGGAAGTGTTGAAGAAGTTTCATCCCACCAAGATCGCGATTGAAGCCGGAGTTGGAAGCCAGAGGGTACCGCAAGAATATTCGGATTACCTCGCTGGGAAATACGAGCTTGCGCGCAACGAGGTTGACCAGATCGGGTATCGGCTGGCCAAGGAACTCGGCCACAGCGTTGTTTACCCCATCGACATCGAAGGCGATTTCCCCCTGCCGCACGTGACCAACTACGCCAAAGCCAATGGAAAAATCGAAAAGCTGAATGCGATTGAAGCGGATTGGGGCGCGTCCGTAAAGGAGCAGGACGAATTCTTGCGCGCGCATAGTGTGCTGGAGATGCTTGAATTCATGAATTCCGATGCTCACGCCGCGAGAGACATGGGCCAGTACTTTGCCTTGGTGCCGCTTGGAGACCCCGATGACTCAGCGGGCGCGGACCTGCTGGCAACTTGGTATCAGCGGAACATCCGGATTTATCAGAACATCGTCCGGTTGATTGACTCGCCAAAGGAAAAAATTCTGGTGATCTACGGGGCCGGGCATCTGGCTTGGTTGCGGCAGGATGTTTCGAATGACCCCTCCGTCAAGCTGCGCAAGCTGTCGGAGTTGACGGCGAAACACTAGGGGAATTCTGCTTTAGCCCCGCAGGGTAGTTCTTGTGGCGCCGGTTGTTTCGCTAAGGACTCGATCAGACTCCCACCAGGATGCTTTGTAGCACCGGCGTTTTTGGCCCTGCGGTTTTTGCCGGAGCTCTGGCTTGAGCAGTTTCTAGAACAAGAGCAGATTCCTCCCGTTGGTCGGAATGACAAGGTTTTTTATTTTCTTACATAGCCCTTGACGTACGCGGGGACTGGGATGCCCGCGTCTAGTTTCTCGTCTGGAATCGGCGCGCCGGGGACGACCGGGAGCGGCAGGATTCCGGCCCAGGTGGGATACGACATGTCTTCCGCGTCGTCGACTACTGGCCCCTGGCGGACTTTGGCGGAGAATTCTTGGATGGGAAGCTTCAGGATGGTGGTGGCTTTGAGTTCGCGTTCGTTGGGGAAGCGCGAGTCTGCCCATCGGCCTGGGATGATGTGTTCGGAAAGTAGACGGAGGGCCTCCAGCTTTTCGGCGGGGTCGTCGATGATTTTGGCCTGACCCAGGATTACCACCGAGCGGTAGTTCATGGAGTGATTGAAAATGGAACGGGCTAGGACTAAACCATCCAGCAATGTAACCGTGACGCACACGGGGATGCCCTGATTCACTTCCTTCAACATGCGGCTGGCGGCGGAACCGTGGATGTAGAGCGTGTCGCTGTTGCGTCCGTAGCCGGTGGGGATGACGAAGGGTTGGCCGTTTTGCACGAAGCCGACGTGGCAAATGAAGCCGGCGTCGAGGATTTTGTAGACGGCTTCGCGGTCGTAAACGCCGCGTTCGTGCTCGCGGATGAGGCGAGTGTGTGGGGTAGGTTCGGACATTTCGGTGGGTGCTCCGGGCAATCGCGAAGAGTGAACGGCGGGTTGAAGCTTAGTTTAGCAGCCCGGTTCCTTTACAGTGTCTAGCTGGACTGAATCGAGGAGGTTATATGGTCCGAGAGGCTGGAGACGCGAATTCTCCTCGGAAGCCGCAATACGACGCTAACTACGGGAATTTTCAGGCCGATGTGTACGCGCAGATTCGCCGCGAGGCATTTGGCGAGGATATTGGGCAGAACAGTTGGCTGACGGCGGACGAGCAGGACAAATTCCTAAGTTGGTTAGGCCTGTCCGTCGGGAAGATCTTGCTGGATGTCGCGTGTGGCGCGGGTGGACCGGCGCTGCGCGCGGCGGCGGTCTCCGGTTGCAGAGTTGTGGGAGTTGATGTGCATCAACAGGGGATCGTCACGGCAAAGTCCCTTGCCAGCCAAAAGGGTTTCGGTGAGTTGGCGGAATTCCTCGTCGTGGACGCGACGCAGAGCCTTCCTTTTCCCGATGACACCTTTGACGCCATCACCTGCATTGACGCGATCAACCATTTTCCCGACAGGTTAGGGGCGCTGCAAGATTGGGCGCGCCTGCTGAAACCGGGCGGGCGGATGTTGTTCACCGACCCGATTACGGTAACGGGACCGCTGACCAACGCGGAAATCGCGATCCGCAGCTCGACCAGTCTTTATCTTTTCGTGCCGCTGGGTTATGACGAAAAGCTGCTGGCGCAATGCGGACTGAAGCTGCTGAGAAGCGAAAATTGCACGGGTAACATGGCGAAAATCGCTGAGCGGAGACGGGCGGCGCGTGAGTCGAGAAGCGCTGCGGTGCGTGAGATCGAGGGCGGCGCGGGGTTTGAAGAGCAGCAGGACTTTCTTGAGGTCACGGCGCGCACCGCGGGTGAGAACAGACTCTCGCGTTTCGTCTATGTAGCTGAGCGCGGTTGACCGCAGGAAGCCCGAATCGCAGGGGCACCGTCCTGTGCCTAAAGTGGC
>JAYWAL010000001.1:0-2994 GCA_043782485.1 Acidobacteriaceae bacterium | reverse complement strand
GGCAATTTGAGAGCGGGCAGATCCTCGTGGACAAGGCGCGCTGCTGGCGGGCGCTCTCCGTGGCCATGCACCTGAACGAGCACAGCGACTGGTGGTACCGCCTCCTGCATGGGGACAAGGACACCTTCTTCCTCGCCTGGGCAAAGCTCGGCCAGCGCTATGCGATGCCGCCGCACCCCGTCCGCCCGCTGGAGGGGACGATGCTCCAGCATGATTTTTCCGGGAAGCTGCTCTTCCAGCACCGGAACTTCGGCAAATGGACGCTGGAAAACAACCGGCACATCCCCGGCTTCCGGCTGGAAGACGAATGCCTCGCCTTCGTCGCCGAACTGCGCGCGCAATGGACGCCCGGCCTGCCACCCTGGGTGCGAAAATGGGAGCCGTCCAACGCCTCGAAGCCCCTGCGCACCCTCGCCGCCAAGCTATGCCGAGCGCCACTCGAATATGCGCGGGCGGGCCTCGGCACCCGGACGCTGGATTTCCGGCCCGACGGCACCATCGGCACAGGTACGGCAGGCTGCGAACGCTGGTGGGATCTCCGGCTGGTAAAAGGTGGAACGCGCCGCTCCGCGCGCGTTGGCGGGGGCAAGAACGGGCCGGGAACCGTGGAGCCGCCCGAAGCGCGCGCGGAGCGACGCGCTCCTCCAACCGTGCAACTCGAAGTCTTCGGTGAGAACGGCCTCACCTTCCGCGCTCATCCCATCCGGGGTGGTAGCTGGAAAGGCGCATGGGTGGCCTTTGAACGATGCAAGATGACCCTACGCCCAATCCGCGCCCGGAAGAAAAGCGCGCAAAACGGCGAATTAGGAAGGCAGGAAGACAGGAACGGCAAAAGCGCTGGAAAAGCGGCGGTATTCCACGTCGAGACGAGCAAACGGAACGGACGGGAGGCAGTTGGGGACGTGCCCAAATGCCAGCCGAACAATGGGGAGCCGGTTCAGGATATGCCCAAGAGCCACCGAAATAGTCGGAAGCGGAACGGAGACGCCACTCCACGCCCGAAGAATGGCCGGAAGACAGTCGGGGATGTGCCGAAGTCGGAGCGGAGCATCCCGGAGGCAGTTCTGGATGAAGCGGGACGCCGGAGAATCAATCCACCTGCCATCAGGGACACGGACAAGCATCCGCGGAACGGGAGGAAGGCAGTCGGGGACGCGGCAAATACTCGTGGCAAAACTGCACCAGACCCCGGCGTTCCGGCGGCGAAGCTCAATGGCTCGAAAAAGTCGGCGCGGAAACAAATTACGACCAAAACAAACAGGAAAGTGAACAAGCTATGAGGAAAAACTCCACCACAAGAAAAAGCAGTGCCACCCAAAAGCAGAAGAAGCTCAATCCGCTTTCCAGCGAGAACTGGATCAGCGAATCCAGCATCCGAACCGCCGCTGGTGCATCATCACCACCCAGCGACTCCGGAAGCCCTGGGATAAAAGACCTCGAACTCAAGATCACGCCCGATCGGGTTTGTCCGTGCTCCGGCCAACAAAAGCTGATTACCGCATCGGCGAAGGCAACAGGGGAGGGTGCTGACAAAGCCACCGTCGAAATCTACGGACCCAACGACACGTATGCCAGTGGGAAAGGAGCTGCAACTCTGGAATACCACACCCAAGAAACCGACCGTGGAACCGCGCTGGATTTTACAGCAACGGCAACAGACCGCCCGGATCAACAAGGAAAGGCTTATGTGATGATGGCCACGTTCGTAGAGCTTAAAATGCAAAATGGAATAGTGGACAGTATCCTCGATCCCATCCGTCCACGCTCATTGCTCCTCACTGTTATCAGCGGCGCGCAGGGTGAGGAAAAAGGTATTCTGACACAGGCTGTGTTCAAAGTCATCCCCGCCGTCCCTAATCTAAACGTGTGTCCATTTGACTACCGTATACATCAATGGGTTTTCGGCTCGCAGGTAATCTTGCTTACCGGACAGCCGACGGATAACTTAATCACAAACAAAGAAGAGACTGTCACCGATGTGAGCAAGCCAATATGGGTGCCACAAAGCCAGCTCTTATTCTTTGCAACTTCGGATCTAATTGGCCCACACACAAATGCTACCCAACCATTTATACAACTTATGAGCATTCAAGCCAAGGCAAACGTCTATCTACAGGTGAAATGCAAGGAATGCGAAAAATTTGAGACGATTGGAAAAGCCTCATGGGAAATCAATGGCGCATGGGCGCCTGCTCCCCCGCCACCAAATCAGCCGCTGCCGGCCGGAGGTGCCTTCACCTCAAAAGACGGAACCGCATCTAGCGAAGCCCCTGCCAAGCCAGCATGGTGAACCAAGGGTGAAAATTTTTTGCTGAGTCATGTCTATAATCGCAAAATTCCATATTGCCATGAAAACGATCATGAGGTTAATCGCTATTCTTATAATGGTGACCATTGGCGTGCCTGCAGACGTTTCAGGTCAGCCTGCGCCTCAGGCCGACAAGGCGGGTCAAATCGAGGAGCATTTCGCCCGATCTTATATCCCGACTTTAGATGAACGTTATGCCTCTTTTCAGCGTAGGCTAAAAGAAGCCAGGGAGTCTGGGGGGATTGACGTGTTTGGCTCAACTAATAAGGACGGAATCAGAGTAGGCTTTTTTCTCATGTCCCGGAACGACTTGTCCCAAGCCCTTCAACACGCATTGCTGGATAAGCAAAACCCGCCGAAGCCGGAGCTGGTTGCGGAAATTCAGGCGGCTATCGCTGCCAGCGAGAAGGAGATACCGACCCCGGATGATGTCGAATTCGGGCGCAATCCACCGCCTAGGAAGCCCTCTTTCGCCCAAGCCGCCCCTGAGCAGGACTGGAAAAAGCGGGCGGAGGAGGCACTTTCGCTCGCTCTGCGGCCAGTGGAGACGAAGGAACGTGGCACTGGGGTTCCAGTTATCATTCGGCTGAAGAGCAAAGCAGAACAGTCACTCTACATGAATCGTAAGGCTATCAGTACGGGACTGATGCTGAAAGTGACCGACTCCAGTGGTCAGCAGGTTCCGC